>CAZINW010000008.1:0-70236 GCA_964540765.1 uncultured Anaerolineaceae bacterium | reverse complement strand
GCTGCCCCGTCATTTGGGGCAGCTTATTTTTCTATATTAATGCTTTTTATTATTCTTTATCCAAAACGGGCGGGCAGCGAAGCACCAGATCACGCGCTGCTTTAAGTTCATCACAGCGACCCACAGGCGTGTTATGAGGTGCGGAATGCAAAAGTTCAGGATTTGAACGGGCTTCATCCGCAATTTTTATCATTGCATTGGCAAAGGCATCCAATTCCTGCATGGATTCCGTCTCGGTGGGCTCGATCATTAATGCTTCATGCACAATGAGCGGGAAATAGTTTGTAGGTGGATGATAGCCATAATCCATCAAACGTTTGGCAATATCAAGTGCATGGAGGTCTGGCACATCTTTCCAGGTGCCTTCCAGCACAAATTCATGCATGCATTTCCGGTCATAGGCAAGTGTATATTTGTCCTTTACCTTGGAAAGCAGATAGTTGGCATTCAGTACCGCTTTTTCTGCAATATCGCGCAGACCCTCAGCACCATGCATATTGATATAGGTAAATGCACGGATGAGCACGCCAAAATGACCATGGAATGATTTCATTCTCCCAATGGATTTTGCTGGTTTAAGGAACCCATAGAGTGGCGGATCCTCTTCATCACCTTCCTCGATGATGGTCACGAGTGGTTCAGGCAGGAAGTTAATCAATTTTTCACAGACTGCAACGGGACCTGATCCAGGTCCACCACCGCCGTGAGGGGTGGAAAAAGTTTTATGCAGGTTAAAATGC
Organism: uncultured Anaerolineaceae bacterium; assembly: GCA_964540765.1. Taxonomy (GTDB): domain Bacteria; phylum Chloroflexota; class Anaerolineae; order Anaerolineales; family Anaerolineaceae; genus CAZJLN01. The sequence continues at coordinate 69,496 of CAZINW010000008.1, read as the reverse complement.
ATGAGATCGAAGCCAAGGTCTCCAGGGCGGGTGATCCCCAGGAGCGCATTCAAATTCGCACCATCTCCATAAACCAATCCGCCTGCGGCATGCACCAAATCAATGACTTCGAGCACATTTTCATCGAACAGTCCCAGCGTGTTGGGGTTTGTCAGCATCAGACCGGCAAGTTCATCGGTGCATAATTCTTTTAATGCCTGAAGGTCCACGTTGCCACGTGAGTCAGAAGGCAGCGAAATGACCTCGAAACCAGCCATTGAAGATGTGGCAGGGTTGGTACCATGGGCGGAATCAGGTATCAGGATTTTGACCCTTTTTTGATCCCTGCGGTCTTTATGGTATGCCCGAATGATCAATGCGCCCACTAATTCGCCCTGAGCTCCTGCGGCGGGCTGCAGGGTGACTGCAGCAAATCCGCTGATCTCTTTAAGCCATTCCTGCAATTTGTACATCAGGTACAGGTTTCCCTGAGTGGTCATGATCGACTGAAGGGGGTGTGTAAAAGTAAAGCCTGGCAGCCGGGCTGTCTCCTCATTGATCTTGGGGTTGTATTTCATCGTGCACGATCCGAGAGGGTATAAACCCAAATCGATAGCGTAATTCTTTTGAGAAAGGCGGGTGAAATGGCGGACAACATCAATTTCGGATACTTCAGGGAGTGGCAATGTTTCACGAACAAATGAACCTGGTAAAGCATAATCAGGCACATCACTTTCGGGGAATCGCGCGCCACTTCTGTCTTTGGATGAAAGTTGGAAAATGGTCGGTTCACTCATGATCCACCTCCTGCAAAACTTCACAAAGGTAATCGATATCGTCCTTGCTGATCTTTTCAGTGACTGCGATGAGCATGCAATTTTCCAATTCCGGATAGTCTGCACTTACATCATAGCCGCCCAGGATTGAGTGCTCTTCAAGATGCGCATTGATCATTGAAATGGGTTTGGGGCATCGAACCAAGAATTCATGGAAGAAAAGAGTGTCTTTGGATAAAACTTCGTAACCTTCAAGCTTGTCCAATTGTTCTGCAGCATAATGTGCTTTTTGATAGCAGAGATTGGCTACCTGTCTCAACCCTTGCCTGCCCAATAAACTCAGATAGATCGTTGACGCCAATGCCATTAAACCTTGATTGGAACATATGTTGGAAGTGGCTTTATCGCGTCGAATATGTTGTTCTCTCGCAGTCAGTGTCAAAACGTATGCCAACTGACCAGAAACATCCGTTGTTTCACCAACCAGTCTCCCGGCCATTTTCCTGACGAGCTCATTTTTAGTGGCAAATAATCCAAGGTAGGGTCCACCAAAGGATAAGGGAATACCCAATGGCTGCCCTTCACCGACAACGATATCTGCCCCGAAATCTCCCGGGGGTGTCAGTAATCCCAATGCAGTGGGATTAACGGCGACCGCAACCAAGGCACCGACTCCATGCGCCGTATCGATCAGTTTCCTGTAGTCAATGATCCTGCCAAAGAAATCCGGATACTGTACCAGGACAAGCGCGGTATCCATATCAATTTGATTGACCAGGCTGTCAGGATCGTCAAAAAGGGCAGCAGACGGACCGCCATCCAGGATGACAAGGTTCTCAAAACCCTGCATATAGGTGTGGATCACCTGCCGGTATTGAGGGTTAACAGATCGAGAAAGGAGGATCTTCTTGCGTTTTCCACGAAAATGATGGTAGGCAAGAATGACAGCTTCAGCAGATGCGGTGGCGCCGTCATAATGCGAGGCATTACAGACATCCATCCCGGTCAAAGCACAGATGAGACTCTGGTATTCGAATGTTGCCTGGAGTGTTCCCTGGGAAATTTCAGGCTGGTAAGGTGTATAAGCTGTATAAAACTCGCTGCGTTGTAAAAGAGCATCTATCGCGGCAGGTATGTAATGGTCATAAGCGCCTGCGCCTAAAAAACTGACCATGTCTTTGGTTGTGGCATTTGCTGAGGCAATCTCCTCTAAATAAGCCAGGGTCTCCATCTCGGTTGACCTTGGGGGCAAGTCAAGTTCGGGAAAACGATATTTCGCCGGGATTTCTTGAAAAAGGTCTTCAATATCCTTGACGCCTACTGCCTTTAGCATCGCCTCGACTTCTGTTTTTGTATGAGGCGTGTACATTTGATTTAGCGCTCCTGGCAAAACTTTTCGTATGATTCTGCATCAAGTAAATTATCAATACCAGAAATTGGTGCGAGTTTGATCTTTGCAATCCATCCAGCACCATAAGGATCACTGTTTAGAATTTCGGGCGCATCGGAGAGGGTTTCATTGATCTCAATCACAGTGCCACTCACAGGGTTGTTTACATCTGCAGCTGCTTTGACTGATTCCAATGTTGCAAGGGTATCACCTTGAGTAACAGTATCACCCACTTCAACAGCTAATTCAACATACACTACATCTGAAAGTGCGCTCTGGGCATAATCAGAAATCCCGGCAATGGCGGTATCACCTTCCACCCTGACCCATTCATCCGTCTTGTGATAGAGCAATTCTTTTGGGAATAACATGTTTTTCTCCTGTCAAATAATTAGTTTTAGTGCAAAAAAGTTTTACTTTGAGCCAAATTTCATAATTTCAAATCTTACCGGGTACGCGTGTTTCTCCTTGCGTGACATGCCTACCTGCCATAGCGGGATTTTGTCTTATTGAAGCTGCAAAGTTGGAACAATACCCGATTATTAGTGGACATTTTAAAATATTCTAAAAGTTAAAGTGGTAAAAGTCAAGCCAGTGAAAAAGCCAGTGAAAAAGCGCCCCATGCGTATTAGCCCTTTGCAATTTAAGGTTCTGATAAATTTGCTCCGGGTAATCTCTCAATATTCAATAATTTGTGGACATTCTCGATATATTGGAGGCTTTGGTGGCGAAAGAAGGTGTTGTAGAGCTCCGCATAATACCCGTCTTTTACGATGAGGTTCTCATGATTTCCTTCTTCGATAATTTTCCCTGATCTTAAAACAATGATGCGGTCTGCAGAGCGTACTGTTGAAAGCCTGTGAGCGATGAGAATGCTGGTTGATTTTTTTAAGATCAAATTCAAGGCTATCTGGATCTGCTTCTCAGTGAAAGGGTCAACACTGGCGGTGGCTTCATCCAGAATAAAAATCGCAGGTTTTTGGACCAAAACGCGCATGAGGGCTACCAATTGCCGCTGTCCCATGGAAAGTTGGGAGCCTCTTTCACCGACCTGCGTATCAAATCCCTCAGGCAGTGTATCCAACCATTCTCCGCCACCGATGCTGCGAGCAAGAGACAGCATTTCTTCTGACGAAATACTTTCATTTGCATAGCGTATGTTTTCTGCAACACTTCCATCGAACAAAAATGGTACCTGGGAAACAATCCCCATATTCTTTCTTAAGGATTCGATATCATAAGCCCTGATGTCCCTGTCATCAACCAGTAATTCCCCTTCTTGAAATTCATAAAAACGGGTAATCAGCCGTGAGATGGAGGTTTTCCCAGCACCCGTGTGACCAACAATGGCGATGCTTTCACCTGGACGGATATGCAGGTTGAAATCATTGAGGAGGTAAGCGGAACCATTGTAACCAAAAACAAGATGGTTAAAGTCAATTTTTCCTTGAATATTGCTGGCGATATGATTGCCAACCTGCTTTACAGAATGTTCTGCATCGATCAAGGCAAAAATTCTTTCGGCGGCTGAAAGCCCTGACTGCACCTGTGTCCAATAGGAGGCAATATTAAAGATTGGCATCAGGAAGCGGTCAAGACTAAGCAGGAACATGTACCATGCCCCTGCCGTGACGATGCCTTCAACTACTGATAATGCGCCGAAATAAACCAGGATACCTGACATAATCCCGCCTAAAGTCCGCATGGTCGGAAACACAATTGACAGGATCAATCCACGGCGAATATTGACTTTATAAGAAACTTGATTGGCTTTATTGAAAATATCGAAAATGCTTTTTTCCTGGCGGAAGTTCTTTGCAACAGTGATGCCACTGATGGTTTCTTTAATGGCGGAGTTGACTTCAGCCATCGCTCGCATGCCTTCACGGGTGACTTTTCGTGCAACCTTGCGATAAAGGATCATAAAAATCACCACCAGCGGTATCAACGTAAGCACGATCAACGCCATGCGCCATTCTGTTGTTAGCAGAATGATTGCAATGATCAGCGATTGCAGCAATTGGGAGAGTACATCTGTTGTCAAATTGATCAAAGTTCCGAATTCGCGTGTATCAGATGAGATTCTTGAGACGATCTTTCCGGATGAAAACAGATCATGAAATGAAAGGTCTTGTTTGGTTGAAGCTGCAAATGCATCAGTCGAGAGATGCCTGACCAGTTCTGAAATCACGCGAGCCAGATTTCTTCGTCGAATGAGGTTGAGAAAGTAACTACCCACTTCCAGGATCAAGATGATTCCAGAGAGCATAAAGATGAATGCAAGTTTGTTGCTGCTCAATTCGACTCTATCCAACATATTGGATATGACCCAGGCAGGCAATGCTTCAGTAAACGCCCGCAGGATCACTACAATGGTAATGATAATCAATTGTGGTTTGAAAAGTTTTGCATATTGATAGATTTTCTTTATCAATGTACTGTTTGAATATTGTCGATCGTATTTTTCTGCGGCTAAACCTGAATAGAATCCCATCTAATCCCTTTCAATCACTGAAAATTTGACGGTATGCTTCAGAGGTAGACATAAGGTGTTCGTGAGTGCCTATGTCAGATATTCTGCCTTTGCGCATGACGATGATCAAATCTGCCCAGCGGATTTGTGAAAGCCTATGTGTGATGATAAATGTTGTTCTTCCCTGGGCAGCAGTAAAAATTGCTTTCTGAATTCTGTCTTCTGTTTCGCTATCGATTGCACTTGTAGAATCATCCAGGATCAATATGCGTGGATTGGTTAGAAAGGCACGGGCAAGAGCCAATCTTTGACGCTGCCCCCCAGAAAGAGTCACACCTCTCTCTCCAATAACGGTTTGATAACCATCTTCCAGTTCCATAATGAAATCATGTGCCTGGGCGTCTTTGGCAGCTTTTTCAATCTGTTCTTGAGATGCATTGGAATTACCGAAGGCGATATTTCCAGCGACTGACCTGGAAAACAGGAAGATATCCTGTTCAATAATGGAAATTTGAGAACGCAAGGCATCCAGGTACCAATCTTTGACATTGATACCATCGATTTGGACTGAGCCTTGCGAGACATCAAAGGTGCGGTTGACCATTCTAACAAGGGTGGTCTTGCCTGAGCCTGTTTGACCCACAATTGCAACAGTTTGACCTGGTTTGATTGAGAAAGAAATATTATTTAAGGTTGGTTCAAAATCACCATACCGAAAGGACACATCATTAAAAACAACCTCACCTCGCATGGGCTGGTGGTAGCCTTCCAGATTTTGATCAAGATTATCTTCGCGGTTGATGAGATCAAGGATGCGGCGGGCGCTTGCCATGCCCAATGATATTTGAGAATATGAATAAATTGAGGAGAAAGTTGGGAAGCCCAATAATGACAAAGAACTGAAATATGAAATCACATTTCCGAGGGAAATCAAGCCTTGATTATATAAGAGCATTGCGTGTAGCAATCCAAGGCTGAGCGCAATAGCCAGGAGGAGGAGGGGATAAAAGCGGGCTTCAACATCGCCCTGTTTTATTGATTTATCGCGATATGCGATGGCATTCCTGCTGAATCTGTCAATTTCTTCAGTTTCTTGAGATGCACCTTTGACTGTTTCGATACCATCAACAGCTTCTGCCAGCCGGCTGTTCATTTCTCCGAAGGTGCTGCGCACATCAGAAGTAATTGGTTTTAATATTTTCAAGTAATGCCAAATAGAAATTGCATACACTATAATGAAAACAGCGGGCACCAAAATCAGAGAAGGGTGATATTGAGGTCCAACAATGAGTGGAATGAAAAGGAAGTTTATTGAGCCGAAAACCATGTTAATGCCGGGGCTGAACATATAATTAACCTCACGGACATCATTGGTTGCACGTGCCATCAGCTCTCCTACAGATTGAAGAGAGTGAAAGGTCATGCTTTTACCCAGAAGGCTGATATACAATTCCTCCCGTACAACTCTTTCCATGCGCTGAGCTGCTAATTCAAAGCCATAATTGCGACTAAATTGCAAGATTCCCCTAAGAACTTGTGAGATCAAGATAATCAAAGCGATTTGAAGAATGCGCTGCATGTCGGGCTGAAGGTCTTTCAAATCTTCAAAGACTTCTCCGAAGTAGATCGCCGGGACTGAAGCCAGACTGGCGTTTCCAATCGCTCCGATAGCACCCATTAAAAGAAATGGCCATTGATGAATTGCATGGGAGAAAATCCAGACAAATGGCCCTTTGCGATTGGTTTTATACCTGGTGGAGATTGAAAACTCTGTTGGATTTTGTGTTGTCAGCATTATTTCAAGAAAACCTTAATAACATATTTCCGGTGATAACCCGAATTTCATCATTGAGCAGTCAGTGACATATTGTACTTCATCAAGCATCATTCATTGTTCATTTTGCATCAATAAAGCATCTTTGGTTGTATCAATGTTTTGATCCATACTAGAAAAAGAAGAATATTTAAGAGTAGATCCTTATAAATAAAAACTTGAAATAGTTGACTTCCAGATAAGCTGGTGGTATACTGATAAAAAGTCATTTATCGGATTAATAATATAAATTAGGATGAATACAAATACAAACCTTACATCAATCCTATCTCCGTTCCTGATATATTTGGCAGAATTTAAGCAATCAGACAGAGTGAATTTCCCGCCATTATCTGAATTAAGCAAAGAATTGGGTATCAGTGTCTCTTCGATCCGTGAACAATTACAGGTGGCGCGCAGCCTCGGTCTGGTAGACGTTAAACCACGAACAGGTATTAAACTATTACCCTATTCGTTCTCACCTGCGATTACCCAAAGTCTTGCTTATGCAGTCATGATCGATCGCTCATTGTTTGAATCCTTTTCCGATCTCCGCAACCACATTGAAACCAGTTATTGGTATTCAGCTGTCAGTTGTTTAAACCAAGAAGACATTGATTATCTTAGAGACCTTGTGTCAAGCGCGAAGAAAAAATTAGAGAGCAAGCCCATTGAAATTCCACATCAAGAACACCGCGAATTGCATCTCACCATATTCAGACAATTGGAGAATCCATTTGTTATCGGTGTGCTGGAGGCATATTGGCAGTTATATGAAGCTGTTGGCTTGGACCTTTACTTAGACAAAATCTACCTGGAAAAGGTATGGACCTATCACCAGCAGATGGTTGAGGCTATCGCAGCGGGTGATTATTCAGGAGGATACCAGGCATTGTTCATCCATATGGGATTAATACACAATCGAGATAAAAAAGAATCATCATCGCATTTTGAATAAACAGGAAGGAGAGAATGGACACAAAAATGGTTAATGAAAGCATCATTCGAGGTGAAAGTGCGAAGGAACGCATCATCAATGATTTTTGCCTGACCATCTGCACGGTGAATGGATCCGGAAGTACCACTGCAAACAACACCCTTTACCGGGCATTATTTCGCATGGGCATACCTGTTTCAGGCAAGAATATTTTCCCCTCGAATATTAAAGGGCTGCCAACATGGTATGCCATCCGCGCATCTAAAGATGGATACTTGGGAAGAGTAGCGCATGATGACATCATCGTTTCCATGAATGGGGAAACCTTCACTGAGGACCTTACTTATAGCGTTCCAGGAGGAGTCATTTTCCAGGCAGATCATATCAATCTTCCAGTGCAAAGGGATGACGTCATTGTTTACCCGATGCCAATTAAAGCCTTGTTAAAACTGGCAGATGTTCCCCGCAATCTCAAAGATTATATGGAAAATATGCTCTATGTCGGGATTGTTGGTCAAATGCTTGGGATCACGATGGAAAGCATCAAAGAAGCGCTGGATGCACAATTCAGTCATAAATTAGCGGTGGCAGAATCCAATTTTGCTGTTGTTCAACTGGGGGCGACCTGGGCTAGAGAGAACCTGGTCAAGAGAGACCGATATTATATTGAACCGGGAGAGCCATTGAGCGATTATATTATGTCGGACGGTAATACAGCGGGTGCATTGGGATCAATATATGGCGGAGTTCAATTTTGTGGATGGTATCCGATCACACCGGCGACCAGTATGGTTGAATCGATGATCGGCTTTGCGCCGAAATTACGAAAAGATGCGGAAAGTGGGAAAGAAACTTATGCGATTGTTCAGGCTGAGGATGAATTGGCAGCGATTGGTATGGCTGTGGGGGCGGGTTGGGCAGGTCTGCGTTCAATGACTTCCACGTCAGGGCCTGGCTTATGCCTGATGACTGAGTATCTTGGTCTGGCTTATTATTCGGAGACCCCAGTGGTGGTATGGAATGTTCAAAGGGTAGGTCCAAGCACGGGATTACCGACAAGAACTGCACAGGGTGATCTGACCATGACCTATTTCATTGGACATGGAGACACAAACCACATCATCATGATCCCTGGCTCCGTCAATGAGTGTTTTGAATTTGGCTGGAAGGCATTCGATATTGCTGAAAAATATCAAACCCCTGTTTTTGTGCTGAGTGATTTGGATCTCGGTATGAATCAATGGATGACAAAACGCTTTGCCTATCCTGATCAACCCATCTCCCGTGGAAAGATTTTGTGGGAAGCGGATCTGGAAAAATGGAAAGAGACAAGAACAGAAACATGGGGAAGATATAAAGATGTTGACGGGGATGGCATTCCCTATCGAACGGTGATGGGAAACCTTCACAAGGAAGCAGGTTATTTTACGCGGGGAACTGGTCACGATGAGTATGGCAACTACAGTGAAAACCCGATTTTATGGCAGGAAATACTTAACAGGATCAAACGTAAATTTGCCAATGTTGCACAAGACCTTCCTTCTCCAGTGATCCGGATAACGGATGGAGCAAGAATTGGCATGATCGGAATGGGCTCCACGGATCCAGCTCTGATCGAGGCACAAGATCTGTTGGAAAAAGAAGGGCTGGCTGTGGATTACCTGCGGGTACGCGCTTTACCCTGTGATGCGACTGTTGAAGCGTTTATTTCAGCCCATGAAAGAGTCTATGTTTTTGAATTGAACCGTGACGGGCAATTATGCCAGATATTAAGGCTTGAAATTCCTCACCAATCAGAAAAATTGATCTCAATGTCTTGCATCGATGGATTACCACTGACTGCCAAATGGGTAGAGATGAAAATCCGTGAACAGGAGAGAAAATAGATATGGATAAGACACCTGGTACTCACACTGAAGTTAATGAAATCGGATTGTCACAAGCAGAATACCGCGGGAAACCTTCCACACTATGTCCTGGCTGCGGTCATAATACAATTTCCAATCAGATCATAATAGCATGTTACGAATTAGGCCTGGTTCCGGAGAAGATTGCCAAATTCAGTGGTATTGGATGTTCAAGCAAGAGCCTTAACTATTTCTTAGATCGGTCATTTGGCTTCAATGGTCTGCATGGGCGCATGCCATCCATGGTTTTGGGAGCCCATTTTGCGGACCAAAGCATTAAAGTAATCGGTGTCTCGGGTGACGGTGATACTGCCAGCATTGGTTTCGGTCACTTCAAACACCTGATCAGGCGCAATATGCCCATGGTGTACATTGTTGAAAATAATGGCGTTTACGGACTTACCAAAGGTCAATTTTCAGCAACTGCCGATGAAGGCCTGGAGTTAAAACACCAAGGCGTGAACAAATTCCTGCCAATTGATATTGCGATGGAAGCCTTGATCAGCGGTGCCAGTTTTGTCGCCAGATCATTTTCAGGGGATGCAAAGCAATTGCGTGAATTGATCAAAGCTGCATTCAGTCATAACGGGATTGCTGTCATTGATGTGATCAGTCCCTGTGTCACTTTTAACAACCATGAGGATACGTTGCATTCGTACGTTTGGGGACGGCAAAATGAAGCGCCGCTTCATGATATTGCTTATGTGCCCCGCCGAAAATCAATTCTTGTGGGCGAATTTAAAGAGGGCACTGAGATGGAGGTGACTCTCCATGATGGGTCTGTCATAGTCCTCAAGAAATTAGAAAAAGAGTATGATCCAACGAATAAGTGGGAAGCGATTCGAGTTTTGGAAGAGGCGGAAAGCAAACATTTATTGATTACCGGGTTGATTTACATCAATCCTGAGAAACCGTCTTTGTTTGATTTGCACAACCTGGTGGAGAAGCCATTAAACCGCCTGACACCTGAACAGATCAGACCAAATTCAGAGACACTTGAAAAGATTAACGACAGTATGTATTAAAAGAAATCACCGGTCAAAAAACTGACCGGCGATTTCTTTTATCAGTATTTTAGCCCTTAAGGGTATACAGGAGTGCAAGATTGGGTTTTCTGAATTCTCCCACCGGGAATCCTGAAATCACGACCACTTGCTGACCAGGTTTTAAGAGGGTTGATGTTGTTATGGCTGCTTCAACGTGCGTGATCATTGTTTCGAGTGTGTCCGCATGGGGTACCAGTAACGGCGTGACGCCCCATAAAAGACCCAGGCGATGATAAGTCTGTTCGCTTGGTGTGAAGGCATAAATGGGCACATCTGGTTTTGTTTTTGACATCCATTGGGCTGAGCGACCCGATTGTGTGAAAACGACAATTCCAGCTACATCGCGATCATTTGCCATTTCATGAGCAGCACGAGCTATGGTAAGTGAATCATCACTTTCATCCTCAAACATGAAGTCAGTTTTATGTCCCCATTCTTTATGGTGACTTTCTGCCTCAAGGACGATTGAATCCATCATTTGGACAGCTTGAAGTGGATATTTCCCGGCGGCTGTTTCACCTGAGAGCATGACAGCATCAGTGCCATCAAAAATGGCATTGGCAACATCCGCAGCTTCTGCGCGGGTAGGTCTTGGATTGTTAATCATGGAGTCAAGCATCTGTGTGGCAGTGATGACAATTTTTGCATGCTGATTGGCACATCGAATGATCTCTTTTTGGGCGACGGGTACAGTTGCAGGCGGCATTTCAACACCAAGATCACCTCTTGCCACCATAACGCCATCCGTGACCTTCATGATCTTTTCCAAGTTTCCAATGGCTTCAGGTCGTTCAAGTTTCGCAATGATTGGTATATATGATCTACCTGGCGCAAGTTTTGAGATCGCATCCCTGACTTTTAATATATCCGTGTCTTCTTTTACAAAGGAAATAGCCACGTAATCAATCCCTTGTGAGAGGCCAAATTCAAGATCTTGCAGATCTTTTGGCGTGAGGACAGGTATGTTCAGGTTGGCACCAGGCAGATTTACACCCTTGTGAGAGCTTAATTTACCGCCTAAAATCACCTTTGCATAAATGGCTGAGCCTTCAAGCCTGGTTACTTCAAATTCAAGCTGACCATCGTCAAGCAGGATATGATTTCCAGGGCTCAAAGCTTTGTGTAACATGGGCACATCGAAGGGAATGTAAGTCACTGCCTGATTGAGATCAGGTACTTCCTCCACTGAGCTTAATACAACTTCCTGTCCCGCGGAAAGTGAGAGGTAGTCGACATCCAATTTACCGATCCGCAGTTTGGGACCCTGCAAGTCCATTAAGATAGTTACTGGTTTTCCTAATTCTTCAGAGAGCTTGCGCAAAATTAAAATATGCTCTTTATGCTCCTGGTGTGTTCCATGAGAAAAATTCAACCTGGCAACGTCCATTCCCGCCAAAAGTAGTTGACGAATCGTTTCTTCGTCAGAAGAACTTGGACCCAGCGTTCCCACAATTTTTGCGAATCTATCAGCCATTCCTATGCTCCGGAGATTAATTCATTAACAACACTTTACGAATTCTTGGCATAGCCCAATCAATGGTTTCCTTATCAATGATGAGAGGTGGGGCGAAACGAATGACATGATCATGGGTCTCTTTAGCCAAAATCCTTTCGTTTTGAAGGGCTTCACAGAACCGTCTTGCCCCTCCAGCTTCTGGTTTCAGCTCAACACCGATCAATAATCCTTTGCCACGAACTTCCTTGATATGTGGGCTCGGGATTTCACAGAGATGATCCATGAAATAGGAACCCATTTCTACTGCTCGATCTGCCAGTTTTTCTTGTTCGATCACTTCAAGAGCAGCCAGAGCGATGGCACAAGCCAGGGGATTACCGCCAAAGGTTGATCCATGTTCACCAGGTTTGATCAATCCAAGGATGGGAGCATCGGCGAGCACAGCAGAGATGGGATAAAAACCTCCCGACAGGGCTTTACCGATAATGATCATATCGGGACGGACGCCATCAGATTGACTGGCAAAGAGTTTGCCGGTTCTTCCCAGCCCTGTTTGAATCTCATCAGCGATGAAGAGAATATTGTTCTCTTTACAGATTTCAGATACTTCCCGCAGATAGCCATCTGGAGGAATAATGACACCGTTTTCACCTTGAATAGGCTCAAGCATTACAGCGGCTGTCTTGGATGTAATGGCATCTTTAATGGCTTTGGTTTCCCCAAAAGGCACAACGATGAAACCAGGTGTAAAGGGACCAAAATCATCTTTGTAAAGAGGTTCTGTCGAGAATGAAATGATCGTTACAGTGCGTCCATGGAAATTACCAGCAGCAACGATAATTTCTGCCTCATTGTGCGATACACCTTTTGAAACATATGCCCATTTGCGGGCAACTTTTATTGCTGTCTCAACTGCCTCGGCACCGCTGTTCATGGGCAGGGACATTTCATACCCTGTCATATCCGAAAGCTTTTTGTAGAAAGGCCCTAACTTGTCATTACGAAATGCACGAGATGTCAGGGTAATCTTCTTTGCCTGTTCAGTCATTGCTTCCAGGATTTTGGGGTGACAATGACCCTGATTGAGGGCTGAATAAGCGCTAAGACAATCCAGGTAGCGAACGCCATCCACGTCTTCTACCCAAACACCTTCCCCTTTGGTTAAAACAACATTCAAAGGCTTATAGTTATGAGCTCCATATTGATCTTCAAGTTCGATAAAGTGGCTGCTATTCATGTCTTCTTCTTATCCTTTTAATAGTTTTGCTAAAACTGCCTTTTGGGCATGCAGTCGATTATGTGCTTGTGGAAAGAGTTTTGAATGAGGTCCATCAGCGACTTCATCGGTGATCTCTTGATTGCGGTGAGCTGGCAAACAATGCATTATGATCACGTCTTCTGATGCTTCAGAGACCAGGGTCTGATTGACCTGGTAGGGGGGGAAGACTTTTTCCCGTTTGGCGCTTTCTTCCTCCTGACCCATGCTTGTCCAGGTGTCTGTATAAATGACGTGGGCATTTTTTACAGCTTCGTGGGGATCAGTCAAAAAATTGAGCTTTGATCTACTTAGCTTTGCCATTTCTTTTGCTTTTTCGATTGAAAAAGCCGGCATGGCATAATCAATAGGATTGGCGATGGTGAAATTCGCTCCTAATTTCGTACAAATTTGCATCAGTGACACTGCGACATTATTCCCATCACCAACATAAGAAACATTGATACCCTTGATCTGTCCGAAATGCTCATAAATCGTAAGGGCATCTGCAAGTGCCTGACATGGGTGACTGAAGTCACTCAGTCCATTGATCACTGGGATGGATGACCATTTAGCCAATTCAAGGATATGTTCATGTTCAAAAACCCTTGCCATGATGCCATCAACATATCCGCTTAAAACCCTGGCAATGTCAGCGATGGATTCCCTTTTCCCCAATCCAATTTCTGCTGGAGAGAGATAAAGGGCGTCACCCCCAAGATGCCGCATGCCCATGTCAAAACTGACACGCGTGCGCAAGCTTGGTTTTTGGAAAATCATTGCAAGGACCTTGCCTCGTAGAATAGGTTTATTCCCTCCAGACTGCCATTCCTGTTTGAGCTCAATCGCATCATCCAAAAGGGATTGTAGCTCCTCGCTGGAGTGGTCAGTGATGTCAAGAAAATCTTTGTTCATAGTTTCTCCTTCAATTATTGTTGTTGTGACTCATTGTTCCGTCATTATTTACATCTGGATTTTGACCAATCAGGTCAACTTTTACTCTTTGATCCTGACGAGATAGTTGATAACCCAGTGAAGCAAATACGATTTGCGTTATCAGCATCCAGATGAACAAAGACAAGAAAGCCACTTTCATGATTGTAAGCCATTTAGAGATATTTTGCTGAGCAACACTGAGTGAGTCTTGTGTCTCCTGAACCATCAGCTTGTATTGACTGATCACATCTCTGCCTTGAGACAAATTCTCATCGAAAAGAATAAGATCATCTGACAGCAGTTGAAGATCCTCGGAAATTGAGCCCAAAACAGAAGCTGATTGCGACAGATCCACTTGGAGTGAATCAAAAGTGGCTGGAAGACCAGCAAGATTGCTTGATAAATTTTCGAGACCAACATGCAAAGGGGGGTCAGGGCGATAATCAAGATTGAGAAGGGGAATTGAAGCCAAAAAGGAAAGCGCATTATCAATCATTACAGAACTTGATGCAGCTGAATCTATGGATGTTCGAGCATCCCCGACAATTTTTGAAAAATCATCACCCGTTATTTTCGATGTGGTTTCAACGATCGCGGCTACATTTTCAAATGAAAGCGAAACATTGTTAATCGATTCATCGATCAAAACCAGACTCTCTTGCGCCTGTACAAGGGTATCATCGATCACATCAAGTCCTTCTTCAGTTGTCAAGAGGGCAGCTTCAATTGTTGAGATTGCGCTTTCAAGGCTTGTTTGAATCAGGTCGGATACCTGGATGGTTATAAAAGTAAAGGCCAAGGATATAATGATGCCTGTACAAGCAGTAAATAACAAAAAAATACCAATTATTCGTGATTGTTTGTTTCCCATATTCTCACCTAATTTTGACAGGTTGGATTGGATTATTTAGCTGCTTCAGAATGGATTTTTGAATTTCCCACATCTTTTGCTGAGACACATCAGAATCATGGTCAAAACCCAATAAATGTAAACAGCCATGTACTAAAAGCAATTCAAGTTCCTGAGTGACTGGATTACCCCCTGCTTCTGCCTGCTTTTGAGCGAAGGGATATGAAATGGCAATATCCCCCAGATGCTTTTGACCTGTATCAGGCTCGATATATTCATTGTTAAATGAAAGTACATCTGTCGGTTGGTTCACCCCAAGATATTGATCATTTAAAGATTTAATATCCTTATTGTCTGTGATCAGAACGGATATACCGGGTATGGGGTGAATTTTCATCTCAGCGAATACAAGTTCGATGACATGCTTAAAATGAGTTACATCAATCATGCTTTGAAATTTCTTCTTGATAACAAAGTCAACCATCAAATTTTTCCTGCTGGGTCTGCAATTTCCGTATTAATTACTCATCTTCGAGTTGTTTGGGTATTTTGTTGGTTCTCTTTCCTGGCTGGGCATTTGGATATTGGATGCGTGGATGATAAATATTCCGAAGTGTATTGAAAAAGGAGTCTGCAATCGTAGTAAGATCGCGAAGTGTCAGATCAGTATTTATTAATTGGTCCTCATTTTTGTAGTAATTGATCACCTTATTTATCAGATTTGATAACTCAATTTCATCTTTAGGCTTTTCAGCCCTGGCTCGCGCTTCTGCACCATCTGCCAGCATTAATATGGCAGTTTCACGAGATTGGGGTGCGGGGCCTGGATAGCGAAATAATTGTTCGTCAACTTCTGAAGGATCACCGGCAATCTTTAATGCTTGAGAATACTGGTACTGCGTTAGCAAAGTTCCATGATGTTCTTTGATGGAATCAATGACTTGAGTTGGCAATCGATATTTCTTTCCCAACGCTTCTCCGTCAATGACGTGTTGAATGATGGTTATGGCAGCGGTAGCCGGGTCGATATTGTCATGCGCATCAATGTTGTCACTCATCTGGTTTTCAATAAAGAACTGCGGATTGACTGATTTTCCACAATCATGATATAGCGCGCCCACCCGGACGAGGAGCATATCTGCACCAATTGCCTCAGCAGCTTGCTCAGCCAAATTCGAAACCTGTAAACTATGCTGGTAAGAACCGGGCGCGTCCCGTAAAATTTTCTGAAGGAGAGGATGATCTGTACGCGCCAAATCCAATAGTTGCAGAGGTGTTGTAATATCAAGAACTTGAGAAAAAACATATTGTAGAAAGAGGGTTAAACTGGCTGACAAAAGACCATTGAGCAGCGAAGCTGCACCCAAAGAAGCTATTCCGATCCAATCAGTTACCGCATCACCCAAGCGAAATGAAAGAATGATCCCTGCGCCAGCAAGTCCTATGGCTATACCTGATCCAAGAAAGGATGTGATGCGCCTTGCTTTCCCAATAGTTAACATGCCAAAAATGCTGGGAATGATGTAAAAAAGGGTAAGCTCTAATCCCCTGGAGGTATTATAAGCCATCAAAATTCCGAGGGCGATTGTAAAGATCATTCCAATCTCCAGGTTAAATATGATTGCCAATGTAAGGCCGAAAGCTGCGATCGGATAAATATAAGGAATGAGAGTACGATCAATAATTAAAAAGCGAGCGACAATTAAGAATAAAAGAAAGGTGCCAGAAATCAGAAGGACGGACTTTAATTTTTTTAGATGACTCAACTTGCGATGTGTAAAGTAGATCCCTACAAACAAAGCGATCACTGCCACCAGGATGGCTGAAGCAATAAATTCTTGATACCGATTTTCAGGTTCAATAAGCCCAAACTGATCGAGAGCCTCCCAATCTTCCGCCCGAAGAATTTGCCCCCGTCTTACCAGTGTCTCGCCAGCCTCAAATGCACGGGAAACAGGTTCAACGGCTGAAACAGCCTGGTCGCGGGCTGCCTGGGTTTGTTCTTCACTATAAAGGCTGTTGGGCACGATAAAGGATGAGACCAACTCGATAATGATTTTTGTCTGTTCTTCTGGAAAGGAATAATTAATAATTGAGGGAACATTACTTTTAGAAGCAGACAAGTTCGTGGAGCGAATGGTATCACGCATGACTTGTTCAAGCACTGCGGTGGATTCATTTTCAATGGCTTCCCATCGGTCATCATTCAGTGAAAGGATACGCTGCGCGTTCTCATTAGTGAGTGCAAGATTTTCAATTGTTGCCAGATCACTTAATTTTTGTTCAGTGGTGGAAAATTTATCCTGGCGGATGGTGGTTATATAATATAAAACAGCTCTCAGATTTTCAATCTGATGTCTCCCAATACTAGGATCAGCTGGAAGATAGATTGCGTCTACATTTGCTGCAGTCTCTTTTTTAGCTTTCTCTGTCAGTGCCTCACTTGTAAAAGTGAGTGAATATGGTGCCAATATTTCCTGGGATGTGACATCCCCAATCTGCATTTGAAAGGCTGACTGATTGATGATCTCAGGAATAACGAGCGCGAGGAATGCCAGGCAACTTGAAAAGATTAAGATAAGGATTCTGGTGGCGCTACCAGCCTGGGATACCTTGTTTTTCTTGCTCTTACTTCTCTTTGTCATTTTAGACTTATTTGTTTTGCAAGATATCCCTTACTGCCTTGCTTGCATCCTGGTTTGTGGCACTACCCGCAAGCCGGGCAATCAATATTTTCATTACATTGCCCATATCCTTAATGGATGTGGCGCCCATTCCTTCAATGACCTGGTTTGCCACCTGGTGGAGCTCTTCGGGCGAAATCTGTTCAGGGAGGTATTCTTCCAAAATACGGATATCATCTTCAGATTCTTCGATCAGATCTTGTCTGTTTGCCTTACGTGCATCAGCTAGGGTTTCATTCTTGGTCTTAATTTCTTTCTGAATAATCCCAAGGACTTCTGTTTCATCCAGTTCTGAGCCTTTGGCTACCTCGGCAAATTTTAGTGATGAAAGCAGTAACCGTAAGACGCGCTTTCTAGCCACGTCCTGCTCTTTCATTGCCTTGTACAAATGAGAGTGAAGAGTTTGATAGATGTTCATGATTCTTATTATACCCTTCAATTATCGTGCCATTCTCTATCCAGAAAAGCATTAACCAAATCGTGGTCGATTTGCTTAATCCTATCCAACAATGTAATGAATTCATGGTAGGTTCTCTTCGATGCGGCTTGATATGCCCATGGAAACAAATCTCCACTTTCAGGTGAATCCAGGTTCATGTGGGCATGAGAATCAGATGGGAGGTACTTTTTTACTATTTTTGACATGCCTGGCATGATCCCGACAAAATCCAATGGAAAATAAACTTTATGTGTATGAAAGACGGGATGTGTCACGATGGCAGCATCATTGAAGGTAAGATCGTCAATATTTGGAGCTTTTCCCTGCAAGGAATCCACCCAAAGCGCAATGTAGTTGCTATGAGCATAAAAATCCTGTACGGTATGCATCAGGCGCCCCAGCGCCTGCCAGGCTTTTTTGGGTTTTCCTTTTGTTAAAAATTCTATAGTCAGATACTGCTGCTGACTTATATAAGCATAACCTTCACGTAGTTTGTTGTTATCAAAATGAAATTCATTGTGCAACAATTGCCCAAGAATTGAATCCTGCCTTAAGTTGGCATTAATGATATAAGTCATAGCCCCTGGAGAAAAATAGGGTGAAAGCATTTCAGAGGTGATCTTTTTATGAAATATGGATTTCATTGGATCAAGGTCCAAGTGTGACCAGGTCTTTAATGGAAGCAAAAATCGCTTCGCCAATGCCTGGTACGTCCATTAGTTCCTCAATATTTGTAAACAAACCATGTTCAAGCCGGTAGGCAATAATCGCATTGGCTTTTGTTTCTCCGATATTTGGCAAGGACTTCAGCTCATCAACATTCGCTGAATTAATATTGATCAAATTTCCATCTTTTTCTTCATTGGTGATACTGTCAGGTGTAGTTTTGTTTCCAATTGGGGGTATATACTTCCTGGAGCCATCTTCAAGAAGGCTTGCCAGGTTGAGCAGGTTGGGGTCAGCCAAGTCAGTCAATCCCCCGGCTGCTGTGACGGCATCATTAAGTCGGCTTCCCATGGGCAGCGTGTAAATGCCTGGATTTTTTACTTCTCCAGTAATATGGACTGTTATCGTCAATTCAGACAGTTTGGACGATTGATCAGTTGGGAAAGAATTGGTCGAGGAAGGGTGCAATGCTATGGGTTCCCCGCGCCCTGGAAGGGTAATGATCAAGATCACAGCGGTCACCAATAGACCACCGAAAAAACCAATCAGTCCATAATGCCAAGGTTTTATATTCATGAATAATTCAGCATCTTTCTATTGCTGATGCTCATTTTCGTACATGGTCTTAAACGCCTTAATGGAAACTTCCAACATATCCAAACTGGGTTCTCGCGTGGTCAATTTTTGCAGGGCAAGATTAGGCCTGGATATCAAACGTACAACGGGGTTATCAATGTATCGAGCGAGCAAGCGGATGTATTCGTATGAAATACCAGCAACAAACGGAATGAGGAGAAGTCTCGAAAGAAGGCGCCAGTGAAGCGCCAGGGGTGGAATTAAAGAAAACAGCAGCACTGATATAAATACGAGCGTCAGCATAAACGAAGTTCCACAGCGGGGATGCTCTCGCGATTGATTCGCAACTGTCTCAGGGGTTAACTCAACGCCTGCTTCAAAGGCATTGATGGTTTTATGCTCGGCACCGTGATAGGCAAAGGTTCTTCTGATATCGGGCATCCGACCGACAATTGCCAGGTAAGCCAGCAAAATGGTCAGGCGAATAAGACCCTCGATCAGGTTAATCCATCCAGGGCTTATCCCTGTTAGTTTTTCAATCCAAACAGCCAACGCAGAAGGTGCCAAAAAGAAAAGTGATATTCCGATGAGAACCGATATTCCCAGCGTCAAGTACAACGGTAAACCTTCAAGTTTTTCATCTTCACCCGTTTGAAAATTAGCCGAAAGGGTGAGGTACTTTATACCGATGCCAAATGCGTCCCAAAGGCTTACAAGACCTCTCAAAAAGGGGATCTTGAAAATATTTGTTTTATATATCCCTGTGAGCTTTTCATTTACGACCTTAATTTCACCATCTGGAGATCGAACAGCCATGGCAATGGATGACTTGCCGCGCATCATCACACCTTCAATTACTGCTTGACCGCCATAAGCAGGCAGTTTTTCTTCCACTTTTAATTTACCTCCAATATACGATTAATCAAGAAAAGCTTAATAGGAAAACAATAAGTGCATGAATACCTCGTTTCCAGGTTGGAAGATGAAGCCTCTCATTTGGCGAATGGATCTGATCATCCGGCAAGCCAAACCCTGTCAGAAGGGAATCTATTCCCAGGATGTTTTTCATGGAAGTGGCAACAGGAACACTTCCGCCTTCTCTTTTATAGGAAATTTTTGTTTGCCAGACCGTTTCAAATGCCTGAACAAGATTTTCCATGCCAGGAGCATTTTCGACAAGATATGCAGGTGCCCCTGACATTTTAATTATTTCGTATGTGACGGTGTCGGGGATATTCATTTTACAGAAAGCTGCAAAAGATTCGTAGACTTCTTCAGGATCCTGATCAGGCACAAGACGGCAGGAAATTTTGGCTTTTGCATAGGCTGGAATTATGGTTTTGCTGCCTTCCCCGATAAAGCCGGCATAAATTCCATTGACATCCAGGGTTGGACGGGCACCTACACGTTCAAGAGGGGTAAAGCCTTTTTCGCCATGCAGTTTTGGAACACCCGTAAGCTCAAGATAACGGGAATCTGGAATGCCAAGTGCAGCAATTTTTTCCCGATCAGATGATGTCAATGGGCGGACATGATCATAAAATTTAGGGAGTGTTACTTTGCCATTTTCATCATGCAAATCTGATATGACCTGACTAATAATGTGCACTGGGTTGGCTATTACTCCGCCAAATAAGCCTGAATGAAGGTCATGTTTGGGTCCAAAAACGCGCAATTCAAAGAAAGACAATCCCCGCAAACCGACCACTATGGTTGGTTTGTCTGGTGAAATCATGCCTGCATCTAGATTTAAGACAAAATCAGCCTTTAACAGTTCTTTATGGGTCTCCAAAAAAGCGTCAAGAGATGGAGAACCGATTTCTTCTTCACCTTCCAAAATGAATTTTATGTTCAGGGGGAGTTCTGATGTCTTGAGCACACTTTCCAGGGAAAAAATTGCTGCCATGATCTGACCTTTCATGTCCGATGCGCCCCTGGCGATCAAATAATCGTCTTTAACCACGGGGTCGAATGGGCCAGATTGCCATTCATCCAAAGGGTCAGGGGGTTGAACATCATAATGACCATAAATCAATAAGGTCGGGGCAGCGTGACCTGCATTGAGCCATTCTCCGTAGACAATGGGATGACGATCGGTTTGGTAAGCTTTGACATTTTGAAAGCCCAAGGACTGCAGTTTCTGTACCAGAAAAGTTGCAGCCGTTTGAATATCTTCAGCATGATCCGGGTTGGTGGAAACTGATGGTATTTGCAAAAAATTCTTTAGTTCATTCAAGAAATTGTCAAAACTCAAGTCAAAATAATTAAGCGATGCAATACAGGAATTCATGTGTAACCTCTGGCTCATTTTTTTATTGATTATATGCGATTAAAATTCAATTTGTGATAGTATTCTAAAATAAAAACATTCAAATGTGAGGTGAAGCCTGAAATGGATCGAGAAGAAGTAATTTCGCTTTCCCTGAAGCACAATTTTTGGACCTGGTCAGCACAGGACAAGGTTGATGTCATCCCTGTGGAGCGAGCCCAAGGCGTTTACTTTTGGGATTTCAATGGGAAGAAATATTTGGATTTCAATTCCATGGTGATGTGTGTGAATATCGGTCATGGGGATGAGCGCGTGATCGAAGCCATGGTGGCGCAGACGCGTGAACTGCCTTTTGCCGGTCCGCATATGGCAACCAAGCCGCGTGCGCAGTTAGGGCAACTGTTATCCGAAGTAATGCCAGAGGGACTCAATCGCTTTTTGTATACATTGGGCGGATCTGATGCCAATGAAAACGCCATTAAACTGGCAAGGGCTTATACAGGCAAATTTAAAATATTGACACGTTATCGCTCCTATCACGGTGCAACCATGGGTGCGATGGCTTTGACAGGTGACAGACGCCGACTTGCATGGGAACCTGGCGTCATGCTTGGCGTGGTGCACTTCATCGATCCTTATTTATACCGTTCAGCATTCTTCAAGAACCGCGAGGAAGTCAATGAAATTGAGTTTGCCAGGACATACCTGGATCATCTCGAAGAGATCATCCTTTATGAAGGGCCAGATACGATTGCTGCGATTTTGATCGAACCTGTGACAGGAACCAATGGGATAATCATCCCTCCCGCGACTTACCTTCAAGGAGTTCGTGCCCTTTGTGACAAATATAAGATATTGATGATCGCAGATGAGGTGATGACCGGTTTTGGGAGAACGGGAACATGGTTTGCTGTTGATCACTGGCAGGTGAGACCAGATATGATCACCATGGCAAAGGGACTGACTTCAGGATATGCTCCATTGGGTGCAGTGGCAATGACAGATGAAATCGCTTCCCATTTTGATGACCAGGTTTATTATGGCGGTTTAACCTACAATGGTCATCCAGTCTCACTTGCGGCTGCCATTGCGAACGTTAAGGTGATGCAATCTGATAAGCTTGTTGAAAAGAGTGCTCTTCGGGGGAAGACACTTTCAAAACTTATGTTACAAGTGAAACAGAAGCATGCATGTGTCGGTGATGTCAGGTCCATTGGATTATTTGGTGCCATAGAACTGGTTAAGAATCGAGAAACACGGGAGCCGTTAAGTGAATTCAGCAAACCTCTCTCAAAGACAATGGCAAAAGTAAAAGCATTTATTTTGGATAAGGGTGTATTTTTGTACACGAACTACAATAACATCCTGATTATTCCACCTTTGATCATCTCTGATGATGAACTTGAACAGGGTTTTCAGGTAATTGATCAGGCACTCGAAATTGCGGATAGAGAAATTCAATCGTACCAAGAATCAAATTAAATAAAAGACGAAAGTTTGGAGAAGTGCATGACAACGAGGAACCATCATTTATTAATAATTTTAGGATCAGGACCTGCTGGTTTATCAGCAGCGCTCTATGTTGGCAGGGCAGCCTTGAACCCCATGGTGCTCAGTGGAACGTACTTATATGGTCAGGCAGCATTAACATCAATAATCGAAAATTATCCTGGATTTCCGGAAGGGGTCAGTGGTGAGAAACTGGGACAGCTTTTTCAACAGCAAGCTGAGCTTTTTGGCGCATCGATAACCTATGACCAAGCTATTAAGGTTGACCTTTCGACCCGACCTTTCATGATTAAAACCTATTCTGACCAGTACGATACAGATTCGTTAATTATTGCAACTGGGGCTGATCCGAAAAGGTTGAATATTCCAGGAGAAAAAGAACTAACCGGGAGAGGGGTTTCTTACTGTGCCACCTGCGACGGGGCGTTCTACAGGAATAAGAAAGTTATTGTGGTTGGAGGTGGTGACAGTGCCATTGAGGAAGGAATATTTCTAACCAGGTTTGCTTCATCGGTGACCATTGTGCACCGAAGAGACATTTTACGTGCTGGTGCTATTCTTGAGAAGCGCGCAAAAAGCAATCCAAAGATCAATTTCATCTGGAATTCAGTTGTAATGGAAATTTTGGGTAATGACACGGTTGAATCCGGGCATATCAAAAATGTCAAAACCGGCGAAGAAGAACTAATTCGTACTGATGGTGTGTTCATTTTCATAGGACACTCTCCCAACTCGAATCTGTTTGAAGGACAATTGGAGATGGATGAAAAAGGATATATAAAAGTTGATAATCTGATGCATACAAGTGTTCCGGGTGTATTTGCTGCAGGTGAAATCGCAGATCCTTATTTTAGACAGGTGGTCACTTCTGCAGGCATGGGTGCTGCAGCAGGTATTCAAGCTTTGCATTATCTGGAGTCTCTGGGAGAATCAAAATAAAGGCTGCCCGACAAAAATCGAGCAGCCTTTAAAAATATACAATTGGTTTTTGATTATGGAACGGGCGTGGATTGCAGGTTGATTGCTGTCCAGCTGAAAACCCGTTTCTCGCTTAATAGTCCAGCTTGTTCATAAACAGGTGTTTCTGTGCCTTCGTTGGTCTGTCGGACGACCGAAACCCACCAACGCATGATATGAGGGACGGTATCTGCGGGTCTGAAACTGATTGGAAGAATGAATTTCGTATCTGTGACATACTCGACGATCATCTTCTTTTCTGCAGATGTCAGATCCTCAACTGTGATTGCATAATACTCGTTAACTTTCAATTCAGCCACAGCAGCCCACTGCAGCGTGATGGCATCATTGCTCAGGGAAAATGGGGCACCATCAACAGGTAAAAGCAGATTGGGTGCAGGATAGGGTGGAAGTGGCGTTGGAGTCGGGGTGGGACCAGCGGTAGGTTTGCGCTCACAGAGTGGGATTTTAATATAGAGACCTTCATAGACGGTGTCATTGATCATCTCTGAATATTCACGAATTGACGCCATGGAGACGTTGTACAAATCAGCAATGGTGCTAAGCGTATCATTGGCCTGCACTTTATATTCCAATACCTGGCAGGCTGTATCTGTTGACTGCTGCTCATTTAAAGTCGCAGTGGGTTGGGGGGATGCTGTTGGGGTTGGCTGTGGTATCAGAAGCACCGTACCTGGAGAAATATCACAATCAGCATTAAGGTCGTTCGCCTGAATGATGCTCTGGATGGACACTCCAAAAAGGGCGGCAATAGGTATACATGTATCCCCTGCAACGACCGTATATTCATTGGGGGGCAAGGGTGTGAAGGTTGGTTCAGGCGTCGGTGTGTTGGTAATGGTTGGGGTCATCGTCTCAGTAGGTGTAAGCGTGGCTGTGAATTCAGGAGCTACCACTTCCGGCGCTGGTTCTTTTGCTTGAGTGGCAAAATAGACGACAACAGCAACCAGGGCAATTATTAGAGCGATCAAGCCCAAAGCGAGGGGGAGACTCAGTCTCAATTCAGGAAGGCGATGGGCTTTAATCCCTGTTTGTGATTTTGCTTCAGCATTTGCTTCCAACTGGCTTCCACATACCAGACAGCGCTTTGCTGTCTCGCTCAGCCTGGTGCCACAGACCGGGCATAATTTTGTTTTAGAGGTCGATTTTTCTTGATTCATAATTTTTAGTTCCGGGTTAGTAGTATACACATGCTACCTTAATTGTGCAAGATATACAGAATTAAGGTTCAAGGTTTGAATATTTGGGTAAAATGGGTTTGATGATCAGTTTTTATATCCATATTCCTTTTTGCAGGAGACGCTGTACTTATTGTGATTTTATCACGTATGCTGGCATGGAAAAGCATTTGGATGATTATGTGTCTGCATTAATTCAAGAAATTAAATTCTTTGATTCATCAAAAAGAGAAAAACTTCAAATCGGGACAATTTACTTTGGGGGTGGTACACCTTCGCTGCTGTCGGCTGACAATTTAGGTAATATTTTTGAGATCATACGGAAGACCTTTTTAATAAGCAATCATTGTGAAATAACGGTTGAGGTAAATCCAGGGACAATTGGTTTAGATCTGCTTAAATCTTATCAAGACATGGGGGTAACACGTTTAAGTCTTGGCGCACAATCTTTTTTAAATACAGACTTAATCCAATTGGGCAGGATACATCAAGTTACTGACGTTTATACCACTTATAGTGCTGCACGCAAAGTTGGGATCGAAAACATCAACCTGGACTTAATATTTGGGCTGCCAGGTCAAAATCTTGAAGCATGGGAGAGAAACCTTGATAAAGCGATTGAACTCGATCCTGAACATCTCTCGCTCTACAGCCTGACGGTGGAGGAAAATACACCGCTGGCTGCAGAGATTCTATCAGGCAGGTTGTCGGTTCCGGATGAGGATCTGTCTGCTGATATGTACGAGATGGCGATGGAAAAACTGGCAAACGCAAATTACCGACAGTATGAGATCTCCAACTGGTCAAGGTTGGGTAAATATAATTCATTGCATAATAGGCAGTACTGGCTCAATGAACCCTATCTGGGATTTGGAGCGGGTGCGCATAGCTGCATTGAGGGTTATCGCATTGAGAACAAACCTGGCATTCTGGATTATATTTATTCTTTGGATCAGCCTGTCGTTCCATTTGAGTTCCCGTTTTCTCCCGCAAATTTAAAATGGATGAAAATTAACCATTTTACAGCAATGCAGGAGACAATGATGTTGGGATTGCGGTTGACGGAGGAGGGCGTCTCTGAGAAGCGATTTTTTGAAAAGCACAATGTGCCGGTTTTAGAGGTTTTTCGAACAGAGATAAACGATCTTTTGAAGGTGGGCTTGTTGGAATGGGTGAATGATGATACCGGTAGAAGATTGAAACTGACCACAAGGGGAATTTTGTTGGGAAACCAGGTATTTATGCGTTTTGTGGGGGAAGGTGATTAGGACACAATCACAGGTGTTCCGTATCCATGTTTTGCCCAATCATCTGGTGAAGCGACAGGTGTTGTCCAGCGATACAACCATTTGGCTTCATGTATGCGCATATTAACGCATCCCCGGCTCATTGGGCTGCCGAAATTATTATGCCAATATGTCCCATGGGTGGCGATCCCATCTTCCATCTGGAAGAAACAATCCCATGGTACACCCAAGAGTTCGTATGCATAGATATCGCTGGTAAGTTTTCCATCACCCATATGCTTTGATGGCATTTTTGTCTGAACATAATATTTACCGAGCGGGGTTTGTGTAATCTTATTGGGGATCCCTGAAGAAATCTTGGTGTCCAACACCAAATTGTCGCCTTCAAATGCCTTAAGGGTTTGAAAATACAGAGATATCTCAATACGTTTCGAGCTTGCAGATACATCCGCTGAAATTGGCGTTAATTCCTCGTTGGGTATATATCTTAACTGTTGACATGGAACAGCCAATTCAGTGCCTCCCAATTCGTCTTTGACTTTATACCATGGATTTTTGTCTGGTCCCTCGATAATGTCAATAATCCAGTGAACTGAGCCATAGTAGAAACGGTACATTTCCTGCCAACCTTCGTACCTGGAAAATAACATGGAACGGGTAAAAGGCATGGTTACCTCTGCCAATTGCCCACCTTCTTTTACGGATGATTGGATTGGGTTGGTAATATATTTCACCTCAGTGAGATTGGCACTGTGGACATAGCCTCCCCAAACACGATACCATAAAGGATTATATTCAGGCCCATCCTCTCCGATGACGTCATAGTAAGTATTAATGATGTCATTGAAGGCACGTTGATACATGATAAGGCTCTTATCAGTTGCCAGTTTATGAATGCTTACCCCCTCTTTTTTACCAACCAGCATATATTTGGGTTTCAAAATACTACTGGCAAAATTCGTATAAGGGCTTAATGCCAAAGCGCCCAGACCGACCGCCCCAAGCTTAAGAAACTCTCTTCTAGATGGATCCACTTTGTTCATAAAAAAATGCTACCAAAACAAGCATTATTAATCAAGTTTTAAAGTAACAATATCTGCTACAGAATTGAAAATATAAGTTGGAAGATAAGGGAATTTCTCCAAGTCTTCCCTTTTTGTCACACCGCTTAATACCAGGATTGTGTCCATGCCAGAGTTGATACCACTGACGATGTCTGTATCCATACGGTCTCCGACCATGATCGTATTTTCTGAGTGGGTTCCGAGATAGTTTAGAGCTGTGCGCATCATCAGGGAGTTTGGTTTGCCGACAAAAAAAGGTGATATCCCTGACGCCTTTTCTATCAAAGCTGCCATTGCGCCACAAGCAGGTGCCAAACCTGTTTCTGTGAATCCTGAAGCATCTGGATTTGTGGCAATGAATTTTGAACCATGATTAATCAAGCGAATGGCTTTTGTGATCTGATCGATATTATAAGCAAGTGTCTCACCTAATACGACATAGTCAGGATCATTATCGGTCATGATATAACCAGCAGCGTGAATGGCTTCAGTCAATCCTGCTTCACCGATCACATATGCTTTCCCGTTTGGTCTTTGTTTCTGGAGAAACATCGCCGTTGCCAAAGCGGATGTGAAAATCTGCTCCTGCGGAATATCCAAACCGATGATCTGAAGTCTGTGGGCAAGGTCACGGGTGGTATACATGGGATTGTTTGTGAGGATCAAGAATTTTCGTTCTTCTTCCTGCAGTTGCCTGATGAAAATATCTGCGCCCTGGATCATTCGCGCACCATGCATCAGCACGCCATCCATATCAATGAGGTAACCTTTCTTAATTTGCGCCATTTTATTTCCTCACGATTCCATTCATCCATAAAGTTGACAAGATAATTTTAGATTAGACAGAATAATTATAATTAAAAAGCCACTGCTTGTTTGTGACAGTGGCTTTATTTTACACTGATTGGACATTACTTCTTTGTCAAGATAATGCGGGCGTCAACGACCTTAACACCGTTTCCTTCTTCATAAACAATGACAGGGTTTGCATCGGATTCCGAGATTTCATCCTTTAGATCATTGGTCATATATGCATAAGTGGCAAGCACTTCCGCCAAAGCCGCTTTGTCTCGAGGCGCTTCACCGCGAACGCCATTCAAAATGGCTGCAGAACGGATTTCTTCCTGCATCTCGCTTGCCTCAGCAAGGGAAATTGGTGCGACTCGGAAAGTGACATCTTTAAGGACTTCCACGAAGATGCCACCCAGACCGAACATGATGGTTGGACCAAAAGTAGAATCTTTGACAGAGCCAACAATGACCTCTGTAGCCCAAGGAGCCATCTCTTGAATGGCAATTCCATCAATAACCGCATCGGCCTTATATGCTTTTGCGTTCTGCATGATCACATTATATGCCTCACGCACCATGGTCTCATTCTTAATATTGACTTTGACGCCACCTGCATCTGATTTATGCAATATATCAGGAGAAACGATTTTCATTACTAGGGGATAGCCAATATGATTTGCCAATGTGACGGCTTCATCTTCGCTTCTAGATAGTTCAGTTGGTGTGATCGGTAACCCATAAGCCTCAAAAACCTTTTTCGCTTCCACTTCTGTCAAAGCGGTTCGACCAGATTTACGAGCAGCGGTGATAATCTGGCGTGCTTTCTCAGGGTTCATCTTTTTTGGTATGTAGGGTTTAATGTCGTTAATTTCATTCATTCTGGCGTATTCACGGAGTGCACCCATAGCGTTGACAGCAAGATCAGGTGCTCCATAAGCCGGAATGCCGTTTTCAACCAGCCATTCCGCGGCTTTATCAGACCTTTCCCCACCGACAAATGAGATCGTCACAGGCTTATCTTTGATGCCTGTCTCATTGATGGCATCGTAAATACCTTGGGCTATTTCAATGGGATTGGTCATAGCTGTCTCACAATAAAGTACCACGAGACCATCAACCCACGGATGTGCAAATGAGAATTTGGTCGTTTCATAGTACCATTCCTTGCCAGCCATACCCGTCATATCCACCGGATTTTTGGCTGAACCAAATTCGGGCATGTGTTTCTTCAATTCTGCCTGAACATCTTCAGGAGCAAACTTCATTGGAAGACCAACCTTCTCTGCAGAATCAGTTGCCAAAACACCAACCCCACCACCATTGGTTAAAACCAACAAATTGTCACCCTTCATTGGGGGTTGCAGGGATAGAACCAGGGTGCGGTCAAACAAGTCGTCCAGGTCACTGGCTTGACTCACACCAGCCTGCTGAAATGCAGCTCCATAAACTTTTGCCGCCCCAGCCAGTGAACCCGTATGAGACGCAGCAGCTGCTGCACCATGAGCAGACACTCCAGATTTAAGCACAACGATCGGTTTTTTACATTTGCGGGCTTCTTTAATAAAACGGGCACCGTCCCGTAAGCCCTCAATGTAGAGTGAAATACAGGAGGTGGCTTCATCTTCACTGAGGTATGAGATCAAATCTGAGAAGTTGACATCTGATATGTTGCCAATTGAAATCATTTTATCGAAGCCAACCCGGCGTGTGTAGGTGGCAGCGTCAATTGCAATTAATAAAGCGCCACTTTGAGATACAAGTGATGCTTTGCCAGGCAATGGCAGGAAAGGAGCGAATGAAGCATTCATTTTGTCGCTGTTGGAAAGCGTACCAACGATATTTGGACCCAAAACACGCATCCCATATTTTTGAGATGTCTTTACGATCTCCTCTTCCAGTTCATGATTGCCCACTTCGCTGAAACCGGATGTGATGATGATTAACCCCTTAACCCCTTTTTTGCCACATTCTTCAGTTGCACCCAGGACAATTTTTGCTGGAATTGTAATCACAGCTGCCTCAACGGGACCCGGAATATCGATAACTGATGGGTAACATTTAAACCCAAGGATCTCATCCGTTGTAGGATTTACAGGATACACATCCCCTTCATATTTGCTATCTATTAAATTCTTAATAACGGTATTGCCGATTTTTCCGGGCGTTGCTGAAGCGCCAATAATTGCGACACTTTTAGGTTTGAGAAGACCATTTAAGATAGAATCCATATTTTCCTCCAAAATTTATTGATTAATACTCAAAGAAAAAGTATACCCTATTATTCCATAAGTGATCACACACAAATCTCAACACACAAATCTCAAGGGTGGATATCATTTAAGATATCGTTCAAACCAGTCCAGAATGCCATTTAATCGGGCAATGCGCCTGTCTGTCCGACCAACGCGGGACAATCCGTGTGGAGAATCGGGAAACACGAGGAATTCAGTATCCACACCCAAATGTCTTAAACCGATAAATAACTGTTCGCCCTGTTCAATTGCGCAGCGCAGATCTGCCTGGCTATGGATCACTAGTGTTGGCGTTTTAGCATTGCCCAAATGTTTCATGGGGGAGCATTCCCAGAGAGAATCAATACTTTCATAAGGAGGCTGATTGTCAAAAGTGGATTGGAATGACCAGTTAAAGTCGCTTGAGCCCCACATGCTGAGTAAATTGCTGACCACTCGCTGCGCAATTGCAGCCTTGAAACGGTTGGTGTGCCCGATGATCCAAGCTGTCATATAACCGCCATAGCTTCCGCCGGTGACACCCATGCGAGATGGATTAATAAATGATTGCTTCTCAATAAAATCTGTCCAACTCATGAGATCCAAATAGTCCACGGTGCCCCATTTTCCGCCGTGAATTGCCCTGGTATGATCTTCACCATATCCCCGTCCCCCGCGAGGATTCGTGAAATAAACTACATAACCATGTGCAGCGAGGAAATAAAACTCATGCATGAAAATATGTCCATATTGAACCTGCGGGCCGCCATGGATCTCCAGGATGGAAGGATATTTCTTTGATGGATCAAAATGTGGTGGTTTCAAGATCCAACCCTGCAGATCATTGCCATCAGCACCCTTAAACCATACTTCCTGAATATCACCCAGCTCTATATTTTTAAGCCAGTCTTGATTGAGGTTGGTAAGCCGTCTCTCTTTTCCTGTAGCAAGGTCAAGGAAGTCAATCTGACCAGGGTCGTCCATGCAAGCAAAATGATATGAGAGATGAGACCCGTTCTTATTGAATGAATAACTGCCGACCACGCCAAGTTTATCAATTATCCTTTCAAAATGCTCACCTTTAACATCGATCGAACAAAGGTGAGTGCTGCCATGCTCGATTGCTTGAAAGAAAATTTTGGAGCCATCTGCAGACCATGTTGGACCCATTTCAGTAGGAGAACCAAAATCTGTGATCGTAGTTCCACCGGCATGAATATCCAATTTTTCGGTCAATGGGATTGCACGGATGGAGGAATCAGACGGAACAAGCCAGACTAAAGAATTTTTATAGCCCACATCTTTGCCTTCATAACCAAAGTAAGCAATCCATTTGCCATCGGGAGAAAATGAGGGCAATGATTTTGGACCAAAGGGAGTAATAATCTTCTCAACACTTTTCTTTTTCAAATCCAGGATGAAGAGATCGTCTGCATCGGGGTCGAGATCTGGCATTTCAGCCACATTGGATTGATAAACAATCTGTTTTCCGCTGGGTGACCAGGCAGGGTTTAATTCATCAAAGACATCAGATGATGTCAGTTGGGATACTTTTCCTGTGGTGACATTGATCATGCATATATGCCAACGCTCTTTGGGGAGATAACCATAACCATCGAGTTTGAAGAAGGGTCTATTAATTCTTCGGCTGATAATGCCCAACTCCTTCTTTTTGGGGCTGCTTTCTCTGGCGGTATCTTCTTCGTCCTTTTTTCGGAACTGAAAGAGAATACTTTTCCCTTCTGGTGAAAAGCTGAGCGACGCGAATTCCCCTTTCAAATTGGAAAGCGGACGAGCTTCTCCACCCGAAACTGGTAGAAGGTATATTTGCGACTGTTTTTCATCTTCACGGTTTGACAAAAAGACTATCTGCATGCCATCCGGTGACCAAATGGGTTGCATATCTGTTTGCTTTCCAAAACTGATCTGGATTGGTTTGTCTGAATTGGTCGATGCCAACCACAAATTTGCGTGTTTCTTTTCTGTGCCAGGATCAACATATTGAACTGAGTAAACCACCTTCGTGCCATCCGGGGATATTTTCTGGGATAAGATATTGTGAAATTTATAGATATCCTGTGCCGTGATCAAGCGTTTTTCTTTTTTAGCCATCAGAAGTAAATCCTTTTAGAATTAATAATGTCAATTAATAATGTCAACACCATAAAAATACTGGCCTGAATTATAATACACAGCGTGATTTTCTCTTAATAATGATCACTCTTGGTCCAAAATGATTTGACAAGGAGTCGTAGATGGAAAAAGCAACTTTTGCAGGATGGGGAAATTGTTACCGCTTATCAAATGGAATATTTGACCTTGTCGTGACATCAGACATTGGACCAAGGATCATTCGTTTTGGCTTCATAAACTGGGAGAATGAATTTAAAGAATTCTCTGAACAGTTGGGTCAGCAGGGTGGAAGTGAATGGTTATCCTATGGCGGTCACCGCCTATGGGCAGCGCCTGAAGACAAGGTTATGACCTATTATCCGGATAATGGACGCGTCAGGGTGGAAGAAGTCGAAGATGGTTTATGTTTTACAGCTAACGTTGAGGCGTCGATGTTAATCCAAAAGACCATGATAGTGCGCATAGTAGGTGATGCTGTCGTTGTCGATCACAAAATAGTAAACAAGGGGGATAAGCCTGTTGACATGTCTGCATGGGCATTAACGGTGATGGCGCCAGGGGGCACTGCGATTGTTCCTCTGCCAGAGCGTGGTCCTCATCCACTAAATCTTACGCCGGCAAGCAGATTGATATTATGGAAATACACAAATCTCAAAGATGCTCGCTGGATTTTTGGTGAAAGATATATCCTGGCAAAACAGGATGAAAAACAAAAAAGACCGCAAAAACTAGGTTTTCTTGCCCCTGATGGGTGGTTGGCATATGCCAATCATGGTAATTTGTTCATTAAGAAAATCCGATATATGGGGGATGTTAATTATCCTGATATGGGAAGCAATCTGGAAGTGTTTTTCGATGATCAAATTTTGGAGTTGGAAACGCTTTCTCCATTAAAACATGTTTTACCTGGCGATTATGTCGCTCATCAGGAACTTTGGCGATTGGTTGAAGATGTTGAAGTGAATGAAATGACGATCGATAATGTGATTTTACCGATCGTCGATTCAATGAAATTCAAGTGAGTTAAAGAAAAAGGGATACCATTACCCCGATCATAAACCCAAGGGTTGATGAACTCAGAATCATGAAAACTTGTGGCTTGTAAG
The DNA here is from genome assembly GCA_964540765.1 of uncultured Anaerolineaceae bacterium. Taxonomy (GTDB): domain Bacteria; phylum Chloroflexota; class Anaerolineae; order Anaerolineales; family Anaerolineaceae; genus CAZJLN01. The sequence continues at coordinate 35,806 of CAZINW010000008.1, read as the reverse complement.
TCTTACTTTTACTTGCTGGCTTTTCCTCAGATTTAGCAATTTTCGATTTGGTGATAGCTGATTCTTTTACCTGAGGTTTCGATTCATTTGCGCCTTTTAAAGAAATTTCTGAATGATGCTCTTTTTTGACTTTTTGATCCTGGGCAGATGCGATTTCTGACTTTGTTTGTATTTCTTTACTTTTTAAATTCTCTTGAATTTTTGACTTTTTATTGATCGGAACGATCATATCCCATAATACTATTTCAGCTGAGGACATTAAATTGCTCATTGGATCCTTTCTTTCATCACCCTCGTGACGATGATATTTTTATGATTTCACCCTGGTCATTACTGACAACACGAATAGTATGGTTGATCTGTTTAGCGCCCATCGTTGTGGCTTTAGATTTGAAGAGTAACAAAAATCTGCCTTCGCTTTGTTGTGTGACTTTAGGGTTCACGCCAGCTACCTCAGGGTGACTTCGGTAGACTTTCCCACACACTTTTTCAAGAGCTTCGTGTTTCATGATGACTTCCTCCTTACCTTGCCTGCTGCATCCGTTTTCGCAAGAATGCGGGTACATCCAAATTTGATGCGAAATCAACGCTGGGGAGATACTGATCAAGGCTGTTTTCAGGCTCAGGATCAACCAGTTCAGTCGATTTTGATAATTTCGGTTTGTTTACCAAGTTTGGCTGTAATGGTTTTGGCATCACTTTTTCGGGGTATTCCTGCTCCTGGGTTTCAAAGGCTTCCTGCAAACGAATTCCGCCAACCCCAGTGACAATTAGAATCAATTGCACCCTATTTTCCATGCGCGGATCATTGATGACACCTGGAATGATCTCTGCACGATGACCGGACTGCTCCTGAAGTTCATCCAGTGCATGGGTGACTTCGTGGAAAGTGAGATCAGAACCGCCCGTGAAATTGGCGATCATACCGGATGCCAATGTAAGATCAATATCCTCCAGGAGGGGGTGGTGTAAAGCACTTTCAATTGCCTGCTGGGCTTTATGAGGTCCTTCTCCTGTGCCTATGGACATGAGAGCCCCACCGCCACGTTTCATGATGTGTTTGATATGAGCAAAGTCAACATTGATTAAACCTGTCTCGGTGACAAGTTCAGCAATCCCCTGAACTCCCTGACGGAGGACGTCATCAGCCAGGGTAAATGCCATCTCAAGGGGAAGATCCTTAGGCGCGACTTCGATTAAACGATCATTGGGAATCACGATCAAGGTATCAACATACTCTCTCAATTTCTGCAATCCAATTTCTGCATTCGATTGTCTTCGACCCAATTCAAATGAGAAAGGTTTCGTGACAACCGCAATGGTGACAGCTCCAATGGATTTAGCAACTTTCGCGGCAATTGGAATGGATCCGGTACCAGTACCACCGCCCATTCCAGCAGTCAAGAATACCATTTCAGCACCATCAAGGACTGCTGCCAGTTCGCGGTAGCTTTCCTCAGCGGCAGCTTCTCCTACCGTCGGTAAACCGCCCGCTCCCAATCCACGAGTGGCTCTAGGACCTAATTGGATTTTATTTGGAGCCAGGTTTTTTGACAGAGCCTGGGCATCTGTATTCGCTGCAACAAAGGTTACACCCTGCATGCCATTTTCTATCATCCGATTAATTGCATTTGAACCACCTCCCCCGAGACCTAAAACGACAATCTTGGGCATTTTTGTCCAGATTGGCGTTGAATTCATGAGGGTTGATGCATAAGTGTTCATTTCATTTCTCCTGTCAAATCTAATAATTAACCCACTGCAATATTGATGCCATTTACCAATATTTCTTCCACTTCACAGCCTGACCTTTTAAGAGTATTTATGTCACCTTCTGTGAAGGCCTGGTTTTCATTCCAAATGGTTACTTTTCTTGCCAAACTGGCTTCGGAAATTGAAAAACCAACTGTCGGTCTGGATTCTCGAATGATTGGTCTGACCCTTTCCAATACATGCTCTGGAATTCCCCAATCATAAGAAGGTAATAATAAATAGTGATCAATAGGATAGACCCAATCTGCGACCTTCCTGGCGACCGGAAGGTCATCATGATTCTGATTGTAAAAATATTTTGTCTGGTGGGTTTTAACTTTACCAATTGCCTGCAAATCAGGTTTCAATTTTCTTAAGAAGCTGATGGATTTCTCATCAACATCCTGATCTGAGGAACTGAGGAGCCAAAGATTACATGCAATCACATTCTCTCCAAATATTAGACCGCGCATTTCGGAGTCTTTTTCGGATGGATCCATTTGAGCCATATCGATCAAACGCTCCAAAGATAAACTTGAGTCTAATTGACCGCCTTCCAAAACATTTGATGCACCAAACCAGAACAAAATAATCTTTGGAGTAGTTTTAGTGATTGATTGGACAATTTCCGTGTACCATTCCCATGTTTGCATTCCCACATGGTCCTGGGTATCTTCCGAAGCCTCGCTTTTATATGGAGTGGAGGCATGCCATATTGCAGACCCGCCTTTACCCCAATCAATTGGCTTATTGAAGGTTTGCGCGCTTACAGCCATGTGAATACCTGAAATCAGGGAAACAGCTTTCCTTTGCTGTAAAAGCAGTAATAGTTTCTTGAGGAAGGTCGTATCCCAATAATCACCGCCAGGCTGAAGTGGAGGAAGGACCGGGATCAAGCCGAGATTTAGCGCCATATCAGCAAAGGGAATATATCGGTCAAGAAAACGATCGACAAGATCAGCTTGTGACCAGGTACCTTCAGCCCAATAACGTTTCAGGTTGGGGCTGTTGTAAAAGACCACATACTTCACTCCCCATCGCGCATATGCGCTGAGGATCACTCTCAAGTCCTCGGGTTTGGCAGAGGAATTTATCAGAAAATTGAAATGAATAATTGGGGTGATGCCTTTGCTCATTATTCCTTTGATAAATTCCTCAGGAATGGCATAATTCATTGGACTCTGGAGAACCAGCCATCCAATCTTCATTTGTTGAAATTCGGGCAGCCAAAGGGTCAAATCTTTGACCTGATAATGATCAACATCTGCAAAATAGTGAAATCCAATTCGATTGTTCATATGCACATCCAGGTTCTAAATAGTTATTGTGACCAATACAGTGCAAGAGATATGCCAACCTCAGATGAGCCATTTAATCTGCTATAATTTTCATCTCTATGATTCTCGTGACTGGTGGCACAGGCTTTATTGGCAGCATATTGGTGCGTCAATTAACCAATTCAGGTTATCCCGTTCGTCTTTTGATTCACCCTTCTAAAGATTCCCCAAAGATCCCAAAAAGTATCCCAGTTGAGGTGGCAGTGGCGAGCTTAAGCGATGAAAGGGGAATCAGGGCAGCTTTAAAAGACGTCAATATCATATACCATCTGGCTGGGGCTGAGAGAATGGGATCCCGCGCAAATCTGATGCAAGTTGAAATCGAAGGTTCAAGAACGATTTCCAAAATGGCGAAAGAGGTGAGTATTGAAAGGCTCATATTCCTCAGTCATATAGGCGCTGATAGGGCCTCAGCTTTCCCTTTGTTAAAAGCAAAAGGGATTGCAGAACATAATATCAAAGGCGCCGGGGTGGATTTCACCATCATCCGATCAGCAATTGTTTTTGGCGAAAAAGATCATTTCACGAATAATTTGGCAAGGTTGGTAAAATTGGCTCCTGGACTCATGTTTCTTCCGGGAGATGGGAACACGCTCATACAGCCAATCGCAGTGGAAGATCTGGTGACATGCCTCATTTGGACATTGGACCTTCCTCAAACCGTAAACCAGATTCTTGAAATTGGTGGTCCTGAGTATCTTTCGATCAAAGAAGTATTGCTTATGATCATGAATAAAATTGGACATAAGCGCATCCTGTATGAGATCAACCCGGTTTATTTGAGCTTTCTAACGGAGCTCCTCGAGACTTTTTCAAGTAAATTTCCAACCTCGGTGTTCTGGTTGGATTACCTTGCTGAAAATCGGATTTGTTCCCTTAATTCGGTACCAAATATTTTTAACCTGAGTCCAACCCGTTTTTCACATCGAATTGATTATTTGAAATACAAGAACGCTAAAATCAAAAAATTGAGGTAATTAAAGGTATGCATTCACTTTGTATCCATGGTCATTTTTACCAGCCACCCAGAGAAGATCCAATTTCTGATATTATCCCTGACGAAACAGGCGCAGAACCCTATCCAAATTGGAATTCTCGAATCCTGGCTGAATGTTACCGACCCAATGCATTGGCAGGAAATTTTGAGAAAATCAGCTTTAATATTGGTCCAACTTTATTCAGGTGGTTAGAGAAAAAAGATCCAGACACAGCTAACCGGGTTATCCAGCAGGAATCTCAGAACTTCACAAAATATGGTGTTGGGAATGGCATGGCACAGGGATACAACCACGTCATTCTCCCGCTTGCCAGCCATCGAGATAAAGTAACACAGATCGTCTGGGGTGTGGCGGATTTTGTGTACCATTTTGGGCACCAGCCCAGTGGATTCTGGTTGCCCGAAGCAGCTGTTGATATTGAAACATTGTCCGTATTATCAGATTGTGGCTTGGAATTTACCATCCTGGCTCCCTGGCAGGCAGACGCAGAAGTCGTTGATACCGCGCATCCATACCTGGTCGATTTACCTGGAGGTAGAAAACCGTTTACAGTTTTCTTTTATGACCGTGGATTGAGTACTTCTGTCAGTTTTCAACCTGCTTCCACGGTTAATGGGGATGATTTTCTTGAACGGGTAAAACAGAATCAGAATGGAAGTAAATCAGATGTGACTCTCGTTGCGTCTGATGGGGAGCTTTATGGCCATCATCAACCTTATCGGGATTTATTTCTGACCTATATTCTTAATCAAGGTGCGCATAGCAATAACATCGATCTAACTTATCCGGGACTCTGGATGCGAAAAAACCCAGCTTCAGAAACTGTTAAAATTCATGATCGTACTTCATGGAGTTGCCACCATGGTGTCGCCAGGTGGGGCGACGGTTGTGAATGCACGCCTAATCCAGCATGGAAAGCTCATTTTCGTTTGGCTTTAAACCAATTGGCGGAATCTCTGGATAAAGTTTATGAAGCTTACTTAAGCCAATATACGGATAAGTGTTGGGAAATACGGGATGCTTATGTTCAGGTATTGGGTGGAAGGACGGATCATGAAACTTTGATCAGTTCTTTCGTTGACCAAAAATTATCAAAGAAGGAATATCTGAAAATATCCCAATTGCTCGATGCACAATACGAGAGACAACGCATGTTCACCTCATGCGGGCTGTACTTTGAGGATTTTCACAGGATTGAACCTCAGAATAATGTCGCCTACGCAGCCATGGCTGTATGGTTGACAAAAATCGCCACAGGTGTGAGCCTGGAAGAAAATGCACTTCAATTATTTCGTCCCGTGCGAAGCCAGCGGTCAGGTCTTCGGGCTGTTACTGTCTTTTCACAGACCTGGATTAGAGCCAATGATCTGATCGAAGAGTTAATGGATTAAGACAATTCCTCCAATAATTTAGCTACCTGATACTCCGACTTGTCTGCCGCTTTTTGGAGTTTCTTGATGATTTCAAAGGCGACGATCATCTCTTCGATATGAGCTGTGGTCGTCTTTTCCTGATTGGATCCACTAGTGATCAAAGCAGATGTCATCAACCACCAGAGCAATGATTCAAAACGTTCCTTGTTGAACCATAAGATATCATTGTAGCGATTGATTTGCAAGTATGACCTGACCTGCTCATCATTGAGCAACTTCTTTAAAAGATCCGACGTTGAAGCGGTTCCTTTTATCAAGTACCACTGACGTTGTGCTGTTAAAATTTTGACAACAAGATCGGCAAAGTAGGTATGTGAGTGGTCAAATCCGAGCTTCACCAGGCTATCTTCAACTATTTTACTGAGACCCCATTCATCGATTAAGGAACGGTTGATCCCGCTTACATCAGGATCAGAAATTGAGCCATCGAGCGCTCCAATCATATCCCAAATTAGCAGCGTATAGATAGCGTCCGGATCTTCCAAGTTACCTTTCTTGATGAAATCCAGAGTTTTTTGGAACTTCTTTGCATTTGGCAACCCAAATAAAGCATTATAAAAATTTAATGAAAGCGATCTAATCAGGGTTTCATTAAATTCATCAAGAATTTGCTTATGATCGACTGAGCGATTTAACTGCGCATCGACAGCATTCAATATCCGATCATAAGCCAACACAGCACTATCAATGATGTCCTTATCCGGGCGCAGTTTTGGATCCATAACTATCTGCGCTGCAAGGTCTCTCAACCGGCTGGCATTGAGAAGCTCACGAATAGGTGTTAATACCTTGGATAAGGTTAATTCTTTTAAGGCTTCCTCGATACTGGGAACTCCACGCCCATTCAAATAATTATTGAGGCGTGTGTATTTTTGGCTTGAATCGTCAGCCACTTCATAAAAATTCATGAAGACATGATATTTATAGGCATCAAGTTCAAAGTACATTCCTTTTTCTTTAATATCCTGGCCTGATCTGATGTATTCCAACCCATTTGAGGAATTTGTAAAGATTACAAATGAATTATCGTGATCTTTAAGGTTGAGACTATGATAAAGATCTTCCTGCATGAGGGCGTCACTGCCTTTTTTGAGGAAGGCTGCTGATATTTTTATCCAGCCGGCAGTGTGTCCGAATTTATTGTGATAAATCACCAAAGCGCGTTGGTCCTTGGTACCGTTTGAATACGCATAAACATTTTCATCCACCATACCGTTGTTTGTGTAAAAGTCAAAAAGCCTAAAGTTTTCCACATCTGCAAACAGATACCGTTTGTGAAGAATTGGAAAAATGTCACTTTCATGACGGTGTACCAGGTATTGGTCAGGGTATTCATCCCAATAGGGGCGATAATATTCCATGCCGTATTTTTCAGCGTAACCTTCCACCTGTCCATGTCCAAACATGGGTAGACCAGGCATGGTTGACATGACCGAGCAAATGCCAAAGTATTTATCGCCTTTGCCGAATTGTTCGACCGCTGTGCGCTCATCAGGGTTATTCATGAAATTGACATAGCGTTTTAAAATTTGTGGGTCAAAAGTGAGCGTGTTTTTGATCAATTGGCGATACTTGTCATTTTCCTCATTGCGAAGCATATTCATAAAAGCGCTGTTATATACGCGGTGCATGCCGAGGGTACGTACAAAATATCCTTCCATCAGCCAAAATGCCTCTGCGAGAAGGAGGGTATCTGGCACCTCTGCAGCAACCCGATCGACAACTTCCCGCCAGAATTCTACTGGCATGGCTGCATCAAACGCTTCTTTTGTGAGGCTGTGATCTGAACGTGAAGGAATATCACCGCCTGAACCGGGTTGGGGAAACCACAGGCGTTGATAATGTTTTTTTGCGAGAGTCATGGCTGCATCAAAGCGGATGATAGGGAATTTTCGGGCTACAGAAAGGATGGTCTGGATAACTGCTTCGCGGACTTCCGCTTTGAGATAATTTAGCTGCGCTGTGTCATTCCAGGGCATACTGGTGCCATCGTTCCCATGGAAAATAAATTTTGTGTCACCATTGCGATGATCATAGCGTTTGAAAACAACAGCGGCATCAGAGCGGTCGTAATAATGATCTTCAAGGTTGATACTGATATCAGGGTTTAAAGACAAATCGACTCCATTAAACGAGTAGCCTGGAAATGGGCTGTAATCAAGGGAGACAAACCAGTCTGGATGGTCATAAACCCAATTTGAATCAATGCCCATATGATTGGGGACCATATCACTGGCCAGCCTGATGCCACGCTTTGCTGCCCTTTCTTTGAGATTTTGATATCCACTCTCTCCGCCCAGATCCCAGGCGATTTCATAGCGTGATAAAGAATAGGCAGATGCCACAGCATCGGGGTTACCGCACAATTGTTTGATGCGTTTGGAAGACTGACTGCGTTCCCAAAGACCTATCAGCCACAGTCCAGTGAACCCCCAGCGGGCTAATTCATCTAAAGTCTCATCCGGTATTTGATCGAGCCGAGTAATTTGCTGGTTATACTGTCTAGAAAGCTGGTTGAGCCATACATAGGTATTTTTCGCCAACATGACTACTTTGGGCATCCAATCGCTGTCGGGGCTGAATCTTTCCTCTTCAAGAGCAGCAAATGTGCCCTGTAAATCCGGCACAACCGTAGGACCGGGTCCAGCAAATATCATGCGCTGTTCCTCCTTGATCAGATCGAGGCTTCCCAAGAGTCTATAAAGATAACTCCCTAGTAATCGCCCCCATTTCTGGCGAATAAATTCAAGCTGTCCACTGAGTGAATGGGGCACCTGAATTGCAGGGGTTCGCAGCATGGTGATGATATTCTGGTCATCAGGTCCGAAATGTTTTTGGGATTTAAAGAAATGATCAATTTCAGCAATTAACTCATGGTAACGTATGGTTTTATCCAACAGGCTGTCATCAAACAGTTCTGAATAAGGCGCTGTTGCCGGGTTTGCATTGGTCAACCAAAGCATGAGCATTTCTTCAAGAACCAGATGAAGATTAGGCGTATCTTCTGTTGATCCATTGAGAAAGGCTTCCAGAGGAACTTCATTCCGATAAACCGAAACAGGTGGAAACTGATCAACAAACGATCGTAAAACCTGATCAACATTTTTTGTGCCAAATTTAAGGTTAAGTGTCTCCAACAAGTCTGATATGAGTTCTGGTTTGTTTTCATCCAAATATAAATGAAATATATAATGGAAGATTTCATCAATCAAGCCAAGGGCATTGATCTGTCCTGCCTTTACAGCACGTTCCGGGAAATTAATCAGATCCTGCCTGGCGTTGATCTGCTGTGCGAATTGACGTGCGGCATGAAAATTGGCAAATATGACATTTCCGTTAATTGAAAAAAGGCTCTGGTCAAAACTGTACTTATCCCGTGCTTTTCGTGAAACATGAAATTCCATCATTGGATTTTGCTCCTGTAAAAGTAGAGGTGTGGAACAGAAATAATTGAAGATGAGCAAAGAATTTTGCGATTATTCTTATTTTATCATTCCCTTTTGAAAATATGAGTAATGATATTTGATCCCGAACCACCAATATTTTGTGTCATCCCATATTCGGGATTGCGCACCTGGGTTTCACCGGCTTCACCACGTAATTGTTGAACAACCTCGACGATTTGATAGACGCCAGTTGCGCCAACGGGATGCCCCCGTGCCTTCAGCCCACCCCTTGTCGCAACAGGGACCCTTCCATTGACGCCAATTTCCATCTCGTTGGCTAATCGGGGTCCCTGACCGCGCTCGCAAAATCCATTAGCTTCAAGAGACAGAGCTGCCATGATCGAAAAAGCATCGTGATATTCAAAAACGCCAATATCCTTGGGGGAGATACCAGCCTGTCGGTATGCCAGTTGGCTCGATTTCTCCGCTGCAGTGAGCCAAAGTGGATCTTTTCGATTCTGAAGAGAGATCGTTTCAGTTGCCGCTGAAGATCCAACAACATTGATTTTAACCTGGTGAGGCGGTATCAGGTCGGCTCTGCGGATGACTACTGCGGCAGCACCGTCGCCGATGGATGACGCATCCATCAGATTTATTGGATCACAAACCATTGGTGCTTCCGCATAATTTTTGAGTGTAATTGCTTTATTGAATCGTGCGTAAGGATTATGAACTGCATTGGCATGTGCATTGATTGAAAATGCTGCAAAATCGGATGTTTGCCAATGATATTCATGCATGTAACGTTTCATCATCAGCGCATTGAGTGCTACAAATGAGACTCCCATATCGACTTCCAAATCTGCATCAGCCGCTGTTGCCAAAGCGGAGGTGATTTCCAATGTTGGAGAGTCAGTCATTTTTTCAACACCAATGACCAATGCCGTGTCCAGTTGTCCCGAGGATACTGCCATTACTGCGTTGCGGAAAGCGGCTGACCCTGACCCGCAGGCTGCCTCGATGCTAAGGCTTTCGCTGTGATTCAGATTGATCCAATCTGCAATCATGGCACCAAGGTGAACCTGTTTATTCGCAGTGCCCGCCATCATGTTCCCAATAAAGATCCCATCAACCAGGGCTACATCTGCATCCATCATGGCCAATAAGGCTGCATCACCTGCCATTTCCCGCAGAGATTTTTCCCAATTTTCTCCAACCTTAATTTGACCTATCCCAATGACCGTTGTTTTTTGCATCTTAAATGCTCCATTTTTGATGTGTCAATTATAAAGTCAAAGACTCTCCAAGACTATCAATTTCATAAAAAAAACAGTGCTCTAGTATAATCAGAAGCAAAATGGTGATGGATTTGGCTGATATTATATGACCTACACTTGTGGGAAAGGAGTTTTTGATGCCTTTTATAGATATATCAAAACCGATTGATGAAAATTTGCCTGTTTGGCCAGGAGATCCCAAAGTGAGGTTGGATTGGCTGGGGCAAGTGGACACAGGATCTGAGTCAAACATCACCATGATCCATATGTGTGCGCATTCTGGAACCCATGTAGATGCACCAGTACATTTCCTGAAAGATGGAAAATCCATTGATCAGTTGAATCTGGAGAAACTCATAGGGGAAGCCTCGATCATCGAAATAAGTGAGGATGTTGATGTGATCACATCTGAAGTTCTTGCTGCATGCAACCTCCCTCGGACTTCAAGAATTCTATTTAAGACTCGCAATTCCAAGGTATGGTCAAAGCGAGCAATTCAGTTTTCCAAGGATTATGTCGCCCTGGATGGAAGTGGCGCTCAATGGCTTGTTGACTATGGGATTGAGGTGGCAGGGATTGATTATTTGTCGATTGCATCCTTTGACGATACGCAAACCCCTCATTCAATCCTATTGAGTGCGGAAGTCATCGTTATTGAGGGTCTTGACCTAACCATGGTGGAGCCGGGAGAATACAGGTTGATTTGCCTCCCATTAAATATCAAGGGCAGGGATGGTGCGCCTGCAAGGGTGCTGCTGGAAACCCTTGAATAAGCGGGCTCCCCATCTATTAATCTTCAAAATCGGGCATGGTTAGCAGGTGGAAAGCCAAAGTTTCCAAATCCCTGGCTTTTTTTGATGGACCCAGTTGAGATATGATCTCGTCGATATGGCTCTGGATGATCGCATTATCACCAAAATATGTCTGAAGATCCATTTTGCCTGTAAACAGATCTCCCAGACCCAATTTGGTATAAAGTTCACTGACCAATCCGTAACCCCACTGATCGCTGATCTTCAATTCGTCCGCCAAATCACGCCTTCCAAGGCTAAAAATAATTGCCAGGCGTGCCACTTCAGATTCACGGTCGGTAATTCCTGGAAACTGAGACCGACCTGAAAGGACAAGCTTATCGGCAGGAACGGAAAAACCCAATCCATGTGCCAGCGCCAATGTGCTGGGTGTTAACAGAAATGCACCTTCAGCAGCAAAAGATATAGCCCATCCAAGAGAATATCCAATCTCTTGTTTCAAAATAAAACCACTGAATTTTTCTTGATCCAAATATCTGAAAGCTTTTTTGTCAGCCTGGCAGCCGATGCATAAAACTTTGAAATCCCTTTGCATATCATTAAATTCCGCACAGGTTTCTTCAAAATTGAAAGTGTTCCCGAAGATGTTGACATCCATTAATACAATATCGAGATGAATCCTGTCATCTTTAATAAATTCATTCAATTGTTTTTGATTTGATACTTCGGCGATCACCCTTGTGCGCCAATCCCGCACAAGCAAAAGAGACATCCAATTCAAAGAGTAAAGATCATCTTCAATTATTGCTACATTTATGTCACTTTTCATAATTTCCTCATCAATTATTCAGTTTAACTTAGTTTAGCAAACTTAGTTTAGCATGGATATTATCAATTTGTGTGGATTATAATCATTGACAAGAACTCCGGAACAATTATTTGCATTAAAAGGAGAAGCAATCATGAAAAGAGTTGCGGTATTAACTAGCGGTGGAGATGCCCCCGGCATGAATGCTGCCATACGTGCCTGCATTCGTTGCGGCATAGCAAAAGGCTGGGAAATGTATGGCGTTAAGGATGGTTACAAGGGATTGATAGCCGGTACCATCTCCCAGATGGGTACTCGTGACGTTGGGGGTATTTTGCAAAGGGGTGGAACAGTTTTAGGCAGTGCCCGTTGCGACGAATTCTTAACTGTTGAAGGTCGATTACTTGCCATTCGCAATCTAAACAGAGTGGGTATTGATGCTTTAATTGTCATCGGCGGTAATGGTTCTCAGACAGGGAATTATGAACTCCACAAGATGGGTTTCAATGTTATTGGGATTGCCTCAACCATCGATAACGACCTTTATGGATCGACAACGACGATTGGTGTTGATACTGCTTTAAATATTGCCCTGGAGGCTTTGGATAGATTGAAAGTGACCGCTTCATCGCATCAACGCGCTTTCCTGCTCGAGGTGATGGGTAGGAACTGCGGGTATCTGGCGCTGATGTCTGGCATTGCCGGCGGCGCAGAAGCTATTATATTGCCAGAAGTTGAAACTGACCTTGAAGCCTTGGCTGAATTGCTTCACGAGGCTTATGAAAAAGGAAAAGAACACGCCATTGTGGTTGTGGCTGAGGGTGCAAAGTATAATGCTGCTGCTCTTACCCAATATTTTAAAGAGAATCGTGAGCGATTGGGTTTCAGTATACGATCAACGATTTTAGGACATGTACAACGCGGTGGTGAACCAAGTGCATTTGATCGCATCCTTGCCAGTCGTTTAGGAGAGGGTGCCATCGAAGCCATTGATCGTGGCGAATATGGCGTTTTAGTCGGGATTAAATCCGATGAAATTGTGACAACCCCGTTAGAAGTAGTTGTGGCGAATAAAAAGCAACTTAACATGGACTTATTGAGGCTGGCAGACAAACTGGATTAACCAGTTATTTCACGGTCTTTAAATAAGCGTCAATAAACGGATCAATTTCTCCATCCAGGACAGATTGTGTATTGCTTGTTTCAAAATCTGTCCTGTGATCTTTAACCATCTGGTAGGGATGCAAAACATAGGACCTGATCTGGCTGCCCCATTCCGCCTTGGTATATTCGCCGCGCAGCTCTGCTAAGGTTTCAGCTTGTTCAGTCTGTTTGATCTCCAACAGCCTTGCCCGTAAAACTTTCATGGCATTTTCCCTGTTCTGGGTTTGTGAGCGCTCATTCTGACAGGTAACGACCAGTCCTGTCGGAAGATGAATGATCCTGACCGCAGTCATATTCTTTTGAACATTCTGACCACCTGCACCCGAGGATTTATAGACTTCAATCTTAATGTCTTCGGGAGGGATTAAAACCCCACCAGTGTCCTCAATTTCCGGAAGTACTTCCACCAGGGCAAAAGAGGTATGGCGGCGATGCGCTGCGTCAAAAGGGGACAACCTTACCAGGCGATGAACACCTTTCTCAGAATGCAAATAGCCATAAGCCATTGAACCTGAGAAGGAAATGGTCACACTTTTTATGCCGGCTTCTTCTCCAACTGTCCGATCCAGAACTTCTGTCTCGTACCCACGCAGCTCAGCCCAGCGCAAATACATTCTTTCAAGCATGGCAGCCCAATCCTGGGAGTCTGTACCCCCGGCACCGGCATGGATTGCCAGAATGGCATTTCCCCGGTCATAGGGTCCTGAAAGGAGAACTTCGAGTTCTTTCTGCTCTATGACTTTCTCCAGATCGACCAGGGTTGATAATAACTCGCCATGGAAAGACTCTTCATCGAGTTCAGCCAGTTCCTTTGTGTCGCTGATTTTCTTTTCTAATTGGTGCCACTCATTTAAAAGGTTTTTTAACGTGGAGATACGTTTCATGACGGACTGGGCGTTTTCATGATCAGTCCAAAAGTCAGTGGATTCAATTTGATTCTCTAATTTGACAAGTTCGGATTTCTTTTCAGGTAAGTCAAAGATGCTCCTGAAGTGTCAATAATTTTCCTTGTAGAGAGGACAATCTATCCATCAATTCACTCATTATTTCTCCGAAACTAAGTGTTAAAAATTCCATCCACAAAAGCCTGCCGGTCAAAAACTTGCAGATCATCCAATTTTTCTCCCAGACCTGCATATAAAATTGGCAATCCAACCTGTTCCTTAACTGCAAATGCCATACCGCCCTTGGCGGAAGAATCCAATTTGGTAAGGATGACGCCCGTTAAATTAACTGCATCTTTGAAAGCACGTGCCTGCTGTAGCGCGTTCTGCCCTGTGGTCGCATCCAGAACCAGCCAGGATGCATGGGGTGCACCAGGCATGGCTTTATTGGCAACCCGATAGACTTTCTTGATCTCTTCCATGAGGTTATATCTTGTATGCAACCTGCCTGCTGTATCTACGATGATAATGTCCATGTTACGTGAAATACCTGAGACAATTCCATCATAAGTGACAGCGCCCGGATCTCCGTCCTGTTGACCTGCGACAAGGGGCACATCCAGCCTTTCGCACCAGACACGCAGCTGATCGATCGCAGCCGCCCGGTAGGTATCCGCTGCGATCAACAAGGTTTTCTTTTGCTGTTGTTTGTAAAGATATGCAAGTTTGGCAGCAGTGGTGGTTTTCCCTGACCCGTTCACCCCTACCAGGAGGATGATGGCAGGTTTTTCATGAAAAACAATCTCCTGCCGTAGATCCAATCTGTTCAATAAAGCTTGCCTGACAAAACTGCTTAACTGGTCGGTTTTGGTATAACCTTGTTTTTGAACTTCTTGCTGACATTCTTCAATGATCGACAGGCTTGTTTGCATGCCAATATCTGCCTGGATCAGTAAAGTTTCCAGTTCATCCCAGGTCGTTTGGTTGATTTGAGTGGCGCCAAAGAATGATGAAATGCGTCCAAAGGTGACATCCCTGGTACGTAATAATCCATCTTTCCATTTTTTTAATGTATCTGCCATGGCGCTGTGATTATAACATGGGGCTCGCAAGGTAAGCCAACTGTCCACATCCGGCTTGTATCTCAATGCCCCTGCGCAGACGGATGGTTGTCTGAATATTTTTAGAGACCAGGATCTGCATGAACGCTTCCACCTGTTTTGGCTTTGTACCTGTATTTTGATAGCCTCTGGTGGGATTTAACGCAATTAAATTTACATGACATAATAAACCACTTAAAAGATCCGCAAGGGCTCTGGCGTGGCTCTCAGAATCGTTGACGCCTTCAATCAGGGCATATTCAAACGTAATGCGCCGATTGGTTTTATCCAGATAATACCTGCATGCCTGCATAAGCTGCAAAATCGGATAGATACGATTCATGGGGACAAGGCTTGATCGCAGTTCATCCCCTGCCGCATGCAAGCTGATTGCCAAATTAGCCTGCAAATTCTCTTCAGCAAATTGCTTGATCCTGGGTACAAGACCCACAGTACTGATGGTGAAACGCCTGGCTCCCATATTGAAACCGTCAGGGTCGTTGAGCCTGCGGATTGCGGAGATACTGGCATCGTAATTGTGAAATGGTTCACCCATTCCCATCAAAACAATGTTCGTAAGATGCTCATTTTTCTCACGCAAATAGCGTTCGAAATGAAGAACCTGCGCAATGATCTCACCGGAACTCAGATGGCGTGTGAATCCCATCTGTCCTGTGGCACAGAAAGAACAGCCCATTGCACAACCTGACTGGGTTGAGATGCAAAGCGAGTTGCGCGCATTGTAGCGCATCAGTACGGTCTCAATCATGGCTCCATCTGGTAGTGCAAACAAAGTCTTCTCGGTAAAGCCATCCTTGGATTTCAACAGTGCCATGGGTATTAATGGCATGATGGTAAAGGCATCCGATAATGCCGCCTTTAGTGTTTTTGAGAGATTTGAAAAATCATTAAAATCAGTTAAATAATGTTTGTATAACCCTGCCCAAATTTGTGCTTCACGGTAATGTGGTTCGAATCTTTCAAAAAGCCATGAAGAAATTCCTCCTGGGGTGAGGTCAAGGATCAGCTTTTTCATGTACTTACCAAGGTTTCCAGATCAGCCACAATTAAATCAGGTTGAGGGTGCCATTGCCGGACTTGTTCAAGCGTTGATGTTCCAGATAAGACCAGTGCAGATAAGCAACCAAGTGCCTGCGCTCCGGCGATGTCCGTTTCAAGGCGATCTCCGACTGCCATGGTTTCTTCTGGGCTGACTTTCATCATCTCCATTGCCATCAGGAAAAGCTCGGGTTTTGGTTTGCCAATAATTGTGGCTTCTTTTTCTGAGGCTGTTTCAATGGCTCGCACAATGGTTCCGGCTCCGGGAATGAGTCCAGTGGGTGTGGGGTAGGTGATATCAGGATTCGTTCCTATGAGTGGCACACCGCTGCGCACGAGGGAGGTTGCCACAGCCAGTTTTTCATAGGTCAGTTCACGGTCCAAACTTGCGACAACTGCCAGTACAGGATGATTCATTGGGTTGTCCACATGATTAAAACCATACTCCAGCAGGGTGTATTTTAAACTTGACGGTCCGACTACAAAAATATTACCTTTATGAGGAAAACTCCTGCTGAGGAAAGCGCCTGTCGCTTGTGAGGAACTCACGACCTGGTTCCGATCCAGGTAAACACCAAAACCAGCTAATTTTTCCAGATATTCATCGATGTTTTTTGTCGCGTTGTTGGTTGTAAGTACAAATTTCAAACTCAGAGAGTTGATCCTCTGAAAAATTGATGCCAGATTTCCAATTGGCTCAGAATCCCGCCATAAAACCCCATCCATATCAAGAATAAGAGCTTTCAGCTTTGAAAATTTATCAAGGATCATTATTAATCTCCTAATATACAGATGCCGGAGGGCGATGAGCGATCCGGCATCCTTGAGATATTGGATGGTTTTGCTTATTTCTTGGGCGGGTGTAGTACTTTATCAACAAGCCCATAATTGACTGCCTGTTCTGCATCCATATAGAAGTTACGGTCTGTGTCCTTTTCAATGACTTCAATCGATTGACCGGTAACCTCGGAAAGAAATTCATTCAAGTGTTGTTTGAGGCGCAGGATTTCACGTGCTTGAATCTCAATATCTGAAGCTTGACCTTCAGCGCCACCGAGCGGTTGGTGCATATGGATGGTCGCATGCGGCAAGGCATAGCGTTGTCCTTTTGCGCCAGCAGCAAGCAAAACTGTGCCAAAACTTGCGGTTACGCCGACAGCGACAGTACTGATTTTATTGGAGATCATCTGCATCGTGTCAAGGATGGCCATGCCGGCATAGATTTGCCCTCCAGGTGAATTGATATACATCTGGATGCTTTTTTCAGGGTCCTCTCTACTCAGATATAGCAATTGCGCGACGGTTAAATTGGCAATCTGGTCATTAATGGCTGAGCCGAGGAAAACAATACGTTCCTTCAATAATAAGGAATAAATATCATAAGCCCGTTCACCGTGGCTTGATGATTCAACCACCATTGGTATAACAGATTTGAACTCAGTAGACATTTTTACATTTCCTTTCTAATAATTCTGATCTGTCATCTGCTGAAAAAAGTTAGCTATTTAACTTCCTCATCTGTTTCATTTTCAGTGATGACATTTTCATTGATCTCAACTGCCACCATGTCGGTGTCGTTCTGCGAGCCTGCAATAGTTTCGGTTTGCGCGTCAATCTTAGCGGGTTCTTCCTTTTTGGGATATTCTTCACCGGTGGCAATCGCCTTCAAGTGACTACGGATCTCAATTTCCATCTGGCGATTGGCAGCCTCCATGGTCACTGCATTGGCAAAATTTTTACTGCCCATTTCTTTTTGGATTTCATTAATATCGCCATCCATGACCAGTTCACTGAGAACCTGATCCATGGACAATTTCAATTTATCTTCATCCAATTTAATGCCTTGTTTCTCAGCAAAGGCATCCATTACGAGCGAACGCTCCAGGCGGGATATTGCAGCGGGTTTGGCTTCTTCCTCAATAAATTTCTCCCTGTCTGTCTTGCGAAGTTTGAGATAGGTTTCAAGATCCAGGTTTTGCCTTTTTAAGTCTGCCTCAACCCTTCGAATGACTTTTTCGATCTCTTCTTCCAATACCTGGGGAGGATATTTTATCTTGGAGGAATGCCTGATTTCATCAATCAACGCGAGATAATAGGCATCATCATACGAAGATTGGTGATCTTTTTCCATATTATTCTGGACTGTTTCCCGGAATTGATCAGCTGTCTCGTAAGGGCCAAGACTCTCCAGAAATTCTCCTTCAAGTTCTGGTAATTCCAATCCTTTTACAGATTGGACATTTGCAGTGAAGGTGACTTTCTTACCACTGAATTGTTCATCCTTGTGGGTTTTGGGGAATTTATGCGTAATAACCACATTTTCTTCTGCTTTATGACCTATCAGTTTGCGAGCAAATCCGGTAAAAGGCCACTCCGATTCACTCTTTTCTTTTTCGCTTGGGATCAGCACCTGTTGGGGTGTGCTTTCAATTAAGACGTTGTTCTCTTTATCATCTGATTCAGCATGCAAGGAAAGGAATACAACATTGCCTTCCTCTGCAGGAGTCTCCAAAGGCACAATCGTTGCAGAATTGCGGCGCACCTGCATGATGAATTCATCCACTTTCTTACCATCAAATGGTTCCATCTCGTACAGTTTGCGTAAACCCAGATAATCACCTAATTCAACTTCAGGCTCCAGAGGAATGACGAAATAAAACACAGGGGGATTTTCGCTTTCGACCTTTTCAAGATTTCCAGGTCCAGATGGTTTGACGTCAGCTTCCTCAATAACCTTGGGATATTCTTCTTCCAGCATCAAGTCAATCGCTTCCTGGGACACAGCTATTTCACCAAGTTGAGATAAGATTACCTGGTAGGGTGCTTTACCGGGTCGAAATCCGGGTATTTTGGTCTTTCCTGCCAATTTCCGGGCAGCTTTATGCTTGTACTGGTCAAGCAGGTCTGGCTCAAACTCCGCAGTGATTTTTACTTGATGGTCGTCTGTAAACTCTTTTTGAATTTTCAATGAATACCTCTTTATAATAATTTTGAAGTGGGGAAGGAGAGGCTCGAACTCTCACGCGCTGCCGCACATGATCCTAAGTCATGCCTGTCTGCCAATTCCAGCACTTCCCCTCGAAGTGAAGATTATAAGCGAGAGAATATTAATAGTCAATAAGCGCTGATGGAAAGGGTATTAGAAATTTATAAATCTTTTCTTCTATAAATTAATTCGGTATAATATTGCCTTTGTAAATGAAGAGGAAAATGAGATGACCCAAATAGAAAAGGTTGAGAGTGGCAGCACACGTAGAAACAAGTTATGTAAAGAAATCGTCCTAGCCATCAGAGCGTTGATGATGCAGGCATCACCTGATGAAACCTCCAAAGATATGGCTGCTTACATTGTCCTTGCTTTGGAGATGATCAGTGAAACCGTTGACCAGGCTGTCAATGCATGGGAAAAAAGAGATTATTGGGTCAAAGCTGATAAATACAAAATGGAATGGTCCTGGGTGGATCGTTATGGCGCTGAACTGGGCGATGCCTTATTGGCTGAAAACTGGGCTGGCGTTGCCCAAAACGCCATATTAATTGGTCAGAAACTACAGAAAGTTGAAATAAGCCCCAATCACAGGCTCGGAAAGCCTTGGATAGGAGCCTGGCAAGCATTTAAAATGAAATATCATCGATAATATTATTAATATATTTCATAAATATTATTGCCAGATATACAAAAATGGGGTATAGGATAGGGGATAAAATGGATCTAGTCGCCGTGGTTTGATGTTCAGGCATAATTCTAAAAGACCTTTTCCCTTCGATTATTTTTGAATTTGTGTAAATCTGACGAACCGAGAGGGTGGGGCGAGATAATAAATCTTTATTAAGAGTTCATGGTTATGATAAGTATCATTATCATAACCTATTATATCCCAAAATAATGGCATTTAACCTGCAGCATTGAGCTGCCCTGAATAATGGGAATCCTTTTTCGAAATCATATTGGAAATTATCTTTTATAATATCGGTATGGCTGATGATCAGAATACTTATAATCTATCGATTTCACAAGCAATCAAGAAGTATCTTGATACAGTTGCTCTATCCAGGAGCCAAAATACATCCAGGACATACCGGAATGCGCTTTCACTGTTTTCTTCTGTTTTGATCAAGCATAATATCAATATAGACAACACAGGAATTCCCTTGTTTAATGAAGATCCTATCACATGGATTGCCAATGAATTAAAAGAATATTCACCTGCGACAGAACAATGTTACCTGACAGCCATCGTCGGTTTTTACGAATATCTGGCAGGCGAAAACCTGGCAAATATCAACCTACCCCGGGTACGACTTTTGATCAAGCAGCGCTCGAGGCGTCCTGGTATTCGGTTACCACAATTCCCGCGCAACGAAATTGAGGAAATAATATGCTATGCGCAAAAGCTCAATAATTTAGCGACAGAGAACAACATTGATCACTTGATCAATATGCGGGATCGCGCTTTCATTTTGACTTTGGCAGATACAGGCCTGAGGGTTCATGAGGCCTGCCAACTTCGCCGTGGTGATATTGATTGGAATGAGGGTAGAGCTGCCATAATCGGCAAAGGCAACCGGCAGGCAATTGTTCGGTTTTCGAGCCGATGTATGCATGCTCTCAGGGATTATCTTTCGGTAAGGGCTGAAATGGACGGTGCGAGTGGCAGATCGCTGCAATCCCTACCCATTTTTGCCAGGCATGATAAAGCTGCTGGAAAAGCTGTTAAACCCATGTCTACCACAACTGGCCGAAAAATAATATCTGATCGCGTATTGCAGTGCCTTGGAGAAGAAGCTGTCGGTTCAATTACACCTCATTCATTTCGTCATTACTTTGTCACCACAGTACTTATGGCATCTGGAAATCTCAAGCTTGCCCAGGAACTTGCCAGGCATAAGAATATTGCAGTCACTCAGCGCTATTCACACCTGGCTGATGATGAATTAGATCGCCGCTACCTTGATATTTTTGGGTAAACCAGTTAGTAGTAGTATGATTACAACGATTACAATATGGCATAATTACACATACTGACCATAAACATAGGGATAAATATTTAATGGAACAAAAACGTGTCAAAGCCCACCCCATTTTAGAAGTTGTTGACCGAGAGGACATCACTTTTTTTTGGAACAATCAGAAAATTCAATCTCATGCCGGCGAGACCATTTCATCCGCCCTGATGGCAAATGGAATTCATATTTTTGGGCACCATGCCAAAGATCAAGCACCTTTGGGAATTTTCTGTGCCAATGGACAATGTTCTCAATGCATGGTCATTATGAATGGCAAATCTGTCAAAGCCTGTATGACCATGGTCCAACCAGAGATCGAGGTCTTTCCCGCAGAAGGTCTTCCAGTTCTTCCTGAAGTAAATATATCTGAGGGATTATCGTATCAAAATGCTCCTGCTGTGGAAGTTCCAGTTTTGATCATCGGTGGCGGACCCGCGGGTCTTTCAGCTGCCATTGAGCTTGGTAATCTCGGTATCAAAACGCTCCTGGTTGATGATAAATATCGCCTTGGCGGTAAGTTAGTTCTGCAAACGCATCGTTTCTTTGGGTCATCAGAAGCTGTTCATGCCGGGACCAGAGGAATTGAGATCGCATCCCTTCTTGATGAAAAAGTACGTGCGAATGAAACCATTGATATATGGTTGGAGTCGACGGCCGTTGCTGTCTATGAGGATAAATCGGTAGGAATTTGGCGCGAAGGGCTTACCTATATGCTGGTGAGACCGGAAGTGCTGCTGGTTGCGACAGGCGCCCGTGAAAGAAGTCTTGCCTTTTCAGGAAACACACTTCCCGGTGTTTATGGCGCAGGGGCTTTCCAAACCCTGGTAAACCGTGACCTGGTGCGACCTTCAGAAAAGCTTTTCATCGTAGGCGGAGGAAATGTCGGGTTGATAGCCGGGTACCACGCATTACAGGCAGGCATTGATGTGGTTGGTCTTGTGGAGGCGTTACCTGCATGCGGTGGATATAAAGTCCACCTGGATAAACTCATGAGGATAGGTGTGCCAATATTCACATCACACACCATTTTAAGCGCATTTGGAAAGGACGGGGTGGAAGGTGTGATCATTACAGCTGTTGATGATCATTTTAAACCAATCGCGGGCACTGAAAAGGAATTCAAATGTGACACTGTTCTAATTGCAGTGGGTTTAAACCCGGTCAATGAATTTATCCAGAGTGCTGAAGAGGTCGGGCTGCCAGTGTTTTCTGCTGGTGATGCGCAGGAAATTGCGGAAGCCTCTGCTGCCATGTTCGCGGGAAAGATCAAAGGGCTTGAAATTGCACATAAGCTGGGTGTTAATTCCGTAGAAATCCCTGAAGAATGGTTTGAATTTGAAGAAATCCTTAAATCAAAACCGGGATCAATCAAGCAACTTGAGCATATCAATATACCCGGAGAAGTCTATCCAGTCATGCACTGCAGCCAGGAAATTCCCTGTGACCCCTGCTCAACAGTATGTCCAAAAAACCTGATCCACATCAACACAAAAGATATCAGGCAATTGCCGGAATTTTGCCCTGAGGAAGAAAAAAGCTGCATTGCCTGTGAACGTTGTGTAGCAATTTGCCCTGGATTGGCAATCACACTTGTCGATTACCGCAAGGATCCCGCCTACCCTACCATATCAATCCCCTATGAATTTAGCCAGGACACAATCAACGAAGGCGACCTTATTACGGTAACTGATGTTGATGGTGAGATATTGGACAGCTTACCTGTTACAAAGATTAGACAAGTGCGAGGTTACCAAGGCACACTGATTGTGCGTGTCAAAGCGTCCATGGCTATAGCTACGCGCATTGCTGGCATTAAAGTCAGGGAGAAATCCGTCGAAGAAGCAAGCGAGATGCGTTATCTTGATCATGTCAATGATCAAACCTACATTTGCCGCTGTGAACGCATTACGGCTGGAGAAATTCGTGCCCTCATTCGTGAAGGTGTAAGGGATATCAATCAGATCAAGGCGGTTACCAAAGCTTCGATGGGAGCCTGTGGGGGAAAGACCTGTTTGCGTATGATTGAGAACCTTTTCAGGGAAGAAGGCATACCATTAAACGAAGTCTCCCCGACAACCATTCGACCTGTTTTTGTTGAGATGCCCCTGGATACACTGGCAGGGTTAAATAGTTCAAAGGATTAAATATTCATGTCGACAATGTCCTCAAAAACGAACTGTGACGTGATCATCATTGGCGCAGGATCTGTTGGCATACCAACTGCATTTGCGATCGCGCGGGCTGGGCTGAGTGTATTGGTCATTGAACAAATGGCTTCAGTTGGTCAGGCATCCAGCAAGCATGCAATTGGCGGAATCCGAGCCACGCATTCTGACCCGGCGAAAATCTATCTTTGCAACCGCAGTTTGGATCACTTCTCACATTGGCAGGAACGATTTGGTGATGACATCGAATGGTACAAAGGTGGATATTCATTTGTTGCCTATCGTGAGGGAGAAAAACAGACACTCCTATCGTTGCTCAGAGTCCAACAATCCATGGACCTCAATATTTCCTGGTTGGAGAGAGAGCAAATTCTTCACCTGGTGCCGGACTTAAATCCCGAGGGTCTGCTTGGTGGAACACATTCACCGGATGATGGAAGTGCTTCTCCTTTGAAATCTGCTTATGCCATGTATAGGCAAGCTGTGAAATCAGGTGTTATGTTCAAATTCAATGAACGCATTCTTGGGGTCAAGATAGAGAAAAGACAGGTCACCGACGTAATAACCAACCGTGGTACTTATGGTTGTAAGATCCTGATTAATGCAGCTGGCAGTTGGGCTGCAGATTTTGATAAAGATACAGGCATCACAGTACCGGTTAAACCTGACTCACATGAAGCCGGCATCACCGAGCCTGTTCAAAGGTTATTCGATCCAATGATCGTCGATATCCGACCGCGCAAAGGATCTTCGAATTTCTATTTTTATCAGCAACCGACGGGCAAGATCATCTTCTGCATTACGCCAAACCCACAAATATGGGGAAACCTGACCCAGGATACCAGTGAATTCCTTCCACTGGCTGCCAGACGATTAATTGAAATCATGCCCAAGCTGCGCAACATACGAGTCAGAAGAACCTGGCGTGGTACTTATCCGATGACACCGGATGGGTCTCCCATTCTCGGGAAGGTCGAAGGACTAGATGGCTACCTTCTGGCCGTTGGAATGTGTGGACAGGGTTTCATGTTGGGGCCTGGTGTCGCTGAAGTTCTGAGTCACTTAATTCTAGATGAATTGAACCAGGATGAACAAAACACACTCAATGCCTTAAGTCTTTATCGTACATTTGGATCGGTAGAAAAATTAAAGTAAAAGGATTCATTATTAATGGATGTCTCTACCATTGTGATTGATTTTGGGGGCGTTTTGGTACGCACCGAATCACGCCGATCCAGGCAATCATGGGAAAATCGTCTAGGTCTTGAAGATGGTGCCCTTGATGCGATTGTATTTGATTCAGAAGTGGCTAGAGAGGCAACCCTTGGGAAAGCCACCGAAGAAGATATCTGGCGTTATATACAGAATAAATTAAGCTTGACTAATGACGAAATTTCTCAATTAAAAATTGATTTTTGGAGAGAAGATCTTTTAGACAATGATCTGGTCAATACCTTGAAAAAGCTCCGAAAAAAATATCAAACCGCTATTCTGAGCAATATTTGGACCGGCGGACGTGAATTTTTTAGAAATCATTATGGACTTGGGGAAAAACTCACGGTTGACAGGATTTTTGTATCCTGCGAGATGGGATTGGCAAAACCTGACCCTGAAATATTCCGGTGTCTGGCTCGTGAAATGGATGTACAATTTGATAAGATTTTGTTTATTGATGATTTCAAAGCAAATATCACTGCAGCCCTTGCCCTGGGAATAAATGCTCATCATTTTTGTGATCCAGATGAAACAATTTCTTTACTGAATAGTCTGGTTGATAGCCATGGATCTTGAACAATTAAATGCACATTTACCCTCAAATTACAGTCCTATTGATCGCGAGACGATCGAAAGGGCCTATCACTTTGCGGCAAAGGCACATTTCGGTCAAAAAAGGGCATCAGGGCAACCTTATGTTACCCATTGTGTTGCAGTGGCAATTATTCTGGCTGATCTGGAAGTTGCCCCTTCCCTTGTAGTGGCAGGTTTGCTTCATGATGTTGTTGAGGATACTCCAGTAAAACTTGAAGACATCAAGCAGGAATTCGGGGAAACTGTTGCCAAATTCATTGATGGTGTCACAAAATTAACCAGCCTGCCCTCAATTTCAAGAGCTGATCAACATGAAGATGAACTAACGCCAATTGAATATCCGGATAATTATTCAACAAGCCGAAAAGCGGAGTTGATGGCTGAGACCCTCAGGAAGACATTTCTTGCCATGGGGGACGACGTTAGAGTTGTGCTGATCAAGCTTGCTGATCGATTACACAATATGCGTACTTTAAGTCATCTTCCTGAGAGCAGGCAAAAACGCATTGCCCAAGAAACCCTTGATATTTTTGCGCCTTTAGCGAATCGACTGGGGATTTGGCAGATGAAATGGGAACTTGAGGATCTGGGATTCCGCTATGTAAATCCGGAAAAGTATAAAGAAATTGCTAAAAATCTGGCTGAACGCAGAGATAAGCGTGAAGATGAAATAGAATTGATCCTCGACAACCTTCAAAAAGTAATGCGGAAAGTAGAGATTAAAGCCTCAATCACAGGAAGACCCAAGCACATATACTCCATCTACAAAAAGATGCAGCGAAAAGATCAAACCTTTGAAATGGTTCGTGACCTACGTGGTGTCAGGCTGATCGTTGATAGCACGGAAAACTGCTATAAAGCGCTTGGAATTATCCATATGCACTGGCGTCCCATCCCAGGTGAATTTGATGATTATATCGCTGCACAGAAAGCCAATAACTATCAGTCCTTGCACACTACTGTCATTTATGACGATGGCAAACCGCTTGAAGTTCAAATCCGCACTGAGGAAATGCATCGAAACGCAGAATATGGTGTCGCAGCCCATTGGCGTTACAAGGAAGGCTCATCCTTGATCTCTGATGATTATGAGCAGAAAGTGAGTCTCCTGAGAAGCCTGATGGTATGGCGTCAGGAAGTGGATGATGCACAGGAATTTATGGAGGGAATGAGATCCGATGTTTTCAGGGACCGAGTTTACGTATTAACCCCTCGTGGAGACATCATCGACCTTCCAGCTGGTTCAACGCCCATCGATTTTGCGTATCAGGTTCACACAAACATCGGTCATCGCTGCCGCGGAGCAAAAGTAAATGGGAAATTGGTCTCCTTGGATTATGTGCTTAAAACCGGTGATCAGGTTGAAATATTAACAGCAAAAAGAGGTGGACCCAGCCGTGATTGGTTAAATCTTAACCTCGGTATGGTGAAAACCAGCCGAGCCAGGTCAAAGATCAAGCAATGGTTCAAATTACAGGATCGTGAGCTCAATTTATCCCAGGGCAGACTCCTTCTCGAAAAAGAATTTAAACGATTGGGTTTAAAACAAGTTGATTTGGAGATACTTGTCAAGGATTTTAATGTAAAAACCCTCGATGACCTATATGTTGGCATAGGGTGTGGCGATATTCCAATGGGGAGGGTTATTAATCGAATAGCAGACATCCAGAAAGAGACCCTGGAAGCAGAACTACAAATTACACCTGCCATCCCGACTTCAATTGGAACAACATCTGATTCCGTCATGGTGATGGGTTTAAAAGGAATTGCCACATCAACAGCGCATTGCTGCAACCCAATGCCCGGTGATGAAATCATTGGCTACATCACAAGGGGACGCGGAGTCACCATTCATCGCTCAGATTGTCCCAATGTTTTAAGAGTAATAGAGAAAGAACGTCTCATTAAGGTCTCATGGGGCACAGCGACAGAGACTTTCCCTGTGTCCGTCCAGATAAAAGCTTATGATCGTCAGGGTTTGATGTCAGATGTTTCTACGGTAATTTCCAATGAGAATGTCAGGTTGTTGGATCTCAGTCTTAAGATGAGCCAGCATCTTGTTAATATCAATCTTGTGGTAGAGGTTACCGGTATTGCAGAATTAAGTCGTTTATTAACACGTTTGGAGAATTTACCCAACGTCATGGAAGCCAAACGCGGCCGTCCAGGTTAATTTAGGAAAATATTATGTCTCTTATTGAGCTTGACAAATTCGTTTTTATGGTAAAATGCCTTGCTGAAATTGGGTATTATTATGAATTTAGGAGGCGCTGATGCCAAGAATTCGCTGTCACTATTTGGATTGTCTGTTTCTTGATGATAAGTATTGCAGTGCTGCAGCTGTTGAAATCAATCCAGACACGGGATGTGTTACTTATGTCCCTAATGAAGAAGCTGAAATCAAAAATTGGGAGGAAGAAGAAGAACTTGATGATTGGGATGACATAGATGCAGAGGATGAGGAAGAAGATCTGTGGATCGATGAAGATGAAGATGAAGATGAGCTTGACACAGATGGAGATGATTTTTAAATTGCTTTCTGTCTGGACAGCAGATGACATGGGATGATTTTCAGACTTTAAAAATAGGCATTGGTACTTGGTCATGGGGAGATCGATTAATTTGGTCTTATGGAAGTACGCATGATAAAGATGACCTGAGAGAGGCGTTTCAAGCCTCTTTTGATTCGGGCATTCAACTATTTGACACTTCTGAAGCATTCGGGCAGGGATTATCAGAAAAATTGCTTGGCGAGTTTGCGCAGGAATTACCCCAATTTCACAATCTAAAAATTGCCAGTAAGTTCATGGATTATCCTTGGCGGTTTACACCTAAATCCTTTACAAAGGCATTAAATCAAAGTCTCGCCAGGCTTCAACAAAAGCAAATATTTCTGTATCAAATCCATTATCCACACTCATTCTTTGCATTGCCGGCATTGCTGGACGCGATTGCAGATGCATATCAATCTGGTCTGATCATGAATGTCGGTGTTGTGAATTTCGATACAAAACAGATTCAAACAGTTTATGAGCCATTAAGGTCACGGGGTATCCCCCTTGTATCCAATCAGATTGAATACAATTTACTTAACCGTCGATGCGAACAAACAGGTTTACTCGAAATATGTGAGTCCCTGAATATTCGGATTATTGCCTGTAGTCCCCTGGCGATGGGATTGTTGACAGGAAAATATTCAGAAGAAGCCATGCCGCCAGGATTAAGAGGATTAAAATATCCACATAGTAAAATCATCACCATCAAGCCTTTGGTAAAGCTTATGCGGAAGATTGCAGTTGTCCATGATGGCGTATGTCTGGCCCAGGTGGCCATTAACTGGTTGATTAGCAAACAAGTCATTCCAATCCCTGGAGTAAAGAATCGTGATCAAGTACTCCTGGATTTAGCTGCGTTGACCTGGCAATTAGAGGAAGATGAAATCCGGGAATTAGACGAAATCAGTGCAGAAATTAATGAAAGTTGATTTCTGAAATAACCTGGTGGTAAACAACAAAGAAGATCATGCGTGGATTCTGTTTGCACACAAGGGAGATCATCATTGAAAACTCCAGATTACAGTTTATAATATATGGAACTAGTATTTTGATAATATTCGAAGGAAGATTATGAGCGACCAACCGACTGGAAGTACAACGATTGCCCCTGAAGTATTACATACCATTGCACGGCTTACAACCCTCAATGTTCCAGGTGTAAGTAGAATGGCACCATTGATCAACCCTTATGACAGGGTCCTTACGCAAAAGTATGGCGAGGGTGTAAAGATTGTTTTGGATGATGACACGCTTTTTGTGGATCTCTTTGTTGTTCTTGATAGTGAGGACAATGTGCGCGTGGTCAGTAAGAACATCCAGGAGAATGTTTCCCGAGCCATTACTGAAATGGTTGGGATGCAAGTTGCCAGTGTTAACATCCATATTGTTGATATTGATTTCGACATTTAAAACATGATGAAATCACGCACGAAGGCAAGAAGTGCAGCTCTTCAAGTCCTCTTTGAAATCGACCTAACAAGTCATCCGATCGAGGTTGTTCTTGAAGAGCGATGCACAGACAACGATCTGGATGACGAGCAATTTTTATTTGTAAAGAACATCGTAACAGGTGTTTATGAGCATGCTTCTCTTTTAGATAGTCAGATTGCAGAACATGCTCCCGAATGGCCATTGGACCAGGTTGCAATCATTGACAGAAACATTTTACGCATGGCACTCTGGGAAGTGGCAATTTACAAGAAAACCCCTTTAAAAGTTGGAATTAATGAGGCAATTGAACTTGCGAAGGTATATGGTACAGAGAGTTCTCCACGCTTCATAAACGGGGTTCTGGGGAGCCTGGCAGAAAAACTACAGGACATCATCAAAGAGTTAAACAACGAGGAATAATCCATGCTCAACTCTAGTGACCATATCAGACGCTGTTGTATTTGTTCATGGATCATCATTACTTTGTTTTTATCAGGGTGTGGTCTGAATATTGTTCGATCTGATATTGAGCAGACAGTCATGGAAGCGACCTATCCCGAACAATTGACCAATTTGGAATGGGAGCAAGTGAAATTATCTGTCGAGATTCCAGCCCCGCTGGCGGATGGTGAAAAGCTCTATGTGGATTTGCTGGATGAAGTTACTGGCTCAAATTTCAATGCCAACCGTTTGGAACTGTTCCCTCTCGATGAACGAAATTATCAAACAGATATACCCGTTATTCGGAATTCAGACGTCAAGTATCGTTATGTCAGGATTGGCTCCAATGAGCAGACTGAGGTCACGGCTTTTGGCATACCTGTAAGGTACCGGATGATGCGGGTTTCACCTGGGATGGAAATTGATGATGTCATTGCAGCCTGGCCTGATTTGCCATATCAAGGACCAATTGGAAAGATGAGCGGCGTGGTGTATGATGTTCAAAATCACCAGGCGCTGACAGATATTTTAGTAACTGTGGCAGGTTATCAAACTTTCACTGACATGTCTGGAAAATTTGTTATTGATGGTCTTCCGACAGGGATCCATACAACCGTCGCTTACGCGATCGATGGCAGCTATCAAACTTATCAGCAGGGTGTCAATATCATGGAAAATTTATCGACACCCGCAGAGATAAAGATGATACCCTTGCCTGAAGTGAATGTCACCTTCATCGTAACTCCTCCAAATGATGCAATCGGCGCTCCGATACGGTTTTCAGGTAATTATTATCAGTTTGGTAATACTTTTGCTGATTTAACCGGTGGTTTTAGCACGCTGGCTTCAAGGATGCCCCTTTTGATCAAGATGGATGATGGTCGCTACAGTATCTCATTAAAGCTGCATGCCGGTAATTTCCTTGAATATAAATACACCCTCGGTGATGGATATACCAATGCAGAAAGAAAAGCATCAGGGGAATTTAATCTGCGCCAGTTGATCATTCCTGGTGAAGATATCACGATTGAAGATCAAATTGAAACCTGGCGAGTAGATGGAATTGATCCGATACCCATTCAAGTCACTATTCCTTCCAATACGCCTCCAATCGATTCTATTTCGATCCAGTTATACGATGATTTTTGGCTGCAGCCCATTCCCATGTGGCCTATGGGGAACAACCAGTGGCTTTACCTTCTTTTTTCACCACCTGAGCACTCTTCCGGCCAATTGGTCTACCGTTTTTGCAGAAACGATCAATGTGAAACAGCCCATGATTTGGATAGTGAGTTAAATCCTCATTACCTAAATCCCACTGGCGATGGAGGAAACAACGTTGTTTTTGATCAATGGTCTAATTGGGAAATATATGAAGATCCTGAAATAGTGCTTGATGAAGCAATTCCGGAACGCGGTAAAAATTTTCTCACCGGTATTGAATTACTATCCCAGTATCATCCATCCTATCAAAATCGTTACGAACTTGTCTTTAATGAACTTGCCCAGTATGATGCAAATTGGATGATACTGACGCCTACCTGGATGGTCAACGATTTTATGACCTCACCTCACATCGAACCTGTTGCAGGAAGCAGCCCCCTGGTGCATGATTTGATCGAAATGATTGAATTTGCCCATAAAGCCGGAATGCAAGTTGCCCTTTTCCCCCAACTTGATTTTGGAGAAGATAGCACGGCCTGGTGGCACGACACTAGTAAAGATGCGCTTTGGTGGCAGGAATGGTTTATTGAATATGAAAGATTCTTAAATAACTATGCGCAGTTGGCAAATGAAATGAACGTGGAGAAACTGATCATTGGTGGAAGTTTCGTGAATTACAGTTTGCCGGGTGGTATTCCAACAACTGAGACGATTGTTGGTACACCCAGTAATGCTGACAGCTTATGGAGAACGATTCTCTCGGAAATTGATGCCACTTATGATGGATCACTGCTCTGGGCTTTGCCTTTTGCTGAAGAAGATCCCATGATTCCTGATTTCCTGGACCAGGTTGATGCGATCTACCTGTTGTTTGATCGCAATATTACGGATTCTTCCTTTTTGGGGGATCCATATGGATATCATATAACAGCTGGAAACATTATTGATACGGAAGTTTTCGAAATTAAAACCAAATTCAATAAACCCATTTATATTGGACTGGCATATCCTTCAGCATCTGGCGCTGGTCAGTCCTGTGTTCTTGATAGGAATGGTAGCTGCAAGGATTCACTCTTGATATCACCGCTTGATCAAAATGTGAACAGTGAGATTGGACTTCAAGAACAATTCGATATTTATAATGCTTTATGTAAAGTCATTGTGGATAGGGATTGGATAGAAGGCTTTGTCTCTCGCGGATTTTTTCCACCTGTAAAGCTTACAGATTTCTCATCATCGATCTTTGGAAAGCCAGCCATGGACGTTGTTTGGTACTGGTATTCCAGTGTGAAATAACATTATTTTTGAGGAGGATGTCTGCACATGACGTCTTTAGAATTGGGAACCCTTTATCGTGATTTGAAAACGCTAGGATTTCAGAACAAGCCAGCCTTGTTCTACAATCTCTCCCCAGCTGAATTATTGGAACATGCAACTCAAAGTCGGGAAGGACTCTTTACTGATTCGGGCTCATTTATGGTTGATACCTCTCCATACACGGGTCGATCTCCAAAGGATAAGTATTTTGTAGACCATAACAATCCTGATTTGTGGTTGGGGGAAGATGGGCATAAGATGTCCCCAGAAGATATGACTCAGATTAAATCAAAAGTGTTAAATTACCTCGAAGGTCAAACTCTCTTTGTTAGAGATGTTTATGTGGGAGCACATCCTGATTTTCGTGTACCAATCCGTGTCATAACCGATACCGCATGGCAAAATTTGGCTGCATGCAACCTTTTCATTGCCAGAAATGAAAGTATTCCGTTCCCTGATCCAGCTTTCACGTTATTGGTTGCCACTGGTTTCGAAGCAGTTCCTGAGATTGACCATACCCGTTCAAAACCTTTTATCATCCTCGACTTGGAAAACAAATTAATGCTGATCGGTGCTTCCAAATATGCCGGAGAAATTAAAAAATCGGTATTCACTTTGATGAATTATTTAATGCCAAAAAGGAACGTTCTCTCATTACACTGTTCTGCCAATCAGGGAAAGGGCGGTGATGTTGCACTTTTCTTTGGATTGAGCGGAACAGGAAAGACAACGCTTTCATCGGACCAAAATCGAGATCTGATTGGTGATGACGAACATGGCTGGAGTGATGAAGGTATCTTCAACTTTGAGGGGGGATGTTACGCAAAAACCATCCGGTTAAATGCAGCTTATGAACCATTGGTCTGGTCCGCGATACATCAATTCCAAGCGATCCTGGAAAACGTCCCCCTGGATGAAAAACGTCATCCAGATTTCAATGACAACAGCATTACTGAGAACACCCGATCTGCTTATCCTTTAAGATTTATCCCAAACCATGTTGAAAAAGGGTTCGGAGGACATCCGAAACACATCTTTTTATTGACTGCAGATGCCTTTGGAGTTCTACCGCCATTGGCGAGGTTGAGTACCGATCAGGCACTCTATTACTTTATCAGTGGTTTTACAAGCAAATTGGCAGGTACTGAACGTGGATTAGGGCAAGAGCCACAGGCGACATTTTCCGCATGCTTTGGAGCGCCATTTCTGCCACTTCATCCCGGGGTTTATGCAAGACTTCTTGGGGAGAGGTTAAAAAAACATGCAACCCGCGTCTGGTTGCTGAACACAGGTTGGACTGGTGGTGGTTATGGCGTTGGAGAACGCATTTCATTACCCTACACACGGTCTTTGATCAATGCTGTTTTACGTGACTCCTTAAACAATGTGCCTACATTTCATCATGATGTTTTCAATTTGGATATTCCCAAGTGCGTTGAAGACATCCCCGGTGAATTGCTCGACCCCAAAAATGGCTGGGTGGATAAAGAGCTGTATACCCAAACAGCATTGAAACTGGCACAACTCTTTCGAGAAAATTTCGAGCACTATGCAGACTTGATGCCCGAATCTGTTAGAGCATCAGGCCCCCGTTAAATTGACGCTTGAAGTCAGTCAAATGAATGAGCAGCCATGAGCCACAGGTAAAAGCAGGAGTAATTAACATGGAAAAATTTATAATCAATGGCGGAAAGGCCTTGCACGGTACCATGACCCCGGCTGGCAACAAAAATGCAGCCATGCCACTTATGGCAGCATGTTTACTGACGTCCGAACCAATCATTCTGCATAATGTTCCCAATATCACAGATGTAAAGACCATGATCCAATTACTGGAGAGTCTTGGCGTACAGGTTCGTCACCTTGACCCACCATCCTCCATTGAGTTACATGCCAAAGATATCCACCCATCCAACCTGGATCCAGATCTTTGTCGTAACATCAGGGCTTCTATTCTATTGGCAGGACCAATGTTGGCCCGGTTTGGAGAATTACAGTTACCCCCGCCTGGAGGAGATGTGATCGGTCGGAGGCGTGTTGATACACATATTTGGGCGCTCAATAAATTAGGTTCCAAAACCGAATATGATGGCATTTTTCATTTTAAAGCACCAAGTCTGAAAGGGGCTGATATTCTCCTCGATGAAACCAGTGTGACAGCCACTGAAAATACCATCATGGCGTCTGCGCTTGCCAAAGGTGAAACGGTCATTCGCAATGCAGCCTCTGAACCTCATGTGCAAGAGCTCTGTTTATTCCTGAACAAACTTGGTGCCAGGATCAATAATATTGGCTCAAATACACTCCATATTGAGGGTGTGGAAGGTCTATCTGGTGGGGAATTTACCATAGGTCCCGATTACTTGGAGGTTGTAAGCTATATCGGTGCTGCTGTTGTAACGGGCGGCGATATTTTAATCAAAAATGCCGGGGTGGAATACTTGAGAATGGTCAGGCTTGTTTTCAACCGCCTGGGTGTTGATTTTGAATCCGTAGGTGATGACATTCATGTTAAATCCAGACAAGTGCTTAAAATTCAACCTGATCTCGGGAATGCAATTCCTGAAATAAATGTGATGCCTTGGCCAGCGTTCCCCACTGATCTGATGAGTATTGCCATTGTCATAGCAACACAATCAAAGGGAAGCATTTTATTCCATGACTGGATGTACCCCAGCAGGATGTACTTCACAGATAAGCTCGTGAGTATGGGTGCCCAGATTGTCTTGTGTGATCCACACCGCTGCATCGTTCAGGGACCAACCAAATTAAATCCAGAAAAATTGGACAGCCCGGATATTCGGGCTGGAATGGCATTAGTACTGGCAGCGCTCTCTGCACCGGGCGAGTCCGTTCTGCGAAATATCACTCAAATTGACAGGGGTTACGAGAAAATTGATGTAAAGCTACGCGCTCTCGGCGCAGATATTCAACGTGTCTAGTTGAAAATAAAAAAACTGGCAGAAAGGTTGTTCAATCTTCCTGTCAGTTATTAACGGCTTGTCTAATTTATTTCGCTTTATTTTCCTTGCCAACAACATCCAGGAATTGATCCACAAGGTCGCGCAGCATAGGCTCTGGCAGCGCGCCCACCTGGCGGTGAACAATCTTTCCACCTGAGATGAGGAGCATGGTAGGTATGCCTTGAACGCCATATTTTGTAGCCCATTCCGGATTCTCATCCGTATTTACCTTGGCAACCACTAATTTGTCGGAGTACTCTTTGGCAACCTTTTCAAGAATTGGACCAACCAGCCGGCATGGTCCACACCAAGGTGCCCAAAAATCCACTATTACAGGTAGTGATGCCTCTAACACTGATTTTTGAAAGGCTGCATCAGTCACATTGATAGGTTCATTAATCATATTGTCTCCTCATGATCGTAATAATTCTTAGTATAACATGTGAATGTTACGTTGATCACCTGACCTGCTCACTTTTGCCATTTTTTATCATCTTGTAGGGGAAAAATCCAATTTAGTCAGGTATGTTCAATTTTTTATATCAAAAATCAAGAGTATGGGTCATTAGAAGGATATTGTTAGCGGGATCACAAGTAACACTTTCACAATACGTTATCTTGGACGAATATAAGTTACCTCCATCACCTTTTGGTCCTCGCAGACAGGAGAATAAAATTATGACCATCACAAAGTAATGCTTCACATTAATTTAGTCAATGATTATTAGTTAAAATCGGTGTATAATTTTTGTTGGCCTATTCGTCATTCATTTTGGAGAGAAAATGAAACGTTCTGTTGTCTTCCTGGTCATCTTTTCGCTACTTTTCGACCAAATTCCATTCTACACTTTACAACAAAATATCAAACAGCGTGAAGCCCCTCTGGTGGTGGAGGAAAGCAGAACCTTAAATTATGATGTTCAGACTACTTACCCGATTGAGGAAGCACCCTCGTAATGCCTCAAAAGAAAATGTTACTTTAGGGTAATCGTTGCCTCAAATAA
>CAZINW010000007.1:5236-77743 GCA_964540765.1 uncultured Anaerolineaceae bacterium | reverse complement strand
CAATCGTAGCTCAGATCAAAACGGATGATTTGGAAATCCTGTTCCGCATGGACAGCGGGTACTTTGATGACGAAATCATTACAACCATCGAATCATCCGGTTGCCAGTATTTGATTAAGGGGAAAGAATATCCAACGCTCGCCTCTCAAGTTACCGCACCAACCATTGCATTCACGAAAGGTGAAGAAGGCAGGGAAACAACGGAGCTTGTTACAAAACTGGACACTTGGGACAAAGACAGGAGATTGGTTGTATCTCGCGTATTGAAACCAGAAAAAGACAGATCGCAATTATCTTTTCTGGAAGGCAACGATTTCGAATACTTCTATTTTGTGACCAATACTGAGGTGGGTTCAGAAAAAGTGGTCATTGCTTACGAAAAACGCGGCAATGCCGAAAATTACATCAAGGAAGCCAAATATGACATGGCGGTTGGATGTCTTTTACTAAAATCGTTTTGGGCGAATGAGGTCATATTTCAAATGATGAGGCTTTCATACAATCTGTTCTTGCTGTTCAAATTTGATTTTCTGGGCATTTCTGAATTTCGGCAGCAAATCAAAACCTTTCGTTTGAAGTATGTTTTTCTGGCAGGGAAAATTATTAGAACGGCAAGATATGTGGTGATGAAACTTCCGGCAAAATACCCGTTTAGAGACGTGTATGAAAAATGCATGGCTTAATCATTGGTCTCAATAACCCCAATCTGTTTTTCTATTTAACCAATAGTGTGAAATCACATGAGAATACTGAAACACCCCTTGTTAAAAGTGATAGACTATCCGTTTTTGTGTGATTTTCAGCTAATAATTTGTTAACTTTATACGTTTATATGAACAGAAAGAAGAATCAGCCCAAAGTTTCACCCGGGTTTGGGTGAAAATGGTGTAAAATTGTTGTTGACGTGGATTTTCGATTATAATTATTTTTATATATCAAATTCACATCACAGGGGCACAATCAATTAGAAAAGGAGATCATCATTCATGGAAAAGAAAAATCTGAAATCATTTAATTACGCCATCGGCATGTTTGGCACGTCCATCCCCATCAATCTATTAAAAACTTTTGCAGCCGCTTTTTATGTCAAGGATTTGGGAGTAAGCACCACGCAGTGGGCGTCGGTGCTTTTCATTTACACTTTCATCGATGCCATCGACAACCCTGTATACGGGTATCTCTCCGACCGCACGCGTACGAAATGGGGCCGCCGCAAACCCTGGCTGGTGATTGGAACGCCCCTGCTGGTGTTGGGTCTGATCGCCTTCTACAGCACACCCGAATTCCTGGCAGGCAATTCACTCCTTGCCTATGCCATGCTCTTCTATATCCTCACCGGCACGCTCGACTCTGTCATCAACGCCAACTACGGTGCGCTCTTCCCTGAACTGTTCCCTGATGACGTCAGTCGCGCCAAAACCAACGCCCTGCGCCAGGCATTCCAACTGGTCGCCATGATCATCAGCATTGCCCTCACGCCCATTGTGACCGATGCCATTGGCTTTAGTAAAACCGCCATCATCTACGGCATCCTCGGCGGCGCTGTAATCCTTTACATGGCGTTCACGAGCAAGGAAAAAGAGATAACCCCCGAAGAGGCGAAACCCAAACTTTGGGACAGTCTTAAAACCCTCATTACCAACTGGAAGTTCTGGATTGCGGGTCTTGCCAATGCCTTCTATAGCGCAACCATGTCCCTCGTCCTGGTTGCCATGCCCTTCTATTCAGAATACAAGCTCGGCATATCCAGCCTGCAACAGACCATTCTCTTCGCTACTGTTCTGCTGGTCGCCATCGGCAGTGTGGCTATCTGGGCAATGTTTGTGCGCAAGTACTCCCTGCTGCCGGTCTGGCGCGCGGCGCTCGCCACTCTGACTGTTTCCTTCATCCCGCTTTACTTTGCCAATACTTTTGTCACGGCGATCATTTGCAGCGCCCTGGTCGGTTTCGGCTTTGCCGGCGTGATCACTACCATGGACCTGGTGCATGCACGCATCATGGATGAGGACAAGCACAAGCATAACGTCAGACGCGAGGGCATCATCTCCAATGCGCTCGGCTTCATGAACCGCCTCAACGGGCTCTTCACCAGCCTGGCATTTTTGTTGATCGGCAAAATTTTCCTCTTTGAGAGCGGCGATAACCCTGGCCCCCATCCTGACCAGGCTTCCCTCTTCCTCTTGACCGTTTTCCCCTTTATTCTTTCGGTCATCAGCCTGGTATTTTCCTTGTTCCTGCATTTCCCGGAGGATAAAACCAAACTGCCTGAGCAGGTAAGTACAGAGATCATCGAATAGAAAGGATCAATTAAATGGCTCTCATCCGTCTTGATCACACCCCTGATACCGTCAAAGTCTGCACTCCACTCTACCTGATCCTGCCCGAACCCGGCAAAATGGGGACTGTCCCGCTGCGCGAGCGCAAGCTGCTCTACCTGTTGCATGGTCTCAGCGACGACGGCAGCGCCTGGCAACGCTACTCCTCCATCGAGACTGTCGCCAACGAATATGGCCTGGTGGTTGTCATGCCTTCCGTCGGGCGCAGCTTCTACACCGATCAACCCAACGGGCAGCTTTACTTCACCTACCTGGTGGAAGAGCTGCCTGCCTATTTGAAGGATGTTTTCGGGCTCGCCCCCGTGCGTGAAAACACCTTCATCGCCGGCTTATCCATGGGCGGGTATGGCGCCTTCAAGGCTGCCTTCCGCTACCCGGAGCGTTTTGCCGCAGCCGCCAGTTTCTCCGGCGCCCTCTCGCTTGCGATCATAAGCGCCATGCCTGACGACCCACGCCAAGCAGAATTCGCCCATATCTTCGGCGACCTGGATAAATTACAGGGCAGTGAGCATGATTCCATGGTCTGGCTGCAGAAAGCTGCCCAGAACCCGGCTGCCCTGCCCCGCCTTTTCGTTGCCTGTGGCAGGCAGGATGACCTCTATCCCGTCAACCAGATGTTCAATGCCGCCTGCCAGCAGTTCGGCATCCCCCTGGACTACTGCGAAGAGGATGGCAAACATGACTGGCACTTCTGGGATCGCCATATCAAACGCTTCCTCAAGATTGTCCTGGGCGAGCCCCCGCAGGTATAAGGAGATCCCATTGACAAGTAAAACCAACCTGGAAATCTTCATCCCCCATGAACGGGAGGGCGAATACTTCACCATCCCCTTTGAGATGCCTGCAGATACCGCCTCCCTGACGCTCAGCTACCACTACGATCGTTACACGCGTGATGACAGCACACTTGAAAACGGCAGCTTCACACCCCGCGTCAAAGTCAACATCATTGACTTGGGGCTGGTCGCAGCAGACGGCAGCCAGGTGGGCGCTTCCGGTTCGGACAAAAGCAGCTTCACCCTCAGTGCGACCGCTGCCACGCCCGGCTACACCCCCCACCCGCTCACCCCGGGTCAGTGGCAGATCTTGGTGGGTGCCTACAAGGTGGCAGCCTCAGGCGTTACCGTCACCTATGAGCTGGAATTCACACCCAAGCAGTTGCACCTCTACAAGGGTGACATCCACACCCACACGCTCGCATCCGACGGCGTGCTCACTGCTGAAGAACTCGGCAGGCATGCTCTAAGGCACGGGCTGGATTTCCTTGCCATCACCGATCACAACCAGATGGTCAGTACTGCCGCCCTGCCCCGCATTCCCGGCATAACGCTGATCCCTGGCGTGGAATGGACGCATTACCAAGGGCATGCCACCTTTCTAGGCGCGGATCAGCCCTATGATGCACCATTTTTTACAAACACCGTTGAAGATGCGCGTGCCCGTTTCATCAGCGCACATGAGCGCGGCGCCCTTATCTCAATCGCCCATCCTTTTGAAGAGAGCTGCCCTTTCAAATTCGAAATGGGAAGCCTGCCCTTCGACTGCCTGGAGGTCTGGAACGGACCCATGCGCGAGAGCAACTTGCGCGCGGTTGGATTCTGGTTGCAACTGTTGGCAACCGGTAAAAAAATCCCCATCACGGGCGGGAGCGACTACCATAGGGATGCCCTCTTCCAAATTCTGGGTGGTCCCTGCATGGGTGTGTACGCCCTCTCGGACAGCCCGACTGACCTGCTCTCAGCAATTAAACAGGGGCACAGTTATATTAGCTTTGCCCCAAATGGACCCATCCTGAGCACGACTTGCGGCTTAGCCATGATGGGCGACACCTGCACCCTGGCGGAGGGTTTGACGTTAAACATCCACGCGGATGGGCTCAAGACCGGCGATGTGGTGCGCATTCTCAGCGCTGACGGCAACCGTGACCTGCTGCAGGCGCCCGTGGATGGCATTTGTGAGCTGGAAGTGCCGATGGACAAGCCTGGTTTCATTGCGGTGCAGATCCTGCGCACCTTCTTGCCAGGCATCCCGCCTCTGCCCGCCCTGCTTTCCAATCCAATCTATTTTGAGAGGTAAGTACCACTTCGATTTAATGAAACATAGGCAACTTGATTTAAAAGCAAAAAGGAGATCGTCGCAAGTGAACGGTCTCCTTTTTTGTTTGACTAGCTATAGCGCTACTTCTTCAGCGTGCTAAACTTGAAGAGTGTATAAAGCGGGCAGAAGCCGATCAGGCTGGTCAATGCGAAGACAATTGCGATGACCAGCAGCACGATGCCCCAGGTGCCTGTAACGGTGCTGGTAAAGTAGAGGATCGCAAAGACGATTGCGAGGATGGTGCGGATAATACGGTCAAGGTTGCTCATATTTTTCTTCATGTTATTTTCTCCATCAATCTAATTTTATTGATTACAATAATTCAGATGCAAATTTGATGGAAAAGTTACTCAAATAGCTGATAGTTCAAAGGTGAACGTCCACTTCCCCTGTAGCGGATGTTCAACTGCCAGCCTCCTCCCTCGCGATCAGCGCCGCGCCCAATGCGCCGCACAACTCCGGCTCCTCAGGTATAAGCACATTTCCCCCCAAGCGTTCCTCAATGGCAGCTACCACACCGGGGTTCTTTGCCACACCACCGGTCATCATCCATTCCCGCTCCATCCCCCTGCGCCCTGCCAAAGCTGTCACCTTGGCAGCCACCGAGCGGTTCAGCCCACGCACGATGTCCTCCACGCGCTTGCCTGAAGCGATCAGTGAGACCACCTCTGACTGCGCAAACACCGAGCACATGCTGGATATGGTGATGCTCTCGCGTGAGGAAAGCCCCCTAATACCCATCTCCTCAATGCTCAAACCCAAAGATTGTGCCATCATTTCCAGGAAACGATCGGTGCCCGCGGCACATTTGTCGTTCATGACGAAGTCCCTGACGCCACCGCGCTCATCCAGCCGGATAATCTTGCTGTCCTGCCCACCGATGTCAATCACCGTACGTACATTGGGGTCGAGGAAGTGCGCTCCCCTGGCGTGACAGGTGATTTCGGTGACGTCCCTTTCACGGAAGGCAATGTCCGTGCGACCGTATCCCGTGGTCACCGTGCGCTGGATGTCTTGCCGCTTAAGACCTGCCTCCTTCAATGCTTCCTCCAGTGTCTGGTTGGCACTCTCCGCCACCTTTACCCCGGTCAGCAGCGTGCAGTATGAAACCATGTTCTGGTTTTCGTCCAGAATGACCGCATTGGTGGTGGTGGAGCCACTATCGATGCCGGCATAGAATGCCTTCGTTTTATGGCGCACAAAGGCAGGGACACGCGGGGCGGGGGTATGCATCTCCTCAAAAAAGGCCTGCAGGCGGGTGATCATCTGTCCCGCGCCTTGGGGGGTGTAATCGGTTTCAATTTTTACCATGGGCACCTTCAGCATTTCTCGCAGAGCGGCATATTCAAAGCCATAAAAGTCACAGAATTTAACCGTATTGTAGACAATGCCCCGCAGGTTGGGGTCTTCGACAAGGGCACGGCGGGAATTCAGGTCGGTCATGCGCATGCAGGCTGGCTGTGCCAGCAGTTCCCCAGCATACCAGTTCATCAATTCCTCATTATCCCCGTTCGATGGTGGGGTTCCCAATTGGCGCAAGCCGGTGCAGGTGTTGTTGCGCAGCGGCAGAGGGGATAATTTGCGGATCTCCTCCATGAGTCCATCTCCCATGCGCGCTCCCATCACCGCCACATAGGGGCCGCTTGTCCCTTCCACACGTTGGAAGACAGCGCGAAAGGCTAATGAGTCGAAGGTCTTGCGGGTTTCTTCTTCGTGCTTCCTGAGAAAGCGCAGCATCTCGTTCTTATAGATCTCCCTGGCACACTCGTCCTGCCGCCGCGGCAGCGTGAGCATCACCGTCTTCTGCCCCATTGAACGCAACACGTCCCACGCGCGCCGGATGGAATCGCAGCAATCAGTGAGCATGAGGGTATCCAGATCATTCTCAGTGCGTGCGGCAAGCAGTGCGCGCGAAAAGCTGCACACGTTGCGATGGGTGAGCTCATCAGCCGCGTCCAGATTATCCGGCATGGGGTTATAGAGGGTGGCCTGCTCCCCGAAGCCTGCCAGGAGCTCCGCCGGCGCATATTTGCAGATGTAGCGCATCACCTTTCCGCCTCCAGCATCTCCAGGAAAGCCTGCAGGCGGGTGTTCATCTGCCCTTCGTTAACGTTTTTGGGGTCGCAACTGTCGCCATCCAACACCAGAACGGGAATTCCCTCTTTCTCCAGGTACTCACTGATCAGGTTCGCTCCGCCCAGGGTTTGCTTGCAGCCCCAATGACAAAAATAAACCACGCCATCCGCTTTGAGCTCCCTTGCCATCTCCAGCAGCATGCACGCCCGGTTCTCTTCCGGCCCGTTGAGGCTGTTGAGCAGAAGCCGTTTTGCCATGGATTCATAGGGCTGTGTTGCGTCCATTTCCCCCAGGTAGTCAAAGTTGATATCGCAGGCGAGCAGTTGACGCTGCTCGTTAAAGTTGAACATGTCCCGCATGGAATCCTGCCAATAAGGGATGGTATGCGCCCATAGGATGCGCTTTTCACCGTGCGAAGGCGCAGCAGCGCGTGTGTCCTCCAGCAGAAGCTTAAAGTAGTTCTCCGCGTCCGGCGTCCCCATCAGAACATGCGTTGGAAAGATCTTGTTCATTTCTGAGGTCAGGTTGCTTGGCATGTATTTACCAGAGAGCAGTTGAAAGTGCTCATGGTACATTTGCAGGGAGCGGTTCCCGCTGCGAATGACCTCCCTGAGATGATCTTCCTCCATCTTTGCGCCCATGATCTCCTCCACCATGCAGGTCAGATCCTTCAACTGGTCTGCGACATAGTGGATCGTCTCCTCAGTGCACACGTTGGGAATATCCACCTGGAAGTGGGGCACCCTGTAATGGTACGCGATGGTGCGGAAGGTGTTCAGGTTGGCATCACATGCCAGCGAGGTGTTGGCGACGAAGCGGGGTGCTGGCAGCACATTGGAGAGAGCCGCCCCCAGGAAGGTTTTATGATAGGAGCACAGGGTCTGCGGTACGCCACTATTTTCAGCATAACCAATGAAAGCCTGTTCGCTGCCTGCCCCATGTAAATAGCCAGCCATCCCTTCCGAGAACAAGGGATAAATGTTCATGGCATGCAGAACTTCACAAGGGAAGAAGAGATTGACCATCGCGGAACGCTCCGGGTGGTTCAAAGCCCGCAGGATGCAGCGGTTGTTGATGACAGTGACGTATTTCAGGTGGGGCGGAATGCATTTATTGGGCGGTATGATCTCCGCAGCAAGTGCGTAGGCATGATAGCCAACATTCAAGAGTGAGAAGGCTCTTTGGGGGGCGCTGGGGACAGCTTCCCCAACCACGTTCCCGAAGATTTCGATGGCTTTATTCATGGTGCCTGGCTGCCTGTTGCCTTTCCTGCTTTGCAGGATGGTTCAAAAAATTTGAACCATCCTGCACTATTTTCTTGTATTTATCCACAGGCAGGTCGCCATGGATGGAACGGGACATGCTTTGTCCCGCTTTGACAGGGAAAGTATTACCTAAACCTCAGCCTCAGTCGGGATTTTATGACCATCAGGCCCCACAATTTCAGCTAATTCCTCCTTTGTGAGCCGAGAATTTTGCACATATACCTTATCCCAGACTGCATCCACGAGCTGCTGGTACTCCGCATCATAAGCATCCATCCCTCTGGCATAATCTGCATCCAGGAGCGCTGCGGCTGCATTTTCATCGCTTGGTTCCGGTTCATGCCTGCGACAAAGTTCCCGAAAATCAGCATTGTGATCGCGGATCGGGCAGGGATTCATCAGGTTTTTCTTCTTTGTTTTACCGTTCATCTCAGCCTGAAACTTGCGGATATCAGCAAAGAAAGGGTCAGTAAAGACATCATTCAAATTTCCGCCATTTGCATACACTTTTTTAATGTTTACCGGTGAATATGGGACAAAAACACACGGATTAACGTTCCCATTCCAATCAACATAGAAATAGCCGCCGTTACCATGTCCACCTGCGGATAAACAGCCATCCACCGCTGTGCCAGAATTCCAGAAATCTGCCAGGAAGTACTTCTTTTCGCGCACCAATTGCCAACTTTTCTGCCAC
The DNA here is from genome assembly GCA_964540765.1 of uncultured Anaerolineaceae bacterium. Taxonomy (GTDB): domain Bacteria; phylum Chloroflexota; class Anaerolineae; order Anaerolineales; family Anaerolineaceae; genus CAZJLN01. The sequence goes on along the minus strand of CAZINW010000007.1, from coordinate 69,272 downwards.
ATCTCCAGGCGCTGCTGCGGGGTGGGCATCAAATCAAGCGTGTAAGAGCGACCAATTGGCATATACTGGAAGAGCCAGCAAACACCAGCATGCTTCTCAAGGAACAGGAAATCCACGAATTCATCGGAAAGGATCTCCTCAGCGTTTTCCCTGGTTGGCGTCAGGGAGACTCCATACAACACACCGGCGTCGTAAAGGCGATCCATCGTCGCCACCGCCTTGTCAAAAACCCCCGCTCCGCGTCTTGCGTCGGTGCGTTCTCTCCATCCTTCCAGTGAGATCATCGGGATGATATTTCCAAGGTCTGCCATGCGTTTTGCAACCGCATCCGTGATCAGTGTGCCATTCGTGTAAAACATAAAATAATTATCGCTATGCTTTTCAGCCAGGTCGAGCAGGTTTTTGCCCTGTGAACGGTAAGCCATCGGTTCGCCGCCGCTGACCACAGTAAACTGAATGCCCCACATATCATGCGCCTCAGTAATGAGCCTATCCACGATGTCCCAATCCAAGGTCTGGACGCGTTCGTCAGAATCCGCATAACAACCAATGCAGTGCAAATTACATGCCTTGGACGGACTGATGAGCAGGAAGGAAGGTTGGGTTATTCCAAATTTCTCAACAAATTCATTAAATATTTCCTTCCTTAACTTCTTTTCAATAAACAGGTCACGACCAAGGATATTCCCTGCTTTTTCATAGGTTGCATCCGAAAGTTTGTGATCCATTAATAGCCTTTTTACCGTACTTAAAATCGCCAGGCTCAGCGAGGTTTGGTCATCAATTACCCCCGCGGGGATGGATGTCTCAGTATTAAGGCGGTTTTTCTTGTTTTTGATCATCCAATTCTCACCCATTCTGGCAGCCATTTTTACTAATGACTTGTTTTGGGCGATCTTGGGTCCTTGTTGAACGACAACGTTCAGAAGCGGACTCAAAGCAAAGGTAGGTTGTGCTTCAGGGGTTTCTTTATTATTCATTGTCTTCTCTCTCCACTAAACTAAAATGAATGAATATTATGATTGAATTTCATTTCAATTGATTATATTATATTGACTTAACGAAAATTTTTCTTGGCACTAAAGTTGTATTTTATAGTCATTTTTCGCATGAGACTCTTACATTCATCAAGCCCAAACGCCCTTTTGAGAATTGATCCTACTTGATTGGCTCTGATTGTACCCCAAGCTACAAAATTGGAACAGGTCGCTTAGAGGTAAAGCGTATCCCCAAGCAGACTTCAGTCACGCAGAGGTTGAGGTTTCCAGCCCTTCAAAAAAAGCTTGCAGTTTGGTGACCATCTGCCCATCGTTAATATTTTTGCGGTCACAGCCGTCGCCATCCAACACCAGAACGGGAATTCCCTCTTTCTCCAGGTACTCACTGATCAGGTTCGCTCCGCCCAGGGTTTGCTTGCAGCCCCAATGACAAAAATAAACCACGCCATCCGCTTTGAGCTCCCTTGCCATCTCCAGCAGCATGCACGCCCGGTTCTCTTCCGGCCCGTTGAGGCTGTTGAGCAGAAGCCGTTTTGCCATGGATTCATAGGGCTGTGTTGCGTCCATTTCCCCCAGGTAGTCAAAGTTGATATCGCAGGCGAGCAGTTGACGCTGCTCGTTAAAGTTGAACATGTCCCGCATGGAATCCTGCCAATAAGGGATGGTATGCGCCCATAGGATGCGCTTTTCACCGTGCGAAGGCGCAGCAGCGCGTGTGTCCTCCAGCAGAAGCTTAAAGTAGTTCTCCGCGTCCGGCGTCCCCATCAGAACATGCGTTGGAAAGATCTTGTTCATTTCTGAGGTCAGGTTGCTTGGCATGTATTTACCAGAGAGCAGTTGAAAGTGCTCATGGTACATTTGCAGGGAGCGGTTCCCGCTGCGAATGACCTCCCTGAGATGATCTTCCTCCATCTTTGCGCCCATGATCTCCTCCACCATGCAGGTCAGATCCTTCAACTGGTCTGCGACATAGTGGATCGTCTCCTCAGTGCACACGTTGGGAATATCCACCTGGAAGTGGGGCACCCTGTAATGGTACGCGATGGTGCGGAAGGTGTTCAGGTTGGCATCACATGCCAGCGAGGTGTTGGCGACGAAGCGGGGTGCTGGCAGCACATCTGAGAGAGCTGCGCCCAGCAAGGTTTTGTGATAGGAACACAGGGTCTGGGGTACACCGGCATTCTCAGCATAGCCGATGAATGTTTGCTCGCTGCCCGCCCCATTCAGGTATCCTGCCAGACCTTCGGTGGACATGGGGGTGATGTGCATGGCATGCAGGGGCTCACAAGGGAAGAAAAGATTGACCACAGCGGAGCGCTCCGGGTGCTTCAAGGGTTGCAGAATGGCGCCGTTGTTGATGTTGGCAACGCATTTTTGATGGGGTAGAAGACGTTTGTCAGGCAGGTACTCCGCCTGGAGCGTACTGACTTGATAACCCGCCTTGAGAAGTGACAGGGCTTTTTGAGGGGAGGCAGGAACCGCATCCGCAACCATTTTTCCAAATTTCTCGATGATTTTGTTCATGGCACCCTGTCACCCAGGACCTCTTTTGCCTGGCTGCCTGGCTTTGCTTCCTTATTAAAATAGACAGACAAAACGCTCAAGCAGCTCAATTTTCCAATTATAGCATCCCTGACAATCCATCTCGCGCAAAGAATGACAACGTTCGAAGGGACACAGAACGCAGTTGGGTTACGGGTATGCTCTCAAATCGGTTATGTGGCGTGCATCATGCCTGCGCTCAGAAGCTTCTACCCTCCACCCAACCTACGCTACGCGATATGAGTAACCGACCTCAATCCTGCCAGCGCAACGCCGCTTCGAATGCGTGGGTATTGCTGGAACGGTTAAACCCTTCCACTGCCCACAAACCGTCGTCCTGCTCCACCGGGTTGACCAGCATGGAGACCTCTTCTCCCGGAAGGATCTCATGATCGTAATTGATTTGCATCCAGTCGAGTTTGTGCTGGCGGAACATCTCCGTCGGGAAGGCATCGCAGACCCATTCCACGTAGCGGCTGTTGTTGACATGCCCGACGATATCCACGCTTGAGTAACCGGCGCGCAAGCGCAGGCGCTCTTCGCCATCTTGCGCCAGGTCAAGCCGGTCCAGCGGTTCATCCAGCCCAAAATGATCGTTCAACGCCGGCAGGGTGAAATTCAGCGCTAGCGGAGGTACAAGACGGCGGGTGGTGGCATTAATGATCAGCCAGGCGGAGGTCGCTGCAGCCAACAATTGGCTGCCTGCATCCAGCACCTCGAAATCGCGAATGAAGAACAGTTTCTGTTGGATGGTCTTTGGCCAGGTGCGGATGGTGATGGTTTCACCCATGCGCGGCATGTGGAAAAATTTGATCTTCATGCGCGATTGCACCCAGAACAGGTTGCGGGCATAGAGGGCATCAAACCCGACTCCCAGTTTTTTAACATGGTTGGCTGCGGCTTCCGTCAAATGTTGAAAAAAAGCTGCCGGCTTCCAGTTCTGGTTAATATCGCATTCGAAGGTGTTGATGCGAAGCATTTCTTCATGGATTGCGTTCGTTGTGTTCGTCATATCTTCCTTCCAAAATAATTTTCTGAATGATAGCGCCATGTTGATGATTTTACGAGGGTGCAGCGGGCAATATTAACAAGAATATAACACTTCAATGGGTGCTGCGGGTCAATATATGCTTTCGCAAAGAACATTTGTCGGAATTGGTTGGTGCTGCAGCTATTGCATTTTTTTATTGATTGGAGTATTATATTGCAACAATTGTTGCGAAGAGGTTTTTATGGACTGGTTCTTATTTCTTTCTCAACTTCCATCCTATCCTTCCAGCTTGCGCGTGAATGTCTGGCGAAAATTGCGAGCAGAAGGGGCTTTGGGGTTGCAAAATGGCGTGTGGGTGCTACCCAAGGCACCCGATCAGCTCCATTTTCTGGAGGATCTGCTGGATATGATCCAAAAACAGGAAGCCAGCGGGCAAATATTTACAGTTGCTCCTCTCCACGAGGAAATTGAACAGGATATCCTGGCTCGCTTCAAAGCAGAGCGGGAAGAGGAATACACGGAATTCCTTGAACGCAGCCAGGAATTTCTGACTGAAATTGAAAAGGAGAGCGCAAAGCAAAAATACACTTTTGCGGAACTTGAAGAAAACGAACAGGACCTGCAGCGGTTATTAAACTGGCTGAAAAAGATCCAAAAACGTGACTTTGCCGGTGGTGAAAAAGCCCGGGAAGCAAGCGATGCGCTGAAAACATGCCAAAATGCGTTTGAAGCTTTTGCGAGCGAAGTTTACAACCGCCAAGCGAATGAACCCTCCCGAGAGGCTAATTCAACAGACACATAAGTAAAAATTTTAACATGTAGGAAACAACCATGAATGCATTATCGCATGCAAATAACACAGCCTGGCATGCTGCCTCGATAGACGAGACAACCACACAATTGGAAAGCAACCTAACGGAAGGAATATCCAACCAGGAAGCACAAGCACGCCTTGCCAGTGTCGGTCGAAATACCCTTACCGAAGAAAAGAAAGAGCCCTTCTGGAAAGAATTTTTTGAGGAACTGACCGAGCCGATGGTGCTCATGCTGCTGGTGACAGGGGTTTTGTATGCCATTTGGGGTGAGCTGGCGGATGCCATCACCATTTTCGTGATCATCCTCGCCCTGAACACGGTGGAAGTGATCAATGAGCGGCGCTCCAAAAAAGCCATCGCAAGCCTGCATAAACTTGCCGAGCCAACGACATCGGTCAGGCGGGATGGGTATTTCCTGGAGATCCCGGTGGAACAGGTCGTCCCTGGTGATCTGCTTCTGCTTCAGGCTGGCGACCGCACCGCGGCTGATGCCCGCCTTGTGGAAGCATACGGACTCTCAGTGGACGAATCCGCGCTCACCGGTGAATCCATGTCGGTGGAGAAAATTTCGGATGTGATGACCGCCTTTGATTCTCCGCTGGCTGAACGCCACAATATGATCTATTCCTCTACCCTGGTCACGTGCGGTAAGGGAACAGCGCTCGTGGTCGCCACTGGCATGAACACGGAGGTTGGTCACATCGCAGGGTTGGCGCGCCAAGTCAAAGAACCGCGCACTCCACTCCAGAACATGATGGACGAATTGAGCAAGGTGCTGGTGTGGTTTGCCCTCGGGTTCAGTGTGTTGGTTCCTCTGGTTGGGGTTGTGATTGCCCACCAACCCCCAAAGCAAATGTTACTCACGGGTCTATCCCTGGCTTTTGCAACCATTCCTGAGGAGCTGCCCATTATCATTACGATGGTATTATCCCTGGGTGCGTTCCGTCTCTCAAAAAAACACGCCATCGCCAAGCGCTTGAATGCAGTGGAGACACTCGGATCGGTCACCGTGATTGTCACCGACAAGACTGGTACCTTGACCGAAAACCGCATGGAAGTCGTTCACTTCGAACCGGGTGGACAGAAAAATCGACTACTGGAAATTGGGGCGCTGTGCAACGACGCTGTCCCCAACGGCACGGATTTCACCGGCGATCCGCTGGACGTGGCTCTGCTGCGGTCAGTGCAGAAAACCGGGCTGGATTTGAAAGCAATTCAAAATTCACACCCCATTCTCACCGAGTTCACATTTGATAATACCCGCAAGCGCATGTCAACTGTTTTCAGGCAGGACAGGCAGCTATGGGCAGCAGTGAAAGGTGCTCCTGAATCTGTCCTTGCACAATGCACGCATTTAATGCAGGCTGGAAAGGTCGAAGTACTGACGGATGCATCCCGCCAGATCATCCAGGAGCATGTAGACCAATTGGCAGCCGATGGGCTGCGGGTGCTGGCATTCGCAGAACGCAGGCTGCCTGAAGAAAATTTGAACCAGGCAGCGGTTGAAAGCAGCCTGACCTTTGTTGGTCTGATTGGGTTGCAGGACCCGCCCCGCCCCGAAGTGTGCGATGCCATTGCCACCTGCCAGCTGGCAGGCGTGCGTACAATCATGGTCACCGGTGACCACCCACTTACAGCCAGGGCGATCGCCCGGCAGGTCAGTCTTAATGGTAATCATGAAGTAATCACAGGGCCTGAACTGAACCAATTATCGGATGAGGGATTAAAAGAGGTTATCCAGCATACTTCAATCTTCGCACGCACCACCCCCGAGCACAAGCTGCGCATTGTCCAGGCTTTGCAGGCGTCCGCTGAGCGCGTGGCAGTGACCGGTGATGGGATCAACGATGCGCCGGCGTTATCAGCAGCCGATATCGGCATAGCCATGGGTGAAACCGGGACGGATGTTGCCCGCGAAGCCGCTGATATAGTGCTGGCAGATGACAACTTCACCACCATCGTCAATGCTGTCAAGGAAGGTCGTTTGATCTTTGAGAACCTCAAGAAGGGCGTGCGCTATTACCTGTCCTGCAAGCTGGCGCTCGTTTTGATCACCCTCCTGCCCACCCTGCTGCTGGTGCCAGTACCCTTTGCGCCGGTGCAGATCATCCTGATGGAACTCTTCATGGACTTGATGGCGGCAGCTTCCTTCGTGGTAGAGCGACCCGAATTCGACCTGCTCGACCAAAAACCACGCGACCCAAAGACAAAGTTTATGGATAAAGCCATGACGGGGAGTATTGTGATTGGATCCTTGGGATTGTTCGCTGCCGTATCAACGGTCTACCTGACCACCTGGTATGGCATGCATGATCTGGTAACTTCTCAGACGGTCGCCTTTTTTGCCTGGTTGATCGGACATGTACTTTTGGCGTTCAATATGCGCTCGGAACGTCAGCCGATCCTGCAACTTGGGCTCGGGAGCAACCGCCTGATGTTGATCTGGGGCATGGCGGTTATTGTTTTCCTTATCCTGATTGCATTGATCCCGGCTGCCAGGGACTTGATGAAAGTTTCTCAATTGACCCTGGCACAATGGGGAATGATCACCCTCGCCACTTTTATTGGTACATTTTGGTTGGAAATTCGAAAATTCATTACATATTCTAAGAAGTAAAGGAAAAACATGACAGAAACAGTTAAAAAAGAATCCATACTCACATCCGTCAAGAAGCTACCCCGTAATGTTTGGGCAGTGGGTTTTACAAGTTTATTTATGGACATTTCCAGTGAAATGGTACTCAATATCCTGCCTTTATTCCTGGCAAACGTTCTGGGGGTTCAAACCAGCATCATCGGGCTCATCGAGGGAATCGCTGAAGCTACCTCTAGCATTCTAAAAATGTTCTCTGGCTGGCTTTCTGATAAACTGGGGGGGCGCAAGTGGTTGGCAGTGGCTGGTTATGGGCTTTCTGCGCTTTCCAAACCCTTCTTTTACATAGCCAGCAGTTGGGGATTGATTGCAGGAGTTCGTTGGGTAGATCGAATTGGTAAAGGCATCCGCACTGCACCACGCGATGCATTGGTGGCGGATTCAACGACGAAAGAAACGCGTGGTCTGGCGTTCGGGTTTAATCGGGCTATGGATAAAGCTGGAGCTGTCCTCGGTTTGCTCATTGCTGCTTTGGTTGTTTGGTTGGCACAGGCAAATACGCTTGAATTATCCAAAAACACCTTTCAGAAGATTGTACTGATCAGCCTTGTGCCATCATTCCTGGCTGTTTTATCGATAGCGATAGGTGCCAAAGACGTTGCAGTGAAAGGACAACGCGAAGCACCAAAAATCTCTTTAAAAAAGATGGGAAAACCGTTTTCCACTTTCCTTGTGATTGTTTCCATTTTTACATTAGGTAATTCTGCAGATACCTTTCTTATTTTGCGCGCTCAAAACCTGGGCATCTCAGTTACAGGCATTTTGATCATGTTGGCTGTTTATAACCTGGTTGTTACCTTGATAGCTACGCCTGCCGGCTCACTTTCTGATAAAATCGGTCGCCGACGTTTGATCATCGGTGGCTGGCTTTTGTATGCATTGATCTATTTTGGTTTTGGTCTGGCGCAAACTGCATGGCAGGTTTGGCTGTTATACATTACCTATGGGTTGTATTTTGGTCTTGCCTTTGGTACAGCCAACGCGATGGTTGCCGATTTGGTCCCGGAAAATATGCGGGGTACTGCTTATGGCACATACCATGCCGTGATTGGTCTGATGGCATTTCCATCGTCCTTTATTGCAGGTATCCTCTGGCAAGGCATTGGCAACTGGTCTGGTTTTGGGCCTTCCATGCCTTTCTTCTTTGGTGGTACGATGGCACTAATTGCAGCCATCTTAATGGCATTCTGGATGCCGAAAGAGCTGCCAGAGAAACCAGCATCATTGTGATCCAAGCAAGTCATTTTGCCAAGGCACGATTGCATTAGTCAGAGTACAATAAATTATGCCTGTTACTTTATCTCGAAGTGATGATCCACCCCTCCTCAGAACGAAATTTTCAGTTCCACCAATTCCGCCTGAGTTCATTCCCAGGCCGCGTCTGACGGAACGGATCGATCGCGGCGTTATGGGGTTGCTGACATTGATCGTGGCGCCGGCTGGCTTTGGAAAAACAAACCTCCTGATTGAGTGGGCAAAAGAAAGCAATCTGCCAGTTGCCTGGTTGAACATTGACAGCGATGATAATGATCCCTACCGTTTCTTTGGCTACCTGGTCGGTGCTATGCAAACCCTGGAACCGGGATTGGGAGAAGAGGCTCTGGATATCATCCAATCCACCAAGGGGGGCGGGGTGGAGGTTGGGATAACGCTCCTTATTAATGAAATATCAGCCATCTCAAAAGAGATGGTTCTGGTTCTTGATGACTTTCATGCTTTGGAAGATCCAGTAATTCTCCAGAGAAGTAGTTTCTATCTCAAGCACCTCCCCCATAATTTTCACCTGGTGATCGCCAGTCGCAGCGAGCCGGAATTGGATCTAATGTCTCTGCGTGCCAAGGGAAAGGTGGTCGAACTGGGTGCAAACGATCTTCGCTTTACCCGCGAGGAGGTTGCCCTTTATATTGATAAGGCGATGGGGTTGCAGCTCTCAAGTGAAGCGGTTAAGGCATTGGAGAAACGCACAGATGGTTGGATCACCGGTCTGCAATTGACTGTCCTTTCCCTAGGACATCATCAATCAGATCTGCTGGATTTGCTGGCAAATCCACAGGGCGAGGCACATTACCTGATTGATTTCCTTGCTGAAGAGGTTTTGGACCGGCAGTCGGAGGATATCCGCCAGTTCCTGCTGAGAAGCTCCGTTTTAGATGAACTCAACAGTTCGTTATGCGAGGCGGTGGTCAACCCGGAGGCGCAGCCGGGATACGGCACAGTCATGTTGAATCGGCTGGAGCATGCCCATCTATTCATCACCGCTTTGGATGAAAAACATGAATGGTTCCGCTATCATCCCTTGTTTGTAGATTTTCTCCGCCATATTCATGCGGAAATCAACCCAGAGGAGATCCCTGTATTGCAAAAGCGGGCAGCCCTGTGGTTTGAAAAGAATGCTGACCTGGATGAAGCCTTTGAATATGCATTGGCATCCAGTGATTTGGAATGGACAGCAGACTTGATCCAGCGTAACCTTCAGACAATGATCCAAACGGGAGAAATATTTCCCCTCACCCGCTGGATTGGCAAACTACCTGATGAAATCATTCACCAGCGACCGGGTCTCAGCCTGGCATATGCCTGGGGTTTGATCGCCGCTTACCAGTTGGACCTCGCACAGTACTGGATTGATGATGTGCAGCAGTCGCTCATCAGTCAGATTGAAAAAGAAACGGGGATAATACCCTATACCGATGAACCCGGAGCCACACAGGCTTTAGAAGATATAGACATTTGGAATGTCCATGGCGGACTGGCAATCTGTCAATCCACCTTGGCAATACTAAGCGGTGACCTGGATAAAGCCGCGGAGTACTCCAGAGAGGCAACGAGCTTTCTGAAGGAAGACAATCCTTTTGTCCACAGTCTGCTTGCCCTGGATGACAGCCTGTATTACATCCTCTCTGGCGACACCCAAAAAGCGATCAGCTCACTGCGTGACACAATTAATATTGCGCGGCGGGCTAATAATTTGCTCGTGCTGATCATTGCCACCTGTCAATTGGCAGAAATGCAAGCCCTGCAAGGACATTTAAGCCAGGCCTGCGCAACTTTGCAAAAAGCACGGTTGATGGCAGTGGGTCCGGATGAGAAGCCTCTCCCCCTGGCAGGTTTGATAGACATCGAATTCGGTGAAATTCTCCTTGAACGCGATGCACTGGAAGAAGCCGGAACTTATTTGGATCGCGGTTGCCAAGCCACCCAAACAATCTGGCCGATCAGCAGTTTGGATGGATTAATCTCGCTGGCCCGCCTGCGCCAGACATTAGGAGATACCTCTGGATCACAAACCATCATCGCTGAAACCCTGCAAACAGCCTTGGGCACAGAATCCAGCCAATGGGATGACTCGATCATCTCTGCAGTTGCGGTCAGGCTGGCACTGCAGCGTGGTGACTTGGCAAATGCTGATCTGTGGTGGAAAAAAGGTGACTTTCCCGATATTACAGGTACGATTTCCTTGGAAAACTATCCTTACCATATCCTGGAATATTTGCTGATCACCCAGGCAAGGTTCCTCTTGGAGACAGGTCTGGATACAGGGGGTACAAAAGTCTTCCAGCAGGCTTTGGAACTGCTTGGGGAGCTCCTGCTTGAAGCGAAGCGTTTTCATCGCCTGACATCACAAATTGAGATTTTGGTGCTGCAGGCAATGGTGCAGCTTGCCCTGGAGGATGAGCAGGCTATCAATTCACTGCTTCAAGCCCTGGCTCTTGGAGAGCCAGAAGGATATCGGCGGATTTACCTGGATGACGGTCAGCGATTATATGAGCTTCTATTAAAATGTCAATGCGTACAACAAGCATCCAGCAGTTATCTCCCTTCGCCTGCCTTCATCGAGAGTCTGCTTGAAGCCATCCAGCTTGCAAGCAGTACGCTGCCGCACACTCAACGGACTCTTGGGCAGCGGACAGATGCTACGACTGCAAAGACTGATGACGGCTTGCCCATCTCTCTTTCCGCCCGCGAGATGGAAGTATTGACTTTGATTGCTGAGGGGAAATCCAACCAGGAAATTTCCGCCGAACTCTGCCTGGCGCTCAATACGGTTAAGCGGCATGCTTATAATATCTATGCCAAACTCGGTGTGAGAAAACGCACCCAGGCAGTGCTGAAGGCACGGCAGTTGGGTCTGATCCCCTGATCGAAATCTTCCGATAAATGACACTTTAATAGCACTTTCGATACATGACAACATTTCTATAAATTGATATCTTTATCATAACAAAATCCAACATTTGTTAGATTTTCCCTCGGAGTATCCATGGATTGGTTTGTCTCCAAATGGGATGAAAAATTTTAGAAAGGATTTCAGGGCTAATTATGATGCGTGGTCTCATCAGTGATCGATTTCTAAAAAGGTTTGCCGGAAGGATTAAACTCCGACAAGAACCTGAGATATTAATCACAGAAACTCAAAAAGTAAATTTCCATCAAGGAACAGATGGATCAGAAGATCCAAAAGAGGAAAAAATCAAAGGTAAGGAGGAAGCACCAGAGACTGAAAAACAGTGCGACCAATCAACTGAAGGCTAGATCCCCGTCTGCAAAAATAAAAGCAGCAGATGGTCAAATTAATGAACATAAATATTTTCACAAAAGGAGGATTATTTATGAAATGGGTGACAATTATTTTAGGTGCGCTTTTATTCCTAGCACCATTCATGTCCGGATATAGCGGGCAGGGAGGACTACTCTGGTTCAGCCTTATCAGTGGTTTGATCATAGCCATTCTTGCTACTTTAAAATCCTATAAATGGGCTGCGATTGTCGGTCTGGTCATTTTCGTGTCGCCCTGGATATTCGGCTTCTCCGGAACTGCCGCCGCCACCTGGTGCTGGATCATCGGTGCCGCAACAGCGTTATTAACTGGCTATAAGGGATTTATTAAAGATATAATTAAGATAAAGGTCAGCAAGTCTGCCAAAAACAAAGTAAGTACCTATAGGCTGGACTAAAGCAGCCTTTCAAAGCGTTCGCCAAATAAAATGAAAGAATAGTAGATCGAAAAATTGAAAATGTGGTGCTGAAATCCAATCCAGAAATACTGCAAGGGATCAGCATTTATAAATTGGAAAGAAGTCCGGCTTGAATTAATAATATCAATAACAGATAGTTGGACTTCAAAATCAAGAAAAGGAATTAATATGGAAAATGAACTGAAATTGCCAAAAGTTTTACAGGATGCTTTAAAGAAAGTATCCACAGCTTCAACTCCTCAACTGGTCAAAATGGTTAAGAACCCTCTCATCCGCAAGATGATCGTAAGTGAGGTGGAGAAGTTCATGTTCAGCCAGCTAAAGGAGTCCCGCTCAGACCCTGATATTTACCCAAGCATTCAGGATGATCGTACAGCAATGGGTTTGGCAATCATGGGGTCGATTAATCGTGCCCTTGATGAGCATCATCTCTCTGACGCTTATTTACGCGGGATGCTTCAAATCCTGGTCAAAACTCTCTTTATTGACCGGGGTGATGCGGAACCCCGTGATCAATTTGCAGCAAAGTATGGTGCACGTTCGCCCAGTTTCCTCTTGATCAGCCCGGGGAAAGCCTGTAATCTTCGCTGCACTGGTTGTTATGCTGATTCGGATAACCAGAAAAACGCGCTTGAATGGAGCATTGTCGACCGCATGATTGAAGAAGCCAAAACATTGTGGGGAACACGATTTTTTGTGATCAGCGGTGGTGAACCTTTTGCATACCGATCCGAAGGTAAAGGACTGCTTGAGTTGATTGAAAAACACCAAGACTGCTTCTTTATGGCTTACACCAATGCCACCCTCATCAATGAGAAAGTCAGCAAGCAACTTGCTGAAGCAGGTAACATGCTCTTATGCATTTCAGTTGAAGGCTGGAAGGAACGCACCGACGAGCGCAGAGGTGCAGGTGTATTTGACAAGATCCTGGAAACCATGGAGCGCTTGAATAAGGATGGTGTGCCATACGGTCTTTCATTGACTGGAACGTGCCACAATGCGGAAGAAATTCTTTCAGAAGAATTCATTGATTTCTTTATGCAGAAAGGTGCGTTATTTGCCTGGCTTTTCCAATACATGCCAATTGGGCGCTCATTCACGCTCGACTTGATGGTAACTCCAGAACAACGAGCCTGGATGTGGAAACGTTCATGGGAAATTGTACGGGAGCGCCGTTTCTTCCTGGCTGACTTCTGGAACCACGGAACTTGTGTGGATGGTTGTCTTTCAGCCGGCGGTCACGGCAACGGAGGGTATTTCTACATTGATTGGAATGGTGCCATAAGCCCATGTGTGTTTGTGCCTTATTCCCCTGTCAATATCAGGGACATCTATGCGCGGGGCGAGACTCTGAACGACGTCTGGCTGAATCCATTCTTCAAATCGGTGCGTAGTTGGCAATATGATTTTAAGAAGAATAATCGCAACTACCTGGCACCCTGCCCCAACCGCGATCATCATGATGAATTGGAACAATTACTGCGTCAATATGAACCAGAGCCGACCGATACCAACGCGGCAGAGACACTGATTGACCCGGAATACACGCGTGGATTGGTTGTTTATAACAAGCAGTATGAAGCAATTATGTCCAGTATATGGGAAAACCACTACATGCGCCGCAAGGCTGCCAAGGATGAATTGCTTGCCCCATTGCCAGAAATTCCATCCGTAGATAAAAAAGATACTCTCGTGGATATCAGTACGGTTTTGCAGGCTGAGGAAGCAGCATCAGATTGATAAAACAAAGACCGGTAATTATTATATTGATGATGAAAGCTTACATGCTGGCGGATGCAAAATGATACACGTTGGAAATATGAAAAAATGCACGGCATTTGTTTTGGGAGGAGGTGGATCGCGTGGCGCACTGCAGGTCGGAGCATTACGCGCATTATACGAGGCTGGAATTGTGCCAGACCTCCTGGTAGGGACATCCATTGGTGCGGTAAATGCCGTCAGTCTTGCGCTTTTTGGCTATGACTTGAATGGTCTCAATCACCTTGAAAAGGCATGGAAGGAAGTATCGAGTGCCCAGATCCTGGATCCACGGGTCTCACAAGTGATCCTTAAGGCTATGGTTGGTCATCCCAGTGATCGGTCACGTAAGAAATCTTCAGGTTTCTTCATATCCCAGGGGATCACACCTGACCTGCAATTTAACCAGATTTCCCAGGTGCGGCTGGCTCTGATCAGCGCAAACATTGAAACTGGTCAGCCGGTCATTCATGGTCAGAATTTGGACGACTTTGTTTTGGATGGACTGCTTTCATCAATTGCCATACCACCCTGGTTCGTGCCTTTAAAGAAAGATGGTCAATTGATCATTGATGGTGGGGCTTTCAGTAATCTCCCGATTGAACCTGCGCTCAGGATGGGCGCGACAGAGATCTTTGCCCTTGACATGGATAACCCCATTACAACAACTGGAGAAGATCTGACCTTCTCGGAGTACTTGGGAAAATTTTCTTATGCGATGAGCCGGAGACATATTTCCCTGGAAGAGGCATTGGCTGAAACAAATGGTGTCCCGGTTCACTGTATTGAGTTTCGCGGGCTGACAACGCTGCCAATCTGGGATTTTAGCAATTATCAGGAATTGATCGATGCGGGTTATAAGAAAGCCAGGATGGCGATTGCAGCATGGCACAGTGAAGCACAATATAATTAGGTCATGATCCCCTCAAATGCGACAGGGCTGCCGCTTTAGTTTCTCCAGGGCTGGAGAAATGTTCATCCCGCCCGGTCAGGCTGCTGGGCTTTTCAGGCCTGGCAAACAGGTTCAACTCCTGTTGGGATGACCGTTTAATCTTTATACTTAAGGATATGGCTCCTGATGTATTATTTTAGAGGAGATGGATGAATCAGTTAATAAGTCTTGTGAAAAATAATTTGAAGTCTTCCAGCTCGAACAAAACCTTAAAAGTATTTGTGATAGCATTGTTCTTCATTTTAGTCATTATTGCATTGATTAAATTCGATTTGTCAGATATAAAGAATTTTATTATCCAGAACAAAGAACTGGCTGTGCTCATCAGTTTCGTAGTCAATTTCGTCCTCAGTGTCACTTTTATCCCCACTGTTCCATTTGCCATATTTATCTCTGTCTTAATTGGACCACTTCCGACCTTGATTTTAACAACTTCGGGAAATACTTTAGCGGCATTTGTGCATTATCAGGTTGGAAAATCGATTGGTGATGTGGTTGATTTCGAAGAAAAGAGAGCCAAGTTACCCTTCAAGCTGGGCAAGCTCCCGATCAATTCCCCCATTTTTTTACTGGCTGGCAGGGCAGTCCCAGGCGGACCGAAAGGTCTCAGCTTTGTCTGCGGGGCTTATCGCGTCCCATTTTTCTTATATACATGGACCACATTTGTTACAAATGTGATCGGTGCGGCATTCGTTGCATATGGTGGCAATGAGTTGATCAAACTCTTCTGAAAAAAATGCCAGAGATGATCAGGCACATTCACAGGATAACTGCCATACCTGAATGTCAAAATCATCTGGCATTCAGACAGGAAAGTAAATAATACAGCGATACGGGTAGTTTACAATCTGGCAAAATGACACCTCATAAATCAAAATTGGGATCGACCATGAGCATTAGACAAAGCATCAGGCATTCCATCATCATTATTCTAGCGCTGGGCATCACTTTGACACTTCTCGGTCTGTGGATGCCAGGTCTGCAAATTCAATCACTTTCCAGTGTGATTGGATTTATGATCGCCTTTATCATCTCGCAGGTGACTTACTGGTGGCTATTTATCAATTTCTTCTCATATCTTCCAGCCTGGCTTTATCCCTTATTTTCATTCGTACTAACAGTAGGGGGTCTTATATTCTTGGGAAACCTGGTGCCGGGCATTTTGATTGTTGATTTCAGTACTGGCTTCTGGATCACAATGATCCTGACTGCTGTCAGTGTCATTCTGGCAGGCTATCTATCCCTGGATATCGATCAGCAGTTTGATAAACAAATTACACGCAAGCTTGTCAGCAAACACGGAAATCCAGAGAAAACAGACAAACCAGGCATACTATTTCTTGAAATTGATGGGTTGAGTGAACATGTTTTTAGAAAGGCTTTGCAAAAAAATAAAATGCCCACGCTTAAGCGCTGGTATGATGAAGGCTCCCACAAAATTCTTGGGTGGGAGACAGACTTTACATCTCAGACCGGTGCCATCCAATCTGGAATTCTGCTTGGAAATAACAATAATATTCCGGCTTACCGCTGGTGGGATCGCAGTTTGAAGAGAACGATCCGATCAGGTAATTTTTGGGAGGCGTCTTCACTTGAAAAACGTTTGAGTAATGGAGAGGGTCTCCTTGCAATTGGGGGAGCATCACGCGGCAACATGTTCTCAGGAGATGCCAAAGAATCCATGTTTACCATCAGCACTGTGCTGGATCAAAGACATGGCAAAGGTCCGCGATTGTATCTTTATTTGATCAATCCATTCATTATTGTCCGCCTGGTGATCAGTTTTATTGTTGGCATATTGATGGAATGGTGCCAGTCAATCCTGCAAAAAATACGCAAGGATAAATTTAGAGTTGGCTCCCGCAATTTTTTGTATGCTTTTTCCCGCGCGGCAGATTGTCATCTTTTACAGGGATTAACAACTTATTTAGTTAGTGGAGATCTTTTACGCGGCGTCCCTGCCATATATGCCACCTATGCCGGTTATGATGGCGTCGGACATTATACAGGTGTTGAGAGTGCTGAGGCATATCAAACCCTGGCAGAAATTGACCAATTTTTTGCCCGACTGGAGTATGTCGCCCGGCATGCCCCACGTCCTTACCAAATTGTTGTACTTTCTGACCATGGACAGAGTAATGGGGGCGCGTTCCATAACACATACGGCATTACACTGAAACAACTGGTGAAGGGCTCGATCAACGAGGAGAGTAAACTTTTTGTAACCGACAGCACAAGTGAAACAAGCGATAAAATCAAGGCTTTTTTAAGCGACTCGATTAACAGTAAAACCCGAACTGCCAGGGTGCTGCAAACCATGCTGTACAGCAAATCCCTCAGAGCGTTCAGGGAAAATGATCCGGGCAGGATGGCAGAGGCTGATGCTTGTAATGGCAGGCTTTCTGATGATGAATCCCTAGTTGTGATCGGGTCAGGATGTACGGGGTTGATTTACTTCACCAATTCGGATCAGCGCCTGCCGTATGAGGTCATTCAGAACATTTATCCGAATCTCATCCCAAATTTGGTCAATCATCCTGGCATCGGTTTTGTGCTTGTACACTCCTCAGAATTTGGAGATATCATCCTGGGCAAAGATGGCATTTACTATTTAGCCAATGATGTCTTCGAAGGAAAAAATCCTCTTGGAGATTATTCACCCAATGCAGCCAGCTTATTAAAACGTGAATGCAGTTTTTCCAATTGTCCTGACATCATTGTCAATACCAGCTATGATCCAATCAACGAAATATTGAGTGGCTTTGAGGATCAGGTGGGACATCATGGAGGTTTGGGTGGGCCACAGAGCTTTCCGTTCATCTTCCATCCCTCCAACTTCCCTGTAACGGGTATGCCAGTGATGGGTTCTGTTGAAGTCCATCATTTATTGCGTAACTGGCGCTATCACACCCAGGAAGACGTTGGCATTCCCATTACGAATGAAGTTTTCTTATCGGCGAGTGATAAGCTTGATATCAACGGGAACAGTTAAAGATGCTGGATCAGGATGAGGCAGTCATGATAGTCTTATGCGCCGCAGCAGTTGTGCGTTGATGGCTACAATGATCGTACTGAGCGACATTAGAATTGCCCCGACTGCCGGTGAAAGCAGGACTCCGACTGGCGCCAAGACGCCGGCTGCCAGGGGTAAAGCGACCACGTTGTACCCCGCCGCCCACACCAGGTTTTGGATCATCTTGCGATAGCTGGCACGGCTGAGGGAAAGGGTCTTTACCACGTCCATTGGGTTACTTTTCACCAGGATAATGCCGGCAGACTCAATGGCAACATCGGTGCCGCTGCCGATGGCAATCCCGACATCCGCGCGTGTCAGTGCCGGCGCATCGTTGACGCCATCCCCCACCATTGCCACGCGCTTCCCCTGGCTCTGAAGTTCTTTGACCCTGGCATCCTTATTTTCAGGAAGCACTTCGGCAAAGTATGTGGTAATACCCAGGTCATGCGCCACGGCATCCGCCACTCCCTGGCTATCCCCTGTCAGCATGGACACCTCAACCCCCAATTCTTTCAATTTCCGCACGGCTTCATAACTTTCCGGTCGGATCACATCCGACAGGGCAAAGGAAGCCACCACTTCAGCATGGCTGCCATCATGCCCTGCCCGCGCCAAGTGGACGACGCTCTGACCCTTCGCGCTGGCTTGGGTTTCAAATTCCTCCAACTTAACCGGTAATTTAACCTCCAGCATCTCAATCAGCCGCGGTCCCCCGACGTAAGCCCTGCCTGCGTGGGTATGGGCTACAATGCCGCGTCCCTTGATGGATGCAAAACCATAGGTGGCAGGCAGCGCCAGCCCCTGCTCCTCAGCCTGCCTGCGGATGCCTTTGGCGATGGTGTGTTCGGAATCACCCTCCACAGCCGCAGCCAGCGCAAGTGCATCTGCCTCGCTCATCGCAGGTGTGACAGCAGAGGCAACCACGCCAAAGCGCCCTTCCGTGAGGGTACCAGTCTTGTCAAACAATACAACATTCACATCGCGTATTTTTTCCAATGCCAGCCGGTCACGCACCAGGATGCCGTTGGAAGCACCGATCGAGGTGGTGATGGCGACGACCAAGGGGATGGCCAACCCCAAAGCATGCGGGCAGGCGATCACCAACACAGTTGCCACCCGTTCGATCACGCCCACGTTGAAACCTGTTGCGATAATCCAGGCAATGGCAGTGATCGCTGCCACGCCCAGCGCAACGTAAAATAACCAGCCGGCTGCCTTATCCGCCAGGAGTTGTGTGGGGCTTTTAGATTGCTGCGCTTGCTTAACAAGCCGCATGATGCCGGCCAGGGCAGTTTGTTCGCCCGTGGCAGTCACCTGTACCCTCAAGCTGCCGTCGCCATTGATCGAACCGGCAATGACCTGCGCCCCAACCTGCTTGTGCACTGGTTTGGATTCCCCGCTGATCATGGCTTCATTGACCGAAGATTCACCTTCGATGATCTCACCATCCGCGGGGATGCTTGCACCCGGGCGCACCAGGACGCGGTCACCACTGCGAAGTTCCCCAACCTTCACAGTTTCTGTGCTGTCACTCTGAAGAATGCGATCGGCGGTATCCGGGATCAGCTTTGCCAGCTCATTCAGTGCACCGGAAGCTTGTCTCACGCTGCGCATCTCAATCCAATGACCAAGCAGCATGATGTCGATCAGCGTGGCAAGTTCCCAGAAGAAATCCATCTGATCCGGCAGAAACAGGGTGGCAAAACTGTAGACAAACGCCACGGTGATCGCCAGGGAGATGAGGCTCATCATGCCCGGCTTGCGTTCCTTTAATTCGTCCTTCGCCATATTAAGGAAGGGCAGGCCACCATAAATGAAAATGATCAACCCGAAGAGGGGCACAATCCAATTGCTGCCCGGGAATTGCGGCATTGAAAAGCCAAGCAATGCCTGGAAACCGCTGCTGTAAAGTAGAATTGGGATGGACAACAACAGGGAAACCCAGAACTTGCGCTTGAACAGTTGCTCATGTCCAGTATGATCTGTGTGCGCCCCTTCGTGGTCTTTGTGTTCTCCGGACTCAGTATGGACTTCATGACCTTCGTGGTCCTTATGGCTTTCCGGATGCACATGATCGTGCTCATGTATGGCGTCATCCTTGTGGGCGTGCCCGGATGATTCCTGCTGAGGTGCGGCTTGATCATTCATCATATGATGGTGATGCACCGAGATCGAGTCCTTATTGCTCTCGCTATTCTGATGTTCATTATCAAGCATCATATCGAACTCCCTTGATCCTGGCTTTTGTTATCTCTTCTCAATAAGATCACTTGTTTTGTATATAGTGAATTATATATTCAAACAAAAACCTCATTACACTCAAAGGTTGTACACCCTGCCTCCGGTACGGTCAATTGATCCACACAAGAAAGCAAAAACCCGCTTTAAATTTCATGTTAGGCAGAGCGGAGTGTTTTAAATGATTTAAGATGGCTTCAGAAGCCAAATACCTCCATGTGAATACAAGGCCCGTTGGTGTAGCCTCCGCTCCCTTGGCGGGGTAACCTTGCCGACCAACACCTTTAAATTAGTATATAATAGGATAGTTTCGCACTCTGTGTGAAACCATGCTATTTTCAAGGAGTTCAATATTTCATGACAACAACGAACGCAGTTCAGAAGAAAAGTTCTGTGGTTGATTGGATTGTACGTCTGTTGAAGGGTATTCTGGTCGGCATCGGGTTCATTACTCCCGGTCTCTCCGGTGGTGTGCTGGCAGTAGTGTTTGGATTGTATGAACCCCTAATGCGCTGGTTGGGAAATTTAAAAGAGAAATTCATCAAGAACCTGCGCTTTTTTGTACCGGTTGGCATTGGCGGTGTCATCGGTGTGGTAGCCTTTTCAGCGGTAGTGGATTTCGCCTTCATAAACTACGCCGCCCAGTTCACCTGGCTATTCATTGGCTTCATCACCGGCACCTTCCCTTCCCTCTTTATAACCTCTGGCAAACAGGGCAGAAAACCCTGGCACTGGGTACTGCTGGTAGTGACAGCCGTGGGTACCGTGTTCTTGATGCGCTGGATGGAATCCATCCGCACGGTCAATTTAGCCCCGAGCTTCTTGAACTGGGTGTTGAGCGGTGTGCTGATCGGGTTGGGTGTGGTCGTGCCGGGCATGAGTCCATCCAACTTCCTGATCTACCTGGGCTTGTATGAACCGATGGCAAGTGGGATTAGTCATCTTGACCTGGGTGTGATCATCCCTCTGGCTCTGGGCTTGATCGTGTGTGTTCTTCTCTTTGCAAGGCTGGTTTCATGGCTGTTCAAGAAGTTCTACACCTGCATGTATCATTTCATCCTTGGCATCGTAGTGGGTTCCACCATTGCGATCATCCCGGAGGGTGTCAGGAGCTGGGTGATTGCAGTGTGTGCGTTGTTGTTCGCCATTGGTACAGTCATCTCATATGTGCTTGCCAAACTGGATGAAAAATATTCGCACGAATCAGTCATTTAGATCGTCGTCACCCAATAATGTCCACAAGGAGAGTTCAGGGACCCTGTCGCTGAACTCTTTTCATTTATAGTCCTACCTGAGATGATGATCTGGGAACAAACCACGTTGAAAATCGTCCAATATTTATAACCAACTTTGGAGGACCAATGAAAACTATATTTGTTTGCATGCTTCTGATCCCGCTGCTTATGGCATCTGCCTGCAGCCCTGTCCCGGTTAATAATACCAATAACAAAAGCGTTGTCTATGCGCAAAGTGAGCTTGAGCGTGACACCGAACCCCTGGTCGACCCTTCCCAGGTGGAAGCGCTCGTCGCTGGCAATACGGCTTTTGCCTTAAACTTCTACGACGAAATCAACGACGTCGATGGCAATCTCATCTTTTCGCCCTTCAGCCTATCGCTGGCATTGAGCATGACCCTCGCCGGCGCTGAGGCTGATACCTGGGCAGAAATGCTGGATGCCCTCTCACTGCAGGCGTTCGGGGATGAAGGTCATCCCGCCTTCAACGCCCTGCTCCTGGCAATTGAAGCCTCCCAGGCTGAACTTCATGATGAATCTGAAGGCGACACCTTCCAATTGAACATTGCCAACTCCACCTGGGGTCAATCCGGCTTTGATTTCAATCAAGCCTTCCTTGACACACTGGCTCTGCAGTATGGCGCCGGGATATACACCGTCGATTTTAAAAACGAGCCCGAGGTGGCACGCCAAGCCATCAATGCCTGGGTTGCCGATGAAACGGAAGAAAAGATCCCCGACCTGATCCCGCAAGGTGCCATCGATACCCTCACCCGCCTGGTACTTGCCAATGCCATCTACTTCAATGGCTCCTGGCTGTACCCCTTCGAGGAGAACGATACCACACCAGCGCCCTTCACCCTGTTGGATGGATCACAAACTGATGTGGAGATGATGCACCTGCCAGAGGAACGCCTCGGCTACATGCGGCAGGATAATTTCCAGGTCGTGCGCCTGCCCTACTTATCCCAGGATTTTTCCATGATCCTGTTTGTGCCGGATGAGGGTGCCTTTGAAGCTGTCGAAAACGCCTTGAGCTCCGAGGAATTGAGTGGAATCCTAGATGGTATGCGATCTGTACCTGTGGATTTGAAAATGCCAAAATTTAACTTTGAGAGCTCGGTGAGTGCCCCCAACCCGCTCAAGCGATTGGGTATGCTTTCAGCTTTTGACCCCGACCTGGCAGATTTTTCCGGCATCAATGCGGAACAAGACCTTTTCATTAGCGATGTGGTTCACGAAGCCACCATCACAGTGGATGAGCATGGCACCGAAGCGGCCGCAGCTACGGCGGTGATCATGTCCCTTACATCTGCCCCCATCGATGAGCCCATCTCACTGGTGATCGACCGACCTTTCATATTTGCCATCCAGCACCAACCCAGCGGGACGATCCTCTTTCTGGGGCGCGTCGTGCAGCCATAGAATTTCCATATAAAGAGAGTCTCTTCAGCAGCGCTCGGGGACCCTCCATTTATACTAAGGGGCAGCAAAGGCGCTATCAAGTGTGAATCTCGGGGTACAATAGTCCAACATGTATCATCCACACGGTCCCTTCTCCAGGAGGCAAATGCTATGAAAACAATTCGTCTGCATGGACCGCATAACATACGTTTGCATGATGAGGCTGTACCGACCCCTGCTGTTGGAGAGAAGCTGCTCAAGATAACTTCAGCAGGTATCTGCGGCTCGGATGTACACTGGCTTAAAGAAGTGAGCATTGGCGATGCCAGACTGACCCATCCGTTGGTGCTTGGGCATGAATTTGCCGCTGTCACTGAAAGCGGCGAGCGTGTGGCGGTGGACCCGGCCATCCCGTGTGGGAAGTGCGAGTTCTGCATGAAAGGACATCCCAACCTGTGCCCGCATATCCTTTTTGCCGGACATGGTGGCATCGATGGTGCCTTGCGCGAATATATGACCTGGAATGAGAAATGCCTGTTCCCCCTTCCTGATTCACTCACAAATGAAGAGGGGGCGATGCTGGAACCGCTGGGGGTGGCGATCCATGCAGCGGACCTGGCGCACCTCAAGACAGGAATGACCGTTGGGGTGTTTGGCTGTGGTCCGATCGGGCTGCTCATCATTCAACTGGTGAAACTTGCTGGGGCAGAGAAGATCATCGCAACCGATAAACTTCCGCACCGGGTGGAAGCAGCCAAAACTTACGGGGCGAATCACGTTTTTTGCGTGGAAGACCGGCTTGAGGGCAGTGCGGTCCTGGCAGCGACAGGTGGGCGGGGTGTCGATGTGGCATTCGAAGTGGCAGGGGATCAGGGAGCGGTCGATGATGCCTTTGCTGCCGTTATTCCCGGGGGCAAAGTGATTTTGGCTGGCATTCCGGATAATGACAGCACCTCGTTTTCAGCATCGCTGGCACGCCGCAAGGGGTTAACCATCAAATTAGTGCGGCGCATGAAACACACTTACCCGCGTGCGATCGACCTGGTTTCACAGGGGTTGGTGGATGTGCGCTCGCTGGTGACGCACCACTTCCCGCTGGTACAGGCTGAAGAAGCATTTTTAGCGGCTGAGCGGCGGGAGGGATTGAAAGTCATGATCAATGTGCGCCGATAATCAGCTACAATTACACAAAACATTCCCTTTCTGGAGGTTTCACTATGGAACGTGATCTGGACAAAGCCAACTGGGCAGTACAATTAATGCAAGAACGTCAATCAGTGCGGAGTTTTACTGATAAACCCATCCCCGAAGCTGTTTTGCACGATATCCTGGCTGTCGGCATCAGCAGCGCCACTGGCGGAAACCTGCAGCCTTACTCCATCATTGTTGAGAAGGATAAGCAGCGCAACCAGAAGCTCTGCGAGATGTGCGGTGACCAGGTGTTCATGGCTCAGGCGCCTGTCAACCTGGTTTTCCTGATCGACTGGCACAAACTGGCTGTTTACAGCCGCTGCAATGACGCGCCCTTCACCTGCAACAAAAGCTTCTCGCATTATTCGATCGGTATGGATGATTTGCTATGCGCAGCCCAGGCAATTGAAAGTGCTGCCTGGCTGTACGGCATTGGCTCCTGCTACGTCGGCACCATCCTCGACAGCATCCCCGCCTGCTCTGAGATGTATCACCTGCCCAAACTGGTAGCCCCGGTGTTGATCCTCTCGCTGGGATACCCGCGAGGGCTGACCGCACGGCGCAAAAAGCTCGACTATGACATGGTGGTGTTTGAAGGTGGCTACCCTGAGTTGAGCAACGCACAGATCTGCACCGCCTATGATAAGAAGTACCAGGGTATGAAAACCGCATTGCCCGGTGACCCCGCACGCCGTCAGGAGATGCTTTCAGAATTCCGGCGCGCTTTGCGCACCACCTATAACGAGGAAAAATGTGAGCAGATCGTGAAGGCCGCCGATGAAGCCGGCTTTGTGACTGAGATCCAGCGCCGCTTCGGCTTGCATTATCATGCTGAAGACATGCTCGATAGCGAAGTGATCCAATACCTGTCAGATCAGGGTATCTACCCGTTTTATAGTTGGTAAAGCGCTCTTTCACTTTTTTGCGACCCAGGGTTTGGCATAAATTGAAGAAATTGGTTGCGGCGGTATTTCTTTTATAATTGACATCATTACATCATTAATGCTATAATGATATCATCATAAAAGGAGATATATGATCCGCACACAGATCCAGTTGACCCCTGAACAAGCCCGTTGGCTGAAACGAAAGGCAGCAAGAGAAAACAAATCAATTGCTGAATTAATCCGCGATAGCGTCGACGTCATGATGCAAAGCGGTGACCTGCCAGACGGGGCGGAACTGCGCAAAAAGGCGCTCCAAGCAGTTGGCCATCTGCAGGGTCCGCCCGACCTGGCTGAAAAGCATGATGACTACCTTTCAGAGGCTTACCAGCAGTGAAACTATTTATGGATACCTCCGCGTTCCTGGCCGTGCTCAATCAGAATGACCAGTATCACCAGCCTGCCAGCCGGGTTTGGAAGAAAATTCTAAGCACAGATACACAGATATTCACCAGCAACTATGTGCTGCTTGAGACGACTGCCCTGCTCCAGCATCGCTTTGGGATTGATGCGATGCATTTCTTTGAGCAAACCATCCGACTGGTGATCGAACCGATCTGGGTTGACCAGGATTTGCACAGGTTGGGGATGGGTATCCTACTGGCAGCCAATCGGCGTCAACTTTCCCTAGTTGATTGCACCAGCTTTGAACTCATGCGCCAGGCAAATATTGAATATGGCTTTACCTTTGATCCCCATTTTTCAGAGCAGGGATTCCAGCCGATCCCCGGCTTGGGTCTGGCATGACAATCTTATGGTTTGTACGCTTGTGTCTATGGTATAATGGTCTTACCAGTAAGAAGGAGTCAGTGTGGATACTATTTCAACCACCCGAATGTCCTCCAAAGGACAGGTCGTCATACCAGAAGCAATTCGTAAAGCATTGAATCTTCAAAGTGGGGATCAATTTGTAGTCGTTGGCGATGGAGATGTCATTATTTTGAAAGCCATCAATACACCGGATATGCGGCAATTTGATGACCTCATCCAGCAGGCTCGCCAGCAAGCCAAGAATGCAGGATTGACTCGCGCGGATATTAACAATGCAGTCAAAAGAGCCAGAGGGCGTCAGTGAAAGTAATCCTGGACACAAATGTGTTCATTTCAGGGGTGTTCTTCAGTGGTTCCCCCTTATAAGATTTTGAAGGCATGGCAGGAACGAAAAATCTCTTTGGTTATCTCGCCTGAAATATTCATGGAATATAGAAGAGTAAGTGAAATCCTGGTTGCAGAACATTCAGGGATTGATCTGCCAACCGATACTGGGATTATTAATTTTACATGCGGAGTTTTTTTCAACACCTGTTTTGCCTCAGCCAATCAGTGAAGACCCGGATGATGATAAATTTTCGCCTGTGCTTTGGCAAGTGGTTGTAATCTCATTATGAGCGGGGATAAACATTTGCTGAAAGTATCCGGGTATCAAGGCGTTCTTGTGCTCACTCCTCGCCAATTTGTGGATAAATATCGGGATCAACAAGGTGAAGGTTTATCATCGCGTGTTCTATAACCCATACTGGCAGCGGGTTGGGTGAGAGGGGAGGACAAAATCAAACTCATGCTCCACACACCATCCAATCCCCAATCAATCACCCTACCCTGCCCCGCCAAGATTTTGGCGATGGTCAAGCCGGCTTGCGGGCGGAGATCAGGTGTGGCAGGAACACGTTCCGCTCACATTGCTCCCAATTGTCCAATGTCTGGAAAGTTTCTTCTTTTGTTACACCCTCCGGAGCCTGGAATTGACCGCTCTCAACTGCCAATCTGGCCACTTCGAGGTCGGGTTGGAGTTTGATATCCACGAAGCCGACCTTGTGCAACTCCTCGGCGTACTCCTGAACTGGCAGGGCACCCGAGGTGCAGCCGCACCAGTCCAAGTTGTCCTCGCGTCGCTCTTGTGGGACTGGGCGGTTGGTTACTATGTCCGAGACGGATAATCGACCTCCAGGCTTCAACACCCGGAAGATCTCACGGAACACCTGCGATTTATCGGGTGAGAGGTTGACGACGCAGTTCGAGATCACAACGTCAACGCTTGTATCATCGACCGGCAGGGCTTCAAGAAAACCCTCGCGGAACTCCACGTTTTTGAGACCCAGGCGCTGCGCACCCTGGCGGGCACGCTTGAGCATCTCAGGGGTCATGTCCACGCCAATGACATGCCCGCTATCGCCGACCCGGCGGGCAGCCAGGAAGCAGTCCAATCCGCCGCCCGAGCCAAGGTCAAGCACTGTTTCACCGGGCTGCAGATCCGCCAGGGTGATTGGATCCCCACTGCCAGCGGTAAAGCTGGCAATATCAGCCGGCAATGCCTGCAGGGTCTCAGCCGGGTAAAGCGTGTTCTGTGGAGCACAACACGAACTGCTCGTACGGGCGAATTCTGCATAGTGGTGCTGTACTCTCTTGTGTGTATTGGTTGGGTTGATCATGATATTCTCCTTGTATAGGTATGTGTCTATATAATTTATTAATATTTTTGGGATGCGAGCGGCAGCTGACATTCCAGAATACGTTAAGGCTCAGGTCTGACGACGAGTTTGACCGTCCTGACGGCTTCGGCAGTATCCGTGCCGGGTGCAAATCGAACCACAAGCTGCCCACAACAGGAGGCGATCCAATCCTGGTTAAGCCTGTAGAAGGTCTGTCTGCCTTCCTCACGGACGCTGACGAGACCAGCCTCTCGCAACACCGCCAGGTGGTATGAGACCGTCGGTTGGGTGACGTTGAGCTGCCCGACAATGTCGCTGACCGAAACCCACTCGCAGCAGCATAGGTGCATGATCTTCTGGCGGGTCTGATCAGCCAGCGCTTTGGCGAATTCAACCGGATTCGAGTTTATCATATAGATAATCTTCTATATGATATTATATAGATGATTGTCTATTTGTCAAGGGAGAAAAATGCACTAAAAGGTAGTGCATGCTGGAATCCTTCTGTTTCGATTTTTATTTTTTTCTCGGCATTCTTTTCGAAATCAATAAGTTAAATTCCTTACTGATTGATCGTCTCAACGCTTTTTGACTTTCCGCAAAGAATATTTCAATCACATTTTTCAAATGTGATTGCGTCTGGGGATCTAAATTTTTATAGGTCTTGATCATCGCATTCGAACTGGCCAGCATTTCTTGCGATAACTCTCTGACAGTCCTGGCGCCAGTCGCCTGTAGAATTTCGAAAAGCGCCTCTACAAATATTGCTCTTTGCTCAAATGGAAGCTGATCAAGCCATGCCCTTACTGCAGTATTGATATTAAGGCTGCTCTTGGATAATCCCTCCTCATAAACGAAATTTGCGCCTTTTACTTTCCAGGAAAAAGCATTATGCTGCATGATGCCAGTTTCATAGCTGCCAACCACCTTGTAATCTTCGATATGCTCCAACAGCATACCCACTACCGAGGATCTGGGTATCAATGTATTGATTTTGCCTAATATACTTTGATACCCTGCACTCTGAATGATATTCGTTTGAAATCCAGGCCCGTCGTTATTATAAATACCCAAGATCCGATCCCGCATTTCTTCGCTTGCCTGGGATGCTGCAAAAACAGCCAGGTTGCCTCCCTTGGAATGACCGCCAAGATAGAAACTCCCCGGCAAGCTGGCAATAACGCTTTTCAAGTAAATTGCCGCCAGTTTCTGCGCCTGCACTTCATCCATAAAGCTCATCTGCAAATCCTCTTTCCATCCGGCGAGAGTATCATCAGTACCCCGGAAAGCCAAAAAATGCAACTCATCGCTCATCGAAAACACGACAGCAGAAAACTGCTCTGATCGTTCATAATCCACTTGATTTACAAAATTGGATAATTTGATATCCCGGTAACGGGTTGACTGTGCTGCTTTTACCAATAGTGTTGGAAGCTGGGCAAAAAATGACTTGGTGATCACGGAGGAAGGTTTATCCTTCGTGTTTCTTAATTGTTCCGCCGCTTCCAAAAGTGGAATTGATCCCCCATCTGTCCCTCCCGGGACAATCTCCTCAAAATCCAAATATGCAAGGACAGAAAATATCAAATTATCAACTTCATTAAAGCAGTCGCGCGCAAAACTTAAATCTCCACGCCACTCCAGATAGTCCAATAAATTTTGCATGGCAACTCCTTCCGATATCTACACTCATTAATTTTACATCAACATTTGACCGGGCGGTTAGGTAAGGGCAAGCAGAGCGGAGCGAGGGGATGCTGCGCGGTGCGAACGAAGTGAAGCAATCTCATATCTCAATACTTGAGACTGCTTCGTCCCTCGCAGTAACAACGTCACTCCTCCACGATCCTGATCTCGTCTGGGATGGGGAGGGCAAGCACAGAGGCTTGCCCCTACGTCTTTTCCTTTCAGCTTTTAGCTTCCGACTTTCAAATACTTAAACCGTCTCCGTCACTTTGCTCAAGCCTTTTGGTCTATCCGGGTCCAGCCCTTTTTGTAGTGCGATCTGCCAGCCGAGGATCTGACCGGGCACAGCATTTGCCACCGGCGAAAGCCATTCCGGGATGCCCTCAGGCGTGGGCATGGCAAACTGGGCCTGCTCGCAAGCCTGCGGGTCATCCGAGATGACCACCAGGTCCGCACCCAAAACCCGCACCTTTTTGATCATATCGAGCATATCCGCATGCACCACCCCACGCTGGGAGATGGCAATGACAGGATAGCCCTGGTGAACGGTGGTGATTGGTCCGTGCAGGAAGTCGGCGCTTGAATAGGGCACAGTGGTGATGCCGGTCAACTCCTTGATCTTCAGCGCCACCTCGAAGGCTGTGCAATAGTTATAGCCGCGCCCGATGACCACGCCGCGTTCCACGAAGGTATAACGCTCCATGCGTCCGATGAG
This sequence comes from uncultured Anaerolineaceae bacterium, assembly GCA_964540765.1. Classification (GTDB taxonomy): domain Bacteria; phylum Chloroflexota; class Anaerolineae; order Anaerolineales; family Anaerolineaceae; genus CAZJLN01. The sequence continues at coordinate 39,729 of CAZINW010000007.1, read as the reverse complement.
CGACAGCGTGCTGGCAAGCGTCTGATCAATCCAACCCGGTAGTTTGACCATCTCAGTCAGCATGCTTTCAGCCCCTGCCATGGCATAAGAGAGCAGTGCCACCGCGGTCAGAGAGGCTGTGTAGGTCTTGGTGGCAGCAATGGCTTTCTCCTCACCCGCATGCAGTGGTATAACCGCATCCGCTGCTCCCGCCAGGGGTGAGTCGGGATCATTGGTGAGCGCCAGCGTCGGTCTCCCTTGCCGCCTGCCCTCTTCAATCACCGAAATGATATCGGGAGATTTGCCGGACTGGGAGATTGCCAGCACCAGGGCTTCATCCAGCACGGGCGGCTGCTGGTAGACAGAGAACACCGAGGGTGTCGCCAGGGATACGGGAATGTGGTTGTTGATTTGAAAGAGGTACTGTGCATAACGGGCAGCATTATCGGATGTACCTCTGGCAGCGATCAAAACGTATTTAAAGCGCCCTTTGAACTGGCTGGCAAGCTTTTTCACCCGCTCACGCTCGGCATGGATAAGACCTTCGATCACCGCCGGCTGCTGCATGATCTCCTGCTGTAATATCGATTGTGTCATTTTATTCCTCTTTTCCTGATCTCAGCGCTGATTTTATCAGGGTTCGCATGAAGCTGCGTGGGTGTGATCAATGAAACCATGTCTTTCATTCTGATCTGTAGATCCTTTGCCGATCTTTGACCCTGAGCATAAAGGCAAAAGACAGGACGCTGAAGGCAATAGCCAGTCCGAACATAAAGGGGTAGCTGGTTTTACCCACGATCCAACCGGCAAAAATGGGTGCCACCAGGAGGAAAATCCCCGGCAGACTCCTTGCAAGACCCAGGTAAGTTGCCTGCTGCTCTTCCCTGCCCAACTCCATCACCAACACCAGATCCCCAAGGTTAAACCCTGCGCTTGCCAGTCCGAGCAGCAAAAAGACCAGGTAATAGAACCAGAATGAAGAGGCAACCATAGCAACTGCCAATGCTGCGATCCAAACCAAGCAGGAGACGAGCATGATCCGCCTGGGACCGATCCTGTCTCCAACGGAACCCCACAGCGCATAGCCCGCAATGCCACTGGCGAAGATCAGCCCGGTGAAGATGGCAGCCTGGCTCTCCGAGAGGGCAAATTTCTGGATGCCGTAGACCGCCAAAAATCCGCTGGCCATATTGCCGATGAAGTAGCACGAACGGCTGGCAAGGTAATTGCGGAAATTGAGATCCTGCTTGAGAATGGTCTTGTAGGATGCCCAGTTATTTTCAGGGGCGGGTTCAGGTGAGATTTGATCCTGTGAGGATGCGTCCTCCGCTTTGGGGTCCTTGCTCATCGCAAAGAAAATGTATGATACGGAAATGGCAAGAAAGCCGATAAGGAAACACAGTGCATAATTATAGGGATATGCCATTCGATCGAAGATGAGTGCTGCCACAGCTGAACCGACGACGCCCAACACCTGCCCGGCAAGCCTGGAAACGCCAAAGAAACGGCTGCGATGGCTCATCGGAATGACAGCAGCAATCACCATCTGCCAGGGAAGGGCTGTCAGTCCGGAGGCAAGCCCGCGCCAGATGATCAAAATGATAAAGATCCAGAGAACCGCGGGGGTTGGGATGCGGTTGATCATCAAAGCCAGGATGGGAAAAAAGATATAGGGCACGCGCTCGAACAGTGCAAGTTTCCTGGCAAGCGCAAATCGGCTGGGTGAGTGCTGTACCCTGTTTGCCATGAAAAGCTGCGGCAGGAACCAGCCAGCGTTAATGATGGCAGGGATCAGACCCAAGATGATGGGGGAATCCGTCAAGGTGGAGACAAAAACAGGCAGGATGGTGGAGATGGAGCTGAAGTTGTCCCCAAACATCCAGATCGCATTATCTAGAAAATTGACGGTGAAATTGTGCTTAAACAACCTGGCAACTGCAGGATGAACATCATCCTGCGGGAGTATCTGCATGAACTGCTTCAGGTTGATCGTGAAACGCATCAGCACACCAGGTCACTTTCCAAGACCGTATTATATATCAACCCATGCGATATTCTCTCAAATCATTTGACCCGTGGTAAACCAGAAAGACTCTCTCACAGCACGGTCATCCTTCACCCTTGTTGGGAATCTTATCCATACGCAAGATCATCAGCCCTGCGATTTAATCAAGAGGATACCCGTTTTGGCAGGCATGGACAGGCTTAGGTGCTCATCCATCAGCGTGATTTCTTTGCCGGTGAGCCCGTCGACCCATCCTGTGGACCCCAGCTCTGCCAGGGATAATTCCAGCTCCTGGTCGGAACGGTTCAGCAGGAGCCACTGGGCGCGCGCCCCCTCCCCCCGCTGCAGGATCATACTCTCTTCATCACAATGACGCACATGGATCTCACCATCCCCAAAACCAGTTCGTATTTCTGCCAGTTTCGCAAGCAGATCAGATAAGCTGCCATGCGTGGGGTTACCCCAATCCATCGGCAGGCGGGCTTCATCAAAGCCATGCGCACCACGGTCATGGATGGATCGGTTTTGGGAGAGACCCACTTCCGTGCCATAGTAGACCACCGGGGGACCTGGCAGGAAGTAGAGCAGCAACAGCGCCATTTTGAGCAAGCGCATATCCTCATGAGCAGCAAAGAGGAAGCGGTTCATGTCATGGTTGTCGATGAAAGCAGGCAGGCTGAAACCCTCAGGGTAATAGTGCAGGTGAGCCTGCAGGAATCCAGCCAGCCTGGAGAGGTGCCAGGTCTGCTGAGCGAAGGTGAGGCGCAGTGCCTGGCAGAGCAGGAAATCGAGCGAGCCATCAATGCCGCCGGCGAAGCTTGCCTGGCGATCCGCTGGCTGGACGATCTCTCCAAAGGTCCAGCAGTCAGGATTGACCTGGCGGCAGGCGCGCTGAAAGTCAACCCAGAAATCCTGCTCCGGACCATGAGCATAATCCAGGCGGAAGCCGTCCACGCCGCGCTTGAGCCAGTATTGGGCAACGCCCAGCAGGTATTGACGCGCCGGTCTGCCATAGTGCAGGTCCAATTCCGGCATTTCGCGCACATGGTAGTAGCACTTGTATTCGGGCCAGGGCTTCCAGGTGAACCAGTCATGGGTGGGGCTGGCAGGGTCTATGAGGGCATCAATGAAAGCCGGATGCTGGTTGGAGCAGTGATTGGCGACAAAGTCAAGGATGACCCGCATGCCGAGGTGGTGGGCTCGCGCAATGAGGGCGTCAAAATCAGCCAGGCTGCCAAAACGCGGGTTGATTTTGAGATAATTGCTGATGTCATAGCCGTGGTGTGAGGGGCTGGCGAAGATGGGCGTCAGCCAGATGGCGTTGAAGCCCATGCCCTTGATGTATTCCAGGTGTTCTGCAACGCCTCGCAGCGTGCCACCGAAGGGCTGCATCAAATTTGTGGTTTGCAACCAGGAACGTCCTTCGCCGGGGTGAAAGCGGTCGACGAAGACCTGGTAGACAATGACATGCTTTGCCCAGGTGGGGAAGTGGTTTTCAGCATACCAGAGGGAAAAATGGGTGGCGCTTGAGCGGGTGCGGCTTTGATTGTCCGCAAAGGTCCATTTATCCCCGCAAGCAAGATGTGCGCCGATTTTGTAGCGCAGCATAGTGCCGTCGGTTTGGGGCGGGAGCGTCAGATCCCAGGTTTGGATCCAACCCCAGTGCAGGGTATCCCAGGTCAGGTCGGCTTTGGCAAAGGGGAGCTGGTGCTGCGTGTGCCATTCATCGGTGGAATACCAGAGGTCCACATGCGTAAAGGGCTGGTCGTCGCTGGCGGTGGCGTAAAGGCGGATGGCATCCCCGGGTGCGGGGTTGAGGGGTATTTTGCAGTAATGGTGATGGATGCCGCGGTTGCGCGTGAGCAGCCAGGGGGCACTGTTTTCGGGCTGATCCAGGTCACCGAAGATATGGTCAGGAATGGGTTTGGGGTTCGTAGGCATGGGCAGAGTCCTTATTTATGGTGGTTGCTTTAATTGTAAGCGAAATTTGAAAAGCATACGCAAGCTGAAAGCTCAAAGCAAAAAAAGCCTGATAGTCTTGTAGGCGGATAGTCAAATGAAATCTTTAGTCTTTGACAAGTCAGGATTTACGACTAAAGACCGAAGACTGGCAACTGACATAGGGGAGAGTTGGCGGAGGGGGTCGAAGTGCACGAACCTTCCCCACACGCGGTAAAATTTTATGGGGATGCAATAGTCACGTTGACCCCCGAAATGAACTGGGGATAAATAAACGTGACCTACACGTGGCTTTGGAAAGGTGACCATCAGGTTGGAAACCTGCTGATGTTTATGCTGAGGCGGGCAAAAGGATGCAAATATCCAATCCACCGGATGGGCAATTTCTGGCAATTATCGACCCACCTTGTGCCTCAATAAGCTGTTTGGCAATGGCAAGCCCCAATCCCGAACCGCCGCTCGATCGGGCGCGGGATTTTTCCTCCCGCCAGAAACGGTTGAAGATCAAGGGAAGCTCATCTTCAGGAACGCCGGGGCCTTCATCCATCACATCAATCGCGACACCCTGCGAATCTTTTTGGATGGACAATTCGATATTACTTCCCGGTGGGGCATAGCGCAGGGCATTATCAAGCAGATTGCTGATGACCTGTTCGAGACGTTGAGGATCAACATGAACAAGGGGCAGGTCAGGTTCAAAATTTAATTGGAGGGTTACCTGCAATTCGGAAGCCTGAGCAGAGAAAAGATCCAAAATGGGTTGAAAGTGTTTCGCAAGCTCGACATCCTGGTTTTCAAAATGCAATTGGTGCGCTTCAGCAAGGGCAAGAAGACGAAGATCTTCCACCAGTCTTTCCAGAAGATAGGTCTCTGTAAGGGCAGGTGCGATGACCTCCTGGGAAGGAGGGTAAACGCCATCCATGACCCCCTCCAGGCGACCACGCAAGACCGTCAGGGGCGTGCGAAGTTCATGTGCAATGTCGGCAAACAAATCACGCCGTTCGCGGTCATTTCTTTCAAGGGTTTCAGCCATATGATTAAAACCGTCGGAGAGGGTGCGAAGATCATCATTGCGGCTGTGGACGGGTACACGCACACTTAAATCGCCTGCAGCGACTGCCTGGGTGGCACCAATGACTTCGGAAAGGGGGCCAACCAGGCGCCTGAGCAAGAGCAGACCGATGACCAAAACAATGAGCCCTGGAATTATAGAAAAAAGGAGAACGGGAAGCACCACCCGGATGATAAGTGACCTTGAATTTGCGGTGGGGGTATCTTCAATATATAATTTCCCGATCACCCGACCGGATGAGGTAAGGGTGACAGTAGAGGCATTCTCGGGAGGATGATAAACAGACCCAATCATGGCGGAATCAACATCACCATACGGAAGGATGATGCGATCATCCATACTGACAAGAACAGTTTTCTGCCAGTTATCCTCCATGAACCTCCCGGAAAAACTGGTACTGACGTCAAAGATCGCTTCGACACCCTCCCAGGAACCATGCCCGAGATAATATGCCTCAAGGGTGGTGGCAACAGGAGAACTGATAAAGGGATTAGTGCGGGATTCACGATCCAACTGGAATGCCATAACCACAAGGTTGATCACGATGGTGAGGACCAGGACGATGGCAATGACACGCAGGACAAAAAGGAAAAGCCGACGCTGGATCGTTTTGATTGAGATTGAGAGGCCTTTGTCTTTCATTGGATTCATTCAATCAATTTGTAGCCGACCCCATGCACCGTCTGGATGTAGCGCGGAGGTCCTTCGCCTGGTTCAATCTTGCGGCGAAGGTTACGAATATGTGAATCAATGGCGCGTTCATAGCTCTCAAAGCTGATACCATGAACAGCATTCAGGAGCTGAGCGCGAGAGAAGATGCGCCCAGGGTGCGCAGCAAGGGTTGCAAGGAGTTCAAATTCGGTAGGTGTGAGGGCTTCCTCGCGATCCGGGAGAATGACGACATAGCGATTGCGATCGAGGATGAGATCATTGGCGTAGATAAGCTCGGTAGTTGATGAGCCGGAGGTGCGCCGGAGAAGCGTGCGGACACGTGCAACAAGTTCCCGGGGACTGAAAGGCTTGGTGATATAGTCATCCGCGCCTAATTCAAGCCCGATGAGCTTGTCAGCCTCTTCGACACGGGCGGTAAGCATAATAATGGGGACATCACTGGCACGGCGCAGTTCACGACAGAGATCGAGCCCGTCCATGCCAGGAAGCATGAGATCAAGCACGATCAGATCGGGATGAGCCTGCCGGGCAGTTACAAGACCAGAAAGACCATCAATCGCCTGAAGAACATTAAAACCGGCTGCCTGCAAGTAATCACGGCAGATGTCGACAATCTTGGGTTCATCGTCAATAACTAAAACAGTCTTTGGCACTATAAGTCCATTATTACACATTTCACCCTTTTTCAAAAGAGCAGAGCATTGAAGCACTGATAGATCCTCAGACTGATGCAGTTATCGACTATCTATCCCTGAGTTCTTGCTCTATAGATCATCATCCAAGCCAAGCTTTGGGTTATAAACTCTGCGGGCGGCTGGTAAAAGCAATAAAACAATCACAGCGATGGCGAGAAGCACCTTGACGAGGGATAGGGAAAAACTTATCCAATTTCCGAAACGGAACAGCCCTGTCACGCTGGTAATGGCAAGCAAGGCAGCCAGGATGATAGCCCATACAGCGCCCCATTTTTTTTGTTTGAAGATGCCAATGACAGCAATTACACAGAGAAGCAAGGCAGCAATGTTGAGACCAATACCCAGGTATCGGATGATCCCAAACACTCCGGTTGCAGCAGTACCAAATGGCATGGTACCACCACTACGATCTTGAAAATTTTCAGTAGGGAGTTGTCCCTCAAAGTCTCTTTGGGGAAAATTGCCGGATCTACGCCCGGCCATGAGTGAGTTGGCAGCAGCCCCACCCTCCAAGACGCCCAGACTCACAGCAAGGGAGTAACCAGAACTGATCAGAACGAGGAGGATGAGGCAAACGGCTGCACCTATTAAAAGCGGGGATTTCTTAGATTTCAAATATCAACTCCTTATTAAAATTTTTATTCATAACGCAGCGCTTCAATGGGGCGTAAGCCAGCAGCCTGGTAAGCAGGATAGATACCGAAGAAGAGACCAACTAGCGCTGCCATTCCAACTGCGAGGGTAACGGTATTGAATGTTACAGTGGGTGAAAGCATACCGGTTAAGGATACTGCCCAAGCAATGCCGGCACCCAGCAGGACTCCGAGCAGACCGCCAAAGATGGAAAGCGTGAGGGTCTCAGTCAGGAATTGGAAAAGAATGACACCACGACGGGCTCCAACTGCTTTGCGCAAGCCGATCTCTTTTGTTCTTTCGCGAACAGAGACGAGGGTAATATTCATAATACCAATCCCACCGACAAGTAAAGAGATGCCAGCAATGGCACCCAAAAGGGTGGTTAAAGTACTGGTGATGCTGCTGAGGGAATCAAGCATTTGAGTCTGACTGCTGATGGAAAATATCAAATCATCATGCAGCGTAAGCCCATGTTCCCTGCGGAGGGTAAAATCCACTGTTGCCATGATTTGATCCACCTTGTCCGCATTCAGGGCCGAAAGTGAAATTCCGGAAAGGGTGGCGTCCCCCCCACTGACGGCACGCCCTCCAAAAATGCGACTGTAGCCGGTTTCCAGGGGAATGAGGACAACATCGTCCTGGGAGAAGAAACTACTGGTACCCTTGGACTCAAGCACGCCGACGACGGTGAATGAGATGCCATCGATCCGGACCTCCCGCCCAACGGGATTGAGACCAGAAAACAAATCGGTAGCAGCGGTTGAACCAAGCACAACCACACGTGCCTTAGCAATATTATCCTGCTCATTAATAAAACGACCACGAGCGATTGTGTATTCGTTGACATCTGCATAGCTGGGAGTGATCCCAGTGATGGTGTAATCTGACTGGCGATCTCCATTGATGACATTGGCTGAGCTCTGGTAATAAGGTGCAATAGCTGCCTGACCGCCAACAGATTCTTCGATGGCTTCATAGTCGTCATAGTAAAGCGATTGACTCTGAGCGGCAGATTGTTGAAAAGAACGGGCTGCAGAAACAGTGATCAGATTGGTGCCCATGCCCTCAACCTGGCTGGTGATACCACTGGTGGCTCCTTCACCCACTGCCATGAGTGCCACCACAGCAGCGACGCCGATGATGATACCCAGCATTGTCAATCCCGAGCGCAACTTGTTGGCTGAGAGTGCACGCATGGCTATACGAAAATTTTCAAAAATATTCATAGATTTTAACCTGCCTTTCCATTATCCTGCCAGGAGGGGATAAGGATATCATCCGAGCGAGGTGTTCCGGCTTCAAAGGGATGTTCGACCGGCTCATCGCTGACAACCTTGCCGTCTTCGAGCCTGATGATGCGGTTGGTATGACGCGCAATAAAGGGGTCGTGCGTGACATAGACCACCGTCTGACCTTGTTCGCGGTTTAAGCGCTGAAAGATAGCGACTATCTCAGCGCCCGTGTGGGTATCAAGATTACCTGTCGGTTCGTCGGCAAGCAGGATAGAGGGCTCATTGACCAGAGCGCGGGCAATGGCGACACGCTGCTGTTCACCACCCGAGAGTTGATTGGTATGATGATGAATGCGATCTGATAATCCGACAATATCCAAGGCAGTGTGAGCTTTTGCCTGGCGGTCTTTTCCCTTAACCCCATCGTAATATAAGGGGAGCATGACGTTATCGATTGCTTCAGTGCGCGGCAGAAGGTTGAATGTCTGGAAGACAAAGCCAATCTTACGACTGCGGATGAGGGCAAGCTGATTATCATTCAACTTCTCCATGGATTGCCCATCCATGCTGTAGGTACCCCTGGTAGGGACGTCCAGGCAACCGAGAATGGCCATTAATGTGCTCTTCCCGGAACCGGAGGGACCAACAATGGCAACCATCTCTCCATCCTGGATCTTCAGGCTGACACCATCCAGAGCGTGTACTTTGGATTCACCAAGCCTGTATATTTTTACAAGATTTTCTGCTTCAATCATTTCAGACCTTTCTTATTATGGTTAGCGACCCATAATGAAACCACCACCCCCCGATCCGAGGCCTGTGGTTGAATTTGAAGCTTGAAGAAGCAGAATGACCTGATCGCCGACCTGAAGATCTCCAGTTATGACCACGGTGTCATCTGCAAGGATTTGACCGCTGACAACACTCACATTTTGGGTGCTGCCATTGGAGATGACCTGGATGTATTCGTTTCCATCAGCATCATTCTGAATGGCTGTAGCCGGTACAGCAAGGCTCACCTGGGGTTCACCAATTTGAATAATGACAGAAGCAGTTGCATTGAGCGGGATTTGATCATTGGGCTGGTCAAGCTCAACCTGGACATCATAGTAGACAACACCATCGATAATTTCTCCAATGGGTTCGATGGTGGTGATATGACCTGTAATGTTAAGATCTGGCAAAGCCTCGATCACGATGGTGGCAGTATCGCCAGGTGAAACCGTGACAACCTCATGCTCATCGAGTTGGATCGTGACATAGAGCTTTGAACGATCCACAAGCTTGACGCTGGCATCGTTGCTGGAAACCACAATACCTTCCTGATCGTAGAGGGTACTGACCGTTCCGTCAAATGGAGCACGCAGGTTCATGGCATCCACAGCCATCTTAGTTTCCTTATAAGTCATTAGTGAGGAGCCAGTGGCATCCGCGGGGATTTCCCCTCCAGTCAATGCGATCAGGTAGTTTTGGGCTTCCAGCAACTGGTTTTGCGCCAGAACAACGGCAGTATCTGCTTCATCATAGGTTTGCTGCGATGATTTGGCTTTGTATGCATTGTAGGTGGATGCTGCGGAATCCATCGCCACCCTGGCGCTGTACATCGACTGATAAGCAGAGGCTCGATTCGGGTTGTCATCGCCAAGGTTGGCGTACTGTTCGTAATTCTCATAGGCTCTGTCATATTTTTGTTTAGCCAGGATGTAATCGGCATAAGCATCATCAATGGCTGCCTGGTCGTAGTAATCAAGGCTATTACGATCGACCTGGGCCTCATGGAGGGTATCTTGTGCTGTCAGAACTGCTTGCTGCGCGGCTGCTATGGAAGTCGGGGAGGTCATTTCTGCCAATCTGAGCTGTGACAGGATCAGGCTGTCAGGGACGGTATTTGGATCGAGGGACATAAGGACATCTCCAGCCTGAACTTTCTGTCCAACCTGGACATTGACTGTCGCTATCGTTCCGCTGGTATCCCATGTTACCGAGGAGATTTGCCGTGGGGTGATCGAACCAGTGGTGTCAATCGTGGTGATCAGGGTCACTTCGGTCACATTACCAATCTCTGTGGTGACCTCCTGGGTTGCAGAGCTTTGCCCAGTGCAGCCAGCCAAAAGCAAGATGGTTAAGAAAATAAGCATAAACCAAAGATATGTTTTTTTGTTTTTGATCATAAGTACTCCATTATCAGGTTTTTTAACAGTTATAAGGATACTGGTGAATTGTCAAGAAATTGTGGAGATAGATTGGATTATTGTGGAGATGAGAAGCCAGGAGAGAGAGTTGTTAATCGGTAGGCGAAAGCGCATCTGATAAACGAAGCTTTCTCACGGCTCATAGTACATGAGGGAAGTTCGTAAACTTCGCAAAGACCGCCAAGATCGCCAAGAAATCCCACAAGGGACGCAGAATGAGCGATTGAAGATCGCAATCACCATTTTTCAACCCGCGCGCGGTGTATCCCTCTAGGAATGACAATCCCGGAGAGGGTTTATGGAAGGGTTGGCAAGTGATATTGGGTTTCGGGCATGTCTGAATTGGTTATGGCTCGTTGTCAATCGATAAAGTCCATTGATATCCGCTCTTCACCCAACCTATGCGCTGTTTTGGTGGGTTGGGGAGGTGGGACTGGTGAAGAACAAGATACTTTCCGCCTATACTTGGGTGTGAATACGATACGGTACGCAACGCGCACATCCACTTCGTATGGGCTAAAATGGTCGTTTACTTTTCGCTTACAGATTGTGTTGGGTTACGGGCACGTCTGATTTGTTTATATCCCGTGGGGCATGCACAATTACACGTATCTGCCCTCCGCCCAACCTACCAGTATTACACACTATCCTTTCACCGCGCCTTGTGTGAGACCACCCACGATCTGATCCTGCAGGATCAGGTAGATGATCATGATGGGCAGGGCAGCGATCAGTGCGCCGGCAGCAAACACACCCCAGTTCTGGGTGTACTGCCCGGCGGTGAAGATCTGCAAGCCGACCATGGTGGTCTGCATCTCGCGCTTGGTCAGCAAGGTGCGGGCGATGATAAATTCGCCGTAAGTACCGATAAAGCTGAGGATGCCGATGACGACCAGGATAGGGCGCAGCAGCGGCAGGATCAGTTTACTGAACACCTGCCAGTCGGTGGCGCCGTCCACATGCGCAGATTCATCAATGTCGCGCGGGATGGTATCCATATAGCCCTTCATGAGCCAGATGTTCATGCCCATCGCACCGCCCGAATAGACCAGGATCAAGCCCAGGTGGGTATTCAAACCGAATGCCGGGATGACATCCCCGATCTGCTTGATGATGGTGAACAATGCCACGATCGCCAGCAGGTTCGGGAAGCTCTGGATGAGCAAGATGGCCTTGAGCAGACCCTGCCTACCTCTGAAACGAAATCGTGAGAAGGCAAAGGCTGCCATGGTGGTCAGGCTAAGGGTCAGGACAGTGGAAAGTACTGAGACCTTGATCGAGTTCCACAGCCAGGTGAAGAAGGGGAAGATCGGGTTAGTGGTCAGTTCCTTGAAGTTGTCAAAATTAGCATTGGCAGGGATCAGCTGCTGGTTGCCGAGGTCATTGACCGGGTTCACAGCGGCTGAGATGATCCACAAGACAGGGAAGATGCTGAACAGGATCAGCACAGCTGCCAGCGACCAGCGCAGGATCAGCCCAAGGCGTCTGCTTTGCTGAATTGATTGCGGTTTCTTAGACATTTTCACCTACCTCCTCCCACATATTCGTGAACTTGAACTGTGCCAGGGACATCATAGCAATCAGCATGAACAGCACCAGTGAGATCGCCGAAGCGTAGCCATACTGCACGCCGCGCCCGCTGGCGAATGCCAGGTTATAGACATAGCTGATGATGATATCCGTATAGCCAGCCTGAGTGGTTGCGGACGGGATTGGCGGTCCGCCGTTGATAAATGCGTAGATCAAGTTGAAGTTATTGAAGTTGAAAATGAACGAGGCTATCATCAGGGGTCCGACTGAGACCAGCAGCAGCGGGAGCGTGATACTCCAGAAGCGCTGCCAGCCTGTAGCGCCATCCACCTGAGCGGCTTCGTAGATGTCGCTGGGGATGGACTGCAGCGCACCGCTGGTGACCAGCATCCAGTAGGGATAGCCCAGCCAGGTGTTGACGATCAGAATGGCAGTTCGTGCCAGCGCTGGGACGCGCGTCCACTGCGGTGAAATGCCAAATACAGCTTCCAGCATGCGGTTGACGATGCCCAGATCCGGGTTCAACATACCGCGCCAGATCAAGATCGTGATCAGGCTGGGGATGGTGTAGGGGATCAGCAGCAGCGAGCGCAGGATCTTCTTGCCTTTGAAATTGGGATCGCCATATATGATGGAGATCAACAACCCAAGCGAGAAGGTCAGGAAGAGGCTCATGGCTGCAAAGATAAAGTTCCATAAGACGATAATCGCCAGTGGTCCGCTCAAACCCGGAGTGGTGACAAAGGTGATAAAGTTCTTGACACCAACGCCCGCACTGTACCCGGGGATAAGCGCTTTACCGTTAGTGGAAGTCCAGGTACCTTCCTGATCATAATACTTTACACCAGACTGAACATCGGTGAAGACGTTGGTATCTGGGTCATATTCAAAAAGCGGCATCAGCTGGGCTGCTTCTGATGGAGAGCGCACCTGAATGGTTTGCTCAGGGTCTCCAAATTTGATATTGGTCAGGTTCTTATCCGTCGCAGCCGTGATGCGGTTGAGGCGGGTGTAGCCTTCGATCGTTTTGGGTGCCCCATCATCATCCAATTCGCCAATGCCATTTTCACCTGGGATCACTTCCAGTGTGTGGTCTTCTGCCTGTGCATCCACCATGCGTACGATACTGGTGGTGCCGTCGGTGTCTTTCAACCAAAGCAGATATTGATTATCATCCGAGCGGTAAGCCACCCACTGATAAGATTTGCCAGTTTCAGGTAGATAAGTTTGATTGGTGATCTGCTGGATCGCCTGAGCCTGGGTGATCAGATGCCCATCGCCATAGTTGGTGAAAGCATTATAGATGGTGTACACAATTGGGAAAATGGAAAATAACAGCCATGCCGACAGCCCCACTGCCATCCAGCGGAAATGATGAAGCTTAGGAATCAGGAAGCTGACTGAAATGATGGCAATAATGAGGATAAAGACGATGGATAGGGGAATGTATCCCAGCTGCAGCAGTTTAAACGTAAAATACCCCAGCAGGATATCAACAATGATCACAAGAGCTGTGGTAATGATGGTGGAAACACTGGTGATCGTTTTCTTGGCGAATGCTACATTTGTATTGGTTTGATCCATGCCCTGCATCTCCTTTCTATTTAATTATTACGAAAGGAGACCAGTTTAAGCTGGTCTCCTTAGGTTATTTAATCAGGTTACGGAGCGGTAATTTCCAGAATGTGTGTTTCTGGATCGTAGACGAAGGTTACTTCGCCATCAGCAGTCACGGTGAATTTGATGTTATCGCCACCAGCGACGCCATCTACACCGTAGTTGGTGTCCCAGCCGCCATCGAGGGCAACTTTGACTTCGTAGTCAACGCCAGCGGGGACTGTGAATTTGGCTTCGTATTTGCCATCATCGCGCAGGGTCATAGCGGTATCTTTACATTTAGGATCCCACTCGCATGCAAAGCCAGCAGCTTTCTGCCATGAACCGGGCAGGTTAACCATACCGGTGGTATCTTCTGCAATGGCTGCAATGATATTGTTCGCGGCATCGGTGTAAGCCTGTTCAGGGGTCTTGGAACCATCGAGGACGAAGGTGAGGGCATTGCCCCAGTCACCCCAGACCTTACCCATTTCAGGGATACCGGGCATGGGTTGGGCATTGGCACCAGCTTCGGCGATCTTGATCAGCTCAGGATCGTCCATCAGCTCGAGGGCAGGTTTGTAAGCAGGCACACGAGGATCTGCTTCGTAGAGTGCCATCATAGCATCGGTGGTCGCAACATATTCGGTCAGGAATGCCTGGGCAAGAAGGATATTCTCGCTGAAGGCATTGACAACAAAGCCCTGGACGCCCATAAAGGGTGCGCCGCCATCGGGGAATGCTGCAACAGCAAACGGGGTGCCGGCTTCGCGCAGGTTATTGATTTCCCATGGACCGTTCATCATGAAGGCAACGGTGCCATCTTTGAACATGGATTTAGCGGTGGTGTTGTCAGTATTGTTTGACAGAATACCATCGTTGACCCAATCAAGTGCCATCTGACCAAATTTGATCATGCCTTCGCTGCCAACGCCTACATCACTGGGGTTGTAATCGCCATTGGCGTCCAAACCGAAGATGTAACCGCCCTGAGAGGTCATCCAGGGATAGGCATCGTAGGAGGTGCCAGCCAGAACCATACCGTATTCAACGGTACCGGCATCAATGAGGGCTTTGCTGACATCATAAACTTCCTGCCAGGTGGTGGGAGGGATTTCGACGTAGTCGGTGTTGTAGAAGAAACCGAGGTTCTCGGTGGCATAGGGCATACCGTACTGCTTGCCTTCGTATTTGAAAGCGTTGACAGCTTCTTCGACAAATTCACCAGCTTTGGCGCCGAGGTCCATCTCAGCGGCCAGACCGGAAGCTACCAGGGCAGCCAGTTGGTCATGGGCGATGACAATGATATCCGGACCTTCACCAGCGGGTGCAGCCACTAAGAACTGATCACGGATGCCGGAGATGTTTTCAACAACAACTTCCACACCGTACTCGTCTTTGAAGGCTACGCCGAGTTCTGAGAGGACGGGAGCGCGCTGCTCGTCTCCCAAATGCGCAGGGTGCCTAAAGCCTCAACGACAGGTTCCTCTACGGGTTCCTCAACAACAGGTTCCTCTACGGGTTCCTCAACGACAGGCTCCTCGACGACGGGTTCTTCCACGACGGGAGCTTCTGTTGCCTTAGGTGCACAAGCACCGAGCAACATGGTTGCAATCAACATGACTGCAAGGACGATATAACTTTTCTTCATTTTATTCTCCTTAGAAAAAGATTGACATATTTGGCCATATATTGGCCGGTTGGTGGATGTGACATACTTACTAACTACCTCCTGCATTAAGTATAGCAGGCGCTACGACACTTTCAATATGTTTGCTGGCAGCCGTGTACTCTTTTATTTGACTTTCATTAAAGGAAGACATAAGTTGATCAATCTGTGTCAGGTAAACTGGATAAACTTTGGTAAAGAGTGCCTCACCTCTAAGCGTGAGATAGAGCTGGTAACTGCGACCGTCATTCGGATGATCGCGGCGTTCGACAAAACCGTCCAGTTGCAAGCCTCTGACAACGCGGGTGGTGTTGCTTTTGGTACAAAGCATCAGATCGGTCAGGTCCATATAATTAATGCCAGGGTGATTGTAGATATGCATCAGGGTATAAAAGCGGGCTACGGTCAAGTCAAATTTTCCCAGGAGTGCCTTCTCATGGTTATCAATATGAAGAAAAATGGCTTTTAGAGTTTGATACAAAGTAAATTGACCTGTTTCCACAAGACACCAAATTAGCCCACACAACCGTAGAAATATAGTTCACATATCAACTAATAATATTCTGTTAATGCAAAATTGTCAAGATATTAATACACTCTTAACATTCAAATTTCATATACATTTTATCATATTTCAATTCTCAATAAAGTTGAGGATCATGAGGGTGTTGAAAAAACTTTCGCGTCATTATCATTCCCTGTGGGAGTGGGAATGACGTTTTTCAACACTCTCATTTAAACACTCTCATTTAATTGTATCTTTTTTACAGCGAATGTGTTATATTTAATGTAGTATCAGGGCTGGCACATTCACCCAGCCAAAGTAACCATTTTATGAAAGGAGAAATAGTCATGAACTTAACTGCCCCGAAGAACATAACATGGTGGATTGCCCTTATTTTGGGCGTGTTGGGCCTGATTGGCACAATTGTCTCAGCTGGCTTTTTGACAACTTATGCCTTCTGGTTTATCCTGGTAGCATGGGTGCTGCTGCTGCTTGGCACCTTGCTAAAAGGTCTGTAATTGTTTAATTTATCCCGGAAAGCTGCGCTTCAATAAGAAGCGCAGCTTTTCATTTAATAGAGACAACCTCTACAAAATACTCCCTATCCCAACTTTAATTCACATTGGATGACATGCTCCGGGCAATGATCCACGCGGTTGCCGCATAAAAAATATTCTGTATTTACTATATTGGTTTGTTGAAGCATGGCATTGACATCACGACGCATCGGGTAGTGATGAGCACAGGTCATATAACTGGGATATTTAGATAGCTCAGAGCGCAGCCTTAACGCAGACACACTTGTAATGAAAAGATCCCCTGTTTCAGAAGGGGATCTTTGTTGTTTTCAAGTCGTTGACATGTGCTTAGAGTCTTTGCATGTACTGCGTCGCACCTGAACACCAGACCTGGGCATTCTCACCGATACGGTACCACCCATTCTTGACTTCATAGACATCCACGACGGTATCCCTGGTCAAGTAACCTACAGCTTTATAAGTGGTGCCCGGACCGGAGCGTTTGTAGAGCGCATTGACGATGCATTTTGCTCTGAACAAGACAGGTTCCGGGTCAGGGTCTGGCTCAACTCTTTGCATATATCTTTCGCTACTAGAACACCAGACTTCAGCGCCACTTTCAATGCGGAACCAGCCATCCTGCTCTTCAAACACATCAACAATATCGCCTAAAAGGAGCGCACCAATAATGGAATAACTTGAGCCGGGACCACTGCGTTTATAGAGGGCAGTGGTGATGCATTTGGCCTGGAAAAGAGGAGGCTCGGGAGGAGGCGGGGGGGGCGGAGACGCAGTATAACCAAAATACGCCAACACATCTGCCTTGACACCATTCCAGCGGTCGTAGTCCATGTAATGAGCTCCGGGTGTGCCAATACCCCTGCCGCGAGAGCCCGTTTGATGAACCAACCATGAGGATACATGGGTTGGTAAAGTGGGAGGACCGGGATGTTCGGGGGTATAAAGAGGATAAGGAAGGGACTTTTTATACTGTGCCAACCACCAATCCACTTGTGGCAGTTGGGTGACATCCAGATATTGGTTGACCCAACTGGCACGGGAATAAAAGATTGGGGTTTTACCTGTTCTTGTTTTACAGATCTCGATACATTTTTTCGTAACAGCAGTAATGCGTTCACGGGTATTGATGCCCTCCACCTCGAGATCCAATGCAATCTTGTCATGCGCCCAATCCACCATATTGCCAAGTATCCTGAAGAGATTGTCCATCTGGGAAAGCGCACTCTCACCAAAGTAAAGGACATGATATGTCATTCTGCAAACCTGGATGCGACGCATTTCTGCCCAGTAATAATCGAACTGGGGATCTTTGTATCCCCAGGATGCACCCGCCCTGGCAGCGATAAAGACAATTTCTTCTGAATTGGCTTTGATCTGATCAAAGTTGACCTTTTTCTTCCCGTCGACGCTGGTATTGTATTTGCTGATGTCAATCCCGAATGCTCTGGTCATGCGTACCTCCAAGTAATGTCTTTGCAAATGTTTGCCGGGTTTATTTTTAATCTATAAACCTGATGGGATACGGTGCAATTTTAGTGCCAGAAGCAGCCAAAGGATCTCCCCTTTCCAGAAAGCTAAATTCCCCTTGATCTACGCCCCATCACCAAATTAAAACCAGACCATATTCTTGAGAAATCACTTTATTTCATTTAAAGTGAATGTTGTATGGTGTGAAAGAGCCCCATAAAATCTTGAACAATTGAGGCTGCCTCCTTTTTTGCTTTTGGGGGCAGCCTTCTTACTCTGGTTATTTCCTGGGTTTACTCAATGGGGCATGGCACTGTCAATAAAGGCATCCAGGTCCTGCTTGAGCTTTGCCAAGGACGGCAGATGCAGGTACATCATATGCCCAGCCTGGTAATAGGTCGTCTGTATTTTCTCCATAAACTCAGCGGGCAACCCGAGGTGGTTGAGGGTGTAGCGCGTGGCAAAGTATGGAGTCGCCAAGTCATAATACCCATTGGCAACAAAGACTTTCATGGCAGGGTTCAAGAGGAAACCCTCACGCAGGGTCTCCCCCGTATTGACATATTGATTCTGAAAATCATCATACTTCCAAGTTTTGAAAAGACTGGTGAGAACCTCATAGGTCAGGTCGGATTCAAAATCAAGCTCACTGCGTACATAATCATTGAGCATGGCGGTATAGGGTCCGAGGGTGGCGCTGCTGCTGGGGTCGCGCTCGTAGAGTTCACCGGCGCTGTCACGGTCACGACCGGTGTAACGGCTGTCCAAGCGACCGACGGTGAGACCCTCGCGGCGGCACAATTCCTTGCAGAAGCGATGGATGTCTATGCGCAAGTCAGTGCGCTCAATGTAATCCTCAGATAATCCCGTCAGCGCTGCCAGTTTGGAGACAATGCGTCGGCGTTCATCTTCTGGGAGTTGGCTGCCCTGCATGAGTGCCAGGGTGTATTCCGTAGCAGCAAAGCGCTCTGACTGACGTAATGCGCCTTGCAGGTCTGCTTGCAGTTCCGGGCTGAGCTTATGATGGTACCAGGCAGTGGCAGTATAGGTCGGCAGGAAGAGAATGTAGGGCAGATCATTACCGGGGTTGAAGCGCGCTGTACCAAAATTCAAGATAGAGGAGACTAGCATGATGCCATTCAGGTACATACCATGGCGCTCCTGCAAATAGCCTGCCAGACCAGCGGCACGGGTGGTGCCGTAGGATTCACCAATGAGGAATTTGGGCGATCCCCAGCGTTTGCTGCGGGTGGTGTAACGCTGAATGAAATCGCCAACGGACTCAACATCCTTTTTGACATTGTGATAGACTTCGGCTTTCTCACCAGGTACGGTGCGGCTGAAACCAGTGCTGACCGGATCAATGAAAACCAGGTCGGTTTTATCCAGCAGGGTGAAGTCATTGGGGACAAGCCTGTAAGGTGGTGGTAGCGGCATGCCCTCCTCATCCATCAAAACACGCTTGGGACCGAGCAAACCCAGGTGCATCCAGACTGACGACGAGCCGGGTCCGCCATTGAAGGAAAATGTGATTGGACGCTGCGAGACGGGTTGATCAGTGTGCAGTTGGTAAGCCACATAGAAGATCATCGCCTTGGGCTTCTCGCCCTCCTTCTCATCTTCTTCTTTGAGGAGCAGTGTGCCGGCAGTCACGGTGTATGCGAGCTCATGCCCGTTGATGAGGAGCGTATGTTCGGTTACAGACGTCTTTTCCTCGGGGATTTTCTTTTCCTTGTTTTCATCGGTGATTTTGGTTTCTTCAGTCATGAGCACCTCCAGCATGTTTATATAAATTTATCAATGATTCAAATTATACGTGAAGATGATGCAATTGAAGGTAAAATGCTGCAGCGCAGGCATAACCCCTCCCCCAGACAGAGGTCTTGTATGCAAGATATGATACAAGGAGGTTGAAATAAAACTTTATTCCAATTGTTTATAACAATTATCACTCCGTTTTTTGCATTCAATACTGGTTATAGGATGTGTGGATTTAAAGGAGAATGATAAAAAAAAATATTTATTATTTTTGTATCTAAATATCTATAAGGAAAATATATGGTTCGTCTGTTTAGGTTGTATAAAAAAAGTCTCTATTTAGTTTACATCTTGCCAACAATTGTTATTAGCTGAAATAACACATGCATTTAATATTTTTTGAACATTATAACCATCAATTATCCCAGGAACAAATGATTGATTTTGAATGAAGGATGAAATAAAGTCTGCCATACTCGCTAAGTGCATTCGGAATAAACCCATTGGAGAATCTCCACTTGGAAAATCTAAACCTGGATACTTCTGAATGGTTGGTATTTTTTCCCAAGCCACGCCTTTGTTTGATTTGTAGGAGATATCCGCCTTATATAAAAAATTCGGATCCATTAAAGACCATGAAATTGACCCTTTGCTACCATATAATTGAATTGAAAGATCATTCTCTGACCCAACAATAAGCCTACCCAAATCTAATGAACCCACTGGTCCATTAGATGAAGAAAATAATATCGTATAATGATCAGCTGTTGTGATTTCTACTAAATCCATATCCTCTCTAGACCTAGGCCGTTTAGGAATAAATATTTTCCTGATTGCTGAAACTTTTTCGGGAATACCAACTAACCAATTTATCAAATCTATTGGATGAGGACCATAATCAAATAAAACGCCATCGCCACATAACTCAATATTCCCTTTCCACCCTAATGATTTATTATTTTTTACAGCACTTGATCTGTTATATGTTGCACGATAATTATATATTTCACCTAAAACACCACTATTTATTAAATCTTTTGCATATAGTAATGCCGGATTAAATCTATACTGAAAACCAAGTCTTGCATCTCTTGACAACTCTTTAGATAAAGTTATTAATTCATTTGCATGATTAAAATCGATTGATAGTGGTTTATCTAAAAATATCCCTTTTTGTGTATATAAACATGCTTTTAGATATGAATAGTGGGTAGAAGGAGGTGTTGCTATTATTATTATATCGATATCCGATGAATTGATTAATTCATTAAAATCATTCTGTATTCTTTTAAAACCTGATATAGTTAACGCCCTCTGACTTTCAGGTAAAGACAAAGTACAGATCGCAGTCAACTCTACTTCTGGCAAATTTGGATAAAAAACCCGGTAACAACGTAGAGTATCAGCATACATTCTTCCTTGACCATATCCAATTAAACCTAAATGTAAAATTTTGGTCATATTAACACCAATCAATAATTATTCATGACAACAAAAAATGAACCAGTCAAACGAAAGCGATACAAGATAACTAAATTATTAATAAGAATTATTTTTACTAAAACGATTTCTAAGTTTGTCAACCATTACTGCAAGAATTATTACAGAACCGATAGCTATTTGCTGCAAGAAATATGATAGACCAATTAAATTCAAACCATTTTGTAAAATACCCATTATCAAGGCACCAACAACTGCGCCAATAATACTACCAGTACCACCAGCTAAACTTGCGCCGCCAATAACTGCTGCAGCAATTGCATTGGCTTCATAACCAGTTCCTGTTGTGGGCTGGGCACTTACTAATCTTGAAGTTAAAATTATCCCTCCAAGACCAGATAAAAACGAACATAAAACATACATAAGAATTTTATTCACTGATACATTCACGCCAGACAAAAAAGCAGTTTTTTCGTTACTTCCTATTGCGAAAATCAACCTCCCAAATTTTGATTTTGTCATTATTAAAGTAAAAATAATTGTTATAACCAACATAGCAATCACAGGATAGGGAATTACATCAAATAATTTTCCTAAACCGAAAAGACTAAATTCTGAAGGTAGACCTGAAACTGGTACACCGTTTGTAATTACATAGACAATACCTCGAAATATTAATTGTGTACCTAAGGTCGCAATAAAAGGAGCTATCTTCCAATATGTAATAATTAAACCATTAATCAAACCACATATAATGCAACAAAATAAGCCAATTACAACTGCAGACCATATAGGAAAGCCCGAATTTAACAAAATTGCTGTGACTACGCTACCAATAGCAACCACAGGCCCTACAGAGAGATCAATACCACCACCTGCTATAACAAATGTTTGACCAATAGCTACAATGGCAATTATTGATGATTGTAATGCGATATTTAACGTATTATTTACCGTGGAAAAATTATTAGCGATAATAGAAAAAACAACGAAAAGGATTAAAGCTGCGACAATTGTGCTGAGCAATTGAAGATTTCTTTTCAAAAAATCGTTTTTCATTAATTGATAACTCCTTAACTACTCATAATAAGGTTGCCTATTAATTCCTGAGAAGCTTGAGAAGCAGGAATGTCACCGGTAATATGACCCTCACACATAGTAATTATTCGATCACTTATTCCAAGAATTTCAGGCAATTCAGATGAAATCATTATTAAAGAAACGCCACTGACAGCAAGATTAAAAATAATCTCATAAATTTCATATTTAGACCCTACATCAATACCTCTTGTTGGCTCATCAAGGATCAGTATATCTGTATTTTTGCATAACCATTTGGCAAAATTAACTTTTTGTTGATTACCGCCACTTAAATTTAGAACTAATTGATTTCTACCCTGGGATTTTATTCGTAGCTTGGACATATAAATATCTACATCGTTATTGCTGAATTTCTCACTGACAAACCCAAAACTTGTATATTTATCTAAAGAAGAGAGCAGTATATTGTCTTTAATTGAGAGATTAACTAATAAACCATCCCTTTTTCGATCCTCGGATAAATACCCAAAACCTAATTTAATCGCTTTAGCTGGTGAATTAATTTTCCTTTTTGTCTGGAAAATTTCTATTTCACCCGATGAAATAGGAAGAGCCCCAATAATTGCTTTTGCTAACTCTGTTCTGCCCGCACCCATAAGACCAGCAACACCTAATATCTCCCCCTTATATAAATCAAATGAAATGTCATGAAGCAAGCCAGTTATATTTAAATTCTTAACAGATAATGTCTTTTCGCCTCTGGTATAAATTGGTTTTTCCGGGAAGATATTATTCAATTCTCTACCGACCATTTCACTTATATAAAGGGGAACCTTTGATCTATCATATATATGTTCATTAACAAATTTGCCATCTCGCAATATTGTCACTCTATCAGCAATACTCTCTAAATCTGAAAGCCTATGAGTTATGTAAATAAAAGCTACTCCTTCTTTCTTTAAGGATAAAATTAATGAGAAAAGTGTTTCACACTCCGAATCCGTTAAAGCTGATGTCGGTTCATCTAAAATAATTAACTTACACTCGTAAGAGAGAGCTTTAGCTATTTCAACTAATTGTTGTTGAGCTACACCAAGATATTTAATTTTTGTAGAAGGATCAATGTTAATCTTAAGTCTATTTAATATCTCTCTTGTCTGATTTCTTAATTGTTTGTCGTTAATAAAACCGGGAATTAAGGCAGAAGGCTCTCTTCCAATAAAAATATTCTCAGAAACTGATAAATCAGGCATTAAATTAAATTCTTGATGAACTATAGCTATTCCTAAATCATAAATTTCTTTAGGATGATTTATTATCAAAGGTTTATCATCGAAAAAGATTTCGCCAACATCTTTTTTTAAAGCCCCAGTAAGTATTTTCACTAAAGTAGACTTACCTGCACCATTTTCACCTAATAAAGCATGAACCTCATGTGAAAAAGCTTTAATATGAGCTTTATTTAAAACCTGAACACCGCTAAATGATTTACATATATTCGTTGCTTCTAGAATCAATTTCTCCATTAATAACTCTTAATAATTCACCTAAGCATTAATTATCATTAGAATTAACCCATAAATAAACAAATTAATTTGTTTTTAGCCCCAAAAGCATGTCAAACTAATGAGGCTAATTACAATTTCTAAGGTTTGCCTTCAAAAATTCTTCTAGGATTATCAATTAGCATCTGATTTATTTGTGAAACAGAAATTCCGTTTTTCTTAAGCTCTGGAACAACTTTCTCCATTAGATAAGAGAATTGAACCTCAACATCATCTAGGTTTTTAGCTTTATACTCATCCCAAGGATTCTTTGTGACATTCCTCTGATCTTCTTTATAATCTAGAAAAGCTGTGTGATCACAACTTAAGACCATTTTATTAGCGTAACCGTGTTTACATAATTCTACAACTGTATCAACTCTTTCCTTTAAAGGCAGCATCCAATCAATCCCAAATCGATCCATCCCAACATAACTTCCTCTTTTAATCAATGCCTCAATAAACTCCACATTTGTACTATCACCACAGTGGCCAATGACAATTTTGGAAATGTCTACACCTTCACTCAGAAAAACTTCTTGTTGTTCAAAACCAATGTAATTCCATACGGTTGCATGTGTTGAAATTGGGACACCTGTTGCTTTATGGGCTCTTGCAACAGCAGTTAACATGTGACGATTTGCAGGTGTCATTCCTTCCATATCTGTAGCACATTTAATTAAACCTGCACGAATATTTGTGCCTGATATACCATTCTCAATCTCGTTAATTAAAAGTTCAGCTAACCAATCAACATTTTTATCTCTAATCCACCATTCCTCAAAATGATAGAAACCAGTACTTGCAATAACCTGCATTTCAGCTTTATCAGCTACTTCATGAATAACATCAATATCTCGACCTAAATTTATAGGTGTCAAGTCTAGAATTGTTTTTATGCCAGATCTCTTTGCTCTATTTAATTTTTCTACTGCATAAGGTACAAATTCCTCTCTTACAACCCAATTAGGAAATGCTTTTCTCATCGCATGATTTGCGATTAGGATATGTTCATGTACTAAAGTAGGTCCGAGATCCGAACTATCTATTACACCTAAAACACTTTGAATTTTTGCCATAAATTACTCCATAAAAGATGCTTTAGGGGAATTAATGTTGAACACCGTAAAGATAATCCAATTTATTAATTCCCCTAAAAAAAGGGGAGAAGAAATCCAAAACTACTCTTTTGGAGGAGCCAGTAATATTTTTACTTCTTCTGAATCAATATTTTCCAGTGAAATATAAATTGTCTCTGCATTTACATTTTTTTCAACTGTTTGGCCCATCAGGACCTTAATGGCATTTTCGACACCCAAATAACCAATTTTAAATGGGTTTTGGGCAATTGTGCCATTAATAACACCCTCTCGAATACCATCAATTTGCTCGACAGATGTATCAAAACCAATAACAGCAACATTTTTCACACCTTCAGATTGAATTGCGAGAAGGACACCAACTGAAGAACCTTCATTGGTAGAGAATATCCCTTTGATATCTGGATTTGAAGTTAAAATATCTTGGGTGATATTAAAAGCTTTGTTTCTATCACCTTCACTATAAAAAGTATCCAAGACTTCTAACTTACCATTTGCGGAAATCTTATCAATAAAGCCCTGGCTCCGTTCACCACCTTCAACAGAACCAGCTACCTCCGCAACAACAGCGACTTTACCAGATTGATCACCAATGATTTTTGCCATAGCATCAGCTGCTTTCTCACCTGCAGCATAGTCATTTGTGGCAATAAATGAATATGGGAAATCAGCATTAAGTTTACTGTTAATTACAATGATCACAACACCAGCATCATGAGCAGCTTTTAATGAGGGAACCATGGCATCAGGATCGACTGGAGAGATTACAATTGCCTTTGCTCCACGTGTAACGAAATCCTCAATAATCTTAACTTGCCCTTCAACATCGGTATCAAGGGC
This sequence comes from uncultured Anaerolineaceae bacterium, assembly GCA_964540765.1. Classification (GTDB taxonomy): domain Bacteria; phylum Chloroflexota; class Anaerolineae; order Anaerolineales; family Anaerolineaceae; genus CAZJLN01. The sequence goes on along the minus strand of CAZINW010000007.1, from coordinate 14,258 downwards.
AGTGCCTTGGAAACTAACTTCGTACCCATATTTCTCGGCAGCTGCTACTGCACCCATATTGACATATTTCCAATAATCATATAATGTAGATTTTGGAATTACACCAATTAAACCACCTTCCTCGACCGGTTCCTCTACTACAGGTTTACCCGCACAAGACGCCAAGAAAACTACACACAGTAAAATTGATAAAACATTTATTAACTTCTTCATTTTATTTTTCTCCTTATAGATAATTTTATTTGTAAAAAAAATTTTTTCAATTTCAAACCATACAAGCTCCTTTCAAAAAGTGAGAATGACTAATGAACCTTAAATTATCATTAAGATTTATCAACCAATGCTAATACCTCGTGAACAGTAGGAAATTTTTGGTTTTCACGGGTAAGGAAAAATGAAGCTGTAAAATTTGCGAATATTAAGCAATCAGCAAGGGAATAATCATTTAACTTTGCATATAAGAAACCAGCATTGAAAATATCACCAGCACCTACAGCATCAAAAATTTTTAATGCCTTAACTTTTGTTGACTCCTCTAATAAACCACTATAGCCTAAGGAGCCATCTGCACCACATTTAATTACAAACTCAGAACAACTTGATAAACGCAGATCTTTAACAATTAAATTTTTGTCCAAAAAACCAGTTAATGCTTGAGCTTCATCGAGGTTTGGTAGAAATGTATCTACAAAAGGAAGTAAATTTTTCAATTCAATACGAGAATTTAAACTCCACCCCGATGGATCCCACCCAGGATCAAATATGATTAATTTACCAGCATCTTGCAAATTCATAAATAGCGGATATAAACTAACAAGAGAAAGATTTGGAAAATTAAAAGTACCAACAAAGCAAATCACATCTGAATCAATAATAAATTGCCAGTGCTGAAGTATAGAATTGACATTAAACAATGTTAGCGAGCCAAAACTAGAAATAAAAGATCTCTCACCATCACCTCGAATTATTGAAACTGAAACACCTGTTGGCTTATTAACTAACATATCAATTTTTGAAGTATCAACATTCAGGGAATGTAAATCATTGATAATATTACGCCCAAAATGATCACTACCTACCGAGGAAATAACACTGGTATTTAAACCCAATTTCGATAGCCCGCATGCTAATGTAAAAGCCTGGCCACCAGAGCAGAATTCATGCTTATCTCCAACGACTTCCTCGCCCCAATTTGGCATGGAGTTTATGTTATAGACTTTTAAGTCTGTAATTAAATTACCAATGACACAAATATTTTTACTAACCACTTAATAATCCTTAAAAATTAATCAGGGCCAAATAGAACCAGAACTTGACAAAAAACCATGACCCATAAAAGCACGGTCATCTAAATCAGTTATTCCTCTTAAAATTGCTGAATAAACTGTAAACCACTGGGTTAATGTATTAATAACTAGTGGAGACAATAGGGGATGAATATTACAATAGGTAGAAACATCATAAACAAGCACATCAGAACCTAGATTTTTTATGATATTTACAGAACGCAATACCATTTCTCTTGATTCATCATTACCAACAAGAACAATAAAACGACCTCTTAACCTCTCAAGAACCTCTACAGGACCATGACGCCAATCCTGAGCGTCTGCAAAGGACGCACCTATACGAATATTTTCCATAATAACACTCATAGCAAATTTATTTGCCAAGGCACTAAGCGGACCAGATCCAAGAACATAAATATGATTTGCTGACAAAAAATCCCTGGCTTTTTCTTCCGCTTTCGAACTTTCTGTTTCTGTTACACTTTTAAGCAAGCTAGGCAGAGATTTTATACTTGAATAAAGGTCATCAAACATTTCAGATAATCCTTTAACCTTAAGATACCCCATAGCAATCAATAAAATTGATAATATGGGAATCTCAAAAATAGCACCATTATCATATACAATGCTAATATCAGTTTCTTTGTCTAAGGTGGAGAGAGGTTTCCCAACAATAGAAATTAATTTTGATTTTTTTGATTTAGCAAAATTAAATGCTGCAACCACATCCTCTGTTTCACCTGAGTAAGAAGCAAATAATAGTAAAGAAGATGAAGTCAGATTAATGGGTTTCCTCCAAATCAAATCATAAGACATGTAGACATCAACCGGAATTGGCAAATACCTATCTAAGATGTATTTTGCAGTTTGAAGGCTGTTATATGAACCGCCGCTACCAATTAGAAAAATATGATTAATATCATTTGGTAGATTTTCCCCTACTGATAAACAAAAATCTAAATGATTACTCAGAAATTCTCTGATATGATCATCAATTTTTGCACCAGAAAAATATAAACTATTCGTTGCGAGTTCAATAAATTTATTTAGATCTTTCACAGTTAATCCTTTTCAATCAATTTATTTTAATGAAGAGCATGAACCTCTATCAATGAAACGTGTCTCCAACCTAATCTCCATAGGTGGGTTGTAATCGCCATTAAGACGACTTATTATCCTTTTTGCAGCGATCGAACCAATGTCATGAACAGGCTGAGAAACAGTACTGACCTGTTGAGAACCAGAAGAAAACCAGCTGATATCATCAAAACCTACCAAGGAAATGTCGTTGGGTATCCTTAAATCAGCTTTAACTATTGCCTGTAAAATACCAAGAGTCATAAAGTTATTTGCACCAAAAAGAGCTGAGGGCCTGTTTGAGTCTGACAACATTTGAGAAACTAGCTCAAAAGCTGATTTTGAAGTAAATTTACAGGATTTTATTAACCCAGGATCAAAAATCAAACCTGATGAAGTAATAGCTTTCTTATAACCATCCAACCTCTCATTATTTGTGGAAATATTTAGGTTATCAATAACCATACCAATACAAGTATGCCCTTTTTGAATCATGTGAGAAACAGCTGTAAATGCACCATACTCATTATCGACTAATATCGAATCAACAGATAAATCTTCGACCATACGGTCAACTAAAATTAACGGAATTCCTTGATTTACAATTAAATCCAAATGCGACTTCTTTTTGCTCGTTGAAGGAACCAAAATAATGCCATCAACTTGACGTTGCATAATTTCTGTTATAACTATTTTTTCGCGTTCAACATTTTCATCTGTATTAGCTAAAAGAATTGTGTAACCTGATTCCCACAAAACATCCTCTATGGATCTTATTACGGAAGCAAAAAAAGGATTGGTAATATCCGTGACGATAACACCTATTGTCTTTGTAGATTTTGTAATCATGCTCCGTGCTAATGTATTTGGCTTATAGTCAAGATCTACAATAACTCTTTGAATTTTATTTCTGGTTGATTTTTTTACATAACCATAAGAACCAACAACACGCGAAACAGTCGAAGGAGATACTCCAGCTTTTTCTGCAACGTCTTTTATTGTGGCTCTTTTTCTGGTCAAAATAGCACCTTTAATAAAATAGTTACGACAATAATATAATAACGTTCTCACATATATATTAACTCATATTTGTCATTTGTCAAGGATATTTTGATAAATAAGTATGATTCCCCTGCAAAAAGGATCTGACAAAAAAGGTAAAAGTTTAATATAATAGAAGGAACCTAGAAAAAAAGAAGAGGCCCATGTTCAAGACCAATAAAAAATACCAACAACCAGCGTTGATCAGCAATGTCAATGACATGCAGGAAAAACATCAAAAACGGCTCGAAGAATCTTGGGCGGGGGTATTTTTCAACGAGACCTTTTGCAGAATAGATGAACGGCCATTTGAAGTACTATATGCAGATTTCCCGTCACGGCCCAACTGTCCGGTCAATGTATTTCTAGGTTTAGAGACGTTGAAAGTAGCATTTGGTTTGAGTGATGAAGAAATATACGACCAATTCACCTACAATACACAGTTTCGCTATGTGTTAGGGTATCAGCAGCTGGGTGAAGGCGATTTTGATCTGCGCAGTCTCTATTACTTTCGAGCGCGATTGAGCCAGTACATGCAGCGAACCGGGATTAATTTGATCGAGAAAGCATTTGAACAAGTCACCGATGCACAAATCAAGGCTCATGAGATAAAAACAGGGAAACAGAGAATGGATAGCACCCAGATAGCCAGCAACATCCGAGAAATGGGACGGTTGCAGTTATTAGTGGAAGTATTGCAGCGAGTATACCGGCTACTGACAGAGGAAGACCAGCAACAATATGGTGAAGAATTTACAGAGTACATTCAGAGAAACGCTGGACAGTATGTGTACCACATAAAAGGGCAGCAGAGCGAAGAGCATTTAGACAAGATCGGCAAATTGATCCAGAAGCTGTTGGAAGAACTAAAACCCAAATACGAGGTAGAGCCAGTCTATCAAGTAATGAAAAGGGTATTTGAAGAACATTTTTGGTTGGAAGGAAAGGAAATAAAGACAAAAAAAGGCCAAGAACTGAGTGCAAGCAGTTTGCAATCCCCCGATGATCTCGAAGCCACCTATCGAGTGAAAGGCCGAAAATCCCACAAAGGTTATGTGGCTAACTTGGCCGAAACCTGCGATCCAGAAAACAAAGTACAGCTCATCACCAAAGTGCAGGTAGCCCCCAACCATACCGAAGATGCAGATCTGCTTGTTGAGGCCCTTCCCAATCTGAAAAAACGAACTGATTTGGATACTCTCTACGATGATGGTGCTTATGGAAGTACAGAAGCAGATCAAATATTACGAGAACACTCCGTCACCCAAATCCAGAGTGCCATTCGGGGACGGAACCCCAATGTTGAAAAGCTGAATTTGTACAATTTTGAGATTAAACAAACCGAGAGTGGCACACCTACCCAAATGATTTGTCCGCTGGGACAAAAAGTTCCTGTACACTTGAGTAACCAGAAGAAGGGGTATGTGGTGCATTTTGAGGAAGTAGTTTGTAAAAAATGTCCATTTTACCAGGATGGTAGCTGCCCAGTTCAAAAAGGAAAGCGGGAAGCAAAAATGTATTTACGCTTCAGACAACAGCAAGTGAATGTTTCTCAAAGGCAAGGTAGAAATATGATATATCAGGAGGAAGCGCGAAACTTACGTGCGGCTGTGGAAGGTACGGTACATCAAGTCAAACATCGTTTTGCGGGAGGGAAAGTGCCGGTGAGAGGCAAATTTCGAGTTACATGTTTGGTGGTTGAAGCAGCAATGATGAGTCTTCGTCGGATACATCATTATCTGAAGGACAAAGAGGTGGTGGATAGATCAAATCCTGTTCCTTTGATAGCCTAAAACCGGGAAGGGATTATTGTTTCATATCCTTGTCTTTGGAATTGACGTTATTTTTGATCCGACTCTGATTTGAGCGTTTTTAGCTTCTTTTGGTATTTATTTTTTGACCTTATTGCAGAGGAATCAAGTATTATTATTTTGGGAAATTTACCAAAATATGATCATATAAGATTAATACAATGAACTCGGGACCATTATCCATGCGGATCTGTATTGGACAACCCCGCCACGAAATGATCATTTCTAGGAGAGCTTTGAAAAACCCTCTGCTCCAAAAATTTCTCTGCGCGGATGCCCCACTTTTGTACAAAAAAGGCAGCATTTTGGGAACAAAGATGTAAAAAATCCCGTTTTACAGCAGTAACGCCCCACTTTCCTAGAAAGTGGTTTCTATAAGGGGACTTTTTCAGCGGGCTCCTAGACAGTGAGGATTTAACGAAAGTATATATACCAAAGAATATCTTTTTTGTCAAGGGATTCTGATAGATTAATTCAGCAGAGATTTTCTACTGACTTTGACATGGATTATGACAGAGTATGTTTAATAAGCGTCATTTCCAATCTCAATCCCACTCCCAATCCCAAAGGGGCACAGAGCGAGGGACACAAAGTGCCCCGCATGGGGTACAAAGTGAGGTATGCTTGCGATGACAAAAAGGTTTTTTCAGCAGTCTCATTGACAGGAAATTTAACTTCAACCCATCACCCCTCATGCAGATCATAAATTCAAACAAGCCCATTACATGTACCCTCAAAACCATGCTTATGCGCATAAGTATCAATATTCAAATGCAGACAAAATCCATGACGAGAAGGTATAAATTTATTTTATGGGGATACCACTTGTTTTTATTACTTCCATTCACCCATTTCGCTTCATTTATATGCAAGGATACCCCTTATATATCAGTGATACCCCTAGTGCTGTTTACATCCGCAACCCGCGGCGCTTGTCCTTTCTGCCCTGTACTGTAACAGATGTGCCCATGGGCACATCTGTTGTATGCCTATTTCCTATATGCCAAACTTATAAATCCATCCAACCGGGAAAGGGTAAAATAAGGTATGACAAAAGAATCTCTCATATGCAAGCAATCCCAACCTTGCAGCCTGCTTTTCCTATGCTCTGCATACTTCGCGCGGAACTGGTGCCGACTGCCTGGTGGCACCGTGACTTTAGCCGGCTTCGCCTGGATGCGCACCATACCGGCAACAAGCAATGCACACATAATTGGGGAGTCTCCACCGTGGTCAGGCTGCCAAGGCTCTGACCTTAAACCCCCTTATTTCTCGACAGGTTTCCGGTAGTCCCAGCTTTCAAATAATTTATCCAAGTCCACGCGGTAGTCATAACGCGGGGATGCGGATGGCTGACGGTAATCGCGCAGGTTGATCTTCCCCTGATGGTATTCCCTCAGGGCATGCAGCAGGAAAATGCCTGCCACCTGGGAGTTCGTCATGCGCACTTCTTCCGCGATCGACGCCACCGCCTTGATCAGCCCGGGTGGCAAGTCGTAAAGCGCACGCCGCCCACGCCGCTCGGCATTCTTCTGTCGTTCGCGTATCAATTTCCTTCTCTCAGCTTTTGGCAGGGACTTTTCCCAATCTTGGCGCTTCTGTTCTTCAAGGTAACTCTCCGCCATCGGGTCCAATGCTTCTTTTTTTGCTTCTTCGCTCATTGCCGAAGGCATGCTTCGCATAATTTTCTCCTTTCGCCAGCTTTAGGGTGCAGTCAATCATACTCACTGCATTCGGGAACACAAAACAGCAAGAAGACTGCATTCTGCAAAAAATTCTTTGGAATGTCTTTGCGAGTTTATCAACGCTCCCCATCCAATACAATTGGTAATCGTGATGGTTACCGTCATGGTCTCCGACTTATCATACGCTTACCGCTGTCTGCTGCTCTGCATGCTTCGTACCCCGTATGGGGCACACGTACCCCGTCTGGGGCACTTCGCATAATTCCCAGTACATCCATCAAGCGGCTGATCAGGCGCAATTTTTCAGCCTGGCTTTCCTCTGCATCAAGAAATTCACGCAGGTCTGCTGATACGGATGAGTGCGCCAGGTTGTTGCCAAGGTATCCTGCACTCATCCTCTGATTGAGATCGTGCACCTGTTTGCACATCACTGCCGGTGGCTGTCCTGCCAGGCGCATGGCTGCCCCACCAGCGTCCACCTTGCTTTCAATTGCTTTGGATACCGCAAAACTGAGCGGGGTTTTGATCTGCGGGGTTAATGCCCCCAGGATCAGCCACGAAACAAATGCACGCGGATTGACGCTTGACATGACTTTCTCAGCCAGAATAGGGTTGACTCTTGCCAAAAGTTGATCGTAATCCCAGTTTTCAATCCCGAAATATCCACCCACCACTGCATTTTCAGTCTCAGATTCCAACTGATCTGCATCAGTATGTGGCGGTTGTGAATAATTTTTAATTAAATTGGTATATTTAAGTCTGGTAAGTATATTAATAACTGTGTCAAAATGACATAATTCATCTCTGACCAGCGTCTCAAAATGACTTAATAAAGTCGTCACTAAAGTATCAAAATGACCAATTAAGTCAGCATCTAAAGTATCAAAATGACATATTCCCTTGTTGACTAAAGTCTCATAATGACAAATAAGTTCATTTTCACCAGCATGCGCAGCTTTATGGAGCAGTGTAACAGCTTTGCTGTCATTTAAGAGCGCAGGCAGGTCAGATACCTCAGCGTTGTTGACATGTGTTTCAAGGAATGAATAGATTGCATCCTTGACCTGTTCATCCTCATCTGTCAACTGCGGTTCATAGACCTCGATCAGCCAATCCTGTCCATCCTCACTATTACGGGTGCCAACACGGCACAGGTATCGCCCTGCCAGGTTGCGCGTGTCCTCACGCCAGGAGCGTACGTACTTTGAATTATCTTGGACATTATGGCTGCGAGGTCTGCCGCGCTGGCTGGGTGTTTTTTGCGGAATGCGCTTTGGCAGGGTTTCTGATCCAATCCATTTCTGCAGGGTTGAGAGCCCACCCGGGACCCAGAATGAATTACGGTCATGTCCGTGTGCCCAATCAACATAACAGCAGCTCTTGCACATCAGGTACAGGACGCCCAGGTCATCTCCCAGTTGAGGCAGGACTTTATGGTACCAGTACCAGGGAATGGATAGGAAACTACCCGGGCGGATCAGGTGCATGGCAAGGGCGTCACACAGGCTGGAGAGGGTGGTATTCATGCGGCGCTCACCCAGCGTAAACCTGACCACATCCTGCACCGAGCTGGCCTGCGGGATGCTCAGGCTCTCGTCCTCTGCAAGGGTGCGGAATGGGAATTGAAGGATCTTGTCGCGGCTGGTCTGCAGGGCAAGCGTCAGCACTTCCACAGGGTTTTTACTGAACTCATTTTTGCAAAGCCAGGTGTACAGATCGCTGGCATCCCCCGGCGTCAGCAGCAGACCGCGGTAATGGTAGGTGTTTGACAGGCGCTGGATGTGACCATCCTTGAAGGTGTGCTCAGCCTCAGCACGCGTGACAAACCAATCCATTTTCCCATCTTTGAATATCCGGAAGAACTTTGCCCGGCTGATGACGTTGCCAAGCATGTGCAGAAGGCTGGCAACATCCAGTGAGACCGCATCTCCTTCCCTGGGATAAAGGTTGTCATCATTGCGTTCCTCGCTCGCTCCGCTCCGCTCCGCTCTGCGTGCCTCCGGCGATGCGTGCCTCCGGCGATGCGTGTCTTCGGCGATGCGTGCCTCCGGCGATGCGTCCCTTCGGGAGGGATTGGAAGAGCGGTAGTATGCCTGGCGCAGGGCAGTTGCGATCAGCA
>CAZINW010000007.1:0-5136 GCA_964540765.1 uncultured Anaerolineaceae bacterium | reverse complement strand
CGGGAGGGATTGGAAGAGCGGTAGTATGCCTGGCGCAGGGCAGTTGCGATCAGCACCGGCGCACTGCCAACAAAGGGTACAAAGCGCAGCAGATAGGAGGGAATGGCAGCGATCGACTCGGGTCGCAGGATGGCTTCCGTCACACTGGCAGATCCATCCACCAGGTGTATCTTCTCAACACCTGTCATCACAGGGTCCCCTGTGCCCATGGGCACATCGTACCCTGTGGGCACATCGTACCCTGTGGGCACATCGTACCCTGTGGGTGCACTTGTTGGTCTTTTTAGATCAATCTGGCTGTCACCGAAATCCAGTCCATCAGCGGAAATGAGCGTGCCTGTTGGCTTACACTTCTCGCCCGCCCGTGTATTCTGCCTGGCTGGTACAACCACAGACCCAAAATCTACCCAATCGCCTGATGCATTCATGGCTTTTTACCTGCAAACCTGGCAAAAATGGGGCAGTATCCTTGACGGGGGAATCGGATAATGTTAAGATTGATTCCAACATTGCAATTGTCATGGCGAATTAATGACATAAGGATTGCTCCAAAATAATCCTAAAAATTGATGGCAAGTGACCCGGTACCAGCGGGTCATTTCCATTTTAAATATCCATTACAGTCAGTCGATTCTTCTTTTCTTCAATGATCCTTTCCAGGTATTCATTGGCAAGCATCAATGCGTTTGTCAGGGACCCATGGGCAGATGCTGCGATCTCCAATATCTGCTTTTCGTCCAGCAGGGTCAGAGGGTTGGGGTGCCCTGCCATTTTGCAGCGTGAATAAAGCAGGTTGGCAATTTCCTGCGTGCTGGGTGCCCTGTAAGGATGGTACAACCCCAGGAATTCATTCAGCCCACCCAGATTGGTGGCGGTCTCATTCAGGTCCTGCAGGAACACCAGAGCTTTGATCTTCTTCATGTTTTCAACAGACCATGCCAGCATCTCATGCAGGTATTCCTGGTCCACTGGGGGTCCATCCAGCACCAACAGCAAACCCTTGGGACTCAGATTGAGGTGCTTGAATATTGACTCCATGCGGTTGGCATTTGAACGTGAAGAAGGCAGTCCGAGTGCGTCGATCACCGCCATCAGGAAATGCCTCGGCTCTGTCACTGTGTTGGTGTTCATATAAATGCCATAGCCAACGGATTGTTTTAGTCCCGGGTGAATGCCCGCTGCGATCTTCATGGCAAGCATGCTCTTGCCACTGCCAACCGGACCGGCAATCACACCCAGGTTTTTTTTGGGGTCATTCTGATCGTTGATAAAACCCCATGCCACTTCCAGCACATTGCGCTGTTCGCTGATGTGGGGGAAGAAAAAGCGCGGGTCACCATATCGCAGGAAAGGGTGCTCCAAAAAATTCTCTTTGATCAGGTCAGTTGTTGATAACATTATTCACCGCCGGGTTGCTTGTTTTGTTACAAACAGCATAGCATATCCATTTAATTAAGTCAAGTGCCTTAATATATTCGTGCACTTTAAGCAACTGCTATTATAATCAGGGAATGTTGGAAAGACAAGGTCGAAAATTAATGAAATTATTGCAAAATCGTGGTATCATCATGGTAACGCATTTTACCACTTTGAGATAGTAAGGAGCAGGCATTATGGCTATTATATCCTTGATTAACCGCAAGGGTGGTGTGGGCAAGTCAACCATCAGCATCAACTTGGCAGCTGGGCTTGCTACGCGTGAGTCACGCCAGCCGGACAGTAAGCCTGTTTTGTTGATTGACATGGATGACCAGTTGAGCGCCACCATCACTGCCATGGGTGGCGGTCTGGATGATCAGTTTGTTCCGGTCATCACCTCCACCCCCAGCTTTGCGGATGCCCTCAGCAGTGGTTTGGGTGGTTCTGACTCGCTTCTGATGGAATCTCTTCTCCCCAGAGATCGCCAGGAAAAAGTGCGCATCTTTAAAACCAACAAATCCCGCATGGAAGGTCTTGAAGATTCATTGCGATCCATGCCTGAGCCAGCCTTTCAGCTCCTTTATTTTTTGGAGCCCATTAAGGGGGAATATTCTCATATCATCATTGATAATCCTCCCTCCGCCGGCATGATCCCCATGAATGCCCTGGTTTCCAGCACACATGTGCTCATCCCCATTGAACCAGATGGCTTGAGCCTGATCGGTTTGGCGGATATCTTACGCATGATCGAAAACGTTCAAAAGAACATGAACCCGGATCTCAAGATCCTTGGGATCATCCCTTCGCGTTTCAGGATGGTCAGGCGGCAGTCCAGGGATGTGATTGAAGATATGGAAAAGATCTATGGTCATCTGCTGCTGCCGTATATTAAGGATCTGGCAGAGATTTCTGCCGCAACTACTGCAGGCAGTGATGTCTTTTCATACTGTCCGCAAAAATCGCAGGCTTACCGTTGCTTTTCCAACCTGGTCGATGCTGTTTTGGGAAAACTTCAGTAAGCAAGTACGCTGTACTGAAGGGTACACAATGTGCCCATGGGCACTTTTATCTAATTAGCAGGAGGTACGAAGATGGGAAAACGTGAGCCAGGCAAGGGCTTTGATAGTTTGATCAGCACAACGACTGGGGCGTTCGCTGCAAGTTCAACTGAAGCAAATCAGGCACCTGCATCCACCGCGCCTAAAATGGTTAACAACCGCCAGAGCGTCTACCGCGTCCCACTCGCCATGATCCGCCCGGATCGATTTCAGGCCAGGTTCACCCTGCCTTACGAGATCCGCAAGGATTTTTACCAAGGCAGCATCACCTGGGAGGCAGCCACCCGCCGTTGGTTGGATCTCGCCAATCACGACCGCCTTATCCGGCGTGAGATCGATGAATTGATCTTCCTCGGCGATTCCCTGCATGACGAGGGGCAGATCAAACCTATCACTGGTCAGGTCATCTCCGAGGGGGGGCGTGATATTTTTCTGATGCTGACGGGTGAGCGCCGCTTTTGGGCAACCGCCATCAAGGCTGTGCTGGATGGCATAAGGGAGGAACCTTACATCCTGGCGATCATTGACAACCAGCCTACGCTTGCCAAGCAGATTGCCGAGAACATGGCTTACAAAGCTCTTACAGCCGTGGGCAAGGCGCGTGCTGCCGCCCGGATTGTGCTGGAAGCCAATGGCATCAAGCCCCTGGTTGGTGAGGATGAGTATGCCTATTTCTGCCGGGTGGCAGAGATGCGCCTGAGTGATGAAACCCGTCAGGCGCTCCAGGAAATGCTCCAGTTGGAGCGAACCTATTTTGGACGACTGATGAAGTTCTTCGAACTGCCGGAAGGGCTCCTCGAAGTCTGTGACCGGGCTGAAATGCCGGAGCGCGTTTTGCGCGAGATCATGCAGTATGACCGTCAGTATTGGGAATCCGGTGTGTTCTATTATGCGGAACAGGATGGGCGCACCTACCTGGAAGTACATGCCTTCATGGAGCGTCTTGCTGGCAGGGAGCAGACCCGCGTGCCCCGTTCTCCTGACCCTGCCACGAAATCAGCTAGGGCATTGCGGCGTGCCCTCTTCTCGCTGGAAGATATCCCCCAGGAGGACAAGATTGGCGCCCTCGCAGACGCCATGGTCGGTGACGTTGATTATAACCAGGCGCAAAAATTACTTTCCGCAGTTACCGACTTGCAGCAAGCCCTTGCCATCAGGGTCAAGAACCTCTAGCTACACTCCTTTGTATCTATCAGAAGATGCCTGCATACGGGCATCTTCTTTTGTTAATCAACCAGCCTTGCCAATAATGTGCCCATGGGCACACCCTATACAGGAATATTGTATTTTTGTTGTATTGAGGAGATTATCATGGAAAACACTTTGGATGTCATTAAAACAACGATAAAATAAAGGGTATCATTATAGTGAGTAGCTATTTTACTGAAATTAAAGCCGTAATTACCTCTATTATGTCATTTTGATACTTTAGTTTATATGCAGATCACGGATTCCTTAGACTAATTAAAACAGATATAATGCGTATAGATTAATGATATTTGGCAATATGACCCCTTGCAGTGACCCCTTGCAGTGACCCCTTGCAGTGGGTTTCGTATTACAATGGTGACACAAACTGGAATTGCCGATAGTAATGGGTTTCAGGGTTCTGTCCTAAATAAAAAATGAAATCTTATTATTAGTTCACGAGAGAATTTGAAGGCAATTAATTCAAAGCGTATTGCAATTGGAGGTTAAAAATATGACCGATCAAGAATTAATAAGTCAATATATAAATAAAGAAGGTGTGTACACTAAGCAAATAGTTGGAGACTACATAAACGGTCTTCATTTAGGAAACAATTCTAAAATTCAAACCGGAGTAGTTATTGTTTTTGGAGGCTCTGAAGGAAGTTATGATCCAATTACAGCGGCTTTTTTAGCGAATGCTGGCTATGAGGTGCTTGCTTTATATTATTTTGGTGCTTTCAATCAAAATAAAACTTTGAATAGAATTCCCATAGATTTTTTCAGTGAGGCACTGAATTATATTTATGAGAACTGCACAAGCAAAAAAACAATAACAATAGTAGGAAGTTCAAAAGGTGCGGAACTTGCGCTTACACTTGCAGAGGTGTATTCAGAAATAAATCATCTTATCCTGTTTGCACCATCATCTTATCGTTTTCAAAATCTTGATTTTGAGAATCCTGGATCTTCATGGATGTTTAAAAACGAGGAGCTTCCATATATCTCATTTTGGAAAGCGTCGAGAAATGTTATTCAAGAACTAATGATTAGTATGAATACGGGTCAGCCTATCGCATACGAATCAATTTACAAGAGTTCAATTATGAATAGTGATAATCAAGAACAAGCAAAATTCGATGTGAATAAGATATCTGCAAATATCTTAATATTCGCGGGTGGTGATGATAAAATGTGGCCTTCAAAAGAGATGTCAGAAGAACTTAGGATTCAGGATCCAGAGAAAACTGAGGTTATTGTGTTTGAAAATGCTGGACATGCTTTTGGAGCAAAACCTATTGAGTCAAACATTGTGTTGGGAGGAACTGTTGGTGCAAATCAAGAGGCTTTGAAAAAAAGCATGGCTTATATGTTTCAACAACTTGCACGGTGGCATTCTGTTATAGATTAGGAATGATGTAAATTCCGGTGAAATCGCACACACATTCCGGACTTATTCGCACAGTGAAAA
>CAZINW010000006.1:0-79914 GCA_964540765.1 uncultured Anaerolineaceae bacterium | reverse complement strand
CACATCTTGCATTGTCTTGTCTGATGTTGAACTCTCACTGAGATTGTATTTAATTCTACTGTAGCCATACTGTTCAGGAGATTCCTTTTCGATTAGCATTCTTTGAAAATTCATTTTATAACCTCATTTTTTAGTATTTTTTTTCATTTAGAGAATTCTTTGGCATTTCCTTGACCATTTATATTATCAAGATTCAAATTTGAGAACCTTTTTTTCAATTACCGAGCAAAATACTGAACAATGCCGGGGGCAGAATTATACGAAGTTAACACCTACAATGCCTCGATGAAATCAGCAATAGATTGCGAGTAATCAATTAAAGAAGAATTCTCAACATATTCGTTCGGTTTATGGATATCTACACCTTTTGGACCATAAAGCACTGTCGGTATTTGAAGATCAGTTACGAAAATGTTAGCATCACTCACACCGTCATTAACAATTAACTTGGGCACCCTTCTTGACTTATCCTCGATAATTCCAATCAACTTTTTCAGATTTGGATTAGCAATATCTAGTAGATAAGGCTGATATTTCGGCTCAATAGCACTGACCGTAACATTACCTCTACCCACAAATTTGCTATATACATTTTCAATTTTGCTAATAAATGAAGAGATTTGTTCGTTCAACCCTATTTGTTTATTGATAAGAATGGTGCATTCAGCAGGGATTGATAGACTGTATCCACTATTGTTACTGTCAATGCTTAACGCACAAAACGATCCAAACACATCAGAAAATTCGACACCCTGATACTCCTGCATCAGGCGATAGAACAATTCACATGCACAATCAATGGCGTTAACACCGCTCTTGGGTGAAGCTGCATGACCAGGGTTTCCAGTAATCATGCATTCTATCAATGATTTACCCGGAGCCCCAACAACGATTTCATCAAAATGCGGTTCAGCAAAAATCGCAAATGACGCGCCATGCCACCTTTGTTCCAACTTTGAATAGAGCTTTGCACCATCTGAAAAACGTTCTTCATCACCTAATCCGACGAATTCAAGATCTCCCACAAAATCCAGCCCTTTGTCGATAAGCATCTTCATTGCAGTGATCAAAGCAGCAATGCCCCCTTTCATATCGCCAGCTCCAAGGCCGTATAGATTATTCCCAGCTTGCGTTAGGGTAAAAGGATCGGTGGCCCAATTTGGTGAAATAGAGACAGTATCAATATGACCGCCAATGATTACCTTCATCTCTGGATTTTCAGTTCGTTTTCCCTTCAAACTCCCATAAACATTAAATGATGTGTTAGAGAGTCGATGCAAGGTCGACTCCACTCCCATATTACGCAGCCAATCGAAGAGAAATTTGGCAATTGCGTCTTCTTGTTGAGATTCGCTTGAAATCGCAACAAGTCTACTGAGTAAATCCAGGCAGTATTCACTATAGCCCATAATCAGAGCTTTTTGGATATTTAGGGAAGGAGAATTGTCCTGGAACAATGTCGTTGCGAACCGCCATTTCTGCAAAAGAAATTGCCAAGAAGGCTGGATCAAGGAGCTTGAGACCCAGTTCTTTTTGAACAAGATCACCGTAACCTGCTAAACCCAAACATCCTAAAATTACAGTGTCTATATGTTCATTAAGCTTTGCTTCACGGCAAACTTGATACAAACTTTGACGTGTTACATTTGGATCTTCACGTAAATCTACAACAGGGATATCAAGATGTCGGACCGATGTCATTTTCTCTTTTGCGACTGGATTTTTTCTTAATCGTCTCCATGTTCTAGGAATATTATCCTTAATTGTGGTAATAACGGTAAAACGACTCGAGATCATATCGGCGACAGCTAAGGTCACTTCGCCGGGACCAATGACTGGGACCGCCACATTTTCTCGAATGGCATCAATTGCCACATCACTGAAGCAATAAATGACGATCGATTGATACCCTTCTTTTTCTGATCGAATACATTGCCTGATTAGCGAGCAGCTGGCTAAGCATTCATCAGTAAAGTATTCAATGGAAGCTGGACCATCCTCCAACCCCTCAACTGAAATTACGACCTCACCAGACACGAATTTTGAAAGCATAACCCTTCTGGCTTCAAGGGTGGCCTCATTCATACCAAAGTTAGGAATGATAACTTTAATTCTCATGGGTGACAACTAGAGTCCTTTGTTAGATAGATTCTTATACACAGTCCTGGATTGACAGTAATCATCTCCTAGCAGGATATTTTTGATTGCCTGGAATTCTACATTATCGCTGAAGCCTTCCCGAATAGCAAAATCAACCAGACAATAAATATGCCCTACTTCTTCCCAATTTTTTTCTTTCCAGATCAAGGCTTGAGTACAATTATCTGTGACATTATTGCGGACATTGTCCTTATATTCTCGCTGAGTTTGCCAACCTTGATCTAAAGGTATGTCGTAATACTTGTCCAGATTTTCCAAAGTTAAGGGAAGACCATCAGCAAGGACTTTTTCTCTGATAGCCTGCCCTCTGGCACGCCCAAATTCGACAATTGCTCGTTTGAACGATTCTTTAGCAGGGTCGCCAAAATCAGCTAATACTTCTTTGGTGAGATAGTAGAACAGATTTGCCATATGGACCGACATAACTTTAATCGCTTCATTAATAGATTTGACTTCTTGCATAATTAACCTCCAGGTTTTACCACCATATATATTCCGATTGATTCAAATCTTCCCAGCCATCCTGGGTTACAAGTATTTCATCCTCGATACGACAACCCCCAAAACCAGTATCATAAATACCTGGCTCTATCGTAATGACCATTCCCTGGACCAATTGAGTTTTATCACCTAAAGCAATGACTGGTGGTTCGTCAACACCCAATCCAATAGCATGCCCAAGCAATGTGGCTGGTCCTCCAAAAGCACGTGTCATATTGTGCTCAAATCCTCGCTCCTTCGCAATATCTGCAGCGAGTTTATCCAAGGATTCGGCTGATATCCCTGGTCTCATAGCCGCAATGGTTGCCTGGAATATTTTTGCATCAGTATTGAGAATATTCAGCTGTTCAACTGATGGTTTTCCAATGACTGCAGAACGGCACACATCAATCATATACCCTTGGTATTTGCCATTAATTTCCATTAAAACGAGATCACCATTCTCAAGCAACTTATCTGTTGACGCCTCTGGAAATGCTGGTCTTTCAGAGCGCCATCCAGATTGACAGGTTGCATAAGCCCCCGTTACGCCTCTCTTTGTTAGCTCTAAGGTAATGAAGCTGAATACGTCATTCTCCGAAATTCCTGGTGCAAGGAATTGCCTCAACAAGACAGACACTTCATCTGCAATATGGGCACCTGTCCTTAATAATTCGATTTCATATGGACTCTTGGCTGCCCGCAAGTTCATCACAATATCGTCTGCTGGAAAAAACCTTGCATGATTAAGCTCAGCTTTCAAGTCGTAATACAAACTGACGGGTAGAATATCGGTTCCTACAATACCTATATCGGTTTTTTGTAGACCATAAGCCTTAATTGATTTGGAGATTTCTTCAGGTAAATTATCTCCGTACTTAATGTTCTTAATGAAAAGGTCCGACTCATAAAAAGGTGTGGTGACTACCAAGCTAGCTTCTTGGTCAATCGAAAGCACAATAGCGGACATACCTCGTCCTCTGAAGTTATATCGGCGAGGGTGACCTGGCAAGACCGGTTGGTGTCCAGTGAGATACATAAGATCCCCTACTCGTCGTGGGGCAAGGCCAAATATAAGCAAGCAAGAGTATCCCCTCCTCAAGGCTTCCTTTCTGACATTTTCAAGCCTACCTGAGTATTCCCTTTCAAGAACAGGATCCATATTTTCTCCTTTTTATCAAATTAATCTTTTATTTATCGAAGATATTGTCATTACTCCATTAAGAAGCATGAAACATGATGGCCTATTTCAATTTCTTTGAAGCTAGGCTCTTCAACATAACAGCGTGGCATCGCATACATACATCGATTAGCAAATCGACAGGCTCTGGCGGGTTCGATCGGGGTAGGGATTTCACCTTTTAAAATGATACGATTTTTGTTGACATGAAGGTTTGGGGTAGTGATAGCCGATAAAAGCGCCTGGGTATACGGGTGCTGAGGGTTAGAGAACAACAAATCTGAGGGGGCCTTTTCCATGAACTTACCAAGATACATTACAACGATGTCGTCTGAAAAATGGTATACAACACTTAGATTATGTGTAATAAATAAGTAAGTCAACCCCAAATTGATTTGCAGCTCTTTCATCAGGTTTAATATTTGTGCCTGAATGGACACATCAAGTGCTGAAACCGGTTCATCGCAAACAATGAAGGAGGGTTCAAGCGCAATTGCGCGGGCAACACCAATCCTTTGACGACGGCCTCCATCCAATTCATGCGGAAATGAGTCCCTCAATTGGTGGGCAAGGCCAACTGTTTCCATCAATTCATCTACCCTTTTCTCCCTAACTTTCTTATTTGGAATTGATTTATGAACAATCAAAGGCTCTGCTATGAGCTGACTTACTGTTAATCTGGGATTCAGAGATGAGAACGGATCCTGAAAGATTATTTGCATATCTTTCCGGTGCTGCCTCATCTCCCGCACAGAAAGTTTGCTTATATCATTACCTTTAAACTTAATCTCACCCGATGTCGGCTCAATCAGCCTCAGAATAGTTCTTCCGGCAGTTGTTTTACCACAACCAGATTCTCCAACCATACCTAAAGTATTTCCCTGAAAAATCTCAAAAGAGATATCATCAACAGCATGAAGCATCCCTTTAGGAGTTTTAAAATATTTTTTCAAATTTTTTACCTCAAGGATGGGATGATTATTCATGATCTATTACCATTTCTTTCGACATTTGATTCTTAATCAAGTGGCATGTAGCAAAATGTTCATCATTAACTAAACTTTTTTCGGGAAATTGTTCGAAGCATACATCCATTGCGTATTTGCAACGAGGAGAAAACGCGCAACCTTCCGGTAGATTGCTAGGATCGGGCATCAATCCTCTGATCGGTTCTAGTTTTGCTGTTCGATCATTCATCTTGGGAAGGGAATTGAACAATCCAATCGTATAAGGGTGCAGGGGGCGGTCAAAAACATCTTCCAATGTGCCATGCTCAATGATATGACCTGCATATATGACGGATACTTCATCACATATCTCTGCTACGATCCCTAAATCATGTGTGATCATTAACATGGACATGTTGAATTCCTTTCTCAAGTTTCTCATCAGATCCAGAACTTGCGCCTGAATCGTGACATCCAATGCAGTTGTCGGTTCATCTGCAATAAGCAAAGCCGGGTTACATGCCAAAGCTATTGCGATCACAACTCTCTGTTTCATCCCGCCGGAAAATTGGTGGGGATAATCTTTTATCCTGTTCCCAGAAATACCAACAAGTTCTAGGGCCTCCCGGGCTTTTTGATTTGCCTTATCCTTGCTAAACTTGTTATGTGACCTGATGACCTCTGAAATTTGATCTTCGATAGTTAGCACTGGGTTCAAGGCAGACATAGGATCCTGAAAAATCATGGATATTTCTCTGCCTCTAATTCTCTCCATTCTCCTCTCAGACATGGTCAAAAGCTCCTCGGAATTAAGCAGTATTGAACCATTTTTTATTACTCCCGGAGGATGAGGAACAAGCCCTAATACAGCAAGACTTGTGGTCGTTTTACCCGCACCCGTCTCACCGACCAGCCCGAGTGTTCTGCTCTTTTTTATCGACAAGCTTAAATCATTAACTGCTTTTGCAGTCCAATAGTGAGTACGATATTCTACAGAAAGATTTCTTATCTCCAACGTGTTTTCATCTTTGTTATCAGTAATAGGTGGATTATCTATCGACATATCGGAAACCATTTTTTCTCTTGAATAACCTGATTGTATTTAGTCATTTGAATTACTTCAATCTCGGATCTAATGCATCCCTTAAACCATCGCCCAGCATATTGAGAGATAATATCGTCATCATTATTACGAGCCCTGGAATGATACAAATGTAACTTGAATCTCGAATATAAACCCTTCCGCCCGCCAAAATCGCACCCCATTCTGGAATGGGTGGTTGCACACCCATACCTAAAAAGGATAGGGCTGCAGTATTGTAAATCGCTGACGCCATACGCAATGTAATTTGTACAATAATAGGTGCCATACAATTTGGCAGAATATGTTTCAGAATGATGAACAGATTATTGGCACCAATAGCACGAGAAGCAGTAACGTAATCTTGTTCTCGCACTGTAAGCACCGCACCACGGACAACTCTGGCAAAAATGGGGACAGAAGCAAGACCCAGTGCAAGAGCTAAATTCACAGTGCTGGCTCCAAGTGCAGCAACGATGACGATTGCAAGCATCGTCATGGGGATTGATAACAGGATATCAGTAAGACGCATGAGCGCATTGTCAATTAAGCCACCAAAATAACCTGCTATTGCCCCTAAGAAACCACCAACCAATACAGCAAAAGCAATTGATGAAGCTGACACGAGCAATGATATCCTGCTGCCATGAACAACTCTTGCCAATATATCACGCCCAAATTCATCTGTTCCAAATGGATGAGTGATGGAAGGCTTTTGTAATCGTTCCGAGATATTTTGTTTGATCACATATGCGTCATAATCATATAAATAATCTGCTGTAATAGCTGTGAAAAGTAAAATAGTGATAAAAACGAGACCTATTATGGCTCCTTTATTCCGAAACAATCGATAGATTGTTTCCCGAAATAAACTATGCCTCTTAGAATTCTGATTTATCTGCACCAATGAAGATTTGATTCCCTGTAATTCCATTTTTACCACTCTTTATTTGTACATGGACTTTATTCTAGGATCGACAAAACCATAGAGCAAATCTGCTATCAGGTTGACAACTGAATAACAGATGCTTAGGGTAACGACGCAACCAAGAACCATTGGAACATCTCGCGAACTCACAGATTGAACCATTAGCCTACCAACCCCAGGCCAAGCAAAAACCGTTTCTGTTATCACTGCACCTCCAAGCAGGTTGCCCAATTGAACTGAAGCGATTGTTATAATCGGAACTAACGCATTTCTAAAAGCGTGATGCAAGACAACCTTTCGCTTGCCAATACCCTTTGCTTTGGCAGTCATAATATAATCCTGCCGAATAGTTTCAAGCATTGAAGACCGTGTAGTTCGCGCAACAGCAGCCATGTTCATTAATCCAATTGCAATAGACGGTAACACGTAACTCTTCCAACCTGCATTGGCACCTTGAACCGGGAACCACCGCAGCTTTAGCGAAAATGCCAACACTAATACTATTCCCAACCAAAAAGCTGGCATCGAATTGCCGATCAGGGAAAATATCATGCTTATATTGTCAAAAAAAGAGTTTCGATTGACCGATGCTATAACACCCAAGGGTATAGCCATCAAGCTGGATAATGTTGCTGCGACTAAGGAGAGCTTTAAAGTGTTTGGAAACCGAGACAATACTTCCTTGGAGACACTACGACCTGTGATATAGGAGGTTCCCATATCACCCTGGAAAAAATTTATCACATACTTTATATACCGGACTAATAAGGGTTGATCTAAACCAAGTTCTTGTTCCTTCTGGGCTATCGCCTCTTCCGTTGCACCATCTCCCAGGATAAGCAACACTGGATTGCCAGCAGCTAAATTCATAATTGCGAAGACAAGAAGGGTAACGCCTAAAATTACTGGAATTAACGACAGGATTCGTTTAGCAATATACTTTAGCATCTCTTTTGATGTAATGAGGAATATTTAAATTACCCATTACTCCTCCAATCCTAATTTAGTACTGAGTTATTAACTAGAGGTGATGTTTAAACGATATCCTCCAGAACATCTCCTCTAGCTATTTATCTGTGATTCTAAGTAATTTGACGAAGATAGTCAAACCTTAGTAAGGGTTTGATTGACAACAAAAGAGTTATTCTCCTCTCCAATACATATCCTCATAACGCGTAAATCCTGTTTTGTCACAATAGACACCTAGTAAATCAGCATTATGTGCACGGAACCAAAGAGATTGATATAATGAGACTTGAGGTGATAGCTGGTTGATCTTTGACACTATACCTTCAATAAGCTTATTTCTGGCTTCGGAATCAAGAGTTGCCTTCATTTGATTGACCATTTCGTCAATTTCAGGGCTATTAATTGCGCCCGCGTAGGTCAATCTACGGTCTGAGTGGAAGCGTTGAGTATAGGAAAGCGCATTTGATGGTGACCACGACCCTATCACGGCATCAAACTCTCCAGCTTTCCATGCAGCCATATATGAAGCAGTATCCATCGGAACAACTTCAACCTTGACTCCGATCTCACTCAGGTTGCTTTGAATGACTGTAGCAATAGCGACTCTGGTTTCATTAGAACAGAAAATAGTAAGTGTCACACTTGCCGGATCCCCACCCCATTTTTGCAGATAGGATCTTGCCAGATCCAGATCGTAGGGAATGGCATCTTTATCGGTTGAGCCAGCCAAGCCCGAGGCAATAGCTGAGAAATTAACTTTGCCATAACCGTTTAGCGCTCCATCGATGATGTCCTGACGATTGATCGCCGCAGCAATTGCATTTCGTAAATTGGAGTCCGTCCAAGGTTCTTTATCATTATTGAAGAACAGAATTACATTATCAACGCTGTCGATCTCCACAACTTGAACTAGGGGATTGGATTTCAGATTTGCTACATCAGCACCCGAAACGTCCCATACGAAATCAATCTCTCCAGCTTCAAGTGCTATTGTTCTTGAAGAGCCTTCTGGAATCATGCTGAATATCAAATGATCGATCTTAGCAACATGATCTTTATCAAAATAATCAGGGAAAGCATCATATTTGATGTAATTACCAAAATTCCATTCAGTCATTACGTAAGGGCCGGTACCAATTGGATTTTCGCTGAAGTTGTTCCCAGTATCCAACAGGGATTTTGGTAAGATAAAATTGTAATAATAAGCAAGATCGTACAATAACCCTGCATACGGCTCGGAGGTTTTGATTAAAACAGTGTGCGTGTCAATTGCCTCAACCGATTCCATGTTTACGGTGTAAAGCTTTGCACCAGGAACGGATTTTGCAAACAGGATAGAAGCAACAACATCAGCTGAGGACAATTCCTCGCCATTGTGGAATTTAACACCTTTTTTTAATACAAAGGTCCAATCCGTGTCATTCTCGACTGAATAACTTTCGGCAAGGTCTAAGACCGGCTCAAGCGTTTCGGGGTGGATCCTTGTCAGTCCATTAAAAGTCAACCTGTTCATCAAGGTCGAAATCAACGAACTATGATCATATATGCCTAAGGAAGGAGGTTCACTTGTGAAAGCAATCCTCAGTGTATCTTCGATATGGGGATTACCAACATTTGAGGTCGTTTCCTCTTTCACCTCCTCAATAACTTCTGGAGTAGAAACTTCCTCAACAGATCCAGGGGTAGAAGATTCTTCTTCCAGCTTAGGCTCCTCAACCGCGACTGATGGAGCACAGCCACTCAATAAAATTATGAATAAGATTGTGGAAATTGAAATGCTTACGAAATTTCTAATATTTTTGTACATCTTACTATTCTCCTTTTTTTAATTTAAATTTGTTTACATATTATGTTTACTATATCTATTACACCTTTACCTCAGATTTTGCATTAAGTAATGCCTTGTACAACTGTGAAAGCTCTATGACCTGGTTTAGTGCATCGTTAATTCGATTCTTGTTTTTAACAATTTGTGTAGAAACCATACCATATTCAAATGTATTTTTCTCTAACTTAGCGAGACGCTCTAAATCAAAAAATAAGGCTATAGAAGTATTTAGTTTTGTATATCCATAACTATCCTGTTGATACTTATCGGCATAGGTTGTAAAAACATTGGTTAAAAATCGCGAGACAGACATCATATATCTGTTGTATAATCTGATTTCTTCTTCACCTTGGAGATTTCCTCCCAACCTTTGCATCTCCATTACATTATTCTCCGCTATTTCAAGGTTTCGTGTGATGTCCGAGAAATCAATATGATTGCCATATTGGCTAGATAAGTCACTGACTTGTTTGATTCGTTTAACAAAGAAGTTATTGAAATCGTAGGGAAGTTTTTTAATTGTCGCAAGTTTGAAAATAAGCTGAAGCGTACTCTGAGTATCGTATCTTAATGTTTCAGGATCGCATTTATCAATCCCATCTTGATCGGTATGATTCCACCAGCCCAGGGTAGCCCCATGAGCAGCTTCCATATCTTCCTTAGTGAAAGACATCCGTTCTGAGATAGCAGGGATCCCGATTCCCATGAAGCTTTGATCGCCAATTTTCTGCAAAGTCATTGAACGTAAAGGTTTATCCTCAGAAAACTCCCTATACATGTGTGTAGAGAAATCAAGAAGTTCATCTGAGGCCTTAATCTCATAAATTTTCGTTTGAATTAAACCAGTAGAATCAATATTGATATAAGCTATACATTTCTTGCTCAATAAATCCCAATAATTATCTACAAACCAGGTCGAACCAGCAGCTTCAGCAATTTCATGACCATTCCAAAAAACAAAATAGACATCTCTGTTTAGTTCGTCAGCATGTTTTGCCAATATTCGGCAGATTTCTAAGGCTGTTGAGTTCCCTGTTGCATTGCATGTTACACCTGGACACCATGCATCAATATGGGCAGAAACCAGGATGATTTGGTCATCGTTGCCATTTCCTCGAATAATGCCAACTGGCTGATGAACCATACTCCATTTTTTATTCGCACTTGCGCTGATCTTTACTTTTACATCCAACCCTGCCAGGTAATATTTTTTTAATTTCAAGCCGGCATTGCGAGTGATTCCGACCCCGATCAGATTAGGAATATTGCTCACTGTATTTTCTGTTGGATTGCCCCATACGGCTTTCAATCCACGATGACAGATTACTTCCTCATCATTGCCCCAATTCATGCATATTATTCCCGCTGCCCCCATTTCTGCTGCAATTCTCGCTTTTTCTGGCACGGGTGGCGCATAAGAAACTTCAATTAATACAACTTTACCTTTTACATCAAGATTTTTGTATGCATTGTATGAGCCATCTCCAACAAACACTAAATCAAATATTTCGCCTTCGGGTTTTGTTGAATGGATGTGAGCACATGGCAAGCTGACTAAAGGTTCCGGAACTGGTAAGATAATTTCAACTGCAGAAGTTAATGGTTCACTATTATAAGTAAAAAATTCATCGTTATTAACTTCAAGCCCAGCCTTCTTCATTTGATCACATATGTATGTCGAGGCCTGATATTCAGCCAGACTTCCCGCCAGGCGATAGGGTGTGTTAGTGACCAACCAATGGATATCCTGCAACATTCTTTCTAAATTGACTTCATGTATCATAATGGAAAACTTTTTTCACAAATACACTAATCTGCTTCAGCTCAATAATACCGTATTTAACCTGGTATACTTGGTCACTTGGTCACCCTGTTGCTCAATTGCCCATATCTTAGCATTATTTATACGTTTTGTCAATAGTTTTAATGGGGTTGGGTAAAGTGTACCAAAATCCGGGAATTAACTTTTCTGGTCCTAAATGACCTTTTCAAAGCTGGGCAAGCAGTTATTTCAGATGAGCCAGGGTAAATGCCCACAGGTCAGCATGCTCTTCGATCAACTTGGTCGTTGGTTTGCCAACACCATGCCCAGCACGCGTATCAATGCGGACTAGTACAGGGGCTTCACCTGCTTGCGCCTCCTGCAAGGCGGCTGCAAATTTATAGCTATGCGCAGGATATACTCGGTCATCATGATCGCCTGTGGTGATCATTGTAGGCGGGTAGTGTCTGCCTTTCTTGATGTTATGATAGGGTGAATAGGCATGCAGGACTTTAAAATCATCAGGATCGTCCGGCGATCCATAATCTGAGACCCAAGCCCAACCAATAGTGAATTTGTGAAAACGGAGCATATCCATCACACCCACTGTTGGCATGCATACGCCAAACAAGTCAGGGCGTTGTGTCATGACCGCCCCGACCAGCAAGCCACCATTGGAGCGACCGCCAATCGCCAGACTCTCCCGCCTTGTATACCCGTTATCAATCAACCATTCGGCTGCACTGATGAAATCGTCAAAAACATTCTGTTTGTTGGCTTTCATGCCAGCCTGGTGCCACGCTTCACCATACTCACCGCCACCGCGCAACTGCACCTGGGCATAAACCCCTCCCAATTCCATCCACACCAGGATGGGCACCCTGAACATCACCGGGATGGAGATGTTAAATCCGCCATAACCAAACAAGTAAGTTGGCAGGCAACCATTCTTTTGCAGACCTTTTTTATGGCTGATGAACATGGGAACCTGCGTGCCATCTTTACTAGTGATAAAAACCTGCTCCGTGGTGTACTCTGCGGGATCAAACTGCAGGATGGGTCGGTGGAATAGTTTACTCTCCATCCGCTGCGGATCAAATTGATAAACCACAGGTGGAGTGGTGATATCAGTATAGGAATAGAATGTGAGCACATCATCACTTTTACCAGCAAAACCAGTGACCGTCCCCAAACCTGGCAGAACTACCTGACCCAGCTCGCGTCCAGTCAGATCATATACCCTGACAACGTGCACGGCATCAGACAAGTATGTGCAGATGAAGCGCCCACCGATAAGGCTGACATTTTCTAGAGTATACCGACTTTCAGGGATGATCTCAACCCAATTTTCCTTTTGCGGGCGCCTAACATCGACGCCGACCACCCTGCGAAGGGGCGCGGACTCAGTTGTCAGAAAATAAAACAGCGAATCTTTGTTATCAATGAAATGATATTCGGCATCAAAATCAGGCAGAATTGCCTGGATGGGGGCTTCCTTCACAGACAGGTCTTTGACATAAACAGTCACTTCTTCCTGTGTTCCGACTGTGACAATGATGACCAGGTATGCCCCATCATCTGTTTCAAAACCACCAAAACCCCACTCCTTATGGTCAGGTCTGGCATAGATAAGGGTATCTTCACCTTGATCTGTTCCCAGCTTATGATAATAGAGCTTCGGATCATAATTGGCTTTTTTCAAAACTTCGCCATTCGTGGGAGCGTCATAGCGACTGTAATAAAAACCCTGGCTATTCTTATCCCAGGCAGCCTGGGAAAATTTAACCCATCTGAGGTGGTCCAGCTCATCCACGCCGTTGTCAACGCGACGAACACGCCACTCCTGCCAGTCTGATCCTGCTTCAGAAAGAGCATAAGCAAGGTAATTGCCGTCATGGCTGACTGAAGTGCCAGTGAGTGCTATGGTGCCATCGTTTGATAGCTTATTAGGGTCGAGCAAAACCTGGGGCTCTCCGTTCAATCCTTCCATCCAATAGAGCACATCCTGGTTTTCCAAACCTGAATTGTACGAATAAAAATAACGACCTGCATGATGGCTTGGAGGGCTGAACTTTTCAAAGTCCCACAAGGCTGTCATACGCTGCTTGATCGCTTCCCGCCCTGGCAATGCGTTGAGGTAGGCATTGGTGAGCTGGTTTTGAGTATCAATCCAAACGCGCGTTTCAGGAGAGTCGACATCTTCCATCCAACGATAGGGGTCCGGCACAGGCGTGCCATGCAGCGTTTCAATCAAGTTTTCTTTTCGAGCGAAAGGATAATTCAGGTTCATGTGTTAACCTCTTTCCAAATTTCATTATTTTTGTAGTGGATAACCGGCAATGTATTTAAACAAGGCAGCGGTTAATTTGGCATCATCTGCCGCGTGATGGGAGTTAGGCAAAGGAATACCACTCATGCGACCAGCATTTTCAAGTTTATGAAAGCGAAAACCATTTCTTCTTGCATTCCATTCGCCATAAAATGCCGCATATAAATTCATCACGCAAAAATTCCTTTTTGTATCCAGCGTCCATACTATGCCTGATTTCAAGTTAGATTGCCTGAGCAGTCGCAAGTCAAATTCAGCATTGTACATGCCGATCACGCGTCCCTGCAAAATCTTTTCAACATCCAGCCAGGCTTCGTCCCACCTGCGCACATTTGCCACCATATCATCGGTAATTTCATTAACCGCGCTTGATTCAGCCGGGATATGAGCACCCGGGTTGATTAACGAGTCAAAAAGCACATTGCCAGACAGGTCAACTATACCCACTTCAATGACCACGTCAGTTGGACCCGTGCCTGTGGTTTCTGTATCCAAAAAGACTGGGTCAAGTGCCAATATTTGCCTGGCATTCTGGATCACCTTAGGGTGCGCAATTGGATAAGGCATATTTGGATACCTCCTTATGAATCAATTACAGTCATTATAATGCACTGCCAGCCTATCAGGCGCCATGCGCATGTTATCACCCTGATTTGATACAATTATTTATAATATAGATGTACAAGTTTAATAACTTAGGAGTCTTATGAACCTCTACGCTCGGTTTGCACGCTTTTATCATGAAGGGCCGTACAGGCAGTTTTCATTGCGGGTTGCGAGTGTAACATTCCCCCATATTCTGGATGAAATCAAGCTCAAACCTGACAAACTGCTGGATCTTGCTTGTGGAGAGGGCAGCTTTGCTATTGAGATGGCAAAGCAAGGCATGCATGTTACCGGGCTTGACTGCTCGAAAACCATGCTGGACATTGCTAGATCAAATGCCAGGGACGCAAATGTAAACATTGAATGGGTGCTCAATGATATGCAGCAGATGCAATTTAACCAACAGTTCGATGCAGTCACCTGCTTTTTTGACAGCTTGAATTACCTTTTGAGTGTAAAAGACTTGCACAACACTTTTCATGGCACTTATAATGCCTTAACGCCGGGGGGATATTTTATTTTTGACATGAATACGCTTTACGGTTTGGAGGTTGAATGGCAGCGGTTTCCGGATCACATACAGCAGGATCAACCTTCATTCATGGAAATTCATACCAACAGCTGCGATTATGAAAATGACATTGCAACCGTTCGGATCATCATCTTTGAGAAACAGGCAAATAGCTGGCAAAGATATGAGGAAATTCACCAGGAACGGGGCTACAGTTGTGAAGACATCCTTTTCCTTCTAAAAACCTGTGGTTTTGAAGTGATGCACTTGCTCGGAGACCCTCAGACTTTTCGCCCGCTCGGTTCACAAGATGGTCGTCTCTGGGTGATTGCACGACGGTCAGGATCATAGATCTTTTACCCTCGACCAGATTTCATCAAACATGGCGACTGTCAGCCTTCCAGTCTGTGTATTTTGACGGCTAGGATGATAGGTACATAAAATCCAAGGCAGTCCTCCAATCTGAAAAAAAGCGCCATGGCTGAATTTCAAATTAGGCATTTTCACACCTTGCATCTTATAGAGCTGCAGAATGCCATCAAAGGCAATTCGACCCAGCGCGACACAACCTTTTACATCGGATAACAAATCCACTTCGCGCTGCAGCCAGGGAAGGCAGATGCTGATCTCTTCAGCAGTTGGTTTATTCCCCGGTGGCACGCAGCGGCACACGGCACTGATGAAGACATCTGAGAGACTCAAACCATCCCCAATTGCATGAGAGCTTGGTTGGCTTGCAAAACCCGCGTTGAAGAGCGCAGGATACAAGAAATCCCCTGATGCATCCCCGGTGAACATGCGCCCTGTCCGATTGGAGCCATGCGCCCCGGGTGCCAGCCCCACGACCACAACTTTTGCTTGTGGATCTCCAAATCCAGGCACCGGTTTGCCCCAATAATCTTGATTCAGGTAGGCACGCCTTTTGGTTGCTGCCATTTCTTCCCGCCATGCCACCAGGCGTGGGCATTTGCGGCAATTTACCAATTTGTCATTAAGGATTTCAAAGGAATCACACATAAGCTATCAATACCCGGTGATGCTGTCCTGCAAATCAAAATTCAAATTAATCCGAAAGTTTAAACCTGATTTCATATAAAAAGGGCCACGCAAACAGCGTGACCCTTTTAATGGTTATTAATTACTTCCGCTTTAGCGCTGACCAGCCAGCGTATTTGGCGGTCTCTTCCAGTTCAACTTCAATGCGCATAAGTTGGTTATACTTGGCAACGCGATCAGAACGCGCCGGAGCACCAGTCTTGATCTGTCCCATGTTCATGGCAACAACCAGATCTGCAATGGTGGTATCTTCAGTCTCACCCGAGCGATGAGATGCCACTGCCGTCCAGCCATTTCTCTGGCACATGCTTACAGCTTCCATGGCTTCAGTCAGTGAACCAATCTGGTTTACTTTTACCAGGAGCGAATTGCATGCTTTCTCTTCAATGGCACGGGCTACCCGTTTGGGGTTTGTGACCAACAAATCATCACCAACAATTTGAACACGATCACCAACCTGTGCTGTAAATGCCTTCCAACCCTCCCAGTCATCCTGTGCAAAGCCATCTTCAATTGAAACAATGGGATATTTGTTAATCCAATCGATCCAGAAGGCAACCATCTCATCGCTGGTCAGTTCACGACCTTCCTTGCGAAGATTATAAAGTTTGGTCTCCTCGTCATAAAGCTCGGATGCTGCCGGATCAAGGGCAATACCCACATCTTCGCCGGGTTTGTAGCCAGCTTTCGTGATGGCTTCAAGGATCAACTCAACCGCTTCATTGTTGGCTTTCAGTGCAGGTGCAAAACCGCCCTCATCACCAACCAGGGTGGCATATCCCTTGGCTTTCAGAACGCCCTTGAGTGATTGGTAGATCTCGGACCCCCAACGTACAGCTTCCGCAAAGGTTTCTGCGCCCAGCGGCATGATCATGAATTCCTGGGCATCGGTGGATTGCCAGCTTGTATGGGCACCACCATTCAAGATGTTCATCATCGGCACTGGGAGAACGTGGGCATAAACGCCACCCAGGTAGCGGTACAATGGCAAACCAACGGAGGCCGCCGCCGCCTTGGCAACAGCCAGGCTTGTGCCCAAAATGGCATTTGCACCCAGCTTCGATTTGTTCGGGGTACCGTCCAACTCAAGCAGTAGTTGATCGATGGCCTTCTGCTCAGTGGCATCCCAACCGATCAATTCATCAGCTATATCATCATTGACATTATTAACAGCTTTCAGCACACCCTTGCCACCGTAGCGCTTTTTATCGCCATCACGCAGTTCAAGGGCTTCATGAATGCCGGTTGAGGCACCAGAGGGGACCGCAGCACGTCCGTAACTGCCATCACCAAGAATGATTTCAACCTCCAATGTGGGGTTTCCGCGAGAGTCCAAAATTTCCAAAGCATTTACATATTCAATTATTGTGTCCATTTATAGGTTCCTTTCCTCATTTTAATAACGCCATAAGTATATACCATACTGGTTAATTCCAAACAGTTCGCAAGGTCTCATTGAGAGGTGTCCAACCCTGCCCTTTCCTTGACTGCTTTGATGAAACCAACAAACAATGGGTGCGGGCGGTTTGGACGTGAAACGAATTCTGGATGGAATTGGCACCCAAGCATATACGGGTGATCTTTTATCTCTGCAATCTCCACCAGGCGATCATCGGGTGAAATGCCTGACATCGCCATGCCATTTTGCTCTAAAATGGGGCGATATTTGTTATTGACCTCGTAGCGATGACGATGCCGCTCGGAGATTTCAGGTACTCCGTAAACCTCTGCAGCCTTACTGCCAGGTTGCAGATTACACGGATACAAACCAAGCCGCATCGTCCCGCCCATATTAGATAAATCGTGCTGGTCTGGCATCAGATCTATCACAGGATTGTTTGTAAACTGATCAAATTCTGATGAGTTGGTCTTTTCATCTCCCAGAATATCCCTGGCGAATTCGATGACCATCACCTGCATTCCCAAGCAGAGCCCCAAATAGGGTATTTTTTGAGTTCGTGCCAGGTGTGCTGCCATGATTTTTCCTTCAACTCCCCTGTTCCCAAAACCGCCAGGCACAACGATCCCATCCACTTTCTGCAACCGGTCAAAACCCTTGCCCTTCTCAAGGTCGGTAGAGGCAATCCATTCAATATTGACCTCAACGCCCTGATGTAAAGCTGCATGGTTGAGCGCCTCACGGACGCTGATGTAGGCATCATGCAGTTCAACATATTTACCAACCAGCCCAATATTCAAGATTGGCTTTTCCCGCTTAATTTGCGTAATCAACCAACGCCAATCCTTCCAATCAGGTTCCTGCCTGGGTGTAAGGTTGAGTCGGTTCATAAGAATCTCAGCAACCCCGGCTTCATCCAATACCAATGGAATTTCGTAAAGCACATCAGTTGTCACCAGCGGTATCACCGATTTCTTCTCAACATCACAGAACAAGGCGATCTTGTCACGCAAATTTTCTTCAACGGAATAATCTGAACGCGCTACAATCATATCTGCCATGATCCCAATGGAACGCAATTCACGCACAGAGTGTTGCGTCGGTTTGGTTTTTAGTTCATTGGTCGCCTTCAGGTAGGGCAACCAGGTCAAATGAACAAAGGCTGTGTTCTCGCGACCAAGGTCGGTTCGCATTTCGCGGATGGCTTCCAAAAATGGCTGACTTTCAATATCACCAACCGTACCACCCACTTCAACCAAGACGATCTCTGCATTGCTGGCTTTACCCACCAGGATCACACGCCGTTTGATTTCGTTGGTTATATGGGGAATTACCTGGATGGTGCCTCCCAAATAATCTCCCCTGCGTTCGCGCATCAGCACTTCTTCATAAACCTGCCCGGTTGTAACGGAGGATGCCTTGTTTAAACGCAAGTCCACAAAGCGCTCATAATGTCCCAGATCCAGATCGGTCTCAGCGCCATCATCCAAAACAAACACCTCACCATGCTGATATGGGCTCATCGTCCCAGGGTCAACATTGAGATAAGGGTCGAGTTTCTGAATGGTTACATCGAACCCCCTGGCTTTCAGCAAGCGCCCAATGGCAGCAGCCGTCACCCCTTTGCCAATTGAACTGAGCACACCACCAGTAAAAAAAATGTATTTGGTTGCCATTGTGTTGCTCCCGTTGAATGCAGATAATATTTTTTATGCAAGCGCAAATTAAAAGTGAAGGGGAGGGCCATTTATTAACCGGCGCCTCCCCAGTTATGATCAGTTAAGATGATTTTATCCAAATCACCAGGTGCATGGAACTTTAATCCTTGTTGACCTTATTTTTGAGGGTTCGATCCATGATTTCCTGTTGCTCTGAGGAAATATCCTTGGCACGTTTCACATTTGCAGGTATGTTCGCGGCTTTGGGGTGGGTTTTCTCAGCCCGTTCCATTGCCTGGCGCAGGGCAATTTCCATAAAGGTGGGATCAGGAATAACAGTCTCTTCTTCAACAAATTCTTCTTTTTCTTTCTTTGACTTGCCTCTCCTGGCAGGCTTTTGAGGTTTTTCTTCCTCAGGCTCAACCGGGATTTCCTGAAGCGCTTTCATACTTAATTTGATCTGTTTTTTACGCCGATCAACTTCAAGGATCTTGACTTCAATTTCATCGCCTTCATGTACAACCTCATTAGGTGTACGGATATAGCTGTGGGCAAGTTCACTGATATGAACCAATCCGGGTCTTTCTGCGCCAATCTCGACAAAAACGCCAAAGGTTTCAAGCCGGATGACTTTTCCTTTTACGACCATTTCGGGTTTCAATTCACGCCATTCAAGCATCAGAGGTGGGATCATGCTTAATTCAACCCGGTCTTTTTTCACACGTTTTACCCAGACTGTCACCGAATCGCCAATTTTAAGGACTTCTTCAATACTATTCACTGATAATTTTGGATTATTATCTTTAACAACCTGGGAAATATGAATAAAAGCTGGTAGTTTACTGCCAATGTCAACAAGGGCACCTTGAAGCGTAGTTTTTAGCACCTTCCCTTCAAATTGTTGTTTTGGCTGAACTTCATCAACTTTAGTATTTGATTGTTTTTCTGGATTATCCATAGGACTCACATCTCCCAAACATTATTTTCACGAAAGTTTATTTTACCCCAGCGGCAAAAAGCTGTCAATCAAAATCACCATTTCATCAGGTGATTCAGCCATCTTTTCAACAATTTTATGCTCGGCATGCACGATCCACGTAAAACCTGTTCTGAAGTTTTTTACGAAAACTTTTACTTCACTTTTTTGGTAGCTTATTCCAAAATTGATCCATATTAAAGAATGTTTCACCTGGTTTGTCAAAATGCGGCATACCCCTGGTTGGTTTAATTCGCACTACCGTCCAATTCGAATTTTCATTTGCGGTATTGGCAAGCATTTCAAAACTGACAAAAGCATCACGGTCATATAAGACCAGGATGGGCAATTCAAGCAGGTTGTAAACACTCTGACGAATATTTTTTGTAAAGAGCTTTCCACTTATAAATGCAATTGGGGCACAGTGCGCACCTGGTTGATGGGCATTGGCATAAGCGGTCTCAACCATGCCTGCAGGAATTGCATTCTCAAAGCTCTTTTGCAGAAAATAGGCTATACTCGGACGGCTTGCGATCAGATCAAACAAGGCACGGCTCCATAATGGCACCGCCAGGATGGCATAGATCAAATTTTGCAGACCTCCGGCTTTCTCTTTATTAAACTCCCGGGTACTGCGAGGCAATTGAAATCCTGTAGGCGAAATCATTACAACCGAGCGGATCAAATCGGGATGCTCTTTGGCTGCCATGGCAGAAAATTCACAGGTAAGTGAAAGTGCTACGACATCAGCTTGATCAGCAATGACATCTTTAATAAAGTCGATGATCGCATTTTTATATAATTCTGGAGAGTATTGACGAACGCCACGCTCAGATTTACCAAACCCAGGCAACTCGAGGGCATAGACAGGTCGGTGACCGCGAAAAGCATTAAAAATCGGGCTGATCTCTTGCACGCCTGCAGCGGCATTGATACTGTGTAAAGTCAGTAAAGGAACCCCCTTGCCGGATCGATCAGCATAATAGCTTAAACGTCCAGCTCTGTTGGATGAATATTCATCCCGCTCAGCCGTTAACAAATCACCCGTTTTCACGCTGTGATCAATGTATCGCCTGCTGTAGAAGATCCAACCTAGCCCGATCAATCCGATGGAAAAGAAAAATGATCCAATTCCCCGGAAGAGACCATCAAAGCCTCGTTTCTTTTGCTTTGTCATGTCAACCTCCAGTCCTGATCTTCTTGAAATTAACAGTGTCGAGCCTTGCCTTCATTATAATGTAATTTTTAGCTTAAGCTTTTTAAGCTAAGTACAATCCAGTGCTATCTGGTAGAATTCATTTTGATTTGCAGGAGTGAAAACAATGATCAGCTCAAGAACATTTCGCATGATCCTCATAGGCTTTAGCATTATCTTTTTATCACTCAGCCTTGTCATTTTTTTGATGGATCAGCAGGATTTTAAAAACCGTTCAAGCACTTATCCCGAGGGAACCACAGTCAATAATGTTCCCTTGGGCGGGTTGGATCATGATCAGGCAGCTGAGCGTCTCAACCTTGTCTTCTCACAACCCCTTGAAATGCGATATGGCGATGCACGCATGCAATTTTCCCCTTCTGAATTAGGTTTTACGCCTGATATTGAAGCAACACTCCAAGATATTGATACAAACAATAAGGGGAAACAGTATTGGGCATATCTCTGGGGAAACGATCCTCAAGTGGCTGTAAAAGGTACTCTTAAGACGAACATGGATGAGGAGAAGCTGGAAGCATTCTTTTCGTCCACCATTCTGCCCCGCTATGATCAGCCAGCCACCGCCCCGTACCCTGTGATCTACACCACACATTTTGAACCCGGTCAGCCAGGCACGCAATTGGATCAGCAAGCTGCGGTGTCCCTTGTTAAAAACAGTCTTACCTCTGCATCCGACCGCATTGTAGACCTGCCCATCATCCAGGCACCTCCCCTACCTCTTGATGTTCAGAACCTGCAGATCTTTTTGGAGCAAACTGTTCTTTTGGAGGAATTTGATGACCTGATAGAGGTGTATGTGCAGGATCTATCCGGGGATATGGATTTACACCTTGCCCTGATGGATAATCAACCTGTGCTGCCAGATGTGGCTTACTCTGCAGCCAGCACCATTAAGATACCCATCATGCTTTCTGTGCTGAAACGCAGCCAGGAACCCACCAGCCAGGCTATTCAAGATTTATTGGAACGTATGATCGCCCTGTCCGAAAACCCCCCAGCTGACACATTGATGTCCAGCTATATCGATCCAACCAGGGGGCCATTGATTGTGACTGAAGACCTGCAGATGTTGGGCTATCAAAACACTTTTTTGGCAGGTTATTTTGGCATGGGCTCTCCGCTATTAAAAGTATATGAAACTCCCGCAAACACCCGAACAGACATTTATTTAGATCCTGACGTCTATAACCAGACCGTCCCGTCCGAAATAGGAGATCTTCTCGCTCAGATTTACCAGTGTGCCTACCCGAAAACTGGTACCAGCAAGATCAGTGAGATTTTTAGGAGTGAAGTCAGTCAAACAGAATGTCAGACCATTCTTGATCTGCTGGGAAAGAACAAGATCGGCGTACTGATGGAAGCAGGGTTACCGCCACAGGCTTCTGCAGCCCACAAACACGGATGGACGCCAGAATTGGACGGATTGCTGCACTCCATCAGCGATGCTGGCATCGTCAGCACATCTGGGGGAGATTACGTCCTTGTCATGTTCATGCACACCAGTGACCAGTTGGTATTTGATGAAGGGAATTGGCTTTTTGCAAAGCTGTCCCAAACCATTTATAATGCTTTTAATATTAACGATCAAACCTATTGGTGGATTGAATAAATAGTGGCACTGTTTCATATAAAGTGGACTTAATATCGTTTGCCGACCAAAGCAAAAATTTTTATTGAGAAAATCATGAAGCTGATCCTCACACACGAACAAGCCGATCTGGATGCCCTGGCATCGATGCTTGGTGCACGCCTTTTGGACGAGGAAGCTTTTGCTCTCCTCCCCCGCAATATAAACCGGAATGGGCTTGACTTCATCAAAAAATACCAGGCTGAATTGGGCTTTTCACATTTAAATGATCTTCCATACGATACCATATCCCATATCATGCTCGTCGATACGCAATCTCTGGTCACGCTTAAAGGGCTGCATGCCGGAACAAAAATCAATGTCATTGATCACCACCCACGCAAGGAAGGTGTTAATCCCGATTGGGAAGTGGAGATCAGCCGAACGGGTGCCTGTGCCACCCTGCTGGTGGAAAAGCTCAAAGCGGCTTCCATTCCAATCTCATCCATCCAATCCAGCCTGCTGCTCGCAGGTATCTATGAAGATACCGGCTCGCTTGGATATTCCACGACCACTTCAAGGGACCTTATTGCAGCCGCATATCTACTTGAAAAAGGGGCTGATCTGAATCTCATTGGCAATTATCTCAATCCGCCACTTACCAGCGCGCAGCAGCTTCTTTATGATCGTCTCATGCGGAACATGCAATCGCATAGCATTCAAAACCAAACCATCCTGACAGCCAAAGCCAATGCAATGGATGTGAACGATGAAATCTCCAGTGTGGCACACAAATTAAGGGACTTTTTAGATCCGGACGCCCTGCTTTTATTTGTTCTAACCAAGCAGGGGATCCGTCTGGTGGCACGTGCCACTACGGATGCTGTGAATGTATCCAAAATTGCCGCTGCATTTGGAGGTGGCGGACATGCAAGGGCAGCATCAGCACTTATCCGCCCTGAAGGCAGGTTGAGTCAGGATGAAATGGCGACGCAGCTAGATCAGACCTATGAGCAGATGCTATCCGATCTTCCCAACTATGTTAAACCTTTGATCAGTGTTCGCCATATCATGTCAAAGAATCCGTTGATCCTGACGCCTGATACACCCATTGATGAAGTTGCCAGGCTTATGCAGAGATATGGATTCGAAGGTTATCCAGTGGTGGGGAACGGGAAAATTGTTGGTTTGCTCAACCGCAGAACCGTGGATAGAGCTTTGAGTCACAAAATGTCACTGCCAGCATCAAGCCTGATGGATGCTGGTGACATCAGCGTACACCCCGATGATTCATTAGAGACGCTGCAAAAGCTGATGGCTACCAGTAACTGGGGACAAATTCCAGTCGTGGATGCTCAAAGCGGGGCGATTGTTGGCATCGTGACCCGGACCGATCTGATCAAAACGCGCTCCATCCTGAAACTCCAGCCCGATAAAGCCAAAATGATCAAATTGGTGAAACAGGCTATTTCACCCGCAAGGCTGGCACTGCTGCTGGCGATCGCCAACGAAGCCGATCGACAGCATATCCCTATTTATATTGTCGGCGGTTTTGTGCGTGACCTTCTGTTGGGTCTGCCAAGCCTGGATTTTGATATCGTGGTCGAAGGGGACGCCATTTACTTCGTTAAGTCACTGGTGAAAAACTTTGGCGGACGTTCCATCAGCCACAGCAGGTTTGGCACAGCCAAATGGTATTTGCATGAGGATCGGGAACGCATTGCAGCCAAACTCCAGGTCGACCAGGTCGTTGATCCAAGCCAACTGCCAGAACATCTTGATTTGATCACCGCGCGCACTGAATTTTATGAAAAACCGGCAGCGCTTCCAACCATTGAAAGCTCCAGCATAAAAATGGATTTGCATCGTCGCGATTTCACCATCAATACGCTGGCATTACGCCTGGATGGTGAACATTTCGGTAAAATATTTGATTTCTGGGGAGGTCTATCTGACCTGAATGACCGCAAGATCCGCGTATTGCACGCGCTTTCGTTTGTTGACGATGCCACCCGTTTAATGCGCGCAGTACGCTTTGAACAACGCTTCAATTTTGAGATAGAAGAACGTACGCTTGCCCTGCTCAAGGAGAGTCTCCCACTTCTTGAAGAAACCTCTGGAACCAGACTGCGACACGAACTGGAATTGATATTAGCCGAGCCTAAAGCTGAAGCTATGTTTACTAGAATGAACGATCTGGGCATTCTTAAAGCCATTCACCCCGCTTTGACTTGGTCAGCAAAGATTGGCAAGAAACTGACCCAATTGGATGCCCTGAAAATCCCGCCCGGGTGGGATCTGCCACAGCAGGTGGAACGCTTGAGTTTAAAGCAGGCTCTTGGATTTATTTATTGGCTTTGTGAGCTTTCCACGGATGACCTGGAAAACGTCCGCCTGCACCTGCGCCTTCCCAGCAAATTGGTGCACCAGATTCACCAGGTCTCAGCACTCCAGGCAGACCTGGCAGAGCTGTCCAAACTAAAGCCAAGTCAGGTTTATCACCGGCTGATCGGTCTGCCCAAACTGGTCATATTTGCAGTCTATTTCGATCACCAGGGCTCAGAAGAAGCGCCCTGCCTGGCAGCATTTGTCAAGGACTTTGCCAAAGTTCAACCAAATATCACTGGCTTAGACCTGCGCGAGAGAGGTCTGCAGCCATCACCAAGATATGCAGAGATCATCACCATATTACGGGATGGCTGGTTGGATGGAAGGATACAAAACCGCGCAGAAGAGGAAGAAGTATTAAAAGAACTGCTGGCACAATCGCTTTGAAACGCTTTGGCTCCATGAATAGACTTAATCGTTGTTTTCCATGCTAAAACAATCCGCTCAAACCATCAGGCTTGTCAATTGTGAAATGACCATCAGACCCCTGGTGGAAGCAGATTTGCCTGCCCTCGAATGGGATGGGGAATTCACACATTTTAGACGGGTTTACGAACAGCATTACCGCAGTATGCGCAGCGGAAATACACTCATCTGGGTGGCAGAAACGGAAGAAGGCATCATTGTGGGACAGCTTTTCCTACTTTTATATAGCCAACAAAAGGAAGTGGCGGATGGCATTCACCGGGCGTACATCTTCTCATTCCGCATTAAACCCCCATACCGCAATCACGGGCTTGGAACTGCTATGATGAATGTAGCTGAATCCGACTTGTTAAAGCGCGGTTATTCGCAGATCCGTTTGAACGTAGCCAGGAATAATCCTGCCGCCCGCCGCCTTTATGAAAGGCTTGGATATCGTGTTGTTGGCAGTGATCCCGGGGTTTGGAAATACCAGGATCACAACGGCAAATGGCAGACGGTAAAAGAGCCAGCCTGGCGGATGCTGAAGAATTTCAAGGGTTGGACAGGATAAACCGGTTGATGGTGGAATCTTCACGGGGAAATGAAATCATATCCTCGGAATATTTACAAGTTTTCGTCATCCTGTGATTCACTCTTGGCAATGGAAACCCAGCTTAAAAGAATCTTCTTGATCTCCTGGTAATCCTCATCCCGCAGATCTTTCGTGATACCCAGCACATTGGGGGCTTTCGTAGTGGATATGATCAGACCTGAGCGGTTTTCAAGAACCGACTTTATTTCATCCCGGTTAATGATCAGCTCAGGGAAATTGGGCTGGGATTGACTGAGCTTGTTTTCATCAAGTTCCAGCCGGTATCCCTCAAAGAATTGCTTTCTCTGTTTTACAGAGCGATAAGCAGTATGTACCAGCATCGCTAAAAATGCCACCAGGATCAGGAGGGACGACATATTGATCTCTTTTTTCCATACCATCCAGACAAAAATACCGGTCAATATGAACATGATAAACCCGTAAATGCCTGTGATATTGCGTTTTTCTTTATTAAACTTTTCCGGATCGAGATGATAGGATTTCATCGATAGTCACTCCATAAGATCAATTTCAATAATTATATCTGAATTCAACTGACTATTATTAAGATGAATAATAATTTATTGATCTAAATGGCAATTTCCGCACGCGGATATCTTTTGATAAAACTGCAATTGTGGGATCCAGCATGGGTGGTTTGATCAGTTTTACAGCTCCTGCCAGGAAAAAGGTAGTTGTCCTCATGTAAGAGGAATGGTTTGTTTAAGGGTTAGATTGGCTTATAAAAATTTATCCTGGCAATAACCACCATGAAATCCCATAGTCAGGGCGCTTGCATATTCCACTGATGGTTTTAATTGAAGATAAGGGGGGTTTTTGACCTGAACGAAAGAGCGTTTGACAACCAGATCAAGCTTCTTTCCGATACAGAGCCCAAAGAGCAGGAAGTCTGAATCCCGGCGTGTCTTTCCATGTTTCAAAAGTTTCAATAAGCTTGCATTCGGTTAATGTTGTGCTTAATCTTGACAGATCGGATGCTTCAATTCCATGGTCACCATCGGGATTGACCTTCCGATGTGCATATAAAAGGAACTCACCACCTGGTATCAAGTATCGAGGTAAGTTTTCAATGTACCTGATCTTCATCTCAGCCTGGAGACCATGAAAACAACCGACATCCAAAACAAGGGCGAACTGATATGGAAAAAGATGATAGGATGTCACATCTCCAAAGATGACCTTACCATGGATATGATTTTTAGCCAGTTTGCGCCTGGCATGCCAAACAGCTTGGGGAACAAAATCAATACCCGCTGGGAGCCAACCTCGTTTTCCGAGAGTAACCAGATTTGTACCTGTGCCACAGCCAAGGTCCAACGCGTTCCCTGGGACATGGGTATCCAGATAGGTTAACAATTCTGGTGGAGAAATACCAGTATCCCAACGGGGCTTACCCAAATATCTTTTTATGAATTTAATCTGTGAAAGGAAATTCTTCACTTTCATCTTCTCCTGGTAAGGTTTTGCGAAAAAATCGTCATATTTCGACAATATTAGCACATTCCTTTCACTAAAACGCTTTATTGATTTTTACCAAAATCTCATTTTTTTCCTGATATAATAAGGGGCTGTCATTTTACTTTTGACAGTTATTTGTATTTATCATAAATTTGCGCTTTGGCATCAACTATTTATAATATTAAAGCAATAAAGGAAGGGTCCGTTTAATGAAAGAGTATACAACCGAATCGATACGCAATATTGTCCTGGCATCTCACAGTAATTCAGGTAAAACCATGCTTGTTGAGGCATTCCTATATTTTACCGGCGTCACCACCCGCCTTGGAAAGATAGAAGACGGCACCACGATTTCGGATTATGAAGATGATGAGCATCGCCGTGGCATTTCATTATATACAACTGTCATTCCAATTGAATACAAAAACCTAAAACTAAATTTCCTTGATACGCCGGGTTATACCGACTTTGTCGGGGAGGTGATCTCTGCCATGCGCGTGGCTGATGGAGCCTTGATCCTGGTCGATTCTGTATCTGGGCTTGAAGTCGGCACTGAAATTGCCCTTCAACATGCGACAGAGTTCAAACTCCCTCAAATGTTGATCATCAATAAAATGGAACGTGAGAATGCCAACTTTCAAAAAGCCCTGGCTTCCGTTCAGGAGCATTCAGATGCGCGATTAATCCCCATGCAGCTCCCATGGGGTGAGAAAGCGGATTTTAAAGGTGTGATCGACCTGGTAACCATGAAAGCCTTCAAAGGCGATGGTAAAAGCGTCATGGAAATCCCGGCAGAGTTCAAAGAAGAAGCAGAAAGTGCGCGCTTGAACCTGGTTGAAGCTGCTGCTGAAGGTGAAGATGCACTCCTTGAAAAATATTTTGAGAATGGTGACCTGAACAGTGATGAGATTTTGCGCGGACTGCGTAAAGCCATGCGGAATAACAACGTTATGCCTGTGCTGGTTGCTGCCAGCGCTCACTTAATTGGCATTGCCCCCCTGTTGGATGCAGTCAGTGCACTGATCCCGTCTCCGGCTGAATGCCCGCCTGTAATTGCTGAATCTCCAAAAGGTGAAGTTTCTTTAAAGGCGGATGATAACGGTCCTCTGGCAGCTTATGTCTGGAAGACCACAGCAGATCCCTTTGTTGGCAAGCAGACTTTCTTCCGCATCTACTCGGGTAAATTATCCTCCGATACTCGTGTTTGGAACAGCACCAAAGGCGAAGAGGAACGATTGGCGGGAATGCAGATTCCGCTTGGAAAAGATAACATTTCAGTCCCGGTCATTCACGCTGGTGATATTGGCACGGTGGCAAAACTCAGTGTCACAAGCACCGGAGATACCTTCACAACCAAGGAACTGAACCTGAAATTGCCGGTTCCCAACTAC
The DNA here is from genome assembly GCA_964540765.1 of uncultured Anaerolineaceae bacterium. Lineage (GTDB taxonomy): Bacteria > Chloroflexota > Anaerolineae > Anaerolineales > Anaerolineaceae > CAZJLN01. Next base: position 51,006 of record CAZINW010000006.1, on the reverse strand, counting down.
CCTCATGCGCTTTACCGTGTGGCAATAGCCCCAAAAACGCAATCAGACGCTGCCAAGCTCAGCCAGACACTGACCCGTCTTTGCGAAGAAGATATGACCCTTACCTGGCATAGCGAACCTGCAACCCACCAAACGCTTCTGTTTGGCATGGGCGATCAGCACATTGATGTGGCCCTGCGCAGGGCTGAATCGAAATTCCAACTCAGCATAAATTTGCTTGAGCCCAAGGTGCCTTATCAGGAACACATCACCAAAGAAGGAGCTGCCATGTACCGCCACAAGAAACAAACCGGTGGCGCTGGTCAATTTGGAGAGGTACATTTGAAAGTATTCCCCATTAAAGATGAGGAGTTTTCATTCAGTAATGATGTGTTTGGCGGCGCGATCTCCAATAACTATATGACATCCATTGAAAAGGGCATCCGCAACGTAATGAAGGAAGGGGTCATTGCCGGGTACCCCGTCAGCTCGGTTGGGGTTTCAATTACTGATGGAAAAGAACACCCGGTTGATTCAAAGCCAATCGCATTTGAAATTGCTGGTCGTGAAGCCTTCAAACTTGCGTTCAAAGAAGCCAACCCGGTTTTGTATGAGCCCATCATGAAAGTCCAAGTAATTGTTCCTGAAGCCAACATGGGTGATATCCTGGGCGACATGAATACCCGCCGTGCACGTGTTCAGGGCATGGATACAGACAAAGGTAAATCGACCGTTACTGCAACTGTTCCGCTGGCTGAAATGATGCGCTATACCACCAACCTGCGTTCCATGACAGGCGGTCGCGGTTACTTCACCATGGAGTTCGATCATTATGACTTGGTGCCCACCCACCTGACCCAGGAAATTGTTGAGGCTCGCCAACGCGAGCTTAAAGAAGAAGAATAGCCAAGTTTTTCCAGTGTAACGGCAGGTCAAAGCCTGCCGTTTTTAATTTAATTTGGGATCACTCAAAAATATGACGGTGATAATCACAAACAGGTTTGTAGCCAATTTCCTGGTAAATGGCGTTGCTGGTGGGATTTGCCAGGTCTGTAAATAAATTAACAAAACGATAGCCTTTATCCAACAGTAATTGGCTAAGATGGGCAACGCAGGCAGAGGCATAGCCTTTCCTGCGTTCCTGCGGCGGTGTGTAAACTCCACTGACCGTGATTGCTTGTGCGGTTGGTCTTGTGCTTAAAGCCATTGAAACCGGATTTTGATCGACCTCCCATAAATATACCGCGCCCCGGTCAATCAAATATAATATTCGCGCAAGATCCATCCCATGAGGTAGATCAGGCTCGGTCTCCTCCTGCATGGCTCGAAAATACTCAAATACAATCGATACATCATCTTTAAGCGCCTCTCTAAATTTCCCTGCGGGTATGGTTGGCCAGGTCACCTGTTGCAATTCATAAGCACGCAAAGCCATGGCAAGATGCTCCCGTTGCCCTGTTTTGGATGACCACTGCCTGGCAAAGGCATCACTGATGGTCTTTTGCCCATTCACTCCAGGTACGGATACACCTTCCTCAAGACAAGAGGTCACCAGCAAATCAATGGCATCCAGGGCATGCTCATCACCCTGCAAGATAAGCGGGAACGGCGGGGTCATGACTGACGACAGCAAAAGATTACCATCATCGGTGACGACAGCCAGGAAAGGCAGCGTTGAGAAGCGTTGAGGTTCATCGCGCAGACGCAGGCTGATGCCAAGAATGAGATTGTTGGCTGACTCTTGAGCCTCGTAAATGCTCTGCGTAATTTTAAGAAATTCATTGATATTTGAGAATCTAACCAGTTGCATGGAAACCTCGCTCTCCGTTTACGTAATCCTTAGCCACTTGCCGATGGTTTGACCATCAGTCCAGTCTGACAAATGGGATTTAATTTAGGGGATCAAACTCCATCCCAGCGGTAAGTACCGAGATCAATCACACCCTGATCATTAAAAACGACACCCTCATCTTCGAGCAATGCACGTTGGATGGCACTGCCAATGCCAAACATGCTGATCCTTCCTTGAGCGTTGATCACCCGCTGCCATGGGACGTCTGGATCACGTCCGCCCTTCAATGCCGCCATGGCATAGCCAACCATGCGCGCTGAACACCCGCCGACGGAGTCTGCAACTTGCCCATATGTCACCACTTTCCCCTCAGGAACGAGGCGAATCCAAGCGTAAATCCTTTCATACAAGCTGACTTTGTTTGTTTGATCTTCCATGATCTCAGAACCTTTTAATCCTTTATCTAAATTTATCCTCTAAATCGATGATAACGGCAGCCTGTTATTCTGTAAATACCCTACGAAAATGGAATAGCCATCATTTCTTCACAGCAACTTCATTGATCATGGATGACCCATAACTGTCACCTTCGTTTTGCTGGTGACTGTACGCGGTATCCTTCAGCATGAACAGGGCTAAACCTCAAATCTTACATTGGAATTGGATCTGACTGATACACGACCAGAGGTCAAAATGCCGGAATAGGAATATGACATGATCGCTTCAATAACTACGACTCATTGAGGAAGTCTCGCAAGGTGCGGCTGTGCGCAGGATGCCTGAGCTTGCGTAGGGCAACTGACTCGATTTGACGAACGCGCTCCCGTGTCACTCCAATATGATCACTCACATCTTCGAGCGTGTGTTCAAAACCATCCGTGAGACCAAAGCGCAACTCCAGGACTTCACGTTCCCGCTCTGTCAATATGTCCAGAGATTTTTGGACTTTTTCCTTCAAGATTTCTTTTGCGACTGCATCCATGGGTTCTGTTGCATCAAAATCCTCCAAGAATTCCCCCAGGGTGCTGTTGTCTTCATCACCTACAGGGCTTTCCAGTGATATTGGTTCCTCGGCAAACTTAAAAATTTGTTGCACTTTTTCTGTTGCTTTTTCCCAACGCTGTAATAAGCCGGGGTCAGAAAGGGGACCATCCGACCCCACTGCCAGGATGGCACGCGCATCTTCTTCGTTCATCAAACCAGAGTAAACTGCCATTTCTGCATAAGTTGGATTACGCCCCAGGCTTTGAACCATTTCGCGCTGCACTTTCAATAGTTTGGTAATGGCTTCAACAATGTGAACTGGAACGCGGATGGTGCGGGCGTGTTCTGAGATATAACGCGTGATCGCCTGCCTGATCCACCAGATTGCATATGTGCTGAATTTAAACCCTCTGGTTGGATCAAACTTGTTCACTGCGCGCAGCAATCCCAAATTTCCCTCCTGGATCAAATCCAAAAATGAGATGCCGCGCCCGGTATATTTTTTGGCAACGCTGACAACCAATCGTAAATTGTACACGATCATAATTTGGATTGCCTGATTGGCGTTCTCAATGATGTTTTCGAATAAAACCTGGATGTCGTCATTGAAGGGAAGGTGTTTCTTGATTGTCGAGAGCCTTGGTAAGGATGCGTTCTTGACCAAATTCTTTTTGATGACTGTCGCAATTGATCCTGGCAGGAGATAAAGGCAGCAATACAAGTGGTAAAGATGCTGCACAAGGACTTCCCAATTTTGATCAACCCCCCAGCGCCTATCAGAAAAATAGGTTCGCAAATAATGAGGAGTTCCTTGGTAGCATTTGACCTGTAGCATTTGTGCTTCCTGCAGGATTTCAAGAAAATCTGGCTTTTCAGCTTTCAATCTGCCTGCGTCTTCATGGATAAGAGGAAAAGTTTCAATAATATCCTGATAAATGAACATCAGCACTGCGGCAGGATCGCCAATAAGGGTATCCTCTTTTGCATCCAACCCACCAAAACCTCTTAAAAGCTCTTTGGCTTTAATGCAGGCAGCAAGATGAAGTTCATCATCTGAATCCAATAAACTAGGCAGGCTGATATCTTTTAAATATAAACGAACAGAATCGTCAGATGGATCAGTATCCTGGAATAAATGAGGGTCGAGTGGATTGAGTTGTTTTGATGAAAATTCTTGATTGTCTTTATCAATAGATTTTGATTGCATTTCCTATTCTTTCATTGATTGGCGAAATACCAACGGTATCTTTCGGAATCATTTTACAAATCCCACCAAATATTTAAAACAGCTTCTTTGCCCTGCCATTTACAGATGGTGGTTGCAGGGCGTCATCGATTTTTTTACGGATTTTAATCTGCTCAATGACCATTTGCTGATAAGTGGATGCCAGCTCTTCATCTTCCTCAGTGAGAATATTTTGCATGTATAGCAGCTCACTGAGTTGCTCTTCAATGCGGTGACGGCGCATGCGCAAAATTGCACGCGTGATATCTGCCAATTCCTTTTCAGGTGTAATTTCTTTGCCGGGTTTCTTCTCTTCAGGTTCAACTGTCAGCTCATCAATGATGGATTCTGGACAATTTATAGCGACATAATCATGGGGGGCATATTCGTCCTGTTCCAGGGAAGCCCTGATGATCCTTATTGTTTCGAGATAATCACTTTCAAGGAAATCAACATCAGAGAGTTGTGTCAAACCATAATTCTGCAAAGATCTGTTTATGTAGTAATAACCTTCAGGGTTTTTAATGAGATATTGCAGACAATATTTTTCCAGCACACGATTGCTGCGCTTTAGTTCTTTAAGTTGCCCGGAGTTCTGTACCTTGCTGACTGTCGAGCCCCTTCCACGGTTGACACGCAGGTTGCTTTGACTGGGGGTGATCAAGGCGCGTTCATCCACCTTGATCAAATGCGCCAATTTCTGACGGTAAGTTTCACGTTCCACCCTGTCAGGAACATCTTCAATGAGCGGTAATACCTGGGCTGCAATTTCGCTCTTCACTTTTGCATCGTTGATATCCCTGGCTGCTGCCAGTGTCTCCATGACGTGTTCGACGATTGGCTTTGCATTGGATACGATTTTTTCCCAGGCAACCGCATCCTCAAGCACAATCTCATCCGGGTCTTTGTTTTGAGGCAATGTGGTGACGCGGATATCTGCTTTAAGCCTGGCTTCAAAATGCAGTAAACCACGCGCATCAAAGCGCAGTTCTGCGTCCTGATCCATCGTCTGGCGGGCAGTCTCCAACCCTCTCAGGGTTGCTTTTTCCCCTGCGGCATCCGCGTCCAATGCCAGCACGATGCGCCTGGTAAACTTCTTGACGAGACGGAATTGATCCTCGGTCAAGGCTGTCCCCATTGGCGAGACGGCATTGTTAAAACCTGCCTGATGCAGGGCAATCACATCCAGATACCCTTCAACAATCACCACCTGATCCCTGGCACGGATATTTTGCCTCGCCAGATCCAGCCCGTATAAAAGGCGCCCCTTATCAAATAATTCAGTCTTTGGGGAGTTTAAATACTTGGGAATGTCATTGGGGTCAACCACGCGCCCGCCAAATCCAACCATCTTGCCAAAGGGATCGCGGATGGGGATGGTGAGGCGGTTGCGAAAGCGGTCATACATGCCGCCCGAATCCCGTTCCGATGTCAGACCCGCATCCAAAAGCAGCTGCTCGTTATAACCTTTCTCCTTCATATTTTTCAAGAGGTTATCCCAGCCATCCGGCGCGTACCCCAGCCCAAAAATTTTGATGGTCTGATCCGTCAGACCACGACCATGCAAGTAATTGAGGGTTTCATGACCGGGTGATGTTTCGAGCATCTGCTGACGGTAGTACAGAACAGCCGCTTCCAACACTTCAGAGAGGCGTTCCCTGGCATTCTTATCAACAGAATCCTCATGAGCGTAAGATTTTAGCGCGACACCGGCGCGGTCCGCCAAAAAACGCAGGGTCTCATTGAAATCCCATCCCTCTTTTTTCATAACAAAGCCAAAGATGTCACCACCTTCATTGCATTGACCAAAACAACGCCAGGTTTGGGTCTCAGGGAATACGACAAAGGCAGGTGTGCGAGTATTGCTGTGGAATGGGCAAAAGCCGGTGTAATTCTTCCCTGTATGGCGCAGCTTTACCGATTCAGAGATAAGATCAACGATGTCTATCTGAGATTTGATATCATCCACAACCGTCATAAACAATCCATCCTCAGGCGCAGGCGCCTTCTTCTTAATTTTATTTGTATTACGAACATGCATAAAGTCAATAATTTGTTCGCCTTATGGCAATTGCTGGTCAAAAGCTTGTAATGCACGCATGTATTGAGCACGTTCAAAAGCAGCCGGGTCAGGTGCTTTGGCTTGCGATAAAGTGCCGCGCATTTCGGTGACGGACTTATACAAATGGGTTTCCATCCACTGCTCGAGATCGCTCAAAAAGACTTGAGCCCGATCCAGTCCATTGAGCAGAAATTCTGAGGTTATCATGGTGACATTGGCTCCTGCCATGATGGCTTTGACCATATCCTGGGCAGAGTGAACACCGCTACTGAGCGCCAGATCTGCCTTGACGCGTCCATATAGTATCGCAATCCATCGTAAGGGAAGGAGTAGGTCAGCAGAGGTGCTTAGATGTCTGGTGACAGAGACCTCGAGAGCTTCAATGTCCAGATCGGGTTGCATAAAACGGTTGAAGAGGACAAAGCCATCTACGCCAGCATCAATGGAATTTTTGACCATATTGGTTAAGGAAGTAAAGAAGGGGGGTAATTTTAATGCCACCGGGATGTGAATAGACTGACAGACATCAGCTATCAATTTAATATATTGTTTCTCGAGGACTTGAGCTGTGATCTGGCTATCGGTGGGTAGGAAATAGATATTCAATTCAAGCGCATCTGCGCCAGCCTGCTCTAGGATAGGTGCATATTTAATCCAATCGCCTGATGCAGTGCCATTCAAGGAAGCAATTATGGGGATACTGACACAATCTTTGAGCTTGCGAACGTGTTCTGCATACATATCTGGTCCGATATTGTATGACTTCAATTCCGGGAAATAGGTTAATGCTTCAGGAAATTGATCTGTACCGCGTGTAAGGAAGTAGTCCAACTCAAGGCTTTCGTATTTTATTTGTTCTTGGAATAGCGAAAATAAGACAACTGCACTGATACCCTTATCTTCCATTTTTTGGACATTGGAGACTTTTTTGGAGAGTGGGGAGGCAGAAGCGACCAGGGGGGTTTTTAATTCCAAACCGAGATAATTAGTTTTAAGATCAGCCATTTTAGATCCTTTCCTAATAATTAAATACGGTGACAGGGTAAATCCTGTCACCGTTAATTCTACACCAGATCAGCAGGTCAAGATTCTGCTTCTTCTTTTTTAAGTTGATAATCCATGGCAGCCATTTGTTGATATAGGCTCCAGCGCTTGACCGCATCCTGTTGCGCCTTTTTCATCAAGATCTCAGCCCTGGCTTCGTTGGATTGAAGCAGCATGCGATAGCGGGTTTCATTGTATGCATATTCATCCAATTTGACTGTTGGTTCTTTTGAATCCAGTTGTAATGGATTGGTGCCTTCAGTTGCCAGATCAGGGTTGTAGCGGAACAGCGGCCAGGCTCCAGAATTGACAGCCAATTTCTGCTGGATCAAACCTTTTTTCATGTCAATGCCATGGGCAATACAATGGCTGTACGCTATGATCAGGGATGGTCCTTTATAGGCATCCGCTTCCACAAAAGCCTTTAAAGTCTGGTTGTCATTGGCGCCCATTGCCACACGTGCAACATAAATATTACCATAGGTCATTGCAATCATTCCCAGGTCTTTCTTCGGAAGATCGCGACCGTTAGAAGCAAATTTTGCAACTGCAGCCCTGGGGGTTGCCTTGGATGATTGACCGCCAGTATTGCTGTAAACCTCGGTATCCAGGACAAGCACGTTAATGTCACGTCCTGAGGCGAGCACGTGGTCCAATCCACCGTAACCGATATCATAAGCCCAGCCATCGCCGCCGATGATCCAGACGCTCTTTCGTACCAGGTAGTCTGCCAGCGAGTACAGATTTCGAGCTTCAGGGGTATTGATCTCACTCAAGAGTTTCTTGAGCTCTGCCACGCGCTTGCGTTGTGCTTGGATATCCGCTTCGCTCTTCTGCACAGCATTTAAGATCTCATCCGCAGTTTCCTTGCCAACTTTGCCAGCCAGTTTATCCAATAATTCGTGGGCACATTCTGTAAATTTATCAATCGTCAGGCGCATGCCCAAGCCAAACTCAGCATTATCTTCAAAGAGTGAGTTGGACCAGGCAGGTCCGCGTCCATCTAGATTCGATGTATAGGGGGTCGTGGGCAAATTACCACCATAGATTGAGGAACAACCGGTTGCATTGGCAATCACCATGCGGTCACCATACAGTTGTGTTACCAGTTTGATGTAAGGAGTCTCACCGCATCCTGCACAAGCACCAGAGAACTCAAATAAGGGCTCAAAGAGTTGTGAGTTTTTCACCAGGTGAGGTGAGATGCTTGCCCTGTCGATGAAAGGAATTGAGAGGAAAAAGTCCCAATTCTTACGTTCCTGTTCGCGTAGGGGTGGTTGCGGTGTCATGTTGATGGCTTTGCGGGTGGGATCGGACTTATCCTTCCCGGGGCAGTTTTCAACGCACAAGCCACAACCCGTGCAATCTTCAGGTGCAACTTGGACCGTAAAGGCGTAACCTTCACGCCATTCACGGAACTTGGAATCTGTATATTTAAAGGCCTCTGGAGCATTCTCCAGCAACTCTCTTTTATAAACCTTGGTGCGGATCGAAGCATGTGGACAGACAAATGAACAGCGACCACATTGGATACACACATCAGGTTCCCAAACTGGGATATCAAGCGCAATATTGCGCTTTTCCCATTTGGTGGTGCCGACAGGGAAGGTGCCATCAATCGGCATGCCACTGACAGGCACGCTATCACCCTTGCGATCAATGATCTTACCGAGCACATCACGCACGTATTGCGGTGCTTCAGCCGGTACAGGTGGGCGGCGGGTGAAGGTACTCGTCACTTTATCAGGCACGGTCACCTTATGCAGGTTGGCCAGAGCTTGATCAACCGCAGCATAGTTTTTATTCACCACTGCTTCACCGCGTTTTCCATAAGTTTTTTGAATGGATTTTTTGATCTGATAAATGGCTTCATCTCGCGGGAGAACACCGCTGATGGCAAAGAAACAGGTCTGCATGATAGTATTGATGCGTTGACCCATACCCGTTTTTTCTGCAACATCATAAGCATCAATGACATAGAATTGGATCTTCTTCTCGATCAAATCCTTTTGCATTTCCTGCGGAAGATAATCCCAGACTTTATCAGCAGGTTGGGTATGGTTGAGAAGAAAGACTGCACCTGGTCTGGCATACTTGAGCATGTCAAAACGATCAACAAACGAAACTTGATGGCAGGCTACAAAGTTGGCTTCCCGTTCAGCAATCATATAAGGCGCTTTAATGGGTTTGGGGCCAAAACGTAGGTGTGAAACCGTGACAGCACCGGACTTCTTTGAATCATATTCAAAATAACCCTGTGCATAATTATCAGTCTCATCACCAATGATCTTGATGGAGTTTTTGTTTGCACCCACGGTACCGTCTGAACCCAACCCATAGAACATAGCTTGAACAACATCATTGCCCAGGGTCTCAAAGGTGGGGTCGTATTCCAGGCTGGCGTGGCTCACATCATCGATGATGCCTACTGTAAAACTGAGCTTGGGGTTATCTTTCTTCAGTTCATCAAAGACGCCTTTAACCATGGCAGGGGTGAATTCTTTTGATGAAAGACCATAACGCCCGCCAATGACATGAGGGAGCGATTTGAAGGGGGCCAAACCCTGATCCATGCCGACGCGCAGCCCATTGACGATATCCAAGTAAAGCGGTTCGCCATTGGCACCGGGTTCCTTGGTGCGATCCAATACAGCGATCTTCTTGACTGTGGCAGGGAGTGCTTTCATCAGATGTTCAACGGAGAAGGGGCGATACAATCGAACCGTCACAACGCCCGCTTTTTCACCCTTTGCATTGAGGTGTTTGGCAGTTTCACCGGCAGTTTCAGCACCAGAAGCCATGATCACAATCACACGCTCCGCATCAGGTGCGCCGGTATATTCAAAGAGACGGTAGTTGCGACCGGTCAATTTTCCAAATTTGACCATTTCCTCTTCAACGATGGCAGGACATTTAGCATAGAAGGTATTAACCGTCTCGCGACCCTGGAAGTAGACATCCGGGTTTTGGGCAGTGCCACGCACCACGGGATTATCCGGCGAGAGTGCCCGCTGGCGGTGCGCAACGACCCATGTATCATCGATCATCGCTCTCATATCTTCATCAGTGATGCGTTCAATCTTATTAATCTCATGAGAACTGCGGAAGCCATCAAAGAAGTGCAGGAAGGGAATGCGGGAACGCAGCGTGGCTGCATGTGAAATCAAAGCAAGGTCTTGCGCTTCCTGTACCGAGCAGGAGGCAAGCATTGCAAAACCTGTGGCCCGGCAGGCAGTCACATCTGAATGGTCGCCAAAAATGGACAAAGCTTGTGCAGACAGGGAACGGGCGCTAACGTTGAAGACTGTTGGCGTCAATTCACCTGCAATCTTGTACATATTAGGGATCATTAATAGAAGACCCTGGGATGCAGTGAACGTGGTTGAGAGACCACCTGCCTGTAAAGCGCCATGGATTGCCCCAGCAGCACCACCCTCAGATTGCATTTCTTGGACAATGGGAACGGTTCCCCATAAGTTTGGGGTTTCTTCCGTCATCCAGGCATCCGCATATTCCCCCATGGGGGAAGAAGGCGTGATGGGATAGATTGCTATAACTTCACTCAGCCTATAAGAAACATAAGCCGTCGCCTCATTGGCATCCGTCATTACCATTTCACGTTTCATAAAATCAACTCCTCTTGTTTATTTTGAGTTCAATTGATCAACTCATATATCTGTAATTTAATCGGGCAAGCGAGACAAGCCCAATGAATAATTGTAACCCAAAATATCCATATGATTGTACTGAAGTTCAGTACCTCAATAAATAAATCAATTCCACTATTTGCAGGATAATGGTAAAATAGTGCACAACATTGAAGACCATGGGGCGGTGGCGGAATCGGCAGACGCAACGGACTTAAAATCCGTCGGTGGAGACACCATGTGGGTTCAAGTCCCACCCGCCCTACTGTTAAATGCTTTTGACCCCTTTCATAAATCTGCGTTTTTGGCTTTATTAAGTTTTCAGCATGATACAGTAAACTATAGGAAATTGAAGGATCGAAAAACAATTTTCGCAGGTTTTTCTTGCCTGAAATCGATTATGATTGGATGGTAAAGAGCAGTTGCGATAAGATGACGATCAAGACCAGGTCTAATTCACCCAAGGAGCAGCTCGTGTTAATGAGAACCAGGTCCATATTTATCATTGGACTGTCCATTCTTGTTTTACTGGGAATGGTGGGATGCAGCCCCGCCGGGAAAACACCAGACCCAACGGCAACCTCGAATTCGCCAGAAGTACCTTCCCCTGAAGTTCCCACTGATGCGCCCACAGGAGAGACACAGTTAGCCGAAAGCCCCATGGAAGAGGAAGAAACCCTGCAGTTGGGAAGCTCCATATTTATCCAGGAAGAAGAAAACCTTACCACGGCATTCGTGCTGGAAAACCTGGATACCAATCTGACTTATTACAATATTGAATACACCATTCTTGCTTATGATGTGGGTGGGGCAACCATAAGCACCGACACCGGGCCGATCGATTTCATCCTGCCGGGTCAAACAGTGGGCGCGGTCAGCCAAATCCTGCTGGATGAAGGCGTCGCGGTGTATAAGGTGGATGTGGAATGGGTCTATTCTACAGAGGAAAACTCGGGTTACAATTCCCCATTTAAGATCAGCAATACACGCTATTTCGATGACCCCGGTTTCGATGTTTTTACCGGTCTGATTGCCAATGCCAGCGCGGTCACTTACACAGATCTTCGCATCAATGCCATTGCCCTGGATGAAGATGGCAGGCTGGTGGGGGGCGGTATCGGCTATGTCAGCATCCTGCCCGGAAAAGACCAGGTTGGCGTGAATGTTTATGGCTCCGTTACCGAAGCCCCGGCAGCCATTGTCTTCTACCCCACCAAAAGCATCTATTCTGCCTGTTATGAGGATGGCGATTGGCGCAACAACCTCAAAGTGATGGATTTTGGCTTTATCCAGGATGATATCCAGGTCGGCGGTGGGTTTTTAGTTAAAAATGTCACTGATCGCATCATTGAGAATTCACGTTACGTGCTCACTATTTATGAGGCAGATGGCACGATCAGCAATGTCAGCTCTGGCACCATTGACTTGATCTGGCCTGGGGAGACCCTGGGCGTTTCTCCTGACGCCATTCCATTGTTAAGCGGTGCCAGCCCGGATAAAGTGGATGTGATCGTCCTTCCGGGTGATTTCGTGGAGCATGAGCTTTCTGCCAACCCGCTGATCGCTAATGACGTCACCTATGCCATCGATAATGATTTGCCCAAGGTGACGGTCAAAATTGTCAATATGCTCGACCGCAGCATCACCGATATCTACATTTATGTGCTCTTGTTTGATGAAAAGGGCGAAATTGTGGGGGGTGGTGCGGCTTACCCTGAGAATATTGAAGCCAGCGGCAGTGTGGGTGTGGAAGTCGGGGTGACTTATGTTGGCAATACCCCCCCAGCCCGCGTGGAAGCCTACCCATGTCTGACCACCTGGTCGGAATTGGGGGATTGATCCAGGCTGTTTTAGAGCTTGCTGAATAATTGCGCCTGCCATTACTTTCTACAGCATGCGCAAAATTTAAGTTAATCCATCAAAGCCCTTGATGGCATTGAGGATTTCATCAGCTTGGAATATACGGTTCCTGCCAAATGTCGTTTTTTCGTGCAATATGTCCACTCGCTGGAGTTTGGCAAAGTAATTCCCAATTGTTTTCAAGGGAATTCCCAGCCCATCAGCAGCCTGTTTGATGGTAAGGATTGGTCTGGAGAACAGGAATTCGACAATTTCAGTCATGCGCGCTTTGTTGCGTTCTGCGTCGATCACAGGCTGGTATTTGATCCGTATTTCCTTTAAAAGATCCATACGGTATGTTCCGTCATGGGCTTGATCCCGCAGACCTCGCAAAAAGAAAATTAGCCAGTCTTCCCAACTCCCATTTTGTGAGACTGCCAGCAAATTGTCATAATATGCCTGGCGGTACCGATCAAAATAAGGGCTTAAATTCAACACGGGCTGCGGTAAAAGACCCCAGGCGCACAAAAGGATCACGATCAGGAGCCTGCCAACGCGTCCATTTCCATCCAGGAAGGGGTGAATGGCTTCAAATTGATAATGGATCAATCCCAAACGCACCAATGGAGGGATCGCCTGTCCGCCATATAAGAATTTTTCCAGTGCATTGAGTGCAGATATCATCTCTTCTATAGGGGGTGGTACGTATGGCGCCGTTGAGAGCGTACACCCTGCGGGTCCGATCCAATTTTGACTGTGGCGAAACGCACCTGGGCTGATCAGCCCTCCCCGGACGCCTTCCATGAGAATGCCATGCAGCTCACGGATCAACCGCAGGCTGACTGGCAAGGTATTAAAGCGTTCCAGTCCATAATCCATGGCATGCATGTAATTCAAAACTTCTCGGGCATCTCCGCTTGGCTCAAGGAACGAAGGCTGCGCAATCTCATAATGGTAAAGGTCTGCCAATGATGTTCGTGTCCCTTCAATATGGGATGAGATGACTGCCTCAGTGTGCTTGAAGGGTTGCAGGAGGATATGCGGGTAAGGGTAGGAACTGCTCATGGCTGATAGCTGACCCAGCTCACGTTCTGCTTCTGCAAGAATGGAAACAAGCTGCTCATTCCAGACAAGAGCAGGTGGCAGTGGGTTGGGAATAAAAGCCCAATATCCTTTTGACAGTTTTTGGCGCTGTCCAATAATTATGTTAACACATAGTCCTTAAAGTGTAAATATGAAAGCCTTATATTTACACTTAGGCCTATAAGTGTCAATATGGAAGCCTTGATTGGACTTTGCTTACTTCACTTCCACACCTCCTACTTTTCCGGGTTGTTTCCACGCCAGTTCAAATCAATGATATTATTTATTAAAGAATTCAAACCAGGAGCTTATCGATGACTACCTTCAAATCCAAACCAGGTCTGACCCATTTTATCCCCACCCCATTGAGCCGATTGACACCTGTCCCTCCTGATATAGAGATCGCGCAGGACGCCAGGCTGAAGCCCATTGCACAGGTGGCAGAGGAAATGGGCTTGTTGCCTGATGAGATCGAATTTTACGGTGAGTATAAAGCCAAGGTGAAGCTGAGCGTGCTGGAGCGCCTGGCGGATGTGCCCGATGGCAAGTACATTGATGTGACTGCCATCACCCCCACGCCTTTAGGTGAAGGTAAAACCACCACAACGGTGGGTCTTAGCCAGGCGCTGGGTGCACACCTCGGGCAGCGCGTGATCACCTGCATTCGCCAGCCATCCCAGGGACCGACCTTTGGCATCAAGGGCGGGGCTGCCGGCGGAGGCTACTCCCAGGTCGTCCCGATGGAAGATTTCAACCTGCACCTGACGGGTGACATTCATGCCATCACCGCTGCCAACAACCTGCTGGCGGCTGCCATCGATACGCGCATGTTCCATGAATCCTACCAGTCTGACAAAGCCCTGTTTGACCGCCTCTGCCCCAAAGACAAACAGGGCAGGCGCCATTTCGCCATTGGCATGCAGGCACGCTTGAAAAATCTTGGCATTACTGAAACCGACCCGGATCAACTGAGCGAAGAGGAAAAAGCACGCTTTGCCCGCCTGGATATCGACCCTGCCACAGTCACCTGGCGGCGTAGTCTGGATATCAATGACCGCATGCTGCGCGGCATCACCGTGGGGCAAGGATCTGAGGAAAAGAATTTTGAACTCAAGACCAATTTTTACATCACTGTTGCCAGTGAACTAATGGCAATCCTGGCGCTCACCACCAGTCTGGCAGATATGCGCGCCCGCATCGGCAGGATGGTGATCGGTCTGAACCGCAAGGGTGAGCCCATCACGGCTGATGACATCGGCTGTGCCGGTGCCCTGACCGTGCTGATGAAGGATACCATCAAGCCCAACCTGGTGCAGACGCTTGAGGGCACGCCCGTCTTCGTGCATGCCGGTCCCTTTGCCAATATCGCCCACGGCAACAGCTCCATCATGGCGGACCGCATCGGGCTGAAGTTGGCAGATTACGTTATCACCGAATCAGGCTTTGGCTCGGATATGGGCATGGAGAAATTCTTTGATATTAAATGCCGTTATTCCGGCAACCTGCCCAATGCGGTTGTGCTGGTGGCAACCGTGCGCGCCCTCAAGATGCACGGCGGCGGACCCAAGGTGGTGGCAGGCACGCCCCTGGCGCCTGAATACACCAATGAGAACCTGGAACTGCTGCAAGCTGGCATGGGCAATCTGCTGGCACACATCCGCATTGCGGGCAGGTTTGGCATTCCCGTGGTCGTGGCGATCAACCGCTTCCCGACCGATACTGAATCCGAGCTTGCCCTTATCCGCAAGATTGCCTTGGAAGAAGGCGATGTGGTGGATGCCGTTGTCTGTGAGAACTGGGAGAAGGGCGGGGCAGGCGCAGTTGAGCTTGGCAGGGCTGTGATGAAAGCCGCAGAAAAGCCTGCCAGCTTTAAATTCCTCTATGACCTGGACCTGCCCATCAAGGATAAGATCGAGATCATTGCGCGCGACGTGTACGGCGCGGACGGCGTCGATTACAGCCCTGAAGCGGAAGCGCGCATCGCAGAGTACACGCACCTGGGCTATGACAAATTGCCCATCTGCATGGCAAAGACGCACCTCAGCCTCAGCCATGATGCCAGCCTGAAGGGCGTACCGAAGGGCTTCCGCATTCCCATCCGGGATGTGAGTGCTTCCATCGGCGCAGGCTTCCTCTACCCGCTGCTGGGCACCATGAGCACCATGCCCGGTCTACCCACGAGGCCAGCTTACTATGACATTGATATAGATTTGGAGACGGACAGGATTTTGGGGTTGTCTTAAAAAAGTCATTAGTTGTTAGTCATTAGTCAAAGTGCCCCGCAGGGGTACAAAGTGCCCCGTAGGGG
This sequence comes from uncultured Anaerolineaceae bacterium, assembly GCA_964540765.1. Taxonomy (GTDB): domain Bacteria; phylum Chloroflexota; class Anaerolineae; order Anaerolineales; family Anaerolineaceae; genus CAZJLN01. The sequence continues at coordinate 35,043 of CAZINW010000006.1, read as the reverse complement.
TACAAAGTGCCCCGCAGGGGTACAAAGTGCCCCGTAGGGGTACAAAGAAAGAGAAATGAGGGTGTTGAAAAACCTTTCGTGTCATTCCCATTTCAATCCCAAAGGGATGCAGCCCCAAGGGGTGCAGTGCCCACAGGGTACGCAGAGCGGAGCGGGGTACGCAGTATAGCGATCTCATTTTCCAAAACCTGAGATTGCTTCGCCCCAGAAAGGAACTGGGATGATATTCCTCGCAATGACAAATTAAGAGCCCTCCAAAATCTCAATCTCCTCATTGGTCAACTCATACAACTCATACACCAGGCGGTCAATGGCGGCGTAGTCGGCGGTGATTTCGCGCTGCACAAGCTTATTTTTGATCTCAGGCGCGGGGCATGGCTTTCCTTCTGTGGTTTCATGCGGTTGGGATTATTGTAGCATTAAAAATAGGAGGTGGTGTGTGTATTTTCGTGGCGAACTTGGCGATCTTTTCAAACTTGGCGATCTTTGCTCTTTGACTTTCGACTAGCGACTATTGACTACCGACTATTGGCTAAGATTCCTCCACCAAGCGCTCGTATATCCTCACCATCGCCAGCGTATCCAGCTCGCAGTACTTTAACAGTGCCTGCCGGGTGCGCTCCTTTTCTTCTAAGGGAGCGTTGCCATACACCATCTGCCACCAGGCTTCTGAAGCCTGTCCCCCTTCGCCAATCTCCATATCCTCGTAGCTCAACCCTGGCACCATCACCGGCAGCACGTTCTTGATCGACCAGCTCCCCCTGAAGCCTGGATGCAGGTACAGCCCTTTCTTGACAAAATCCGCCAGATCGTAAATCCTGCTGTTCATATCCTCCAGGGACGGCTGATACTCCGGGTGGATCTCCGCCATTTCGGAATTGCGGGTCATCTCAAACGACTTGTTCCACACCAATACCGTCCCACAACTGCCAACCTCATGGCTGAGTTTACTCAGCAAATCAAGTGAAGGTTCCTTGCGATCCGTGCAGACATGCTCCGTGTGGGTCAGGATACCTCCGAGGGCGTCCAGACGGTGCAGGGAATATTGAAAGACCATCTGCTGCTGGGGATGATAGCCCGCATACATGGGGATGGCTGCGTTAAAGGTTTCGTAATCCAGGAAATAAAGCGGGAATGAAAGCTGCGCCAATGCATTGCGAATGCCATCCTGGTCCACCAGGGGCATGCCGTGCTGTGCCATATGGACGATCTGGCGCTGGTTTTCATTCAATTTGAAAATGGGTGGCACCTTGGCAGCCTCGAGGATGCCCATGCGTTCGAGTGCCTGCTTTTTTGGTTTGTGCAAGCCGGCAATATCATAGATGGAGAAATCAGGCAGGGATGGATGACAGAGCTGCGGGCAGGGACAGCTCTTCGGGCTGTAGCAGTGCTCAATCCCATGCGATTCTTCACGCAATGCCACTTGAAGCGCTTTTTGCCTTTCATCCTTTGCGCTTTCTGCGTATTCCTGCACCTTGCCGGTGACATCTTCTGCCACGAAAAGCTGCTCCATGTCCAAATGATCCCTCAGTATGTATTCACCATTTAAATGCAGCAGGAAAACATGCTCAATTCTGAGGTATTGCTTTAATACCAGGTATTGGAAAGCGCAGTCCCAATAATGCTCCTTGTCTACACTCGTGCTGCTCTTGATCTCATAGAGATCGTAGCAATCCGTGGCGGGGACATGCACGAGCGCGTCCACCCTGGCAGCGAACGGTACATCGCTGAATGTCTCCTGGCTGCTGATGCGCTTGCCTGCTGATGGGCGGATAACGAACTCACGCAGGTATTTCAGTGCCAGCTGCTCAACCTCGTATCCCTGCCTGAACAAGCTCTGCATCATCGGGGAAGGCGTCAAGTCAGACTGACCGTGCACCTTTGCCCACAGGTGCATCGGACATTCGAGGTAAAGTAGAAAGTCAGTTTTAGAGAGAAGATAGGAATTGTCATTGCTCATGGCATTTTCTTTTTTCCAGGACTACCCACCAAATTGATTATACGATTTTTCGACTAACGACTTAACGACTGGAGACTACCCACCTACAGATTCAACCACCTCGTCGCCCGCTCGGGCAAATTCAGTACCGAGCCCTGCACCACGTTGCATGTTGGCAGCGAGTCCATGAACAACCTTCCATAACGCTTGGTCAGCAGGCGCTTATCCAATATCACCACGATGCCGCGGTCAGTCTGCGTGCGGATCAACCGTCCAAACCCTTGGCGGAAGCGCAAGATCGCCTCAGGCAGGCTGTACTCGTTGAAGGGGTCGTCAAAGGTCTCCGAGCGCGCTGCTATGATCGGGTCTGTTGGCACGTCAAAGGGCAGCTTGGCGATCACCAGTACCGAAAGTGCCTCGCCGGGCACGTCCACCCCCTCCCAGAATGCGCGCGTTCCCAGCAGCACGGCTCTGTCCGTGTCACGGAAGCTATCCAGCAGCGAGCTGGCAGAAGCTCCTTCGCCCTGCTCATACACGGTGATGTCCGCCTTCGAGAGCGGTCCCTCGATCGCCTGCGAGGTCTTTTGCAACTGCGCATACGAGGTGAACAGCACCAGCATACGCCCCCCCGTGGCTTTTGCCAGGTTCACCAGCGTGTTCTCGAGCATCTTTTGGTGCCCATGCCCGTCATTCGGTTCGGGGATGTCTGTTGCCAGGTACACCATGGCTGCGTTTTCATAGTCAAAGGGGGAGCCCACGGTTAGCTCCTCCGCATCCTGCCCATTCAGGCGCTTGCGGATGTAATCAAACTCGCCATTGGTCGTCAGCGTGGCGGAGGTCAGGATCACGCTGGCTTTCTCGAACCACAGGTATTTCTCCATTAGCGTGCCGATGTGCAGCGGCGCCACCTGCAGGGTAATACGCCCGCGATTGGGGTCCAACTCCACCCAGTAGATCTGGTTTTCCTCCGGTTCTAATGTCAGACCGGTCAGGTTGCGCCCGATCTCCTCCAGCATCATGCTGAGCGAGCCAAGGCTGCCTGCCATGTCTTCGGCATCCTCCGCCAGTTGGCTCAGTGGTTCTCGCACGCGTTTGATCATCTCCTGCAGGCTTTTGAGCGTCTCAGCCGCCTGTTCCCAGGCGATCTCCACGTCCATCCAGCATGGCAAAGTACGTGTGGATTTCAGGATGCGCACCTGCTGCGCATACGTCCCCACCGATTTGCCCTCGCGCTGCTCCTTCAGGAAGTAATCCAGTGCCTTGAAATAGCTGTTCATCTGGTTCTCAAAGCGGAATGCCAGGTCAGCCGCCTGGTTTACCATCTGGGTTATCACCATCAAGTCAGTTGGCTTCAGCAGTTCGCGTGAGATGCCCATCAGCCTGCCGAGTGTGCCCGTCTCCGCGCCGCCCAGCTCACGCATCAGGCGGGTGATATCCTGCTCACGCACCTTGAACGACATTGCATCCGTGGTGGCGGATTCGATGTGATGGGCTTCATCGATCACCAGGTAGCTGTAGCGCGGGAGCACGTGGTTGTTGGTGGCGGCATCTGCCAGCAGCAGCGCATGGTTGACGATGAGGATGTGTGCGCTCTCAGCCGCCATGCGTGCCTGGTAGAACGGGCAGCGTCCGCCGGTACGCTTCAGGCACACTTCCAGCTTGCAGCCCTCATCCTCAGCCGAGAGACGCGACCAGACCATGCGTTCCGCCGGTCCGTTCAGGTTGATCTCACTGCGGTCTCCGCTGTGCGATTCCAGCAGCCACACCAACACCTTTGCCAACACGCGCATCTCGTCCTGGTTCTCAGGCGAGCGCTTGCGCATCAGCGCCAGGCGACGCGGACAGAGGTAATTGCTGCGCCCCTTCAAGACGGCTGCCTGCAGGTCGAGGTCAAGCGCTTTGCATAGATCGGGGATATCTTTCTGGATGAGTTGATCCTGCAGGTTGATGGTGTTGGTCGAGATCACTACGCGTGCGTTGTTCTGCATCGCCCACAGAGCAGCAGGCACCAGGTAGGCAAATGACTTGCCCGTGCCCGTGCCAGCTTCCACCAGCAAATGCTGGGACTCGTTGAAGGCGTTCGCCACAGCGCGCAGCATTGAAACCTGCTGGGGGCGGTTCTCATATTCGGGGAAGCGCTTGGAGAAGGGACCGCCGGCTTCCAGGATGGCTGCCGCCTCGTCGATATCCAGCGGGGTCATCATGTCATTGGGCACCAGCGTGGTGTTCAGGCTGTGGTCAGGGGCATCAAATAAAGGCCCCGCAGCATCGGGTTGGTCAGGTTTGGCTTTGACGGGCTGCTTGATCTGTTCCTGCAGCACCTGGCGGAAGGGGATCTCAGCACGCCAGCCGAGCCCGTCGCACAGGCGCACAATCTCGGCGATCAGATCCAGCGGCAGAGTGCGCGCTTTCTCCAGCAATGCCTGATAGACGGCATGCGTGGCACGCGTATCGTCCAGGGCGCGGTGGGTGGCAGGCTGGAGGATGCCGAGCTGCTGCCCGAGGGCGGAGAGGTTGTAGCGGCTGGCGGTGGGCATCAATACGGCTGCCAGCTCGTAGGTGTCGATTGAGAGGTTCTGCCTGAGTGCACCCGCCTTGTTGAGGAAGCCCAGGTCAAATGCCACATTGTGCCCCACCACGGGCAGGTCGCCCACGAAGGTCACCAAATCAGGCAGGACGTCGATCAGCAGGGGCGCGTGCATCACCATGTTGTTAGTGATGCCAGTGAGGCGCGTGATGAAAGCGGAGATGGACATGCGCGGGTTGATAAGGGTGGACCATTCCGCCTCGATGCGCTTATGGTTGAATTTCACCGCGGCGATTTCGATGATGGCGTCGGCGGAAGGGTCGAGACCGGTGGTTTCAATATCCAGGGCGACGAGTGAGGGCATGGGAAGGATTATACTATGAGCCCGTGGCTCGTAGTTGATAGTCTGTAGCAGCTTGTGTCAAGTGTCGACGACCAGCAATTCTCAATATAACAAGGAAGGCAAAGCCTAAGACGAAGACACAGATGAATGAAACTATCTAAAACTGTCCGGCAGGGAACTGGGTCATCGTCAGGGAGGTGCAGAACAGCGACTGTGGAAATAAAAATAGGCTGTCGAGAGCAAATCAGCGCAGCCGATGGGATCAAGCCAGGGAAACCAGGGATTATCGTCATCCTGTATCCAGTTCAAGACCTTTGAACATGAAAGAAAGCACAGCATCCCAATTTTCGAATTGGAAATAGCGCAACAAGGCTTCTAAATCTTGAAAAAATCGTTGGCGCGTCCCCAACGTTTGGCGAATAGCACGATATTGCTCATCCGCCAGATCCAAAACCGTGCGAAACAAGAAAGCCAGCAAGTTTAGCGAGAGCAACAGGGCGGCTAAATGTTGGCTTCCGTGTCCAAAGTTGTGTTCGATATGATACTCTTTGGTTTTCAGGACGTTGTTGTTTTCGTTTTCAACTTTCCAGCGTGCCCTTCCGTCTCGGGCAATGGCTTCAACGTTCGTTTCGGTTACTTCAAAATCAGTCACAAAAGCATTTTTGTAGATCGCAGCCCCTGTATCTTCGCGCGTAATGGTCACTTCGCACCAACCAACCTGTAACGCATCCTGCTCGCCACACAATGGCAGCTGGTTGGCATAGCGATAGGTTGAGATTTCTGCGTACTTTCCAACCCATCGCCGGACTACTTTCGTGCCTAAAACCTGGTTGGCAGCCAGAAAAGCTACCGTTTGATACAGATTGCTGTGCGAATCAGGCTTGCAGACCAGAATGAAATGGAAATGTTTGTCTTTCAGCGCTAAACAAAACGGCTGACGACTGAACAAATCGTCCCCCAGAAGGGTCACGTCTCTCTTGGCGTAAAACTCACCCTGTTTTTCTACCCAACGTTTGGCTGCCTGAATCTCACAATCCTGCTTCTCCTGCCCATCTTGGGGAACGATGAACTCTGGTTCCAGTGAAATCACCGTTTCATTCCCCGGCTGCACGATCACCGGGGTCAAGGCACTATGAAAATAGTTGGTTTTGCCATTGCTCAGTTCGCGATGATTACAATTCTCGCAATGAATGTTTTGGGACGAGAAATATTCTGTCCCATCGATCGCTACTAAGAGCTGATTGGCATAGCAACGACGGCTTTTCAAGATATCCGTTTGCTCCAACGCCAGAAATATTTGCCGGTACACCGATTGTAGATGCTCCGGGCTGACCGGATCCAACAAGTTTCGGATCTGGTTGTCGCTGGGTATATCGCTCAGTTCAAACAGGCTTTCGGCATTACTGCGCCCTTTGCGCAATTTCATGTCCCATTGATGCGCCAAAAACGATGGGCTTTGCGTAAAAAACACGGAAAAGGCACTCATGCCTACATCGTACTATTCTTCCCTCTCCGCAAATCTGGAAATCCTTCACAACTCTGCTCCAATCGCTTGACCAGTCGGGTTATCTTCAATTCTTCTAGCATTATACCTACAAGATTATCATATTTGCCTTCCCGTGTATTGGCTTTCCTTACTCCTGCTTTTCATATTGAGAACTGCTGGACACCGTACAAGGCAATTCGGGATAAAATGCAAATAGAAGAAAGGGGGTATAATGAATTTATTCTAATTATTTCAATTAGGGATGGAATCTTGGCATTTTAACGATTTTAATTCTTCAGAGCAAAATTAATATTGACAAATGGAAAGGATAATATAATGAATGCAAAAAATTATACCCCCAGACTAGTCATATCTCTTTTACTGATATTTATATTTTCTGTTGGTTCTGTCTCAAATTCATCCAGTCCAACATTAATAGTTAATGCCAAGAATCAAGAAATAAAGAGGAACAGATTTGACTGCTACATGTAATTCTGATGCACATGATACTAGTTGGTCAAGATATGCAATTGATGTTGCACGACCACAAGGGACACTAATTTATGCCAGTTCTAGTGATAATGTGGGTTTTGCAGGTTGGAGTGATGCAGAATATGGAAATCTGGTTAGGACTCAAGGAGGGCTCAAAGCGTATTATGCACATATGTATAATATTAATTGGGAAATTATCTATTTACAAAACTGGTATGTTTATAGAGGGGATATTATTGGTACTGTTGGAAATACAGGGAACAGCTCTGGAAATCATTTACGCTTAGAGGTAAGAGATCTAAATAATTTAAGTGTACGGTTAAATGGTATGGTTGGCTTTGAACCAACAACAAGTACTTATGCTTATCCAGATAGTCCTTGCGGATCAATTACCTATCCATAAATGATTTCGCAAACAGCATAATGGGTAGATAAAGAGCATAAATTCATGCTAAAAGGATGGGATTAGGTATCATGCGACTTAAAGATAGGAAAGTTTACACTATGGTTTTTATGAGTGGAATGATACTATCTTTTATTAGCTGTTGTTCATCGCAGCCGCTTGCGACACCCTCACAAATCATAGAACAGGTCATTGTGACCGATTCAGATGTCACCTCAACATTGGAACCTGTCGGGGCAATTCCCTCCATATCACTTGAGCCAATGATCACCCCGACAGCCCCAATTGGTACAGAGACAATCCTGTTTGCAGCTCAGGATGGATACTTATACAACACTGATACCTTTGGATGCACTCGAAACCAGATAGTTCTACTCACTGAGAATCCTGATGGCGACGATGCCTTCCTCGGTTTTTACCTGTCCCGTGCACCCATCATGTCACCGGACGGACACTGGCTGGTGATCAACGATGGTCGTTGGCAATGGAGTCTGGTTAACCTGGATGAAAAGAAAGTGGTGGCCGAAGGAAAAGGGGAAAAAGGTTGGTTGTCTCCGACTTGGGCTCCGAACAGTCTCGCCTTTGCTTATATCGATGTCGAGGACAAATTATGCATTTACTCCTTGAGCGACTCTACCGAAACCTGTGTATACCAAGCTGAAGACGCTTTGTTAAGAGCAACCTGGTCGCCCGATGGGGAAGCCATCGCAGTTATCGTTGGGGAATGTTGTGAACCACAGGTATGGATGATAAACCTTAAAAAGGGTACTAATACCTTAATTGATACTGTTTCTGTTTCCTTTGAATCCTTACCGAAATTCGAATTATCCTGGATACAACCATCCGATGGTGAGATGTCATGGTTGCTTATCAAGAGACAGCAGGATCAATCAAAAGCATCAGTTTATACATCTGGTGGTGTACTATTGCAACACTTTGATCGTGTCATTCTTGACCTTTCCAGGGACGGTGAATATGCCTTGTATCCTAACCTTTCCGGTGGGGTTGGAAAAGTCAATGGAGACATTTTCTACACCCCTTATTCAGAGAGGGAATCCGAAACATTGATACAAGATTGGGCCTGGTCGCCGGATGGTGAGCAATTGGCGTTCCTTACAACAAATAGGAATTCTAAGGATGGTAGATTTCTGCTCTCAGTAGTTAACTTGACCGCTGAAAGCTTGTTGTGGCAGATGGAATTCTCAGAGCCGTTTCAGACCATTTATTGGTCGATTGACGGACAATACCTTTTCCTGGATGTTCATGATCTAAAGCCGAATGATTCTCCGATTTGGAGGTTGGCTGCTGATGGAAAGAGCAATATCGAAGTTGTTGTTGATGAAGGAATTCTAATTGGGGTTCTACCATAAGAAATTTTTTGAATCCACAACAATAAAACTATGACTGCATGATCTATCGTTATAGCTTTTAGTCAATGATCTCAATGAGGATAATTGTTTGATCGCGCTCTTTGCTGAGTATCCCATATATTAATTCAACACTCTCAAACTGATTTTTTCCCATAACAAATCTGATAGTCTATACTCACATATTTGTGACCAGGTTTCATTTCCTCGTTTATAATCAGTGACATGATCGTGAAACACTCATTGCCAGGCAGTCACCCATGCCGTTAACCTTTGTGAACTGGCTGCTCGCCCTCCTTCCCATGTTGGTTGTCATTATCCTGATGCTGGTCTTTAAATGGGGCGGCAGCAAGGCGGGTGCTTTTGGCTGGCTGACAGCAGTGGCGGTGGCATTGCTGGCATTTGGCGCTGATTGGGAAATGCTCGGGTATGCGTCGGTGAAATCCATCCTACTCAGCCTGGACGTGCTCTACATTATCTGGACAGCGCTGCTGCTCTACAACATCGTCCATGAAGCCGGTGCCATCCGCATGATCGGTGAACGCCTGCCGACGCTCACCGATGACCGCGTCATGCAGACCCTGCTGATCAGCTGGCTGCTGGTGTCATTTTTGCAAGGCATGGGCGGTTTAGGCGTGCCGATCGCCATCTGTGCGCCACTACTGGTGGGCATGGGCTTCGCTCCCGTCCAGGCGGTGGTGATGTCCGCCATCGGGCATGCCTGGGCAGTCAACTTTGGCTCACTGGCATCCGCTTTTCAATCCATCATGGCAGTCACGGGCATACCTGGTGAAGTGCTGGCACCCATGACAGCGCTGCTGCTGGGGGTGGCATCCTTCCCCTGCGGTGCCATCGTGGCATGGCTGGGCTGCGGCTGGAAGGGCTTAAAGAAAGCCCTGCCTGCCCTGCTGATCCTGAGCGTGGTGATGGGCGGGACGCAATACCTGCTGGCAACCAACGGGTTGTGGTCGCTGGCTGCCACCGGCGCTGCCATCGCCGGGCTGCTGGTCGGGCTCCTGCTGATCAAAACCCCGCTCTACCACTCCAAACCTGGCAGCATCACGCTTCCTGAACCTGTCACACAAAATAAAGGTACAAAACCGCGCTCATTCCTGCTTTCCGTCTCCGCCTACATCATTCTTGTGCTGCTCAGTTTTTTGGTGATGCTCATCCCGCCCGTGAACGAATTCCTGGGCAGGGTCAGGTTGGAGATGCAGTTCCCAGCCCTGATCACCTCTTATGGATGGGAAACACCGGCAGGCCCTGGTCGCACGATCAATATCTTTGGTCACCCGGGCGCACTTTTGCTATATACGTCCGTCATTTCCTTCATTATTTACCAGCGCGCCGGCTACCTGAAACCAGGTTCACCCAGGCGCATCTGCAAGGGTGTGCTCAGCAGCGCCACCAATGCCAGCCTGGGTGTGATCGCCATGGTGGGGTTGGCAACCATCATGATGCACAGCGGCATGACCAACCTGCTGGCGCGCGGCTTGAGCGAGAGTTTCAGCCTCACTGTCTATCCGGCGCTCGCGCCCTTCATCGGTGCGCTGGGCGCCTTCATCACCGGCTCCAACAACAATTCCAATGTCCTTTTCGGTGTGTTACAAATGGATACTGCCAGCCTGATGAAGTTGAGCGTACCGCTGATCGTGGCAGCCCAAACTGCCGGCGGTTCCATCGGGAGCGTCATGTCGCCCGCCAAGGTGATCGTAGGTTGCAGCACGGTGGGGCTTGCCAACAAGGAAGGTCTGGCACTGCGCAAGATCATGGCATATGGCATGATCCCGCTGGTGGTCATTGCCATTCTCACCACCATCCTGGCACTGAAATAAAAAAAGGACGAAATCATGGCAGGCAGATCCCTACTCAGCAGCAAACTCCGAAAAAACCAGGCAAAAGTGCGGTCTGCTGTGCTCTGGCTTGAAGTTCTGCTGCCCTTTGTGCTTTATTTTGCCTTAACAACCCATCTTGACTGGCTGTCCATCCTTAGCGGCAGCTTAATCGGCTTTTGCTTTGTCCTGCTAATGTTGGCAGGGTGAAAAAACTTTGCTTTTTCCACAAAATTCCCCTTGTTTTGGGCTTGATCTGCCTGGTCTTTGCAGCCGTCCTGCTCAGTTGGCGCTTGATCCCGGGTGTGCGCAATCAGCATACGCTCACCCTCCCGGCAGGCACCCTGGCGATCACAGACTTAGGCAAGGAATTCAAAACGACCAGACCGGTTGATATATATCTTTCCTGGCCTGCTGAATTGAAGGCAGGAGAAGAGGCTGAGGTTAATCTCAGGCTAAGTGCCAGTCAATCGCAAGATGAGGCAGGCGACTATGCGCATCCTGTCATGGCTGAACTGGCTTTTGTAGGTCTGCAGCAAACGCCCCAGGGATATGTGCAAACCTTGCTGGAGAATGATCACGAAACCCTTCTATCATGGCAGATTTCCACGGACCAGGTCGGCAGCTACAAGGGCAGGCTGTGGATCTCGCTTGGCTTCGCCGATGCGACTGGAGAACCAGAGGATGCCACCCTGGCAGCCGTGGAACTGCAGACGGAAGTTACCCGCCTGTGGGGCATGGATGTGCGCAGCGCCACCGGGTTGGGGTTGAGCGCCCTGCTCCTGTGGGGCTGCCTGATGGCGCTTTCTGTCTGGCTGGAACATCGCTATCTCCAGGGATGATGTTATAATCCCTCGCAGCAATCTGTCTGCCTACAAAAATAATCCTTGAGTGCTCTTTGAGGAGTTATGATGAGCCCAACCGAAGTTAAATCCCTTTCCATGCTTTTTTCAAAAATACCGGTTGAAGTACTTTCACCTGTTCCAGAGATTGAGATCAGCGGTGTGGCACTCGATTCGCGCCAGGTGAAGCCCGGTGACCTCTTCGCTGCCATCAGCGGCGGGCAAACGGACGGGCACCGCTTCATCCCCCAGGCGATCGCCAATGGGGCTGTGGCGGTGATGGGCAACCAGGATGGGATCGCCTGTGACGTCCCCTACATCCAGGTCGCTGGTGATACAAAATATGCCATGGCAACCTTGGCAGCCGCCTTGCATGACTTCCCTGCACGCAAACTGATTGTCATCGGCGTTACTGGCACCGATGGCAAGACCACCACCACCATGATAATCCACCAGATGCTGCTCAAGGCTGGCATCAAAGCCGGCATGATCTCCACCGTCAGCGCGGTCATTGGCGATGAAGCACTGGACACCGGGTTTCACGTCACCACCCCGGATGCGCCCGAGATCCAGGCGTACCTGGCACGCATGGTCGAGGCTGGTATGACACATGTTGTCCTCGAAACCACCTCGCATGGACTGACGCAGGGGCGTGTGATCGCCTGTGACTACGACCTGGCGGTTGTCACCAATGTCACCCATGAACACCTGGATTTTCACGGCTCTTACCAGGCTTACCTGGAAGCCAAAGGGCTGCTCTTCCGCGGGCTGGCACAGACCCCGCCAAAACCCCACGGCAACATCCGCACAGCCATCTTGAACAAGGACGATCGCTCCTATGAATATCTCAAGCGCGTCTCACCGCCAGACCAAGTCACCTACAGCATGATAAACGAAGCCGACGCCTGGGCGGAAGAGGTCAGCAATACTCCGGAGATGCTCACCTACCACTGCCACATTAACGGGCAAACAGCGCAGGTCAGAACCCCTTTGATCGGGATTTACAACGTTTCCAACAGCCTGGCAGCCCTGTCTGCCTGCGTATTACGGCTGGGCGTTCCCCTGGAGGCTGCCCTGCGGGCACTCGCAGAGATGCCTGGTGTACCAGGTAGGATGGAACGCATCAATCTGGGACAGGATTTCACTGCCATCGTGGACTTTGCGCACACGCCCAATGGACTCCTGCGCGCATTGGAGACTGCCCGCGAGTTGACTACTGGCAAGGTGATCGCGGTCTTTGGCTCAGCCGGTTTGCGCGACCGCGAGAAAAGGCGCATGATGCCGCAAGTCTCCATTGAAAATGCAGATCTGGCCATCCTGACCGCGGAAGACCCGCGCACAGAATCCCTTGATGCCATCCTAAGGGACATGGCAGAGGCGGCTGAAGCAAAGGGGGGCATGGAGGGAGAAACCTTCTGGCGCATACCCGATCGGGCGGATGCCATTCGCTTCGCTGTTCAGTTGGCAGAACCTGGCGACCTGGTGATCGCCTGCGGCAAGGGGCATGAGCAATCCATGTGCTTTGGCAGCACCGAATATCCCTGGGATGATCGGATCGCCATGCGGGCTGCCCTGGCGGAGTTGCTCAACCTGCAGGGTCCGGAAATGCCTTTTCTGCCAACACAAAATAGGTAACAATCATGCTGGGCGCAAATAGACTCATAGGAGCGACCGGTACCAGAAAACTGCTGGCATTTTACCGATCGCCCCTACTAATTTACCGCAATACTCATTTCATTATACAACACAATCAAATTCGTCTGATAAGCAGACCGCATAAAGGGGTGAATTATTTTTTCGGGTTTGGAAACCTGACCTCAAGAAGAATTTAGGGCGACGCAGGCGTCGCCCTTACTTTTGTTTATGAGCCTTTGTCAACTTGCAAGTATTCAAAATTAAAAAAGCAGGGACACGGCATACCATGTCCCTGCGCTCAAAAAACTCTAATCTTAACTTTTATCGTTTCGGCTTCCACCGCTGCTACGGCGATCCCCGCCACCGCGGTTGGAACCGCCGCTGCGCCGGTCGCCACTACCATGGCTGCCGGAGCGGCTCCCGCCCCCACTGCTCTTGCTGCGGTTGGCATTGTCGTGTTCACGTGCCTCTTCAGCCGTCCAGCCTTCCAGCAATGCCTTGCGGGATAAACGGATCTTGCCGTCAGCACTGATATCGATCACCATCACAGTCAGCTCATCTCCGAGATTGACCACGTCCTCGACCTTGGCAATGCGTTCGCTGGCAAGCTGCGAAATATGTACCAATCCGTCCAAGCCAGGGAGAATCTCAATGAATGCGCCAAAATCGGTCACACGCACGCACTTGCCAGTGTAAATACGACCAATTTCAGGTGTCTCGGTCAATGCCAGGATGCGGTCACGGGCTTCTTCAAAGCCGACACCGTCAAAGGCAGCGATGAAAACCGAACCATCATCATCGATATCGATCTTCGTGTTGGTCTCTTCCTGCAGGGCGCGAATGTTCTTTCCACCTGGGCCGATGATCGCACCAATCTTGTCAATCGGCACTTTCACCACTTCGATGCGCGGGGCATGCGGTTTCAAGGATTTATTGGGCTCAGGAATGACAGCCAGCATCTTATCGAGGATGCTCAGACGTGCCACGCGGGCGCGCTCCAAAGCCTCTGCCATGATGGCAGAGGTAATGCCGCTGACCTTGATATCCATTTGCAGGGCAGTGATGCCATGCGTGGTGCCGGTCACTTTGAAATCCATATCGCCGAGGTGATCTTCGGTGCCGAGGATGTCGGTCAGGATGACGTATTTATCGCCTTCCATGACCAGACCCATCGCCACACCGGAAACCGGTGCTGTGATCGGGACACCCGTGTCCATCAGCGCCAGGGTGGAGCCGCATACGGATGCCATGGAGGATGAGCCATTCGAGCCCATCACTTCTGAGACCAAGCGCAAGGTATAAGGGAAGGTTTTTTCGTCGGGGAGCACCGGCACGAGGGCACGTTCCGCCAGGGCACCATGCCCGATCTCACGGCGGGATTGACTGCCAACGCGTTTGACTTCGCCGGTGCAGTAGCCCGGGAAATTGTAATGGTGCATGTAGCGCTTGACCTCGTTTTGGACCAGGCTGTCCAATTCCTGGGCTTCCTTGGGGGTGCCGAGGGTTGCCAGTGTGAGCACCTGGGTTTCACCACGGGTGAACAGACCGGAGCCATGCGCACGCGGGCTGATGTCCACTTCGCAATAAATGTCACGAACCTGTTCAGGGGTGCGGTTATCCGGGCGCTTGTTGTCATAGAGAATACGGTCACGAATGATCTTCCGTTCAGCCTCTTCAAAGGCAACCGAAAGAGCCTCTTTGCTGACTGGATCTTCTTCTGTGCCTGTGGTCATTTCTTCAAGGTAGGCATCCTTGAGCAGTCTGATGCCACCATACAAGTTTTCCTTGCTGTACGGCTGATCGAGAATGGCAGTCAGGCGCTCTTTGATGGCGCTTTCTGCCTGGACTTTCAGCAATGCATCCCGCACATAGTAAACAAGCTCACATTTGGGCTTGCCGAGCTCACGTGCCATCTGCTCCTGCAGGTCAATGATTGGTTGGATGGAGCGGTGTGCCAGCTCGAGGGCTTCAACCATGAGGGTCTCGGTGACCTGGTTGGCGCCGCATTCCACCATCAAAATGGCTTGGCGGGTGCCAGCCACGCGCAGGTCAAGACCGGAGACTTCCATCTCCTGGAAGGTGGGGTTCACCACCAGTTTGTCATCGACATAGCCGATGCGCACTGCGCCCACCGGGCCACCCCAGGGGATGTCGGAGATCATCAGGGCTGCCGAAGCAGCGTTGATCGCGAGGATATCTAGTGGATTTTCGGTGTCTGCGGAGAGCGACATGAGCACGACCTGCACTTCATTGCGCATCCCCTCCGGGAAGAGCGGGCGCAGGGGACGGTCTGTCAGGCGTGCCACCAGGGTGGCATCCGTGCTCGGGCGCCCTTCACGGCGGAAGAACGAACCGGGGATGCGTCCGCCGGCATACATGCGCTCTTCATAGTCCACGGTCAGTGGGAAGAAGTCAGTGCCTTCGCGCACCTCACCCATGGTGGCGGCGGCAAAGATGATACTGTCTCCCTGGCGCAGCGTGACGGAACCGCCAGCCTGCAGGGCAAGTCGACCAGTTTCAAAGGTAACGTCCCTATCACCCAGCCTGGTTGAATAAAATTTTGGTTCTGGTTTCATTTTTTCCTTTTCAGTTGTTTGCCCACCAGGTCAGGAACTGAAATCCGGCGAGAAAGGCTTTTCTCAGCAAATTTCAATACCCGACTGATGCAGCCTAATAAAAATTAATATGCAAAATCCGCAGGTGGGCAATTCCCGGCGCATCAGCCTCCGGAAATTGCATCTGCGGTTGATCCCCTTCAAACAGTCGAAAGCACTTATTTCTTGCGAATGTTGAGGGCGTCGGTCAGAGTCAGGAACCGGTCGTAATCCTTCTGACGCAGGTAAGTCAGCAGCCGGCGGCGCTGACCGACCATTTTAAGCAGCCCACGGCGGGAACTTTCATCGTGTTTGTTCACGCGCAGGTGCTCGGTGAGCTGTTGAATACGTTTGGTCAGCAAAGCAATTTGAACTTCAGGTGAGCCAGAATCGCCCTCGTGGCGCTCAAAATTCTTGATGATCTCTGATTTTTCTTCCAATGTTAACGACATGACATCTGCTCCTAAAATATTTCTTATGCAGGTCTCCTGGCCGCCAGCACTCACGAACCGACGACCGGACCAGTCACAATCTAAGATTATACCAGAGAATGAAGAATGTGCAAGCAAATTGTCGACACAAATTGTCGACACAAATTGTTGTGCAAGCAAATTGTCATGCAAGCAAATTGTCGAGGGACACAAATTGTCGAGGGTGTTGAAAAACCTTTCGTGTCATTCCCATTTCAATCCCACAGGGACGCAGAGCGGAGCGGGGTACGCAGTATAGCGATCTCATTTTCCAAAACCTGAGATTGCTTCGCCCCAGAAAGGAACCGGGATGATATTCCTCGCGATGGCAATTCCCCGATCTTAACAGCGCCCTTACCTCAGCCTCTCCGCCAGCGCCGCCTTGACATCATCCGGCGCTTTGAAGGCGCCATGCACCACCACCGACTCAATGGTTGCCAGCGCCAGCTCAGGTGTCACGTCCTGCGACAGAATGAAGAGTCCGATCACCTTGATATTCAGCTTTTCATCCTTGGCTTTTAATTGTTCCAACTCCTTGCGGGAGTAAATAAGTGAGCCAATCACCATGTCGCGCCGGCTGGCGACATGTGCCACCTCATCGGAGTGCTTATCCAGCTGGTTGCGGATGGCAGTGCGGATGAAATCGGTGCGATTGCCATAGAAACCTTCCTCCACCAGCAGGTCAATGCGCCCCAGGTCCACCATGCCCATATTGATCGTGATCTTTTCTGATTCGTTCATCATTCATCTCCTCACCATCTATATGGATGGTATATGGATGTATTTTACACTCTGTGAGCAATTTGTCAAGATGATTCAAGTAGGTCGGGTTTTATACCCGACAGTCAGGTCTTCGACCTGACCTTGCCATGAACATTTAAAACAGTATCAAGGCATAAACTTGCGCAGGAAATTTTTGGAGACCACGGGTCAACTCTCTCGCTCGGTGAAGACACCGGCTCGAACAAAGGAAGAACCTTGTTGTAAAAGAGCTGCCCAATTCAGGCAACTCCTAATATCTAAAACTTACAGGATGACAAGTATTATCCCATCGTCAGTGCCATCACGGCTTTCTGGGCATGCAGGCGGTTTTCTGCCTCATCATAGACCACCGAGTGCGGTCCGTCCATGACTTCATTGGTGACTTCAACGTTGCGGTCTGCCGGCAGCGGGTGCATGTAGATGGCATCCTCAGCCGCCAGTCTCATCCTGCGCCCGTCCATGAGCCAATCCTTGTAAGAATCCTGGATTGCCTTGCCCTCTGCCCCATCACTGGTGGTGAGCAGCGGTCCCCAGCTCTTGGCATAGACCACATCCGCGCCTTTGATGCCCTCGTTCATGTCATGCACGATCTCAAAACCGGTGCGGAACTTGTGCGCCTGCTCGCGTGCCTGGTCTTCAATTTCAGGCATCAGCTTGAATTCCTTTGGATAGGAGAGCACCACATCCATGCCAAAGCGCGGCATCTGCAGGATGAGCGACTGCGGCACGGAAATGGGCTTGAGGTAGGAGGCGGCGTACGCCCATGAAACCACGATCTTCTTGCGGCGCAGGTCCCTGCCCTTCTTTTCCATGATGGTCATCAGGTCTGCCAGGCATTGGAAAGGGTGATAAATATCGCACTGCATGTTCAAAACCGGCACACGCGCATATTTGGCTACTTCATTCAAATAGGGGTTGCCCAATTGCCAATCGCAGTGGCGGATGGCGATGCCGTCAAAATAGCGTCCGAAAATCTCACCGATCTCCTTGGCAGTATCCCCATGAGCGATCTGGGTGGATTTGCTTTCAATGAAAGCGGCGTGTCCACCAAGCTGCGCCATGCCGGCTTCAAAAGACCCGCGCGTGCGTGTGCTGCTGAAGAAGAACAGCATCGCCAGTACCTTATCGCGCAGGTAGGCATGCGGTTCATTGAGGGCGCGCTTGCGCTTCAAGTCCCAGGCTACGTCCAGGACAGTTTCGACCTCTTCCTTACTGAAATCCAAGTCGCCGATCAAATCACGGCCGTGTAAAAAGGTTTGCATAATTATCTCCTAAAATAAGTCACTAGTCTTTAGTCGCTAGTCTCTAGTCAAAGAAAACTCATTCCTTTCAATCGTCCAGTCTGTTCATCAAATATGACATATTCATTGCAAATTTCCGCAATGGATTTACCCTTCTTCAGGTATTTGATCAGGCTGTTAATCATGCGCTTGACCTCAACTGCCAGGTCATAAGCTGTTCTCAACTCATCCTGTGTGATATATTTTACGTCCAATGCCAGCTGCAACTTGGATTGAACCTCACTGGCAGACTGGCGGGCTATCGTAAAATACCTGGATTTTCCGCATCTGAACTTGATTCAAAACCTTCTGCCAGGTTATGCATGACAGAACCTGCGGCCCTTTGGATTTGGTCTCTCAATCCATAATCTTTCGAAAATTTCTCTTTGCGTGTGAATGAATAGACTAATCCAGCCAAGGCTCTTGCTTTCTGCCATGCGATAAGGTCTTCGAAGTTAAGTATGTTAGCCATATCAATTTATTCAAAACAAAATTCGCATTTTGCCTTGCGATTCGTGACTATCCAACCAGTATCTTTCGATTTTCGACTAGCAACTTTTCTATTCCATCTTTCCCAAGACAAGTGCCAGCAATGCCATGCGCATGACGACGCCATTGAAGGCTTCCTGCCAGTAGCGTGACCACCTGGTGATATCCACGTCATTGGGGATCTCATCCATGCGGGGCAGTGAGTGCAGCAGGATTGCGTCAGATTTCGCTTTGGACGCAAGTAACTCGCGCGTGATCTTGTAATTGGCGGGGGTCAGGCTGACCTCTTTACCACGTTCATCGCGGGACTTGGTATAGTCAGGCTGCACGACCGGCTCAACAAGGATCACATCTGCCTCAGCAATTGCCTGTTCCACATGTTCAGCCTCTTTGAAATCCAGGCTGTACTGCTTGAGTTCTTCTTTAAATTCCGGCGTGAGCGACATGTCAGGCGGCGCCACAAAGGTGATTGGGCAGTCAAACTGGGTGAGACCGTATGCGAGTGAATGCATGGTGCGCATGCGCATATCACCAACTGCCAGCCATTTGAGACCGTCAAGACGTCCTTTTTCCTGCAAGACTGTATAGAGATCGGTCAATATCTGGGTAGGGTGTTCTCCCCAGCCATCACCGCCATTGATGATCGGGATGGATGCCCATTTTGCCGCTTCTTGGGGGGCGCCCTGTTGAAAGTGGCGCATCACGATCACATCGCCATAGTATTCCAGCATCTTGACGGTGTCCTTGATCGATTCCTGGTAAAAATCACCAGCTCGGGTCATCTTTGCATCCGAAAAGCCGGTGACATGCCCGCCAAGGCGGTGCATGGCAGCTTCATGTGCCAGGCGCGTGCGCGTGCTGGGTTGATAGAAGGCGGTGACCAGGGTTTTTTCAGACAGCAGATCAGAATTACGCCTTGAGCGGGCTATTGGCTCCAATTCTTTGGCTATTTCAAAAACTCTGAAAAACTCATTACGTTCAAAATCCTTGAGAGACAGAATGTCTCGACCTAAAAAACTACGCATTTTTTCTCCTCATTATTTTTGGTGGGTGGGGTGACTGGGGGGTGGGATCACTGCAACTGAACAACCGATCAGTTATTCAGTCCAACTTACGCTTCCCCTTGTTGGAACTTCAAAAGAAATGATCGCTGAATGATACTAGAAATTCATCTTTTTTCATCGAAGTATTATTATAATGCGCAAATTGCCAGGTAACAATTTAAATTGTCCACTCAGCATGCACAATGCCAACCAGGTAGTAAATCCCGTTTTCCTGCTTGAGGACCAGGCGCAGGCTTTGCCAGTCCATGCCCTCATACTGTGGGTCAAAGCCTGTGAAATGGTATTCCACATATTCAGCCCCAGGATAGTATTTGGGAATATTGTTGATCGAATTGCCATGCCCGATCTCTTTGTTGAGCCCGATGACTTCCGGCGTGGCAAAGTCCTGGCTGTAGACAAAGCGGTCGTAATATTCACTGAAGGTCATTTCAATCGATTCACCGCTGCCATCAAAGGTGCCCCAGGTGTAGATGGTTTCATCTTCAAACAGCGCGGGTACAGCCTGGGCGCTGAAGACGCGATCCCCATCCCGCACAAAAGGATAGGGTGTGAATCGCAAACCCCATTGCGGGTGCACAAAGGCAGCCACCGTCTCCATGTCTTTTGCCTTCAATGCCTTGATGATGACATCTGCTGTTTCCAACGCTGTGCGTGCCGGGGTTGGCTCAGCCGTGGGTGTTTTGGTGGAAAGCGGCTGTGTGGGTGAAGGTTCAGGCGTCTCGGTTACAACACTACAGGAAATTGTTGAAGTAAGCAAAATCACTGTTATAATTAGAAAAATCAACCTTTTCATTTTTTACCTTCCTTTTTATTAGTGGATATACGAACACTTTAATCATAACATTTTTTAAGTGAAAAGAGGAGATAATGAAAAAACATAACCTGAAATGGGGAATTCTTGGAACAGCAAATATTGCTCAAAAAGCGCTTATTCCTGCCATCAAAGCCTCACGACATAACGAACTCCATGCCGTTGCCAGCCGCTCGCTGACCAAAGCGCAGGAATTTGCCCAGCTCAACGCCATTCCCAATGCGTACGGCAGCTATGAAGAGCTGCTTCAGGATGCTGCCATCCAGGCAGTTTACATCCCGCTGCCAAATGATCAGCATAAACATTGGACGATCGAAGCCATGAAAGCCGGAAAACATGTGCTTTGTGAAAAGCCGATCGGTTTGAATGAGCAGGAAGCCCGTGAAATGGTGGCGATGGCTGAGGAAAAGCAGGTTGTCCTGATGGAAGGCTTCATGTATCGCTATCATCCCCGCTTTGCCCGCTTGCTCAAGCTGGTTGAAGATGGCACGCTGGGAAATCTGCGCTTCATTCATACCGCGTTTACCTACAATATCACCAACCCGAACGACATTCGCCTCGTGCTGGAATTTGGCGGTGGTGCGCTCATGGACGTCGGCTGTTACTGCATCGACATCAGCCGGCAGTTTACCGGGCGTGAACCCATCTCCGTCCAAGCGCAGTACTACGAGGGCAACACCGGCATTGACCTGCAAATGGCAGCCACGCTGGACTTTGGCGATAATATCTATGCCCAATTCGAAGTCTCCTTCAATGCCTTCTCCAGGCAGTTATGCCATATCGCCGGCAATCAAGGCAGCCTGGATATCATCAATCCCTTTATCAGCTTGAGAAAGTCTACAAAGGCAATTTTAACCACGGCGGAAGCGACGAAAACCATACGGTTTTGGCGCAAAGACGAATACAAGCTTATGGTCGATCATTTCAACCGGGTCGTGTCTGGTAAAGATCAGCCCCGCTTCCCCATAAGCAATGCCATCGCCAACATGAAGGTGATCGATGCGTTGGTTAGATCTGCCCATGCACAGGGCGCATTGATCCACTTGGATACTTTGCCGGTGACCACACCCGCTGTCGAAACCCTGATCAGCGAACCGGTCATGGAAGAAGTTAAAGAGGTTGCTGAACCTGTGATCGAAGAGGTCAAGGAGATGGATAGTTCAGAGCCCGGAAAAGAACCAGTAGACTGAAAAATTAACAGAATACATCCAGCCGGTCATCCTCTTGAATGACTCTCCGAAGCACGCCTGGAACTTGATCCGAACTGGAACATTCAGAAGAAAGTGTTGATGAATTACGAGACTGATCTGCAAAATCAGCTTGAGTTTGTCCGCGAGGTTGACAGACTCAAGCAGGTGATCAGGCGAAATTACTTGATGGATGGTTCGCGCGCAGAAAATACCGCCGAACATTCCTGGCATGCCGCCTTGACCGCTTTCATCCTCCAGGAGCACGCCAATCAGCCTGTGGATATCTGCAGGGTGGGCAAGATGTTGCTGATCCATGACGTGATTGAGGTTGAAGCCGGTGACACCTACATTTACGATCCCTCAGCCGCTGCAGATCAGGAGGAGCGGGAACTGGCGGCTGCCCACAACCTCTTTGGCATGCTGCCGGAAGGACAGGGGTCTGACTTGCTGGCATGCTGGCTCGAATTTGAAGCCAGACAAACCGCCGAAGCTCGTTTTGCCAAAGCGATCGACCGTTTTATGCCCATGTTTGCCAACTATGAGAGCGGTGGGAAATCCTGGCTGGAACACGGCATTAGCAAAGCTCGCATGCTTGAAATCAACCATATCATCGCAGATGGCTCGGAAACGCTGTGGCAGGAGGCTCAAAAAATGATCGGGGATGCCGCTGAAAGAGGGCTGCTGAGTTGATCTTATACAATTCCCCAAAAAGCTTTTGATACTAAGCTTTTGATACTATTTCAACATTTAAGTAAACTGTACTATAATCAGGTCGAATATCCATCAATTTTGATGGGAACAAGAGGATTGGAAACAGCCAGAAGAATCACTGGCAGGTTCCCATACTGACGAACTTTTTTAGCAAGCCTAAACAGCAGTTCCGCGCTGCTTTTTATAGCTTACAGGAACAGTCATGTGAACGAAGAGCATTTGAAGAAGATTTTAACAGTTGAAGAGAAAGCACAGGCAGCTTATGATCAGGCAGCCCTCGAAGCCAGCATTCTGCCTGCCCAGGCTGAAGCCAGGGTGAGAAGCCTGCTGGATCAGGCTAGAGAAGAAGCCAATGCTGAAGCCGCCAGAATGATTGAGCAATCCATCGATCCGCAAATATTTGATGGAATGCTGAAGGAGAATGCACAAGAAGTGCAGCAAAAAGAAGCCCTCGCCGCTGCCAACAAGACGCAGGCGATTGATTACGTTATCGGGAGCCTCTTGGGAAAGCCGAAAGACCATGATTAATTCTAGCGTTCTTGCTTATGCCAATGTGAATGCACGGGTGCGCGGGATGATCGGCAAATTGCTTCAACCTTCCACCTTTGCCCGCCTGAATGCCTGCTCTGACCTGGGCAGTCTGCTGGGGACCTTAAAAGAAACCGATTATGCAAGCTACCTGACAAGTGTTAAGGAAGGCGATCTCTCCACCCGCCGTGCTTCGTATGAAATCCGAAAAAAATTGGCATATGCTTTTGGCGTTATCATTAAAAATGCCCCTGAGTTTGCACAACCCCTACTCAGGCAACTATTCCTGCTGTATGAAGTTGATAATCTCAAAGCCGTACTGCGCGGTATTGAAATTGGTGAAAGTTGGGAAAAAATTCGTTATATGCTTTTCCCCATGGAAAGCTTTCCAACCCTGCCCTTTGAAAACATGGTGAGGGCAGGTGATATCGCCAGTGCCGTTGAAATTATCCGCCATACTCCCTACCATCGCGTTCTTTCCCTTGCCATGGAGCGTTATCGCTCTGAAAATTCACTCTTTCCGCTTGAGGTGGCACTGGATTTAAATTACTGGCAGGTGGTCTGGCAGCAGGTCAATGCACTCCCACACCAGGATAAAGAGATTGCCAAAAAAATCATTGGACTGATCATCGACCGCAACAACCTGACCTGGGCAGCGCGTTACCGCCTCTATCATCACCTCTCTGAAGAAGAGATCATTAACTACACACTGCCATTTGGCTATAAGATCAACGATACTGTCATCCGCTCCATTGCAGCAGGCAAAGAACTCCCTGAGTTGCTGCTGAATGCCTATCCCAAGATGGCGCAGACTATCAACCTGGATGGCGAAGTAACTCAGAAATTGCCATTGATCGAAATCCAGTTAACACGCATGTTCCTCTCTACCTGCAAATCTGCCTTTGTTGGCTCAACCTTTAATATCGGTTTTTTGTTGGCATATATATTTTTGCTGGAAATTGAAATCCAGGATCTGACCCTTCTGATAGAAGCAAAATCGCTCGGCATACAGCAAGAAAGCTACGCGCCTTATTTGATCAATGAGATCAACATGAGCAGCAGTAAAAAACCTCAGGAAATAATGAAATGAAGTGGCTTCCACAACATATGACTGAAGTTGAAATTGAGGTGCCTGATCGCTTTGCCAGGAAGGTTACCGAGATGTTGGCAGATGAAGGTTTCCTTCAGATGGGAGATATCAGCTACCTTAATACCGAACAAGGTGCTTCCCGAAGCATGGATTGGCAGGCAAAAGCCAATGAATTTGCCAGCCTGGAAAGACAGTTGGCAGCCACGCTGCAATCTCTAAAGATCGATGAAGGGGAACCTCCCGCAAAGAAGATCAAAATGGTGAGTGATCCCGGGCAACTGAGACCATTTGCTGATCAAATGGAACAGGAAGTGCAGGAAAGTTCTCGTGAACTTGCGGATGCGCAGAAAAAGATTGAGCAACTGCAAAGCTACATCAACCTGATCACGCCTCTGACTGATTTGGATATACCCTTTGACAGGATCCGCAACCGGCGTTATCTTTATTCCATTCTTGGAATCATTCCAGTTGAAAAAATTGACCGGTTCAAAACCAGCATGGCAAAAATCCCCTATGTCCTCCTTGTCCTTAAACAGGAACATGGTCAGGCTATTGTCCTTTTGTTTGGAACCCGGCAAAACAAGGACTACTTGAGAAGGGCTGCCCGCAGCGCATACCTGACGGGGATTGACCTTCCGGACGAATACCAGGGGACACCGGCTGAAATCATCGCCACCTTGAAATCACAGATTGATCAGCTCAATGAAAAAGTTGGTGCTGCATATCATGAGGTGAGTGATATCCGCGCCAGTCATGCCCGCCGCCTGCAAGACCTCTACTGGCACGTGCGTTACAGCCGTTTGATGGCTGAAGCCCTGACCCGTTACGGCAGGCTGCGGCATGGTTACCTAGTGGCTGGCTGGTTACCAGGCAGCAGACTGCAAGACTTGGAAGATCAACTTCGGGCAATTTCTCCGGATATCCTGATCGATATCAAGGATACCAGCAGTGAAAAAGAAGTTCGGCAAACACCCATTGTTCTTCAAAACAGATCCTTTCTGAGAGGATTTCAAAAACTCGTCACCACCTATGGACTGCCAGCATATAACGAACTGGATCCCACCATATTGATGACCTTTACCTTCCCGCTTCTCTTTGGTGCCATGTTTGGGGATGTCGGGCATGGGCTCTTCCTGGCAATTGTAGGACTGCTGATGATGGGAAAGAAAATCAAAATATTGCGCCATTATTCAAGCCTGGGCTCAGTGGTCTTCCTCTGTGGTCTGGTTGCCATGATTTTTGGTTTTCTTTACGGAAGCGTCTTCGGCATGGAGGGTCTGCTCCCAGCGCTCTGGCAGCGTCCCATGGACAATATCATGAACCTGCTCATTGTCACTTTTGCCGGCGGTGCAGTGCTGCTCTCCGTCGCCAACATCCTGGCATTGATCAATGATTACCATAAGCGCCATTGGGCTCATTTTTTCTTCAGCAGCAAAGGTCTGGCAGGATTGATCCTGTACTGGTCACTGCTTGGTGCTGTGGTGGGTCTGTTGGTTAAAGACTTTCCAATTTCAATATATATATTTTTGGTGACGGCCATTATTGGCGCCAGCATGATCTTCCTTTCAGGTTTCTTTGAACGCTTGATTGCAAAGCAAAAACCTTATTTGGAAGGTGGCGCTTTCGTTTATGTGATCCAATCTTTCTTTGAACTTTTCGAGACTTTGATCAGTTTTTTGAGTAATTCGCTTTCTTACGTACGCGTGGGCGCCTTTGCCGTGGCACATGCCGGGCTCAGTTCTGTGATCTTTATCCTGGCAGACCTGGTCAGCCCTGCGAAGGGTTTCGGCTACTGGCTGGTCATTGCCTTGGGCAACCTCTTCATTATCGGCTTTGAAGGCATGATTGTCAGCATCCAAACCCTCAGGTTGGAATATTACGAGTTTTTTAGCAAATTCTTTTCAGGCGGCGGGCGCAAATTTATGCCCTTCCGTCTAAGTAAATCGAATTCCCAAGGAGTTAAATAATATGTCTGCTTTGACTTATGCAATTTTGGTGCTTGTCGGTTTGATCCCCATGCTCCCTGCTGTGATCTATTTTCGCCGTCAGCGCAAGGACCACCTGGTAAAAGCCACCAAGGGCTTGCTGGTCGGTTTGGGCAGGGTCAATGTGATCATCGGTTTGATGGCACTGGCTCTGGGGATCATCTGGCTGATTACCCCTGGCACGGTTCAGGCTGCTGACGGTATGCAGGCTGCCGCAGTGGATCCTTATGCGTCCCTGGCAGCCGCCCTTTCCACGGGCATCGCCGCGATCGCCTCCGGCATTGCAGTCAGCAACACCGGTGCAGCCGCCCTCGGAACCATCGCAGAAAAACCCGAGCTGTTCGGTCAGTCTCTGATCTTTGTCGGTCTGGCTGAAGGCATCGCCATTTATGGTCTGCTGATCTCATTCCTGATCCTCAACCGGTAGCATATTCCTATGAAGGTCTGGGTAATAGGGCATCCCGAAGCTGTTCAGGGCTTTTCACTGGTCGGCGTTGATGGCATCGTTGCTACTACCGTGGAAAGCATGAACCAGGCGCTTGATGCAGCCCTTGCCAATTCAGATATTGGGATCATCCTGGTAACAGATGATTCCGCTGAACTTGTGCGCGACCGCATTGACCAGTTAAAACGCCGCGTTGAAACCCCCATTATCCTTGAAATCCCTGATCCGAATGGTATGAACGCAGAACGGATGACCCTGACTGAAGTAGCCGACCAGGCTATTGGAATCCGTAGATAGCAACTTTGAGAGTGAAATATTGAGTTATGGATATTATTTTGAAATCATTGGAAGACCGAATTGAAGATCTTATGCGTGCCATCCGGGACGATTCACGGGCAGAAATTGCTCAATTGGAAGTTGAAGCCAGAGCAAAAGAAGCAGAAATCCTGAAGGCAGGTCATCAACAGGCTGAAGACATCCGTACAGCCATTCTTGATCATGCCAGAAAAGAAGCTGCCACCCTGAAAGAAGAAAAGATGGCTGAAGTTCAGTTAAATGCCAAGATGCGTTGGCTCAAGCAACGGGAAAAATTACTCTCAGCTGTGTTTGATGGCGCCCGTTCCCGTTTTACTGATCTGCTGAATTCGCCTGAATATACCCTGGCTTTGCCTGGTTTAACCAAAGATGCAATCGAACACCTGCAATGTGACTTTGTAATCCTTCATTTCGATGCCTTTTCACGGCAGTTGATCACCGATAAAGAACTGGCTGAGATTACAGCCGAGACAAACACAACAATCAGCGTGGGCGATGACCTAAGCACAGGGTTCGGTGTGGTTGCACAATGCCGTGATGGTCATCGCCTCTTTGATAACACCCTGGAGATACGTCTGAATCGCCAGATGGAATCCCTGAGGGCGCCGGTCTTCAGCATCTTGATGGGAGAAGAAGCATGAGTCTGTCCGTTGGCACCATCACCTGGATTAATGGTCCGGTCATGCGGGCGCGCGGTTCCCGCCAGATCGCCATGGGTGAGATGGTGGAGCTCGGTGAGGAACACCTGGTCGGTGAGGTCATCGGGCTGCAAGACGATGAGATGACCATCCAGGTTTATGAGGAAACCAGCGGCATGACCCCTGGCATGTCCGTGTATGGCACTGGCTCACCGCTCTCCGTTGAATTGGCGCCCGGGCTCATCGGGGGCATCTTTGACGGCATCCAACGTCCCCTGCCCGTGATGGAAAAATTTAAAGGCTCTTTTATTGGGCGCGGCATTCGCCTGACGCCGCTGCACCGCCGCACGCCATGGTCCTTCACCCCTCTTATGGAAAAAGGGATGTCCGTCAGCAGCGGCAGTATTTTGGGCAGTGTGCCTGAAAGTGGGATGGTCATTCATAAGGTGATGGTGCCGCCTGGCATTAATGGCAGGATCAGTTGGATCGCTCCCGCCGGTGACTATACGATTGATGCATCCATCGCCAGGATCAACACATCAAATGGTGAAGTTCCGGTAGCCATGCTCAGGCGCTGGCCGGTACGTTCCCCCCGCCCGTACAAGACACGCCTGGAAAAGAATGTACCCTTATTAACTGGTCAACGTGTGCTGGATACCTTCTTCCCATTAGTGAAAGGCGGCTCAGCCGTCATTCCCGGCGGTTTTGGCACCGGCAAAACCATCACCCAGCACCAGATCGCCAAATGGTCTGATGCGGATGTGGTGGTTTATATTGGCTGCGGTGAACGCGGCAATGAGATGACCGAAGTATTGCAAGAGTTCCCCGCGTTGATCGACCCCCGCAGCGGTCGCCCTTTGATGGAAAGAACCATTCTTATCGCCAACACATCCAATATGCAAGTGGCAGCAAGGGACGCCAGCGTTTACACCGGCGTGACCATTGCTGAATATTATCGGGACATGGGCTACCATGTCGCCTTGATGGCAGATTCAACCTCACGCTGGGCTGAAGCCATGCGCGAGATCTCAGGACGCCTGGAAGAAATGCCCGCCCAGGAAGGCTATCCTGCCTACCTTTCATCCCGCCTGGCGGAATTCTATGAGCGCGCCGGATTGGTGGAAAACCTGAACGGCACCACTGGTTCGGTCAGCATCATAGGTGCTGTCTCCCCACCTGGTGGCGATTTCTCCGAACCGGTTACCCAACAGACCAGGCAGTACACCCGCGTTTTCTGGGGTTTGGATAAATCACTGGCATCAGCCCGTCATTTTCCCTCAGTGAACTGGCTAAATTCTTACAGTGAGTACCTGGACAATGTCGCCGGTTGGTGGGATCAACAGACTGGTATGCCCTGGCGCGAGTTGCGTGCCAATGCCATGGAGATTCTCAATGAGGAGGGGCATCTTGATCAAATCGTCAAACTGGTTGGCTCTGATGCACTGCCGGATGTGCAGCGTGTTACACTGGAGACAGCCCGGCTGTTACGTGAAGGCTTCCTGCAACAAAATGCGCTCGATGAGATTGATACCTATGCCACACCCCAAAAACAAATCCGCATGCTTGATCTGATCCTTCATTTTCATCAGCGGGCGCTGGCTGTCGTAAACCGAGGTGCCATTATCCATGCCATCCAGGAACTTCCCATCATCAATACACTCATCCGCATGAAGAACAGCATTCCCAACGATGATCTGAAGGCATTGGAAGATGTACGTGTTCAGTTGGATCAGCAGATGGACCAATTGGAGTCACTTTACAAATGAACCAGATCAAAAACAGTGGCGGATTGCAGCTTGCCGGTATTTCCAGTGTGGAAGGTCCACTCGTCCTGGTTAAAGATACTGGCATTGTGGCATATGATGAGTTTGTGGAGATCATTGATTCGCAGAACCAGACGCGCCTCGGGCGTGTGCTTGAAGTTGGGGAGGGTTTTGCAGTGGTGGAAGTATTTTCAGGCACCACCGGGCTGACAATCGAAGGCACCCAAATCCGCTTTAAAGGACAGTCCCTGCATACCCCGGTTGCCCGTGAAATGTTGGGACGTATCTTCAACGGCATCGGCGAACCCATTGACGGTGGCCCTGCCCCCCTGGCTGAAAAATTTGCTGACATCAATGGTCAGCCCATTAACCCCACTGCCCGCCTTTACCCGGTGGACTATATCCAGACTGGCATATCCACCATCGATGCCATGAACACACTCGTGATGGGGCAGAAGTTGCCAATTTTCTCTGGCAGTGGCATCCCGCATGACCAGCTTGCCGGCCAGATCGTGCGCCAGGCGCATCTGGGGAATACAGCCAGCGCCTCCGCCAACAGGCAGGAGAATTTTGCCATCGTTTTTGCCGCAATGGGCGTCAAGCATGATGTCTCTTCATATTTCAGAAAAGCATTTACCGAAAGTGGAGCCCTGAATCGTGTTGCCATGTTCCTGAACCTGGCAGATGACCCGGCAGTCGAACGTCTGGTGACGCCCCGGGTGGCGCTCACCCTGGCAGAATACCTGGCTTTTGAATGTGATCAACATGTGCTGGTGGTGATGACAGACATGACCAATTATTGCGAAGCGCTGCGCCAAATTTCCAACAAGCGCGGTGAGGTTCCCAGCCGCAAGGGATATCCCGGCTACATGTACAGCGACCTGGCATCTCTCTACGAACGCACCGGCAGGATCAAAGGCAGTGAAGGTTCCATCACGCAGTTGCCGATCCTGACGATGCCAAATGATGACATCACCCACCCCATCCCGGATATCACCGGCTATATCACCGAAGGACAGATAGTCCTTTCCAGGGATTTAAGCCAGCAGGATATCTACCCGCCCATCAACGTTTTGCCATCTTTGAGCCGCTTGATGAAGGATGGCATCGGAGAAGGTAAAACCCGCTCTGATCATCCCAACTTGGCATCCCAGCTGTACGCTGCCTATGCGCATGTCCAGGATGTGCGCTCCCTTGCCTCCGTCATCGGTGAGGAAGAGCTTGGTGCTACAGATCAGAAATATTTTGTTTTTGGCAAAGCTTTCGAAGATCAATTCGTCAGGCAATCCTTTGATGAAAACCGTACAATCGAGCAAACACTCAATCTTGCCTGGAAATTACTCTCGCTTCTGCCCAGCAGCGAACTCACCCGCCTTACGGAAAGCGAAATCGCACAGCATTATGGCGCCCCTTAATATTGCCCCCACCCGCAGCAATCTGCTCCTGATGAAAGCCAGGCTGGATTTTGCCCGAGAGGGTTACAGCATCCTGGATAAGAAGCGCGAAGTGCTCACCGCTGCGCTGTTGAACACAGTATCTGAAGCTGAAGCATTGCAGACGCAGGTCTGGGAGTTGATTGCCCACGCTTATCGGGCATTGGAGCATGCGCGCCTTTCCATGGGACAGGAGCGCGTGGAATGGGCAGCCATGGCGGTTACACAAACGGTTGAAGTCAATATCATCAATCGCGGCATGATGGGCGTCCCCCTGCCCCATATTGAAACTCATGGTGAGCCACCAGATATTTCCTACAGTCTGGGTGATACATCCGTCGCATTGGATGAGTCCAACGATGCCTTCCGCAAAGTGCTTGAACAGGTACCCCACCTGACCGAACTGGTGACCACAGTCTGGCGCCTGGCTCGCGAGTTAAAGAAAACCCAGCGCCGTGTGCACGCGCTCGAAAAAGTCTTTATTCCTCAATACGAAGAAACCATCCAATTCATTGAGAACACCCTTGAAGAGCAGGATCGCGAGGAGATCTTTCGTCTCAAGTGGCTGAAGAGCAACAAGGAAAAGAAAACTCAAGAATCCACCTGACTTATCCCCTTTTCTGTTTGCTTAAAATTTAAGAATTAACAAAAAAACTGCCCCTTCGGGCAGCTTTTTCATTTCACAATTTCTTGTCACCTTACGGTGTCGGTGAGGGTGTCATCGTACGGGTGGCAGTGGCTGTCGGCTTGGCTGTGACAATATACACAGGGATCTTGAGCAGGTCACCCACATACAGGTCTGTATTATCCTCAATCTCTGGCAAATCATATTTCCTGCGATAGCGGTTGGTTTCCTGCTTGATCCGATCAACGGTTGATCGGAATTTATCTGCAAGGGTTGCCAGGTCATCACCGGATTTAACCGTGTAGTCAATAATGGTACCTGGGTAAATATCAGTTGGCAGGGGTGTGGCCGTGGGTAGTTCCTGCCCGGGAGCTGGGATCAAGATCGTATCCCCCACGCGAATAATACAGGTGCTATCAAGGCTGTTCAGGAACAGCAGTACCCCAACTTCCACATCAAATTTTTTGGCAATTGTCGTGCAGTTATCTTCTTCCTGCACCACATATTCAAAGGGTCCTGATGCGGTCGGCGTCATCGTGATGGTGGGCGTGTTGGTGATCGTCGCTGTGTTGGAAGCCGTTGGTGTGGGTGTCACCGGGGTGGGTGTGGGTGTTTCTGTTGGCGTTGGGGTTTTGGTGGAAAACAAACCAAAGCCACCGCTCCCGCTCCTGCCAACAGCCCAAACAATGACCAATGTGACTCCTGCCACGATTAAGATCAATGCGAGAAGGCGCAGAATTGTCGATCCAGACTTTTGACGCTTTCGATATGATGAAATCACACTTTGTGCAGTTTTTTTAGCCATGATCTTTTCCTTTATAATCTGGTGCGGCAACTTTTCGCACCTCCCAATATCAGAATCAGATATTCTTCATTCTAACCTATTATTGAGTTTTATGCGAGTTTTGTCAAGACCCGCCAAACATTCAAAAATTTCAGGATAACTGGTTCTTATGGCAGTCCAGATACTGTTTCATGTATTGACCGGTGTAAGATCCCGACATATGACAGATCTCCTCGGGCGTGCCTTCAGCGATCAGTTCGCCGCCGCGGTCGCCGCCCTCCGGTCCCAGGTCAATGATCCAATCCGCCACCTTGATGATATCCAGGTTGTGCTCGATAATCAGCACCGTATTGCCGCTGTCCACCAGGGATTGCAAAACGTCGATCAACTTGTGCACGTCGGCAGCGTGCAAGCCCACGGAAGGCTCGTCCAGCACATACAGTGTGCTGCCGGTTGCCCTGCGGCTAAGTTCCTTGGAAAGCTTGACACGCTGCGCTTCCCCGCCCGAGAGCGTGGTGGCAGGCTGCCCGATGCGCACGTAGCCAAGCCCCACCGATTGGAGGGTTTCCAAGCGGCGTATGATGCGCGGGAAAGCAGCAAAGAATTCCAACCCTGAATCCACGGTCAGGTCAAGCACCTGTGCAATATTGAGGTCCTTGAAACGCACCTGCAGGGTTTCGTGGTTGTAACGCGTACCGTGGCAGACCTCGCAGGGCACATACACATCCGGCAGGAACTGCATTTCCACGCGCAGCTGTCCCTGTCCCTGACAGGCTTCGCACCTGCCGCCCTTGACGTTGAACGAGAAGCGCCCTTTCTTATAGCCGCGTATTTTTGATTCCGGCAGTGTGGCAAATAGGTCACGGATTTCATCAAAAATGCCCGTATACGTGCCAGGGTTGGAACGCGGCGTGCGCCCGATGGGTGATTGATCGATATTGATGATCTTGTCAATGTTTTCTGTGCCTTCGATGCGCTCGTGTGCGCCGGCTTGCGTGTGCGCCCCATGCAGCTGCCTGGCAAGCGCATTGTAAAGCACTTCCACCAGCAGTGTGGACTTGCCCGATCCGGATACCCCCGTGATGCAGACAAACTTGCCCAAAGGGATGTTCACTGAAAGGTCTTTCAAATTGTTTTCGCGCGCGCCCACGATCCTCAAAATTTTGCCGTTGCCCTGTCGGCGTGTCTCGGGAATGGGAACGAACAGCCGCCCTGAAAGGTATGCACCTGTCAATGATTGCGGGTTCTCCAAAATTTGCTGGGCTGTGCCTTCAGCAACCACCCTGCCACCGTTTTCACCCGCCCCCGGTCCCAAATCGACGATCCAATCCGCCGTGCGGATGGTCTCTTCATCATGCTCCACCACGAGCACCGTGTTGCCCAGGTCACGCAGACCTTCCAGCGTGCGCAGCAGCCTCCCGTTATCGCGCGGATGCAAACCAATGGAAGGCTCATCCAGCACATACAGCACCCCCGTCAGGCGCGAACCCACCTGCGTCGCCAGGCGGATGCGCTGCGCTTCACCCCCTGAAAGGGACCCCGCTGAGCGCTGCAGGGTCAGGTAATCCAGACCCACATCCACCAGGAAGCCCAGGCGTGCCTGGATTTCCTTCAAGATGCGTTCGGCGATGGCAGTCTGACGGCTGCCGAAGGGAGACTCCTCTCCGGCAAGGCGCTCTATCCAGACAAGCGTACGGTTGACCGGCCACTCGGTGACGTCAACGATATTTTGCTCATCCACCGTCACAGCTAGGGCTTCACGGCGCAACCTTTTCCCGCCACAGGAAGGGCAGGCTTTATTACCCATGTATTCGGCAATCTTTGAGCGAATGTACTCGGATTGGGTCTCGCGGTAACGCCGTTCCATATTGCCAATCACCCCTTCAAAGGATGCCGGGAACGCACTGTGGCGTCCATTGCGCCCGGTGAACTCCACTGTGAGTTCCTTGCCATTGGTGCCATAGAGGATGCGCTTGAGCTGCTCCTCACTGAGTGCGCTCACCGGCGCATCCAGGTCAATATCGTAATGCTTTGCAACAGATTCAATCATCTGCCAGTAGTAACCGCCCTCCTCGCGCGGACCGGTCCATTCGAGCGCCACGATGGCACCCTCCCGCAGTGAAACGCTGCGATCCGGGATGAGCAGTTCAGGGTCGATCTCCTGCCGGCTGCCCAACCCCTGGCAAACCGGGCAGGCGCCCTGGGGGGTGTTGAAGGAAAAGGTGCGCGGTTCAATTTCAGTCAGCATCGAACCGTGTTCAGGGCAGGCCAGGTGCTCCGAAAATTGCAGATCCTCAGGCGGGTCGCTGCTCAGGTTTTGCACCGTGACGTAGCCATCGCCAAATTTCAGTGCAGTCTCAATGGAGTCGGTCAGGCGCGAGCGGGCAGCTTGTTTTTCCTCATCAGACTCAGGTGCTGAAAGCGCAATGCGGTCAACCACAGCTTCGATGGTGTGCTTTTTATAGCGGTCCAGCGTGATCTCGTCATCCAGCGATTGCACCACGCCATCCACGCGCACGCGTACGAAGCCGGATTTGCGCACCTCCTCAAAAACTGCCTGGTAGGTGCCTTTGCGCTCACGCACTAGGGGCGAGAGGATCAACAGGCGGCTGCCAGCGGGCAGGGTTTCCACCGTCTCAACGATCTCCTGGGCACTCTGGCGCTGCACCACACGCCCGCATTCAGGGCAGTGTGGCACACCCACCCGTGCAAACAGCAGGCGCAGGTAATCGTAGATCTCCGTCACCGTACCCACCGTGGAACGCGGGTTGTGCGAGGTGGCTTTTTGGTCAATCGAGACCGCCGGTGACAGACCTTCAATCGAATCCACGTCCGGTTTGTCCATCTGCCCGAGGAACTGGCGCGCATAAGCGGAGAGCGACTCCACGTAGCGGCGCTGCCCCTCGGCAAAGATGGTATCAAATGCCAGCGATGACTTGCCAGAGCCGGAGAGCCCAGTGATCACCACCAGCTTATCCCGCGGGATCTCCACGGTGATATTCTTTAAATTGTGTTCGCGTGCACCCACCACGCGCAAGTTATCAGGAGACATAATTTGTGATCACTTTCAAAATATTATGCTGTTTGGATTTATATGACAGCACAATATTTTATTATACCAGCCCGACTTATCTTGTTGACAAAGCCGAATTGCCTCACAAATAATCTTACTATAGGGAATTACGTTGACTCAAAAAGAA
>CAZINW010000005.1:0-89698 GCA_964540765.1 uncultured Anaerolineaceae bacterium | reverse complement strand
CCAAAAGTTTCACCCGGTTTGGGTGAAAATGGTGTAAAATTGTTGTTGACGTGGAATTTCGAATATAGATACTTCCTCAGTTACAGGAAATGAATTTAGTCCATTACAAAGATTAAAACTAATTGATGCACCTAGCAGAGCTAAGCGAATCGTCCAACATGGTGACACAATTCTTTCAACTGTAAGACCTATACAAAGGCATTTTGGATTCATTCGAAATCCTAAACCCAATACAATTGCCTCAACTGGATTTGCTGTAATAACCCCCAAAAGTATTAATCCGGAATTTCTTTTTTATTACCTTTCACAAGAATCTATTACTAATTATCTCAATGGAATAGCGGAAACTTCTACAACAACTTTCCCTGCATTTCGTCCTGAAGTTTTATCTGATTTGGAAATGGTGATTCCTGACGATGAAAAAGCCCAACGACGCATC
Source organism: uncultured Anaerolineaceae bacterium (assembly GCA_964540765.1). Taxonomy (GTDB): domain Bacteria; phylum Chloroflexota; class Anaerolineae; order Anaerolineales; family Anaerolineaceae; genus CAZJLN01. The sequence continues at coordinate 89,259 of CAZINW010000005.1, read as the reverse complement.
GCTGAGATCCTCTCCGCGCTGGATGACAAGATCGAGCTCAACCGTCAGACCAATGCCACTCTCGAAGCCATTGCCCAGACCATTTTCAAGGAGTGGTTTGTCGATTTCAACTTCCCCGGCGCAACCGGTGAAATGATCGAGAGCGAATTAGGGTTGATTCCAAAGGAGTGGAAAGTGGGCACAATTGGAGATATTCTCGATTTATTCCATGAAAATGTTACCCCATTTAGAACACCCAATGTTGATTTTTTTCATTACAGTATTCCGGCATTTGATAATGGACGTACACCATCTATTGAAACTGGGGAATCAATCTTAAGTAATAAATTTAAGGTCAAAAGCAATTCCATTCTTGTTTCTAAATTGAATCCAAGAATTCCAAGGATCTGGCCTATAAATGATGTTGATGAACTAAAAAGTATTTGTTCTACAGAATTTCAGGTACTTGTACCAAAGAAACGATATTTCTATGCTTTTGCTGTGAACCTTTTCTCTCAACAATTTATTCAAGATACGATGAAATCTAGGGCTTCTGGCACGAGTGGTAGTCACCAAAGGATTAATCCGCAGGAAATATTGAATATTGAAGTAATAATTCCAGAAGATGGAATAATGCATCTATATAATGATATTGTAAGTGATTATTATAAACAATTAATTAATGCTCAATATGAATCTACTACCCTCTCAACAATCCGTGAGACCTTATTACCAAAATTTATGAACGGAGAAATTGAGTTGTAAAGGGGAATGCTATGAAAAAAAGAAATCGAAAGGTGGGATCAATCCGGAGCGAACTCATTGCCAAAGCAAGAGAGTCAATGTTATGCGCTGTTCAGATTTTTAACAACCCCAATATATTATTTAAATCAGAGAGCTTTATCGTTTTGTCCATTATCTCTTGGACATATTTAATGCACGCCTATTATCGCGGAATGGATATTGATTATCGATATTATGTAATGAATGGAAAAAAGAAAAATTTCGATAAAACCAAAGGGGGCGCATATAAATACTGGGAACTTGAAAGATGTTTGGATAATGATGCTTGCCCAATTGATAAAGTAACGAAAGATAATTTAAAATTTCTAATTGGACTAAGACATGAAATCGAGCATCAAATGACGTCTCGAATTGATGATTATCTGAGCGCCAGATTTCAAGCTTGTTGTTTGAATTTTAATAATTACATAAAAGATTTTTTTGGTCCAGAAATGGGAATAGATAAACACTTATCATTTTCGTTACAATTTTCATCCATTTCTGAACCACAAGCGAAGCAGTTTCAACTATACTCAGATTTACCCAATAATATCTCATCTTACATCACAAATTTCGATGAAGCCGTTACAGATGAAGAATTTAATGACCCAAGATATTCATATAGAGTTTTATATATTCCAAAAACAGTAAACAGAAAAGGTCAGGCAGACAAAGTCATTGAATTTATTCCAGCGGATTCTCCTGAAGCAAAGGGCTTAAATAAAGAATATAGACTTATTAAAGAGAAGGAAAAGCCAAAGTTTGCTGCTAAGGAAATAGTTATACGCATGCAAGATCAGGGTTTTACAAAATTTAATATGCACCATTTTATAAAACTTTGGAAAAGCCTAGATGGGAAGAATCCAGCAAAGGGTTATGGAGTAATGGTTTCCAAAACATGGTATTGGTACGAGTCATGGGTTGGACAAGTTGAAAAGTACTGTTTACAACATAAGAACGAGTATATGCCATGATCTTATTTGAATCAGAAATCGAAGAAATCGCCCTCAAACTGCTGCGCGACGAAAACGGCTATTCCATTGCGTACGGTCCCGACCTATTGGAGGGCGCCTCACCCGAGCGCACCTTCACCGAAGTGATCCTGAAAGGCCGCCTGCGCGCTGCCATCGACCGCCTCAACCCGCGCATTCCAGAGGAAGCGCGTGAAGAAGCCTACAAAAAAGCGCTGCGCACCTTAGGTTTAACCGTGATCGACAACAACGAAGCCTTCCACCGCCTGCTGACCGAAGGCGTGGATGTGAAATTTAGTGTCGGTGAGGGCAAATCCCACACGGATAAGATCTGGCTAGTGGATTTCAAACACCCCGAAAACAACGAATTTTTGGCGGTCAACCAGTTCACCGTGGTGGAGGGTAAGGGCGTATCGCCATACGCCCCAACCAATAAACGGCCGGATATCGTCTTGTTCATTAACGGTTTACCTATGGTGGTCATCGAACTAAAGAATGCCGCGGATGAAAAAGCGGATGTGCAGGCAGCCTTTCACCAACTGCAAACCTATCAGCAGGTGATTCCCTCCCTGTTTACCTGCAACGCTTTTGAGGTCATCAGCGACGGCTGGTTTGCCAAAGCCGGCACCATCACCAGTGATTATTCATGGTTTATGGAGTGGAAAAGCGTGGATGGAGGGTCTATTGTCGATTCGAAACGCCAACCCGAACTGGAACCTTTGATCAAGGGATTATTGAACAAAAAGACTCTGCTGGATGTCATCCGGCATTTTATCGTTTTTGAGAAGTCAAAAGAGAAGACAGAAAAAAAGCTTGCAGCCTACCATCAATATTTTGCGGTCAATAAAGCCATCCTTTCAACCCTGCGAGCCTCTGCAGATGCTACACAACATTTTGCAGCCGAACATCCGGCGGTTTATGGTTTACCATCGGTTGAAGCCCAACCCAAAGGCGACAAACGCGCCGGGGTGGTGTGGCACACTCAAGGCAGCGGCAAAAGCCTCTCCATGGTGTTTTACGCCGGCAAGCTGGTGTTGGCAGAAGAAATGAACAATCCCACCATCGTGGTGCTCACCGACCGCAACGATCTCGATCAACAGCTTTTTGAAACCTTCAGTAATTGTCAGCAGTTATTGCGTCAAACTCCGGTACAGGCTGCCAACCGCGAGGACTTGAAAAAATTGCTCTCGGTGGCTTCCGGTGGGATCGTCTTTACCACCATCCAAAAATTCTTTCCCGAAGAAAATGGGAAAGTATATCCCACGCTGACCGAGCGTCGCAATGTGGTCGTCATCGCGGATGAAGCCCACCGCAGCCAGTACGATTTTCTTGACGGCTTTGCCCGGTATATGCGCGATGCGCTGCCGAATGCCTCATTCATCGGGTTCACCGGTACGCCTATCGAAAAAGAAGATAAAAATACCCAGGCAGTATTTGGCAATTACGTGGATATCTACGATATTCAACAAGCCGTGGAGGATGGCGCCACTGTACGTATTTATTATGAAAGCCGGCTCGCCAAAATTGAACTCTCTGAGGGAGATCAGAAGATCATGGATGAGCGCGTTGAAGAAATCACCGAGGACGATGAATTAACGGAAAAACAAAAACGGTTTGCCCGCTGGGCTGGTAAAGAAGCTGTAGTGGGCAGCGCTGACCGGCTTAAGCAAGTAGCCGCGGATATTGTCAGCCATTTTGAGCGGCGCATTTCCGCTGCTGATGGCAAAGGCATGATCGTCTGCATGAGCCGGCGTATTTGTGTGGCACTTCACAATGAAATCATCAAACTCCGTCCTGATTGGTACAGCCCTGACGATGATAAGGGAGCGATTAAGATCGTGATGACCGGCTCTGCCAGCGACCCGTTGAATTGGCAGGAGCACATCCGCAATAAGGATCGGCGCAAGGCCATTGGAAACCGCCTGAGAGATCCAGGTGACCCGCTTCGCTTAATGATCGTGCGGGATATGTATCTGACCGGGTATAATGCCCCCTGCCTGCATACTATGTATGTGGATAAACCGATGAACGGACATACCCTCATGCAGGCGATTGCCCGTGTTAACCGTGTCTTTGGCGACAAAGAAGGTGGTTTGGTAGTGGATTATATCGGTATTGCCCAGGATTTGAAAAAAGCGCTTCTGGTCTATGCAGCCAGCCAGGGAAGGGGGCAAATAGCATTCGATCAGGAAGATGCAGTTGCCAAGATGCTTGAATATTATGAGATTGTGGTGGATATGTTCGGGAAATTCGATTATCACCGCTACTTCACACTCGAACCAAAAGCCAAGCTCAATTTCATTCTTGACGCCGCAAATTATATTATTGAATTGTCTGAAGTTAAAGAAGGCAGCTTGGTCCGTAATGGAAAAGAGAGATTCAAGGAGAACGTCATCAAGTTACAAAAGGCTTTTGGGTTAGCTGTTCCGCACCCCAAAGCGCTTGAAATTCGCGATGACCTGGCCTTTTTCCAGGCCATCAAAGCCCGTTTTGCCAAGTTTGACGAGATGACCAAGACGCACACGAATGAAGAAATTGAAACAGCTATTCGGCAAATCATTAATGACGCCATTATTTCCAGCGAAGTGATCGACGTTTTCGATGCAGCCGGCATTCGCAAACCGGATATCTCCATCCTTTCTGATGAATTTTTAGCTGAAATCCAGGGCATGGAGCACAGAAATCTGGCGCTTGAATTGCTCAAACGCTTGCTCAACGATGAGATCAAAACTCGCGGCCAGATGAATATGGTGCAAGGACGCAAATTCTCGGAAATGCTGGCGGAAGCCGTAAAACGCTATCAGAATGGATTAATCGATTCTGCAAAGGTCATAGAAGAATTAATCCAATTGGCGAAGGATATCCGTGCTGCTGACGAACGCGGCGAAAAATTAAACCTGCGGCAGGATGAATTGGCTTTTTACGACGCCCTCGCGGATAATCCCAACGCAGAAAGTCTGCTTGGAGACCAAATCCTAAAGCAGATCGCCCACGAACTCACCGAGAGCGTAAGGAATAATACCTCCATTGACTGGCAATATAAACAGAGTGTGCAGGCAAAATTACGGGTGTTAGTTAAACGAATTTTAAGAAAATACAAGTATCCACCGGATGACCCGACGACCGGCGAATATACAGTATCAGTGAACAAGATTCTGGACCAGGCTGCACTTCTAGCGGATTATTGGACAAAAGAGTAATCTCCTCTGATCGTGCCGCAAGGTTCTAGTTATTTTCTGAGATGTCATCCCAGCTCATTTCTGGGAATGTCCAGTGTGTAGCCTCCGTGCGAAGCCCCCTGGAAGGGCCATGGTACCGTGTGCGATGCTTGACCTTTGGGTCTCCCAGAGGTCTCCCTTTCTCCCCTGGGGATGTGTGTGTTTTTGTGGCGTTCTCGCTCCGCTCACTCTGTGTCCCGTTTGGGACTGCGTGCCTCCGGCGATGCGTCCCTCGCTCTGCGTCCCTTTGGGATTGGGATTAGGATGTCGAACTTGGCGTTCTTCGAGCTAGGAGCGACCTCAAGTCGCCCTGCGAGTGCAGTGTTCATTGGAATACTGCTCGACTACTGTCTAACGCCTAAGGGGTATAATTCCCTTATGAGCATTGCGGTGATTGGTGCGGGCGCTTCGGGGATCATTGCAGCATTGCAGGCTGCCTGGCATGGTGCTTATGTGACCCTCTTTGAGCACAACGATGCAGTGGGGAAGAAACTTTTAGTGACCGGTAGTGGGCGTTGTAATATTGCCAACCAGTATGCGACGAAAGAAAAATACGCATGTGCCGATCAGGACTGGATGGGCGATCTGCTGCATGCCTTTGGGGTGGGGAAGGTGCTGGAGATGCTGGAGCAGGTTGGCATTCCGGTTTATAAGACCTCCGACGGCTGGTATTACCCGCTCTCTGATTCAGCCAGGTGCGTTGTGGACATCCTCACAGAAGCACTCAGGCTGGCAGGCGTTGACCTGCGTCTCTCCACTCATATAACGGGGCTGGAACGCAGGGATGGTCAGTTCAACATGAGACATTACATTAAAAACCAGTGCTTCGATGAGCCCTTCCAGAAAGTGATCGTAGCGTGTGGGGGAAAGGCATTCCCATCGCTTGGGTCGCGCGGTGATTTCTTCCCAATTTTGGAGAATCTCGGTCACAACGTGCTGCCACTCAGACCGGCGCTGGCACCGCTGCTGGTGGACTTGGGCGCATGGAAAGCGCTGCAGGGCGTGCGCCTGGATGTGGAAGCCAGCTTATGGCAGGGCGAGAAATTGCTGGACAGGACCATGGGCAATTTGATCTTCACCGAGTGGGGTCTGAACGGGCCGGCGGTGATGGATCTCAGCCATCATATTTCAGTGCAGCCAGACAAACGGCTGACCTTATCCCTGAATCTGCTGGCATTTTTTGAGCAGGAATTTGATGCTTTTTTAAAGGAAAAGCGCCACTCTGAGATGAGCATGGGCGCATTCCTGAAAGCCTTTTTACCGCCCAAAGCAGCAGCATTCTATCCAGAATTGGCTGGCATCTATGAAACAACAGCAATGGGAAAGATTAACCAGGACAAATTACAGGAACTGATCCTGTTATTAAAGGAAACGCGCCTGCCTGTAAGAGGAGTACGCGGCTTTGAGCATTGCCAGGTCAGTACGGGCGGTGTACCGGTCAGCGAGGTTGATCCGGTCAGCTGCGAATCGCGATTGATCAAGGGGCTTTACCTGGTGGGGGAAACGCTGGATGTGGTGGGTCCCTGCGGCGGATACAACCTTACCTATGATTTCGCCAGTGGGGCAGTGGCTGGAAAGTCGGCTGCCAAACAAATAAACACATAAAAAAGGAGATATTGTGAGCATTCCATTTGTTGAGCCATTTCGCATCAAAGTTGTCGAACCCATCAAGATGACCACTCGGGAGGAGCGCATCAAGATTCTGGAAAGTGCGCATAACAACCTCTTCAACGTGGCGGCGGCGGACGTTTTTATTGATTTTCTCACGGACAGCGGCACGAATGCCATGAGCGACCGCCAGTGGTCTGCCATGTTGCAGGGGGATGAATCCTATGCCGGTGCACGCAGTTATTTCCACTTTGAAAAGGCGATCCAGGAGATATCTGGGTTCCCGTACGTGCTGCCAACGCACCAGGGCAGGGCGGCGGAGGGTATGCTTTTCCAGACGCTGGTCAAACCTGGGCAGGTGGTGCCCAACAACCGCCATTTTGATACTACGCAGGCCAACCTGCTTGATATCGGTGCCAACCCGGTGGACCTCTCGGTGCCGGAAGCAGATGATGCGGAGGCACTCCTGCCGTTCAAGGGCAATATGGACCTGGATAAACTGGAAGCTTTGATCAAAAAAGTGGGCGCAGAAAATATTCCGCTGGGGATGATCACGGTCACGAATAACTCGGCCGCAGGGCAGCCCGTCTCGATGGAAAATATCCGCCAGACAGCGGAACTCTACCACAAATATGGCATCCCTTTCTTTATGGATGCCTGCCGCTTTGGTGAAAATGCCTGGTTCATCAAAATGAGGGAACCAGGATATGCTCAAAAGATGGTGAGGGAAATTGCACTGGAGATGTTCTCTTATGCCGATGGATGCACGATGAGCGCCAAGAAGGATGCGATCGTCAACATCGGTGGTTTCATAGCTTTCAGGGATGAAAGTTTGAAGCAGAAAATTGCGCAGAAATTGATCATCCACGAAGGATTTATCACCTACGGTGGACTGGCAGGCAGGGACCTGGAAGCCATCGCGGTCGGGTTGTACGAGGGCACGGATGAGGCTTACCTTCAATACCGTGAAAGCCATACGCGCTACCTTGGGGAAAAACTGCAGGAAGCCGGATTGCATGTTTATCAGCCGACCGGGGGACATGGTGTCTATGTGGATGCGGGAAAAACACTGCCGCACATACCAGCGTCGCAGTTTCCGGGCGTGGTGCTGGCGAACATGCTTTACCTGGAGGGGGGCGTGCGCACGACTGAGATCGGCAGTTTGATGTTTGAACACAAGGATAAATTTACTGGCGAGGTTATCCCTGCGCCGATCGAACTGGTGCGCTTTGCCATTCCGCGGCGGGTCTACACCCGCAGCCACCTGGATTATGTGGGGGAGGTGGCACAGGAAGTGGTGGCGCATGCTGCAGAGATCAAGGGCTTGAAGATCGTGTGGGCGCCTAAGTTGCTGCGGCATTTCATGGCAAAGCTGGCGTGGGTGGGGTAGGAGGGGGTTTAATTCATTTGAATATTCCGACTTCCTTTTTTATGCCTTCAGGTATGGCTGAATTGTTGCGGGCAGACTTGCCCTTCATCTAAAAAGGGTAATTTGCAAGTCAGGTATCAAGCAAAGACCTGCAATAATCTTTATACGTGGAGATTTCTGGATGTTTCGAAGGTTCAAGACTGTGGGGTTAGCTTATCTTTATACCCGCAACCACTTGAATTATGTAGGGTAGGGCAGGTGTTGCGATTACGGAGAAGGAAGCCATTTAACTCGCGCAAAGGACTCTGGGGCGCCGAGAAAAGATTAAAAATATCTTGAATAATAATAAACAAAAACTCGTTCAGACGTCCAGCGGGTACAAAGGGGGAAAAATTCATAAAATCAGGCAAGTGTGGTTTATTTGTGCTCCGAAGGCAAGGTAAATTTAATACAATTGCGCATAGCCATTATACAACAATAATAGTGGCAAACAATAAATTCTTCTTTCATGCTAAACTACGCGAAAACCGGGTAAATTCTAGCTTTGTGGGGAGTCGATTGGTGCCCGTATGGACGCTGACACTGACACCTCATTTCGCAGGCTTTTTACGCGGACGGCGGAGTGGGGCAGGTTGACGCTTGAGTTCAATACCCAGACGGTCAGCGGGAGCGTCAGCAAGGTCCTGGTCAGTGCCGAGGTAGCGTTCGGTGGTCTGGATACTGGCGTGCCCCAGGGAAAGCTGGATCTGGTCGATCTCAGCACCGCCTTTGCGTGCCAACTTGGCAAATGTGCGTCGCAGATCGTGAGCTGCCAGGTTGGTGAAACCCAATCTGTCAGCATAAAAACGGACGACATCGGCGATGGCCTGATCGCTCATATAACCGTCCGAATGCAAGTAGCCAGTGGCTTTGCGCACGCCCGCAAGTTTGTCCGATTTGTTGATGGCTCTAAAGATGCGCTCCGAAGCAGGGTAGGGGCCGATCTCCAATTTCAAGGCTTCGTTCCACGCATCCAGGCAAACTTTCGTCCAGGGCGGCATGGGCACGGTGCGCACACGGCTACCTTTGCCGACCAGATCCACCATAGCCCAGCGACCCTCGCGCTGCTGAATGTGGTGGTTGCTCAACCTGGAGGCTTCAGAGCGGCGCAGCCCGCAGCCGATCAGGACCGCCAGGATGGCGCGGTCACGCAGACCTTTGAGCGTGCTGAGGTCGGGGGCATTAATCAGGTCCTGGGCTTCCTCGCGGGAGAGCCAATTGCCGGTGCGCACACCAGCGCTGCGAATACCCTTAACTTTGGTGATATTGGCAGCCATAAGCGGATCAATCAGCCCGTTATCGCTGATTTCCTGGATCAATTTTCGTACTGCGCATAGTTTTAAGTTAATTGTACTGGGAGCCAGCTTTTTCCCCTGCAAGTGCTGCTTAAAGGCTTGAATGGTGGCTTTGGACAGACCGGGTTTGCCCTGGGCTTCGAACCATTCCAGGAATTCAAAGAGCGCTGTGCTGTAAATCCGCTTGCTGTGTGGGGAGTTGAGCCCGTTGATCACCAAGTCGACGATCTGCAAGACGGCAGCGTTGCCTGTGGTGAGCGCCGTTGACGCGCTTGGACTGCCGCCAGGGCTGAATTGGGATGATCCGGGTGGAAGAATTTCGTCAGGTTCAATTTTATTCACGCCATTCATGCTTTATCCTGTGGATAAGTAACTTGTGATAAGAGACATTATCGTAAGTAATAATACCACAAAACGATAAGGACGCAAGGTTTTTCCTGTGTTATGATCAAGAAAAGACAAAATTATGGAGGTTCAATATGGCAAAACCGGGTGTATTGGTGACGCGCATGATCGATGAGAAGGGGCTCTCACTATTGCGGGAGCAGGCTGAGCTGGAGATCTGGCCTGGGGAACTGCCCCCAGGTAAGCAAGATTTGCTCAGGCTGGTGCAGGGGAAAGCCGGTTTGTTGTGCCTGCTGAGTGATCAGATTGATGCTGAAATCTTGGATGCAGCCGGCGCGCAGTTGAAGGTGATCAGTACTTATGCGGTCGGGTTTGACAATATTGAGGTCCAGGAAGCCACCGAACGCGGTATTGTCGTGGGCAATACGCCAGGCATTCTGACGGATGCGACCGCGGATTTTGCCTTTGCACTGATGATGGCGGCAGGCAGGCGCGTTGCAGAGGCGGAGCGCCAGGTGCATGCAGGAAAATGGCAGACTTGGGGACCTAAGACGCTCTTAGGGGCTGATTTCGTGGGCGCCACGCTGGGATTGATCGGGTATGGGCGCATCGGGCAGGCCATGGCAAAACGAGCCGGCGGATTTTCCATGCGCGTGGTCTTTTACGACCCTACAGCAAAGCCAATGGAGGGGATCAGTGCCGGCAAGGTAAATTCACTGGAGGAACTGCTGGCACAATCAGACTTCATCTCGCTGCACGTGCCGCTGACGGAAAAAACTTTGCACCTGGTGGATGCAGACTTCCTGGCACACATGAAACCCAACGCCATCCTGGTGAACACTGCACGCGGCGCGGTGGTGGATCAGGCTGCCCTGTATGAGGCGTTAAAGGAAAAGCGCATCGTTGCTGCAGCATTGGACGTGACCGAGCCAGAGCCGTTGCCCATGGACAGCCCCCTGCTGACGCTTGAAAACTGCCTGATCACTCCACATATCGCCAGTGCCAGCCACCAGGCGCGTGAAAAGATGGCGGTGATGGCGGCAGAAAACCTGCTGGCGGGATTGAGAGGAGAGAAACTGCCCCACTGTGTCAACCCGCTGGTGTATTTGGGCAAGTAAACTTACAATTTGCTGAAAAATTGGGGGCTATTTTTGAGGGAAAAGGGTCAAAATCAGGGCATAAGTGTGCCCTGTTATTGGCGTGGATTTTCCCTCCCCCACCCCATTTTGAGATTTTAGTGACCACTTGAATAACTATACGAAATAGAGACTAATTTATCTCAAGACTAAAGGGATAATTAGACTTCAAGGCATTGACTGCCATTCCCATTCTTCATTATTGAGCTTGGGTGGAATTGGGTTCATCCAACAATGTGTTATCCCTTTCCTCACTCACAGCAGTGATTTGATCAAAGATGAGAGTGGCAAAATCCATGCAGGCTGTTTTGACATTTTGCCAGTTTTGCCAACGTGAATCAAGGTCCTTATATTCGGCAAGATTAAGTTCTTCAAGATCGTAAGGCAGCGGCTGTGCCAATTGAATCTGCAACTGGTGCAGGGCTGATTCCCCATTTGGTTGTGGATAAAGATGGTCAAAAGACCGTAAGGCTTCAATCATCTTTTCAGTACCCAGATGGTCCGCCAAGGCAATAAAGTCGAGGTAATCCCGAGTTGCATTGCGTTTCAGGATCAGGACTCCTTTGATACGCAGGATCTCGGCTTCGGTTGGAACTGTGATTTTTTCTCCCAGGTAATCAATTTGGGTGGTTTCCAGTGGCTCATCACGGATCAACTGCCTTACCCCGGTTTCAATACCATCTAGGAGCCCGCTGAAAAAGTCCCCTTATAGAAACCACTTTCTAGGAAAGTGGGGCGTTACTGCTGTAAAACGGGATTTTTTACATCTTTGTTCCCAAAATGCTGCCTTTTTTGTACAAAAGTGGGGCATCCGCGCAGAGAAATTTTTGGAGCAGAGGGTTTTTCAAAGCTCTCCTAGGTTACTGAGAATCTGCACTGGACGCGTGACACGGGCTGTCTTCCAACCAGCAACGGATTCAAGTTCAGCCAGTACCTGATCGAAGTGCTGCCGTAGATCGGCGAGAACATGATCTGCATCAGTGGAAAGGCGGTGTTCAGCGTACACAGCGGAGGCAGTTCCACCCACAAGGATCGCACCTGGAAGAATGCGTTGAAAGTGAGCAGCGGATGCAAGCACCCGCTCCCAATCAGGCAAGGTGTCGTTCGGCATATTGTTTCCAGAAATGGTAGCGCTGGGCATGGGGATCGTCAATGTGCGCCTGGCATATGCACAGCACCTTTGCCAAGATGATCTGATCATTGAGCATTGCCTGACGCAATTCAGCCCAATCCTGTCGCTCCCCTCGTGCAATGATGTCATCAATCGCTGCAAGCGTAAAATTTTGATGGATGAGATGTCGATGTAACATGATAACAATTATACTTTAAGGGATGGCTAATAATTAAATAGACTCCAATCTTTACTTGTCCAATCTCACCTATCCCAATCGTACTGATGGATATCATCAGGAAAGAAATCAACAAAGCCTAAACGAGGTCAATAAAATATTTATTCGGTCAAGTTTTGCTTTTTTCCTAACTCTACCTGATCTTCTGACCGGTGCCCAATAAAGAATATACATTTTTAAATATTCAAGGGCTGTGCTTCTGAATTAAGCAGCCCATGACACTTGTAATTATTCTTTGATTTACCTCAAAATCAGGAGGAGTCACTTTCGGTCATTTCCGACTTAACGACCGTGAACTTGTAATAATAAGGCTGCCCAGGGACCACGCATGAAAATATGCTGGGGAATACAAAGAAAAATTTGACAACCTTGGAAAAAATTTTATTCATTTCAACCCTCTCCTAAATGATTGTTTCCGATGTTCGCGATGATGGCATTCGTTGCTGATGAATCCCATTGTACTTGCATCTAGCAAGTTAATCATGAGAAAAATTTCATTTATTAAGCTTGTAGATGGCACTATCCAAATCGATTCCAGCCTCTTGCCCCTCCTTTATCTCTCTCAGCCCGGCTCCATCCCAACTGCGGTGCGGGGGATCTTTGATTACACTCCCGTCATTCAGCAAAGCATAAGGGTAGGCGAAAGCTTCTGCATCATTCTGGAGAGCTGCGGGAGGTTCATCGCCAGTGTAAGGCGCCAGCAGCAGGCTGAAGACCTGCTCGTGCCCGTTATAAGAAGGCGCATAGGGCTGCAGGTGGTCGGAGGCGGAGGCGGCTGTTGCGATCACCTTACCCAACCCTGTATCCTGTGTGGCGTAGCGGTACTGGCGACCGCTGTAGCTGCCAAAGGGATTGAGGTGGATGCGCTTGACCGTACCTTCGCGCCTAGTGCGCAGGGGGCAGAATGCCATGCCGCTGTTGACGTCAGCGTTCTGTGCCAGTAGCAGGCCTTTGTTCCCATCCGACACTGCCAACCAGGCATGCGTGACGTGGTTGTTGATACTGTCGAGGGTGTCGTTTTCGGAAAAAGTCTCGTAATCCAGCGTGTAACTGGAGACATGATCGCAGTAGTTGTGCTTCCACACGCGCAGCGGACTTTCGTTTTGACCGGCAAGTGCAGGACGCAGCTCGCAGGGCATGACTTCCTGCCAGCGCGGGTCATACGTGCACTGCAGCCTTTGCGCTTTTTCCTTGTTGTAGCCTTCATCTGGCGTCTTGGGATAGGTCACGCGCACATTGAGATACAGGTAAGGCAGACTGGTTGCCAGGATGAATTCGCGCTCCACCCGTAAGAGTTTCCCCTGGCTGATCTCCACCTGACCCTGCATGCGTTTGACTCCCACCACGCCAAGGGATTCAGAATAAGTCTGTTGCCACGCTTTGATATGATGAGTTCTGCCTTTATATGAGATTGCACTGGAGAGGAAATCTGCACCGGCAAATTCCACACCACCAAACAGGACGCTGACAAGCTGGTTGTTTTGATCAAAGGTGACTGCCAGGTGCTCATTGTGCATGCCTTGCTCGTTGACCAGCACGGGATTTTCCGGCGCTGCCGGCTCTTTTTGGGGCAGGATGCGGTAATCTTTCCGCTGCCCGGCTTCAAAGTCGTCCACAAAAAACACGTTGGTCTCCAATAAGGCAGAGGGGATGGCATGTCCGCTCACATCCTGGATGCTTGGCGTCTCAGGCGCGTCCTCACCCATGGGCAGGCGTACCAAGCAGCGTGAAGGTTTGGCGGGATATTGGATTTCTGCCGTGGGAATGCCGCGGGGATAATCGACCAGGCTGAACTGCCCTGCCTGGGTCTTGGATCTGACCAGCTCAAAAGCCTGGCTGGCATTCTTCACCAGGTGGCTGACATGACCGTACGCAATGCCCTCGCGGGTGACGTTCATCACCGGCGCGGACATGCCGAAATGTGTGGTGGAGAGGATCTTGAGGCGCGTGTCCATGCAATCCGTCAGTAAACGCTCGACATTGGGGTCAGGCTGATCTTGCAACCGCCTGGTCTGCAACTCAAGCATGCGTCCGCGTTCCAGCCCGGTCCAGAGGTGCTGGTTGGACCACTTTTCCGCCCAGCTGGAGAGCCCATCAAAAGAGCCGTCGGCAGTATCCTGCCCGAAAGAGATGGTGCGCAGGGGGGCATGCTCTGCCAGGTAGCGCCCGGGTGTGGTGAAATGCACATAATCCAGGTCGAGGATGTTTTCCACCATGCCCTGCAAGCCCCGCGCGGTGGAGATAACTTTTTTCACAAGCTGGATATCAAACCCAACCCAGAGGGTGTCATCGGCGTCCAGGTCAATCAGCAGGAGCATGTCCTGCGGGGTTGGCAGCGTCAACTGCTGGCGGCGCAATTGCTTGATCCAGCGGCGCAGGGTGAGATGGTCGATCAGATCGCCGTGGTTATAGCAGGGCATGAGCGTCATGCTCTCGGCGATACCCGCATAGGTGAGCGTGAGCGGATTGTAGCGCTCGGCGAAACCAAGGGGCGGGATGAAGTTGGAAAAGCCATTGAAGGGAATGGCAGAATAATACAGGCTGATGGACTGGATGCCGCAGGCTGGATAGAGCTTGAGGTGGATGGGCGTGAACATCATTTCCTGCGGACGCACCATCGGGTAAAAACCCGCGCCAAAGAGGTCACGCAGACCGGAGCCCTGGGGGTTGCTGATGCCCCTGCAAATAGCTTCCTCAAATTCACGGGCAGTATGGGCACTGACAAGACCGTTGTTGTAGGACATGAGCTGCATTTCGTCATGCCCCTGCCTCACCCGACGTTGGAGACTTTCAATGATATCCGGGCAGTACTCAGGCATGATGGTCTCCAGCGAGAAGTAGTTCTCGAAGTCCCATGTGCCGCAGATGGGGATGCCCTGCTGATTGAGGCTGTCAAGCGTACGGATGACATGGCGGATGATGCGCATGTCCTTGCCAAAACCGAGTTCATCGGGGGTGTCGCCGCGGTAGGAGTGATAGAAATTGCCGTGAAAGCGGAAGGAGAGATGAATGGTCTGGTCTGTCATGGGGCTCCTGGAGGCTTGTTTGCTGGATATGAATCATAACAGGAAAATACACAATTATATTGGAAATTGCTTGGCTCTAATGCCAGCATAGGCTATAGAATGCCCCCAATTTTTAAGATCATGACATCAATTGCATCATTCAGCGCTTACAAATTGCGCTCCTGCCAGGCGCATTTTTTCATGGGCTGCTCGACCCCCTTCTTCTGTAACCGGGAAGGTAGCATCCGTTATAAGCGTGACTTTAAAACCCTCTTGGAGGGCATCCAGGACGCCAGCAAGCACACAGACATCCTCAGCCAAACCGCCGACAAAAAGGTGTTGTACGCCATCTTTCCTCAGTTGTATCGCCAGGCCGGTCTGGTCAAAAACCGAGTTTTGGTCCTGGTCAAAACGTACCCCTTTGGTAATTATGAGCGTGTTTTCTGGAAGGTTCAGGTCAGGATGGAAACGGGCGCCATGGCTATCCTGAATGCAGTGAGGCGGCCAGAGCCCACCGCTTTCAATGAAACTGATATGATGAAGCGGGTGCCAATCGCGGGAAGCATAAATGGGAATGTCTTTGGAAAGGGCAGTGGAGATCCAACGGTTGAGCACAGAGACGACGCGGTCACCTTGGGTAATGGGTAAAGCACCGCCGGGGCAGAAGTCAATCTGGACATCGATGATGAGCAGGGCATCAGCGGGTTGCAAGAGCTCTTGAATCTTGATCATGATATTCCTTAGATTTTATGTTAAGATGAAAGCGTTTCAGGTCAGCCAGATTTCAGTTGGTCTATCACCTGCTTACGATAATTCTTTAACTCAGGGCTGACGGACACCGGGTAAGGCATTTCAGCCCTTGTGAGGACACGGATCCGTTCCGGCAAATGGTTAATTTGTTCCTGTGCATAAGTTTGCGAGTCTGCCAGACTGACCTGGCTGGTCTCCAGGCGGATGCCATTCCGCATCACAGGTACAAGCAGGGGGCGACCTTCGAGCTTCTCACCAATCCTGGCAATGATGTCGTATTTATCCTGACCCTCCTCAGACACGCGGAAAACCTGTTTTTTACCTGGAAGGACAAGCTTGTCGGTGGCCAGTTTAAGGCGACCTTTGCCAGCGTATTGACAGAGCTTGTAACCAATATCCAAATGGGGCACATCGTCAGAAACGCCCATACTGGTTCCGACGCCAAAACCATTGATCGGGGCTCTGGCAGACAGAAGGCGATTGATCTTGTATTCATCCAACCCCCCGCTGACAAAGATGTCAACTTCCTGCAGACCGGCCTGGTCGAGGAGTCTGCGTGCCGTAGTTGAAAGCGCAAGCAGATCGCCAGAATCAAGGCGAATTGCGCTGATCTTAAAATCCTCTCCGAGTTGGTGGGCAAGATCGAGGACCTTTTGCACACCCGCCAGGGTATCGTATGTGTCCACCACGAGCATTGTTTTTGGGTAGAGGTGGGCGAAGGCACGGAAGGCTTCAGCTTCATTCTCATGGGCCTGGATATAGGCATGGGCAACGGTGCCTGCAATTGGTATCCCGTAATGCTTGCCACCCAGTACATTGGAGGTAGCCTTTACACCCCCAATGTAAAATGCACGGGCTGCTTTGACGGCTGCGTCAATCCCATGGATACGGCGCGCCCCAAAGTCAACAACGGGGCGACCCTGTGCAGCCTGGACCACACGTTGTGCTTTGGTTGCCAGGATGGTCTGAAGGTGAACCTGGTTCATGATAAAGGTTTCGACCAATTGTGCCTGTGGCAGGGGGGCTTCGATCTCCAGGATTGGCTCATCCGGGAAGAAAGGCGTTCCCTCTGGCAAGGCGTAAACATTGCCAGTGAAACGGAAATTTCGGAGATAGTCAAGAAAGGCATCGGAGAAGTCTGTGACAGACGCCAAGTAGGCAAGATCGGAATCGTCAAAGCGCAGGTTCTCCAGGTAGTCGAGAACGGTTGCCAGACCACATGCCACAAGGAAATTACGACGCCCGGGAAGGCGGCGAACAGTGAGGTTGAAGACTGCCTCCTCGTACATCCTTTCGACGAAATATGCCTGCATCATGGTCAGCTCATACAGGTCGGTAAAGAGTGACAGCTGGGCATGTTCCTGGCGTCGTGCGACCAGTTCCTCAAGCATGTGCGCATGCAAGTTTTGATCAGATTGGTTATAGAGAACAAAGCGGATGTAATTGATCGATGACAGGGTGGGCGCTTTGTCAAGGATGGTGAGAAATGCCACCCTGGCTGCCTCTGTCATTGGATAGCCGAAAATGCCCGTGGAAATGGCAGGAAATGCGATGGATTGGAGGTGATGCTCATCTGCCAGGCGCAGGGCGTTACGGTAGCAGTCCGCCAGTAAGGTTTCAGAAGGATTGTCGCGTCCATAGACCGGTCCGAGGCAGTGAATGACATGCCGGTTGGGAAGATTGAAAGCATCGGTGAGGACAGCCTGACCGGGTTTAATGGGAGCAAGGCGACGGCATGCTTCTTCAAGACGTGGCCCGGCGGCGCGGTGGATGGCGCCAGCGACACCACCGCCGGGAAGCAGTTGCGCATTGGCTGCATTAACGATGGCACCCATGTCGGGTTGGTTGGCGATATTACCCTGCACGCATTCGATCAGGACATTTTTGTATTTGACAGCAGTCATACAGGCAGGGTTCCTCCTTTGCTAATGAAAAGTGAGATATGCGTGATCTCGCTGTTTGAACAGGAATACTTATGCTTTAATCAGTCCACTGGAACAACAATTTTATAATGCCAATCCAAATTATACACTCGTTAACAGGTAAAAACCGCAATAGCGTTGGAGAAACAAAAACCAAACAGATAATACGATGAAATTTAACCGATATATTAATCTATACGTAATTATCCCACGACTTTACCTGCATCAGTAAAGCAGCCAGATGAGTTCCTCAGGTGTTAAAGCGCCAAAATAATGACTGACGTTAATATGGGTAAGCTTTTCCTGGAGCGCTTCGGGGGTATAGTGCGTACCGGTAAGGAGGGCTTCAAGTTCAGCAACGTCGCCCTGCCCGAGGAAATCGCCAAAGAACTTGATATTTTGGATGAGCCCCTTTTCCACATACAGGCGCGCATCGATCTCGCCGATCGGAAAAAGCTGGTTTTTGTAAATGTTGAAGGCTGGCGAGCGCCCGTAATTCCATTCCCAGGTCTGGTAGCGGCTGGCAGAGAGCGCCTGGATGGCATCCCAATCCTCGTTTGTGAGATGGTACTGCGGGATGGGCTTTTCACCTGCAAAGATACCTTCCAGCAATTTCTGCTTGAAGGTGGCAATGTCTGGCGGGTCGTTGAGAAATTCGGTGATGTTGGCAACGCGGCTGCGAATGGATTTGATGCCCTTGGACTCAATTTTGGAGGCTTTAACCTTCAATGCATCGTTGACATGACTCAGGTCAGAATTGTAGAGCAGGGTGCCATGGCTGAACATGCGCTTTCCTGTACTGTACTGGGCATTGCCGGAAATCTTGTGCCCTTCCATAAGGATATCGTTTCTGCCACCCAGCTCAGCCGGTACCCCCATCTCGTTCAATACCTGGATGACCGGTGCGGTAAATACGTGAAAATTATGGAAATTACTATCTGTAATGGGTGCCATGAAGCTGAAATTGAGGTTGCCCAGATCATGATAGACCGCCCCACCCCCCGAGAGCCGCCGCACGACGTGGATATTGTGTGCCTGGATGTAATCCACATTGATCTCTTCAACTGTGTTCTGGTTGCGTCCGATGATGATGGATGGCTCGTTGATATAGAACAAGAGGATATCCTCTTCCGGCGCGATGTTGCGCAGCAGGTACTCCTCAATCGCCAGATTGACACGGGGATTGGTACAATTTTCATTATCGACAAATAACATATCAGCCAGACCTTTCTAATCTATTATCAATTAATTATAAAGGTGGATTCATTCTTAAACCCGCCTGGATGGCCGGCATAGATATTCCTCAATTGCCGAAGGTATTGTTTTTACCCCGTAAACGATTTCAAATCATCCAGATTGGCACAATCAGATTTTGCCCATCGATAGCGGATAGCTCCCCTTTCATGCAAAGCACAGCGCCTTTGCCGCGAGAAACAGAACCTTTATCCAGAACTTTAAATGTATTGACCAATTCGGTACCCGGGGAGGCCGCGCGTTTGATTTCGATAGGGCTGAGCATGCCATCAGATTCCAAAATCAGATCAATTTCCTTGGTGTCCTTGTCTCGATAATAATAGAAAAACGGTTCCCGAGCAGCATTGTAATAACTTTTCATAATCTCGGACACTGTATAATTTTCAAGGATTGCTCCACTCATGGCACCATACTGAAGTGTTTCAGGGCTGCTCCATTTTGCGAGATAGCTGACAAGACCAGTATCAAAAAAATACAATTTGGGTGTCTTAATGGTTCTTTTTAACTGATTGTTTGAATAAGGGTGCAGGTAGAATATAATATCCGATGCTTCCAAAATACCCAACCAGCTTTTTGCTAAATTCGGGTGAATATCCACATCTCTAGCGATATCGCTAATAACCAGCATCTGGCTGCAGCGGGTGGCAACTGCTGTAATGAAATTCATAAACTTAATGGAGTCAATCGCACCGGACAGTTCCTTTACATCTCTTTCAATATAAGTTTGCAAATAGCTGCTGTAGAAAATGTTCTTATTGGAATATTTTCCACTGACGAGCGCAGGCATGGAGCCATTAAAAATGCGCTGGTAAATTTCAGGCGTATCAGCTGGCAGCCTGTTCTTCTTGCGTTCCTGCAGAGCGTCTATGTTGATGACAAATGGCTGATTTTCTCCACTGCCGTACACTTCCTTTTGTGACAATGAGGGCATATGTAAAACTGCCACCCTGCCTGCAAGCGATTCACCTGCAAGTTTCATTAAATCAAATGTCTGTGATCCTGTCAGCCAAAATTCGCCCGGTTTTTTATTTTTTCCAATTAATATTTTGATGTATGAAAAAAGTTCAGGCGCATACTGCACCTCGTCAATTAGAACGGGGGGTTTATGCAACTGAAAAAATATTTCGGGATCGTTTTGTGCAAGCTGACGATCATTTAAATCGTCAAGGGTAATGTAGTTTCGATCAGTTCCTTCCATCAGCTTCTGCAGCATGGTGGTCTTCCCCACCTGCCTTGGCCCAGTAATGATGATGGCAGGATATTCGTTCGTCAGCCCAGCAACAGTGCTTTCCAAATCTCGTTTAATATAACTCATATTGTCACACTTTCGGCTATTCTACAAATTTCTTATATTTTAGCCGATAAATTATTCGGTGTCAAATTTAAAGTTCCAATAAATCGGCTAATACTCACTGTTCCTATATTTTAGCCGAATATTTATCACGTGAAAATTTTGATTTCTTATTTACTTAACGCCCAGTTCATACTCTGCCATTAACTGACTCAAAATCGGCAAAATTTCCAGCGCATTCCCGACAACCGCCAGATCAGCGATTTTCAGGATGGGGGCATCCGGGTCCTTGTTGATGGCAATAACGCACTTGGAAGAGCTCATCCCGACCAGGTGTTGAATGGCACCGCTGATGCCTGCTGCCAGGTACAGTTCCGGGCCGACGGTCGTGCCGGATTGACCCACCTGGAGTGTATGCGGGATCCAACCCTGCTCCACGATGGCACGTGATCCCGCCAAAACCCCACCCAGTTGGTCCGCCAAGTGATTGAGCATCTCCATGTTGGCGGCTTTCTGGCAGCCTCTGCCCCCCGAGACGATCACCCTGGCATCCGCAATGCCAGGTTTTCCAGATTCCTCCAGGTAATTCTTCTCGATCACCCTGGTGCGAATGGCTGCGCGGCTCATGCTGACCGGGAATTCTTCAACCGCAACCCTGCGCGATGTATCCCTTTCTGGAACAGGAAAGACATTCGGCCTTACGGTGGCGGTCTGTGGGCGGGTGTAGGGCGTGATGATGGATGCCATGATGTTGCCGCCAAAGGCAGGGCGCGTCTGAATAAGTTGACCTTCTACATCGATGGCCAACCCTGTGCAGTCAGCCGTCAAACCCAACTTCAGGCGCGCTGCCACCCGTGGCGCCAGGTCGCGCCCATGTGGGGTGGCGCCGTATAACACAATGGATGGCATTTTTGAGGCAATTATGGCACTCATCACCTGGGTGAACCCATCAGTTGAATATGCATTCAGCAGGTCATGCCTGCAGACGATGACCCGGTCTGCACCATACCCCCCCAATTCAGCGGAATCAAAGGTACTGCCGGCGCCGATTACCACTGCCACCAGTTCCTGCGCCAATTCATCCGCCAGCAACCGCCCTTTTCCCAGCAGTTCGAGCGCCACTTTGCGCGGTCTGCTGTTCTGCCCATCCTCCTCTAACTCCACCCAGACAAAAACATGCCGGTAGCGTGCCAGCTCTTCGGGGGATGCCTGCCTGCGTTTGATGCTGAGCGCATCATGCGGACAGACATTGATGCACGCGCCACACAAGGTGCAGGATTCATTGACTTCCAGGTTGCCGTTCTCAAGCGAAAGTGCGCCAAAAGGGCAGTTCTTGATGCAGATTTTACAGGCGGTACAGCGCTCATGGTCAATGATCAGCATGGTTAACTATCACCCCTATTGGGTTGCAGGTGGTCAAGGAAATGTTTCTCCTTGAGGTAATTAAAGATCTCCCTGGCAGCATCGGCTGGTTCCAGATTTTGAATGATGCGGCTGGTACCTTTTACCGGTGGCGGGAAAACTTTGACCACCTGGGTATAGGAACCCTTCAAACCCAGGGTGTCCTCCGGCAACTGTAGGTCATCCGCCCTGACCGTCTCAATGGGTTTGCTGCGCGCAGCGATCACATCTTTCAGGGAAGGTGCACGCCGCATCATCTCTCCCTTGCTGACAGTGACCAAGGCGGGTAAAGCCGCTTCAATCACTTCGTATCCCTTTTCCACTTCGCGTTTCACGCGCACATGCCGCCCCGACTCACCCAGACTGACCTGCATGCCATAGGTAATTTGCGGCAGACCCAGGATTTCAGCCAGTTCAGGACCAACCTGCGCCGTATCTCCATCAATGGCCTGTTTGCCGGTCAGGATCAAGTTAAAATCGGGAACAACGCAACGGATGACTTCAGCCAGCGTGTAGGCGGTCGCCCAAGTATCTGCGCCGGCAAATTTGTGGTCTGTCACCAGGATGCCCCTGTCCGCACCCAGTTCCAAGCAGCGCAAGAGGGCAGCGTCTGCCTGGGGCGGCCCCATGGTGATGGCGATGACTTCCACCCCGCTGTGCTTCTGCGCCATGCGGGCAGCCTGATCAAGGGCATACTCACAGAAGGGGTTGAGGATGGACTGCACACCTTCTCGGATGAGAGTGCCACTCTGCGGATCCACTTGGACGTCCGTGACCTCAGGCACCTGCTTGACGCACACCACGATCTTGATCATGCGCTCACCTCCAAGGGAAACAGGTCGCCAGGATTGAGCAGATTGGCGGGATCAAGGACAGCTTTGATGCGCTGCATTTGCTCAACCTGGTCGGAGGTGAACATGATGCCCAGGAATTTCTGCTTGATCTTGCCGATGCCATGCTCAGCGGAGACCGCCCCACCCCATTCCACCGCTTTTTGGGCAAAGAGCTCATACAACTCAAGACCTTTGTGCAATTCACCCATATCCCGCGGCAGAATGTTGACATGGATGTGGTTGTTACCAATATGCCCGAACGCAACCCACTCCAACCCAAGTGCGTCACAGTGAGTTTGGTAAAGTTCCCAGATGGCAGGCAGATGCTCATCCGTCACAGCCAGGTCGGTACCCAACTTGTGCAGCCCCGGGAATGCTTTCTTTCGCTCCGCAATGATGCTGTTGATCGTTTCAGGCAGTAGGTGGCGGAAAACTTTGAAGCGCTCCAACTCGCGTGGTTCGTGCGCCACCCAGGATGCGGCTGGATCCGCTCCTAAATTGGTGATGATCTCCATTAGAATTTGAAGCTGGGAGGTGTCAGCATGCGGGTCGTAACCCAGCTCAAAGAACAGGGCGGACCTGGCACCAGACGGGATGAAGGGCATCCCTACAGTGGAGGGGGATTCTGCCTGGACGGAACGCAGCAGGTTGAGGGCATTGCCGGAATAAAACTCAAGGAAATCGAGCTGCACGCGCGCGTCCGAGCGCAGCGCCTGGGTAAGCCGGATCGCCTGCGCATCTGCATCCAGGAACTGCACAATCGATACCTTCGGCTCATGTTTGAGCAGCGCCACATCCACGCAGGTGACGATGCCCAGTACACCTTCTGACCCGATGAACAGATCGATCAGGTCCATTTTGGGAGCGGTGTAAAAGCCGGCGGCACACTTCGTCTTCGGCAGGATGTAATCAGGGATGTTGATGGTGCGTGCCTGCCCTGTGGAGTTGGTGATGATGAACTGACCCGCAGATGATGCAAAATATTTTCCACGAGGAATATCGAGATATTCCCCATCCGCCAGGAAAACGCGTATGCCTCTCACCCAGGCACGCGTCGGTCCATAGCGGAAGGTGCGTGCGCCGGAGGCATTGGTCACCACCGAGCCGCCCAGGGATGCACTCATTTCGGTCGGGTCGGGTGGATAAAAGTAAGCGTGAGGATCGGCTTTGAAGCATTCATGCTCAGCTCTCACGGATGCATTCGGGCTTTTTTCCAATGAAGGGAAGCGTTTGCTTTTGAGCATGGTGTCAAGTGCTTTGAGGCTGACGCAGGCCTGCGCCCGCACCCGCCATTCCCCTGCTGCCGGATCATAGCTGACCGAATCAATCTGGTCCAGATGCTCCAACGATATCACCGCCCCCAACGCCGGAACGCTGCCGCCCACCAGTCCAGTCCTGGCTCCTGCCACCGTGATGGGGATGTGTTTCTTGCCCATCTCACACATCACAGATGCCAGTTCGGCTTCGTTCTTGGGAATAAAGAGATGCTCAACGGATTGGGAGACAAGCTTCGATTCGTCCGTCAGGTAGACCGTGTATTCGGATTGGATTTTGGCAAAACCATCCACCCGTTTGACCTGGTCGTACTCTGCGTCGGGCGCTGTTTTGGAACCAATTTCATGCATGCTGCGCACAACTCCATCTGTTATTCTGTCGTAAAGCCAGACATTCGAAGGGGATGATTGAGTTCAACGGACTTTTCCTCGATCCAGTGTTATTTTTTCGATCAAGGGCTGGAGGTACGCAATATTCCTGCCGGCGGCTGTCATCGCATCCGGTTTGGGCAGGAATTCCCCGGAGACAAAACCTTCATAACCCTGACTGGAGAGGGTATTCAGAATGCTTGCAAATTTGAGATGTCCTGCGCCAGGATACCAGCGGTTTGAATCCGCCACGTGGAAATGGAAAATTTGCTCGCCGCAGGTGCGGATGCTTGTCTCCATGTCTGGCTCCTCAATATTCATGTGAAAGGTATCCAGCAGGAGACCAAAATTGGGGCTGGCGATTGTATCCACCAGGCGCATGCCATCATCCACATTATTGATCAATGACGTTTCATAGCGGTTGATCGGTTCAAGCGCCAGGCGCACGCCCTCGTGCTCAGCCACCTGGCTGCATTCCTGCAGTGCCTGTGTCAGCCAGTCCATCGCCTGGGCATGCGAGACGCCCGCCTTGAGCACGCCCCTGATCAAGCCGATGATGACGACTGCCTTGAAGTGGGCTGCCAGCATGATATGGCTGATCACCCGTCCAATGGCAGCATGTCTGGTTTCGGGGTCCAGGTCGGTAAAGGAGAGTCCCTCTTCGCCCCATGCCTGCCCAGTTCCTATGGCTGGCACCTGCAGACCAAATTCGTCCATCAGTGTGGACAATACATCCTCATCGATCAGAAATGGATCGCGGATGGCGAGTTCCACGCCCTGGTAGCCCATGGACTTCAAGGCAGTAAGGTTGGCACGCAAGTCGCCTGAGAGAGTAGCGGCCTGGAATTGGGTCTGCTGCGTGGTCAGTACCAGTGAAAGTCTCATACCTATTTTCCTATTCCAGCTGGCAGATCTGTTATTTACTCGCCAGGTAGGTGACCTTGCATTCAGAGCGGTCTTTCTGCAGTTTAATGATATTCTCTGGCAGCTCATGCAGGCTGATCTTCTTTGTGCTCATCAGGGTCATGTCCATGCCGTCCGCCATGCACTCAATCACACGCGGGAAGGTGCCGTGCCCGGAATGCCCCTGTGCGCCGATGATGCTGGCGCGCCGCACCTGGAGCACTTCGCCTGCCACAGGCATTTTCGCTTCCGCGCGGGCGGTGACGATGATGCGGCTGTTAAGCGTTCTGCCCTCCCAGATGACCTTTTCGATGCCAGGGTAGACCACTTGCGGCAGCCCGGTGGCTTCCATGAAGAGGTCGGCGCCCATGCCATTGGTGATCTCGAGGACTGTCTCAGCAAAATCCTGCTCGAGCGGGTTGACGTGATGGTCAGCGCCCAATTTGAGCGCCATTTTGGCACGGTCTTCCTGGGTCTCCGAAATAATGACTTTTGAAGCACCGGCGCGTTTGAGGATGGCGCAGGCAGCCAGTCCGACCGGCCCGCCCCCCAACACTACCACGCGGTCACCGGGGCGGATGCCCCCGCCGCGTTCGATCACGGCATTGTAGGCCACACAAGTCGGCTCAACCAAGCTGCCGGCCACAAAGAGCTTATCACCCTTGTAATTTTTCTTAAGGGGATCTAGGCTCCAGATGGTGCGCGCCGGCACGACCAGGTACTTGGTGAATGCGCCATTGACGTTAAAGCCAATCTCGTCCAGACGCTCGCAATGATTGGGCCAGCCATCCGCACAGGGTTTGCAGGAGCCACACCACAGCATTTCCTCGGTGGTAACGGCTTCACCGCCCTTAAAGGGTTTGTTGGTGTTCTTATTCAGCGCCTTCCTGCCAGCTTCGACCACCACGCCCGACAATTCATGCCCAAGGATGCTGGGGAAACCGGTCAGACCGGGGTAAAAGATGTAGCCATCTGCCTCAGCCTGTGCCATGTGCACGTCAGAGCCACAGATGCCGCAGGCTTTAACTTCGATCAAAACCTCATCCTCACCAGGTGTGGGGATGTCATATTCGCGGATTTCCAGCCGAGGGTTGCGCCACACCAGACTGCCAAGATAGGTCTGGCGTCCTTCGATATCCTTGGTGCCGAGTTTGAAACCTGGCTTGGGATCCCAATCCGCAACTAGGGTCACACCTTCCATTTTACCTTTCATAGGTTGTCTCCTTCCATTAATAAGATGATTCAATTAAACTTCGGTTCCCTGACCGATGCGCGGGATGCCATAGACCGACTTCCAGCCCTTGCTGAGGGGTTCGCGCAAGTATGGTTCCATCTCTTTTTCAGTGCGCAGGGTGACTTCTTCCACCGGGGGCACGCTGCCAGCCGGGAAGGCTTCCAACACGTCATCATGCCAGAGCGTCAGATATTTGAGAATGGCTGCCATGGGGCGCTTTGCCTTCTGGGCGCTGCCCGACTTTGCCTTGCCAACCACACCTTCGGGAGTGGCGGCGATTTCGATGGCAAAATGCCCCTCACCCTCAGACCAGCGGCTGGGTCTGCCGAAGGGATCCACGGATTTGTCAAAATGCCCATCAGCTAGGTAATTTTTGCCCTCTGTATCCACGGCATAAGCCATGTCCACCATTTCCGGGTGGAGCAAAAGGCTCAGCGAGGTCTCCGACTCGTCAGCATGTACAAAATTGGTGCTCATGCTGCCGCCGCGGTCATCCGTGCGGAAAAATTCACGTACACCGCGGTGCCAGTCAATCACACGGAAGATGCCCGGTAGTTGATAGCGTTTCTGGAATTCCTGCACGGCAGACTCGAGCATCCATAATTGACCATGGTTGTTGACGATCAATTGTTTGTGGAAGCCATCATTCCACAAGCCGAGCATGACATCGATCATCATCTCGCGCACGACGTGCTCCCTGACGATGACCGTACCCGGCATGCCCAGGTGATGGTAGGGGTGCCCGCCGTAGTTCAACGGGGGCAGCGCCAGGTTGACCGGTGCCCCGCGCCTGGCAGTGAAACGGCGTACGCCTTCACAAATGGCGCTCACATAGAGCGTATCAGCAGCGCTGGGCAGGTGCTGCCCATGCAGCTCGGTGCAGCCCACCGGGATGAAGACAAGATCATTTTTCTTGCGATTGGCTTCCACCTGCCAGCGCGTGGTTGTCTGGATGTACGAACCGGGTTTGCCCCATTCAACCGGCGAGGGGATACCGTAATCCTTCAGGATGTTATCAATTTCAGCATCGCTGGCTTCCCAGACGGACTTTTTCATGCGTCCGACCGCATTATCCTCAAAGAAAAGGTCCGGCTCGCTGGTAGGAAGCAAACCCTGCGGTAATTTCTTTTCACTCATAATTTCACTCCTTGTTTATATTTATCCAAAGGTCAGAAACAGACCATAGTCATGTTCCAACCAGAATTATCTTTCAATCAAACTCACTCAGTTTGACGGGGCGATGCTCATGCACGGAACGCCAGGCGGCATGACCGATCAAGACTGCTTTCAAACCATCATTGCCGTTGATCGGGGTAGGTTTGTCATCACGTACACAGGTGATGAATTGGCGCACCTCTTCAACATAGCAGGGGGCAAAACGCTGCATGAAGAAATTTGGGATCCTCGAGTGGTGCAATCCCTGAACATTACCTTTAACGACAGTATCCTCTGTTTCATTATCTGCCATGGCTGCCCCGTGAAGACAGTGCACTTCAAGACGCTGGTCATAGCCATAGGCTGCCTGCCGGCTGTTGGCAATTAAACCTACAGTGCCGTCAGTGAATTTTAAAGTTACCGCTGCGGTGTCCACGTCACCAAAGGTCTCAAGCTCAGGGTCGATGAGGACACTGCCAGTGGCATAGACCTCCTCCACTTCACCAATCTGGAAGCGCGCCATGTCAAAATCGTGGATGCTCATATCCAGGAACATGCCGCCGGAAACCCGCAGGAATTCCATGGACGGAAGTTCCGGGTCATAATTGGTGATCTTTAACAGGCAGGGTCTGCCCAACTCACCGGACTTAACAATCTGGCGCACACGCTGAAAGCTCTTGTCAAAGCGGCGGTTGAAGCCTACCTGAAGTTTGACGCCAGTCTTTTCCACCACTGCCAAAGCTTTGTGGATGCGGGCGATGTCAAGCGTCAGGGGCTTTTCGCAGAAGATGTGCTTGCCAGCCTCAGCCGCATCCTTGATGATATCGGCATGCGTGTTGGTGCTGGTGATGATCATGACCGCCTCGATGGCTTTATCGTCAAGCAGTTCGCGGTAATCCCTGACCACGCGGCTGATGCTGTTTGCCTGCCCAACCTGCTGCGCCACTTCCAGGCGGATATCACAAATGGCAGAGAGGTTCGCTTCGGGGACCTGGTGTGCCAGGTTGGCAACATGCACGCTGCCCATGCGACCTGTTCCAATGACTGCAATGTTCACTTTTCTTTCCATATGCCTCATTTCCTCACAACGCCTGCAAAAGACGCCGTGAAACAGCCACTCATGTTATGGCTTCATCACGATCTTCATGGCATTCTTGGGACAGTGATCGAGGGTCTCAATGATCAGCCCGAGGTCTTTGAATGCACTCACGCCCTCTTCCAAGGGGATCACCTTGGTGAAGAAGTGGCTCATGTCCAGACAGTTTTCGCGGTAGAGCCTGATGGCGGGCACCATGGTGTTCTGACCCAGGTAAAGCCCAAGGATCTTGATCGCCCAGCGGGTGATGTCGTTGGGGATCACACTGGCGGTGATGCTTGAATCCATGCCGAACGGAAGGACCTTGCCACCTGGAGTGACGCATTGCAAAGCCTGCTCCAGGCCATTGCCGGTGGCTTCGATCACGATATCTGCTTTTTTCCCATAAGTGAAATCCGTGATCATGCTGGGAATGTCCACTGCATTGGGATCCCAGGCGGTCAGACCGCACTGCCTGGCGAGGTCGCGGCGGAAAGGATCAATTTCACTCACAGCCACCTTGGCGGCGATGTTCTTGGAGAATTGCGAGAAGAGGTAGCCAATCGGGCCAAAGCCGATCACGAGCACATAATCATAGGGCAACATCTGCAGCGTGTTCATGCCATTCACGACCGTGGCAAGCGTTTCCACCTGCGTGCCGAGGATGTCATCGATCTCATCCGGCAGTACAAAACACTGCTTTTCCGGCACCAATACATATTCAGCATAACCGCCATCGCGCATCACACCCAGTGCGCTGGTCTTGATATCCACGCACTGGCTGGTCAGTCCCATGCGGCAGAATTCGCAGAAGCCGCAGCGGATGTTATTATCCACCGCCACTCTGTCACCCACCCTCATGTGATGCACATGCGAGCCAACTTCAACAATCTCACCACAGAACTCGTGACCCAGGATGGTGTCTGGTTTAAAATGGTGCTTGCCCTCCACGATCTTGACATCGCTGCCGCAGATGCCGACCGCTTTGATCTTAAGCACCACATCATCCGGGTCTTTCACATGCGGAACAGGTCTGTCTTCCATGACAAGCTTGCCAACCCCTTTCATTACAAGTGCCTTCATTTTTTCCATTTCAAATCTCCTTAATTGATGATTAGATTATTTCTAACTATGACCCTGTAAATGGTTGTAAATGTTTCACGAAATGCCTTTCCAGGTTGGCGGCATACGCTTCACGGTGTGCCCACGTGACCCGGGGTCTCCCATCCCGGCAGATGTACGCAATCCAAGCAGCCCTGGCACAAGCCACGGCAACCGCTGGCGCATCAGGCTGGCATTATGGGCGTTCATGGGTGCCACTGTCAGGGTGTGTTTGCCCTTCGGGGTGCGCTCGCCATCCCAATCGTCCCCCCCCTTCCTCAAGCACCACCAGACGCAGGTCAGCCCCCAAGCGTGCCAGGGCGTAGGAAACGCCGGTATGGGTGATGCGGGAACTTTCAATGATGTCCAAATCTTCAAAAAGTGCGGTCATGGTCATTCCTTTATATTGCAGGTGGGGGTGCCGTGGATTCCCGCACAAGCAGGCGCCCTTTTAATACCTTCACCTGCTGGGTCTGAGGGGGTTGCTCCTGGTCAGAAGACAGCAGGTTCAGCAGAAGCTGCGCCGCTTCGCGTCCGATCTCCCTTTTGGGCTGGTCAAGCGTGGTCAAGGTAGGATGGGTGTAGTCGGAGAAGGTAATGTTATCGAAACCGGTCACTGACAGGTCTTGCGGCACCCGGATGCCTGCACTGCGGCAGCCCTTCAATACGCCAATTGCAACCATGTCGTTGAAACAAATGATTGCCGTTGGAAGCGTCTCAAGCTGTCGGAAATAATCGAATCCCTCAAGCCCCATCTCGGCACTTCCCCCTGCCACGTGATGGATGTATTCGGGGAAGACTTGAAGCCCGTGTGCTTCCATTTCGGCTTGGAAACCATTCAGGCGGTCGAGGGTCGTCTTCCCCGAACTTGAATTCCCCAGGTATGCAATGCGTTCGTGCCCCAGTTTGATCAGGTGGCGTGCCACCTGGCGACTGCCGTCCACGTCATCATGGTAAATTGAGAAATTAAAGTTATCAGCTGCCTGGTTGTTGACAACCACAATCGGGAAACCATGCGCCAGGAACTGGCGCCCGCGTTCAGCACTGAAGGACGTGGAACAGATGATCACCCCATCAATCCTCTGCTCCAGCATGGTCTGGACGATTTTTTGCTCTTTATACGGATCATGTTGCGATGAGCCAATAAAGAGGCTGTAACGTCTCTCCTGGGCGCAGGCTTCAATGCCAAAGAGCACCTCGCTGAAGAACGGGTCAGCAATTCCGCTGACAATTACGCCTAAAATCTGGGTGCGGTTGGTCTTGAGGCTGCGGGCGGCAGCGCTGGGCAGGTATCCCAATTGCTGTGCAGCAAGCCGGATGCGCGCGGCGGTTTCCTCCGCCACCAGGGGATTACCCCTCAGCGCCCTGGAGACCGTGGAGTGCGACACCCCTGTCAGTTTTGCAATACTTTTAATCGTTGTTGTCATTGAGTTACCTGTGCACACGTGTGCATGTATACCAGTAGTATACACACCATCAAAGAAATCGTCAATACCAATTCGAAAGATGACTTGCATTATTTTCTATTTTGTCGTAATATTAACAAATGCAAGATAATTTGCAAAATATAATATTTTGCAAGTAAAACTATCCATCAGGAGGCAAAATGACCCCTAGCATTGAAGCAATTTTCCTGGATATCGGTAACACTCTACGCATCGTCATTGAAGAACCTGAATTTCAGCAGCAGGCGAAAGCGCAACTGTATGCCCTAGTGGGTGCCATGGAGCCGATGGATGCTTTTTACGAAACATTGGAATCCCGCTGGAAAGCTTACCGCAAACAATCCAAAGCGACCCTCGTCGAAGCATCTGAGAGGGACCTGTGGTCGCAATGGCTGCTGCCGGATTACCCGGCGGATGTGATCGCCCCTATGGCAGGTAGACTGACTCGCTTGTGGCGTGACCATGACGGCAGAAGGATCCCGCGCACAGATGCCAGGGAGACTATTATCGAACTCCATCGGCGCGGATATCTGCTCGGGATCATTGCCAACACCATTACGGAGACTGAAATCCCGGATTGGATGGCAGCAGACGGCGTGACGCAGTACTTCAAGACCGTGATCCTCTCATCAAAAGTAGCCCTGCGCAAACCGAATCCGGAGATCTACTGGCTGGCAGCCAGGGAGATCGGGGTGGAACCGGCAAAATGTGCTTATGTTGGGGATAACCCTGTACGGGATGTGGAGGGCACGCGCGCTGCTGGCTTTGGTTTGATGATCCTCTTTGAGGAGCCAGCCACTCTGGCAAAGGAACCCCCCACTGCCGAGGTCAAACCAGATCTCACCATCACGGAAACAAGGCAATTACTGGATATCTTCCCTCCGCGGATGAACCATGAATGAGATCGAAGCCATCTTCCTGGACGTTGGCAATACCCTGCGCGTACTGACCGAGAATGAAGCACACCAGTCCAGGGCAAGGCAGATCATCGTCGACCTGGTCGGAACGAATGAGGATCCAATTGCCTTTTGCGCCAAACTGGATGAGCGCTATAAAATTTACCGCAAATGGGCATTTGAAAACCTGAGGGAGACTCCCGAATCCGAGCTCTGGACGCGCTGGCTGGCACCCGATTTTCCTGCAGAACACATTGCCCCACTTGGCAGGGAACTGACCTACCAGTATCGCCAGTCGATGGGGCTGCGTGTGATGGTGGAGCGTGCCAGGGAGGTTGTTGAGGAGCTGCATGCGCGCGGCTACACCTTGGGCATTATCAGCAACGTGATCACTTCGCAGGAAATCCCGGATTGGCTCAAAGCGGATGACCTGGAGCGCTACTTTAAGTCCGTCGTGCTTTCATCTGTGCTGGGCATCCGCAAACCGGACCCGGCCATCTACCTGGAGGCTGCCCGCATTGCCGGGGTTGCGCCGGAAAAGTGCGCTTACGTAGGTGACAACCTCAAACGCGATGTCAGCGGCACGCGCAATGCCGGTTTTGGCATGGCGATCATCATGATGGATGCCGAAAAACTGGCACAGGCTGAGATCACCAATGAAAACAAGCCGGATGCGATCATCCACAAATTTGATGACTTGCTGACGTTCTTCCCGCGCTGCCCACTGATAAATATGGACGGGCTGCAGGGATTAATGTCCCAAAAGGAAAGGCAGAAAATGCAAACCAAAATGAGCACCCATGGCGGTATAGCATTGGCAAAGGCAGTACGTGGAGCCTACGCCCGGGGGCAGACGGACTATTCGATGGAACCCCTCGTGCGCTTGAACACCTCAGGTAAGCCGATGGGCTCTGTGCAGGACGGGGATGCTGTTATTTTCTGCTGTCGGCGCGGCGAACGCGAGATCGAACTGACCGAAGCTTTCACAGATATTGATTTTCCCCATTTTCAGCGAAGTCGCCTTGACCTGTTGAACTTTGTTATCTTAACACTCTACCACGAGAAATTTAAAGACCTTCCGGTCGCCTTTGCTCCGGCTTATGTCCGGGGCACACTTGGGGAAGTGGTCAGCCGCTCAGGTCTGCACCAGCTGCGCTGTTCCGAGTCAGAAAAATACGCCCATGTCACCTTCTTTATAAACGGGGGCAGCAATGAACCATTTGCCGGTGAGACGGACATTCGCATTCCCTCACCGAAGGGCATCCCTTTTGACCAGATACCGCAGTTGAGCCTGCCTGAAGTGGCGGATGAAGTGATCGAGGGTATCCAATCCGGTTACGACCTGATCATCACCAACTTTGCCAATGGCGATGTCATTGGGCACACCAGCAATGCAGACGCCAAAATCCGGTGTGCTGAAATCGTGGATCACCACCTGGGCAAAGTCGTGCGCTCAGCCCTGCAAAATGACATGATCGTGGTCATCACGGCTGACCACGGCAACCTTGAAGTCATGCTGACGCCGGAGGGTAAACCGCATGTGGCTCACACCAGCAATCCAGTGCCCTTGATCGTGATGGACGCGCGCGGGGAAGGCAGCCTTGCGCCCCTCAACGGGAGCCTGGCTGATCTGGCGCCAACCATCCTGGCAATGCTTGGCTTGGAACCCTCACCGGAGATGACAGGTCAAAACCTGCTGTCGGGGCACGCTTGGGGCAAACACAGGCGCATACTCCTCATCATCTTGGATGGCTGGGGCATTGGGAAGGATGACCATACCAATCCCATTTACCTAGCCCAAACTCCGACCTGGGATGATCTATACGCCGGGTATGCCCCCGCGAATTTATGTGCGTCAGGAGAAGCGGTGGGGCTTCAAGCTGACAAGCCTGGCAACTCGGAAGCCGGGCATATGAACATCGGTGCGGGTCGTGTGATTTTGCAGGACGATGTGCACCTTGAGCAGGCCATGCAGGATGGCTCATTTTACACCAATGAAACCTTTCTCCAGACCATAGACCGGGTGAAGGCAGGGGGTTCGCATCTGCATCTGATCGGGCTGCTGACCGAGAAAAGTTCCCACGGTTCCATCAATTATCCCCTGGCACTGCTGAAAATGGCTAAGGAACGTGGTTTGGATGAAGTTTACCTGCACATCATTTTCGATGGGCGCAGCACCCAACCTGGCAGCGCACCCCAGTTGCTTGAAAAGCTGGAAGATCAAATGCACGCCATCGGTGCCGGGCAGATTGTCACCGGAGTCGGGCGGGGTCTGGCTCTTGACCGCGATGGCAATTACGGCAAAATTAAAAAGGCGTATGATGTCATGGTCAATGGCATCGGGCAGCCATTTGCTTGACAGGATACATCCAATGGATCTTGAGACGCTTCTATCCGACCGACAAAGGTTTTCTGAGAAACTCTATGAACTGATGTGCCAGGTCAACGTTGGTATTACCGGGTTGGAATTGTATGAATTTCGCTATGCCCTCACCAATATCACCCCTGCACAGGGCTGGAATACCATCGTCTTGAGCAAACCCGAAGAACTTGAAACTCAGATCAGTGACCCATCTTTTTTTAAAAGCATCCAATTCAAGCCGCTCAGGGAAGGGCGCATCGTCCTGGATGAGCACATTGCACAGTTAACACAGATGTTGTTTGTAGGACTGGTGAGCGGCACTTATCCTTTGGACTGGGTGAATGCACACTTCTATTTTGACATCAGGGCATTTATCTTTCTCGTGCGTACGCGCCATTATGACCAGGCAATCCTGGAACACTTCGGCGGACAGCCCTACCTCCAGTTTGATCCCAAGCAAAAAGCACTGGAAAGCAAACAAGACCTCGGCTACCGCGAGCTACGCCTTGCCAACCAGGCGGTGGATGAGGCCTTTATTGCCATTGTCGAGCTGATCATCAAAACACATGGCACACCCCTGCTGCTGACGCTGGTGGGGCCAACCGGCGCCGGGAAAACAGAGATCATCCAGAGGATGCAGGAAGTCCTATCCGGCAAGGGTTTGAACACCACTTCCATTGAGATGGATAATTTCTACAAGGATGGCGCCTTCCGTGAGGGGAAGGTGCTCGATCAGAACCTGATCCACTATGAGCTGTTCATCCAATGTATGCAAGACATCCAATCCGGCAGACAGGCGATCACCCCCCGCTACAACTTTTTGAGCTTAACCTCTTCGCATGACATGGAGGGCATCCTGAGACCTGGGCTGGCGCCCCTGGTGGTCAGCCCAGCGGATGTGGTCTTCCTGGAGGGTAATTACCCCTTCCATCAACCTGAGGTCGCCCCCCTGGTGGGCTTAAAAATCGTGTACCTGACCGATGACGATATTCGTCTGAAGCGGAAATGGCGCCGGGATATTGACTACCGCAAGAAATATGAGCCGGTGTATTTCGTCAACCGCTATTTTCGCACACAAGCCATCCGCGCGGAGGCAGTCTACCGCCCGCTGATAGCAGTTTGTGACATGCTGGTGGATACCAGCGCTGCCGCCATCTGGCTCACAAAGGAAATGCGTACCATGCTGGGTTCAATCCATCTTGACAAACAAGGATGACAGGATAAGAGGCACCCATGTCTGATCCACTTTTGCAGCACCTGGTTCAAACCAACAATAACAAAATCATCATGGTGATCCTGGACGGTCTGGGGGGGCTACCACAGTGCCCCGGTGGGAAAACTGAGCTGGAGAGCGCAGCCACCCCCAACCTGGATGACCTGGCATACCGGTCTTCCCTTGGACTGAGTCTGCCGGTGGGACATGGCATCACAGTCGGCAGCGGACCCGGGCACCTGGCGATTTTTGGCTACGACCCGCTTGAATATGAGATCGGCAGGGGCGCCCTCGAAGCATTGGGCGTGGATTTTGAACTGGGACCCGACGATATCGCCGCGCGCGGCAATTTCTGCACATTGGATGCTGATGGGAACATCAGCGACCGGCGCGCCGGCAGGCTGGCAAATGAAAAAAGCCTGGCATTGATCCAACTTTTGCGCAGCATTAAGATCACAGGTGCAGAGATTTTCATCGAACCGATCAAAGAGCACCGCTTCGCCTTCGTCTTGCGCAAAGTGGGCTTAAGCGCAAACCTTGACGGAACGGATCCACTCAAATGTGGTGTGGCACCCCTTCCGGTGGTTGCGCAGGATGGGGCATCAATGCCTGCCGCCACCTTAATAAATGCATTCATAGCAGAAGCACACACCCTTTTGAAAGACCAGCAGTCAGCCAATATGATCATGCTGCGGGGTTTCGCCAAGTTTCCCCGCATTCCGTCCTTCACGGACAAGTACAGGCTCAATGCTGCTGCGGTCGCCATCAATGGCATGTACCGCGGGGTTGCACGCCTGGCAGGCATGCAGGTGTTGAACGTACATGGCAGCAGCCTGGCGGATGAGTTTGACGCCCTCGAACAAGCCTGGGGTGATTTTGAGTTCTTCTACATGCATTTCAAAAAGACTGATACCTGTGGTGAGAGCAGTGATTTCGAGGGAAAGATGCATGCCATTGAAGAGTTTGATGCCCTGCTCCCACGCATCCTTACCCTCAGACCGGATGTGATCATTATCAGTGGCGATCATTCCTCGCCCGCCGTAATGGGCTCGCACAGCTGGCACCCGGTGCCGCTGCTGCTGTATGCCCGCATCTGCCGCCCAGATGGGCTGAACCAATTTGGCGAGCATAACTGCGCCAGAGGCAGCCTGGGCACCATCCCGGCGATGCAGGTTATGCCCCTGGCACTGGCGCATACCGGACGCTTGGAGAAATTTGGGGCGTGATGGATAAACACATGGACGATCTGACCTTTACTGAAACACTATACCAACGCATGCAAGCAGTCAACCCCGGAATCGCCGAGATGGAAGCCTTTGAATTTGGCTATGGGCTGGAAAGCCTGGTGCCAGTCGATGGCTGGGCATCCATACACCCCCTGAGTAAAACTGAGATCGAGTGCAAAGTGCAGGATATTGCCTATTACACCAGTATCCACCTGCGCCCCAAAGTCAATGGCAAGCCGGTGATGGACGCCCAGGTGCGCGAGCTGACCCAGATGCTTTTTGTCGGGCTGGTCTCGAGTGAATTTGAGCCAGCCTGGATCCGCCAACTGTTCACTTTTGACATTCGCGGCTTTTACTTCATCTTCAAAACCCAATACTATACGCATGACGTTATCAGCCGCATGGGGCGCAGTCCCTATCGCCAATTTGAGCCCTATCAAAAGCAATTTGAAAGCGCGCAAGCGCTTGGCTACAAGGAATTCAAAGAAGCAAACGCTGAAGTGGATGCATGCTTCATCGATCTGGCAATCAAACTGGTGGAGATCAAAGGCGCACCGATTGTGATCGCCATTGCCGGACAGACCGCTGCTGGCAAGACCGAAATCACCGAGCGCCTAACGGAGCGCTTCAAAGCTTCAGGCAAACAAGTGACTACACTCGAGATAGACAACTTTCTGCTCGACCGCGATTACCGCGAGGCGCGCGGGATCGACTCTCTCGGCAAAGAAGCGCTGCACTTTGAGCGCTTCAAAGCTTGCCTGAGGGAACTGTGCCAGGGCAAGCGCGTGGAGATCCCGCGCTACGATTTCATCTCTGCCCTCTCCAGCCACGACCTGGAAGGCAACCTTAAGCCCGGCTGGAAGCTGCTAACAGTGGAGCCGGCAGACATTGTCTTCATGGAAGGCAACTTCCCATTCCTCTACCCCGAAATAGCTGCCCTGATCGGGGTCAAGGTGGTCTATCTGACGACAGATGACGTGCGCCTCAAACGCAAGTGGAAGCGCGACATGGATTACCGCAAGAAATATGAACTGACCTACTTCCTCAACCGCTATTTCCGTGAGCAATTCATCATGGCAGAACAGGTCTACAGACCGCAGATGGCATTAAGTGATCTGATCGTAGACACCAGCCACGCTGCCATCTGGCTACTGCCTGAAATTCAGCAGCTCTTGTCAGGCTAAGCTTGAGCAATGTCGATTTATTAAGACAAAATGATGAGTTTTTGACAGTTTTTGTCAGTAATCTTGCAAAATAAATATTTTTGTAATATAATATGACAAAATCAATCTGCGCACATGACACCTCACCTAATACTTCAAAGCCTTTCTGCGCTTTATCGGTCTTTTTTGTCTAATGTCATAAGGCCCATATACATAGGCGCCAAACTCAAGATAGCTTTAAAAGCTAAACAAGGAAGGCAAGGCTGAAAGTAAATTGAAAAATTACTTAGTTGACCAGATGATGGAACGTGACAAGTGTAAGATTATGATATGCCAGAAGAAATTCTTGCAAAGACATGAAGTAGAATTTTCCATGTCTTCGTTCTTGGCCTGGTTTAGCGGGTCAAATCGCTTCAACTCCCAAAGTTTCACTTCATTCAAGCAAATGCTTACAAAGAGCTTTTATTGGAAAGGCAACTTACCTACCCAACTTAATATTTGTTGATTTATGAAGATTGAAGAATCTTCATAAAACTCTTACACAAAGGATTGAATTATTATGAACCGGAATGCAGCAGACGCGACAAAAGCCAATGGTAAATACTCAAGAAGCTTCAATCGGTTTTTTAGAAAAATTAGGCAACCCTATGTATTTCTATCCATCATAATGTTGCTGCTTATGATCTATCTGATCATTATTCCACTTTTCCGCATGGTATCCACCTCATTCACTTTCCAACAGAAAGATCTAGTTGCCAATCCGACCGCTCAGGTGGGTGACCTTACTTTGATCCATTGGACAAGGATGGTGGCAAGCAAAATGAGCAAAATTATGCTCTGGACACCACTGAAGCATTCCTTAGAGGTTGCCCTGGGTGCCACTGCCATCGCCCTTGTGCTCGGGTCTTTGATGGCTTGGTTCGTCATCCGCACTGACATGCCAGGAAGAAAGCTGACCAACAGTCTAGCGATTATCCCTTATATGATGCCGTCCTGGACAATTGCCATGGCATGGTTGGTTCTCTTTAAGAACCGCACCACGGGAGGTTCGCAGGGATTTCTGGAATCTATTCTTGGAACTGGACTACCCAATTGGTTGGCGTATGGCATGATTCCTATCATGGTCAGTAGTGCGCTGCATTATTACCCATTTTTCTATCTATTCGTCTCAGCCGCCTTAATGTCTATAGACTCTAACCTGGAAGAAGCAGGCGAGTTGAGCGGTGCCAGCAGGAGAAGAATCTTAATGAAGATCACTTTTCCGCTGATTCTGCCGGCAATTCTTTCTGGATTTATCATGACCTTTTCAAGGGTAATGGGGACATTTGGCGGCCCCAATCTTTTGGGTGTCCCAGTGCGCTACTACACCCTCTCAACCATGATCCGCTCCAATATGAACCTTGGCAGTACTGCCGATGGATTTGTATTAGCGATCGTTTTGATTGGCATTTCCATGATTACGATTTTTCTAAATCAGCGCGTGATTGGCACAAAGAAAAGTTTTGAGACTATCGGAGGCAGGGGGCTGGTCATAAAAAAAGTAAAATTGAGAAACTGGAAACCGCTCATCACGACAATCGTGGTTGCCATACAGGTACTCATCGTGATCCTTCCAATCGGATTCCTGACACTGAATACCTTCATGTTAAAACCAGGCATATATAATCTGGACAACCTTACATTGGCACATTGGATTGGCAAGAGCAATCCGTTGGTGGATGATGGACTTGAAGGGATATTACGCAACTCAGCCATTCGGATGGGGGCGTGGAACTCCATCAAACTGGCATTTTCAGCGGCGGCCTTTTCAGCCATCATAGGGGTGATGCTGGGATATGCCATCGTTAAAGGACGTGGAACCAGATTATCAAAAATTGTTGAAAGCCTCGCCTTCGTTCCATATATCATCCCAGCCATCGCTTTTGGTGCGGTTTATATTTCCATGTTCTCCAAACCAATCGGTCCAATTCCACCACTGTATGGGACATTTGCGCTGCTGGTGGTGGTATCAGTGGCAAAAAACCTGCCATTTTCCAGCCGCACAGGGGTTTCATCCATGTTGCAAGTGGGCAGGGAACTGGAAGAGGCAGCTGAGGTTGCGGGGGCAAATGCCTGGTTGCGCTTTAAGCGGGTGATTTTCCCACTGACGCGCAGCGGGTTTGTTTCAGGCTTCTTACTAACATTCATCACCACCATGCGCGAATTGTCGTTAATTATCCTATTGGTGTCTCCCACCAACCAGGTTCTGGCAA
Source organism: uncultured Anaerolineaceae bacterium (assembly GCA_964540765.1). Taxonomy (GTDB): domain Bacteria; phylum Chloroflexota; class Anaerolineae; order Anaerolineales; family Anaerolineaceae; genus CAZJLN01. The sequence goes on along the minus strand of CAZINW010000005.1, from coordinate 49,043 downwards.
GCATGACCATGCGTTACACCGAGAATGGGAATGAACAAAAAGCAGATGCAGTCATTCTCCTTTTAATTGCAATCATCTTGTTCGTCAATTTCCTGATCAACCGGGTTAAGGGTGGTGGTTTGGAAAAGGGACTTGGTGTCAGGTGAAAATTATCATAGCAAATTTTAAATGGAGGTAAATGGCAAAAAATTTAGGTGCTTGAAGTCAATTTAATCAGAATTTTTTATAATTTCGGAGGATGAAATGAAAAAATTAGTTAGATTAATGCTTATCGTTTTGGTCATCAGCTTATTGGCTGCATGTGCACAACCGACAGCAGAGCCAACCGCCCCACTAGCGACCAAGGCGCCGGAGACTAAACCAGTGGAGGAAACTGAGGCACCAGTGGAAGAGACCGAGCCGGTTGAGGAAGCCACTGAACCCGTGGTTGAGGAAACTGAAGTGGTTGTGGAACTCACCCCAGCGGAACAATGGGCAAAGGATAATGGCTTTGGTCCTTATCTATCAGAAACTGAGGATTGGGCAGCGATTGAAGAAGCCGCCAAGAAGGAAGGCAAGATTGTTGTATATTCCAACTCTTCACGTATTGCCAACCTTCAGGAAGTTTGGGAGGCAAAATACCCCGATATCGTTTTTGAGGCATATGACCTGGGCACAGATGGCCTGGTGACCAAGCTGCGCGAAGAACAATTGGCAGGCATTTATAATGCGGATATTGCCATGGCATCAGGTCCTTATATGGGTTTTGAATTCCCTGATCTTCAATATGTTTGGAAGTATATCCCTCCTGAATATGAAGCAGTCATTCCAGATGGTAGCAAAGATCCCATCGTGACCCACAGCCTTGAGGTATATGGATGGACCTATAACTCCCAGTTAAACGAGGCTTGCCCTATCACTAACTGGTGGGAGCCTGCCTCTGAAGCCTGGAAGGGAAAAGTTGCGATCAACAAGGACCCCGTCAGCAGTGGATCCGACATGGCTATGCTGGCATTCATGGCATCGCATGCAGATGAATTTGCTGCAGCTTACCAGGAATTGTATGGCGCAGACTGGACAACTGATCCTGCCTACGATCCATCATGTCTTGATGCTGGCTACTTATGGCTAAAGAAAATGGCACAAAATCAAATGATTGCAGGCGGTGATGAAGCCTGGCAGGTGATGGGTGCTCCAGATCTTCAGGAGAATATCCTTGGTTTATTCTGGTATTCAAAATATCGCGAAGTAAAGAAAGGAAACGCTTTCTTTGAGCCTTGCGTTTCTCTTAAACCGGTTATCGGCGTCGAGAAGCACAACTATCTGGCGGTAGTCAACCAGGCACCTCATCCCAATGCGGCGAAATTATATTTTCGCTTTGCAATGGATACCGAAGGTTTCGGCCCCTGGAATCAGGTTGGACAGCGCTCTCCGCGGACAGATCTGCCCCCAGTAGATGACTATGTACCATTCCTTGCATTACCAACATGGTCACTGGACGAGATGTTCGTCTATAAAGAAACGGAAACCTACAAAGATTTCTACTTGCTTCAATTACTCGGTCAGTAAATACGAAGATTAATGCAGCATCGGACACAGAAAGTAAATTTCTGTGTCCGATTGTTACAAAAAGAACCAAATATGTAATTTGTCTTGCAAATAATAAATATTTGCAATATAATATTACAAATGAAAGCCATGTTACATTTCCGTTTTTGTTTTGAATAATTACCAGAGTATTCCCTTAGTGGAGTTTGACAATGGAAAAAAGTTCAGGAACATCCAATTTTCTCGATTTCAGCCAGGTCATCAGCGCCCACTTTGCAGATCTAACCAAAAGCGAGAAACAAATCGCCAATTTTTTACGCAAGAACCAGGAGGAAGCCGCTTTCCTTTCAGCCGGTGAAATTGCCAGCCGACTGGACCTGAGCGAAGCCACCCTGGTGCGTTTCGCCCGCAAACTGGGATTCTCCAGTTACCCTGCCATGCGCTCCGTCCTGCAGGACAATTTCCGACATCGTGTCACCCACTCTACCCGGCTGCGCGGCAGACTGGATGATCTGAGAGACGAGGGCGATATTTTTGACCGCCTTACTGCCACGGAAATTGATTATCTCACCCAGGCACTTTTATCCATCAATAGAAATGAAATGAAAAAGGCTGTCAGCCTGATCCGCGAACACAAACGCATCTTTGTCTTCGGTTTGGGTCCCTCAATTTCCCTGGTTGACCTGCTGGAATTACGCTTGAGGCGTTTTGGAAAAGACATTGTCCCGCTAACAAGTTCAGGTCGTGAGGTTTTGGAATCGCTCCTGACTTTGGATTCTTCTGACCTGATCTTTGTCATCTGCTTTTTTGACCAGAACCCAACTTTACGATTATTGCTTGATTACTGCAATCAGGCAGGATGCAAGATCATTATGTTAACGGATACGCTCGATGTCATCCTGGGGGATCGCGTGGATGTTGTCATTGCTGCGCAGCGCGGACCCATCGGCGAATTTCATTCCCTGGTTGTACCGATGACCGTGATCAATGCGCTGCTTTTATCATTCGCCAGCGAGGAACAGGAAACGATCATGCCACTGCTGGACAAACTGGACGATCTGCGTGATAAACTCGATTATTTTAATTGCAATAATGACCAGTAATTAAGAGGTTTTAATCGCATATCTTACCTGTATGCGGAATATGAATGAGAAGCTTTCAACAACCAATATTCACTGAAATCACTGTAAGGAGAGTTTCCTGATGTCTACTACGTACGCAAATCCACCCACCACATCCGAGAAATGGCAGGCCAGGCTGCGAAGGTTCTTCCGCTGGCTGACCACCCCCCATGTCTTTCTGTCATTGATCATGCTGGTGGTGATGTTCTATATGGTCATCATTCCATTGTATCGCATGCTTGAAACGACAATCACAGTTCAGGAAAATGACCTGCGGGCAATCCCAGGCGCAACGGTTGGTGAACTGACCCCCTACCACTGGTTGAGGATGTTGGGCGGACAAGTTGCCAAAATCATGACCTATGAGCCGCTGGTTCATTCGCTGACCGTCTCCTTCGGCGCAACATTGCTGGCATTCTTCATCGGGGGTGGGATGGCATGGCTGGTGGTACGCACGGATATCCCGGGCAAGGAGACCATCAATACTTTGGCAACGGTTCCATATATCATGCCCTCCTGGACCATTGCACTCGCCTGGAAGGTGTTGTTCAAGACAACCGCGGTATCAGGTGGCACACCCGGACTGTTCGAGTTCGTGACCGGATCACCGCCGCCGGTGTGGCTGGCAAACGGCGCATTTCCAATCATCGTCAGCAGCGGGCTGCACTATTACACCTTTTTCTTCCTGTTTGTCTCCGCAGCACTCCTCTCCATTGATTCATCTCTCGAAGAGGCGGGGGAACTGGCGGGAGCCAGCCGCTCGCGCATCCTGCGAAAAATCACATTTCCGTTGGTGGCGCCTGCGCTTGCCTCAGGCTTCATTATGACTTTTTCAAAGACCATGGGAACTTTTGGCGGTCCAAACGTGCTGGGTGTCCCGGTTGGTTATTACACGCTTGCCACCATGCTGCGTTCCAATACAGGCATCGGCAATTATGGCGATGCCTTTGTCACCGCCATTGTCCTGATCATGTTCTCCATGACCACCATCATGCTCAATCAAAAGATGATTGGAACGCGCAAAAGCTATGAAACCATCGGCGGGCGTGGCTTTATGGCTCAAAAAACCAAGTTGCGCGGCTGGAAGCCAGTTTTCGTCGCCATTATCGCCATTGTCCAGTTCACCATCGCCATTGTGCCCCTGGTAGTTCTGATCTACAGCACATTCATGCTACGCACAGGAGATTACAGTCTGAGCAACTTCACGCTTGCCCACTGGATCGGCAAGAGCGATCTTTCCATCAACAACGGAGAGCCGGGGGTGCTCCTCAATAAAAGCGTTTACAAGGCCGCGTGGAACTCCATCAGGCTTTCCTTGTGGACCTCCGTCCTGGGCGGTGTAGTCGGGGTAATCCTGGGGTACGCCATTGTGAAGGGGCGTGGCACCCGGCTTTCGAAGTTTTTGGAACAGCTTGCCTTCATCCCTTATGTCATCCCAGGCATCGCCTTTGGTGCAGTCTACATTTCCATGTTCACCAAAAGTGTCTTTGGGCTGCCTCCCCTCTATGGCACATTTGCCTTGCTGGTCGTCGTGTCCGTCGCCAAGCACATTCCCCACTCCTCCCGCACAGGGGTGTCAGCTATGCTGCAAGTGAGCAGGGAATTGGAGGAGGCAGCTGCAATTGCCGGTGCCTCTGCCTGGCAGCGCTTCAAACGCATCATATTTCCATTGACCAGCCCGGGATTTGTCTCATCATTCCTGCTTAACTTCATTACCACCATGCGTGAATTATCATTGATCATTTTACTGGTCACCCCTGCAACAGCCGTCCTTGCGAGCATGACCATGCGCTATATTGAAAATGGCAATGAACAGCAGGCAAATGCGGTGATCATTATCCTGATCGTTTTGGTTCTGATCGGGAATGCCATTATCAGCCGTTTCCGCGGCGGCAGCTTGAAGAAAGGTCTTGAGTCATCATAGTAAAGAGGAGATCATGCAAACACCTATCATTATTAATCACCTTACAAAGAAGTTCGGAGATGTCGTCGCTGTCAATGATGTCAGCCTGACCGTTGAGCCAGGATCCTTCCTGACTTTGCTTGGGCCTTCAGGGTGTGGGAAAACCACCTTATTACGCTGTATCTCGGGTTTGGAAGATCCTGATGATGGCGAAATTATTGTTGGGGATAAACTGGTTTATTCCCGCTCTAAAGGGATCTCCCTTCAGCCTGGTCAGCGAGACCTTGGTTTGGTTTTCCAGAACTACGCCCTCTGGCCGCATATGACAGTTTACAAAAATATAACTTTTGCGCTTGAAATTCAAAAGATGTCTAAAGTGGATATGGAACAACGGGTAAAAGATTCACTAGCGGAAGTGCGGATGGAAGGCTATGAAGATCGCTACCCGCGTGAGATGAGCGGCGGGCAGCAGCAAAGAATTGCTCTGGCGCGCATGCTGGCATACCGCCCGAGTGTGTTCCTGATGGACGAACCGCTCTCCAATCTGGACGCCCGCCTCAGAATGGACATGCGTACCGAACTCAAACGCCTGCATCATGATTCTGGTGCAACTACCGTTTACGTCACTCATGACCAGGTCGAAGCCATGACCATGTCATCGAAAATTGCCATCATGAAGCTGGGTGTCATCCAGCAGTTCGATACACCGGATAGGGTCTATCACTTCCCTGCTAACCTGTTTGTAGCTGATTTTATCGGCAATCCCAAGGTCAATCTTCTCGATGGGTTTGTAACCGCACAGGATGTGGTCGATGCAGGGCATTTTGATGTGCCCGTGAATACTTATGATCAAACTGGGCAAGTCGTGATTGGAATCCGCCCTGAAGATATCAGCGTCAGCACAGAGCCAATCAGCGATGGTGTTGAATTTGTGGCTTATTCCGTACTGCCCTCCGGGGCAGAAACGATCATCATCGCGCGCAGAGGTAGCGTTGAATTATCCGTCAAGGAAATTGGTGTTAGCAAGGTTCAGATGGATCAGAAAATCTGGCTTACATTCAACAAAAATGCTGTCAATTTGTACGATAAAGAATCTGGCAACCTCATAAGCGGATAGGAAAAATCATATCAATGACATTAAGACTTATGCAGTGGATGAGTGATCGGAGGCAATCTGAAGCCAAAAAACAGGCAGAAAAGTTTGAATTTCACCGTTAATTGATTAAATTTAAGGAGGAAGGTCTGATGAAAAAAGTATATTCAATTTTGGCAATCGTCATTGCCATCAGCATGCTGGCAGCTTGCACAAAAGCTCCGGCAACTGAAGAAACCACTGAAAGTGAGTCTGGTTATAGCGGAGCCAAGGATGAATGGCTGAGAACCAATCAACTTGGTGTATATGACACCGGGAAACAGGACTGGGCAGCCATCGAAGCAGCCGCCAAGGCAGAAGGCGCGCTGCTTGTCTATGCCAACTCATCAAAAACCGAAAAGGCAGCCCTGACCTTTGAAGAGCTCTATCCCGAAATCGACGTCCAGGCTTTCGATCTCGGCGGTGATGATGTTTTATTAAAAACCCAGGAAGAGCAGAAAGCTGAAGCCTTTGTCGGCGATGTTTGGTTCAGCAGCGGCGGTCCCACCATCAAGGGTGAACTGGTCCCCAAAGGATATGTTTGGAAATTCGTTCCAAGCGATGTTGCTGATGTCATTCCGGTAGAATTCCAGGATCCCCTGCTTGTCTCAAGATTGGGCAGCCAAACCTGGGCTTATAACAGTGAATTGAACGATACCTGCCCCATCTCCAATATCTGGGAATTAACTGAACCTCAATGGAACAGCAAAATCTTCATCGAAGACCCGCTGAATGATGCCTCAACACTGGGAAAACTGATGACCTTTGTGGCTCACCCAGAAGAAATGGCTGCAGCCTATAAAGCATTCTATGGCACCGATCCTGTATTGGATGCGGATACAGAGGATGCAGGCTGGTTGTGGTTAAAGAGATTTGCTCAGAACAATCCAATTCCGCAGCCCGGTGGTGATGAGGTTGACTCCGCCTTTGCCACCCCTGGAATGACAGAAAGCTTCCTGGCATTTGGATCATATGGAAATTACCCCGATGTCCTCGATGGCAATCTGGCGTTTGAATTATGCTGGGATCTTGAACCGGTTGGCGGCGTCTCCACACAATCTTATATAGGCATCCTCAACCAGGCACCGCACCCAAATGGTGCTAAGCTGTGGATCCGCTTTATCACCACGCTCGAAGGCATCGATCCCTGGTATAAGATTGGCACCTACCTGCCGAATCCCCAAATGCCCCCACCAGAAGGCGCTCTGCCCTTTGCTGAAGTTAAGGACAACACCTGGTCAGTAATTGATGGCTTTGTTTATGACAATATCATTAAAGCCCGCGACATGTACCTAATCAACCTGGGCAAGAAATAACACATAAGTAGCAATTGAAAACCAGGCACGGGGCTGGTGGGGGTCTCCCCCGTGCCTGAAACTAAAATAGGCGCCAGGTGATTATTCTAAAAGGCTTCCCGGGAGCATCGCGATGAGTCTTCAAGCTATATTCTTTGACATGGGCGGTACAATTGATACCTTTCGTTTCACGCGGCAGTACAGGATTGAACATTGCCATGTGATCAGGGATTGCCTGCTTCGCGCAGGGATCTCACTTCCAGTCACAGATGAACAGCTCACAGATATGATCACTTCAGGCGCGGCTACCTATAACCGCTGGAATATGCAGACCAATATTGAACTGCCTTCGGCTGAGATCTGGGCTAATTACTATTTGAAAGACCTATCCATCGACAGGGAAGCACTGCATCCAATCGGCGAAGAGCTGGCATTCCTGTACGAGACGCAGCTTTATGTGCGGGAAATGCGGGCGGAAATTCCCGCGGTTTTGAGCAAAATCAGGCAAATGGGTTTGAAAATCGGCTGCATCAGTAACACACAGAGCGTCAATCAGGTTCCATACAATCTAAAATCCTACGGCATCATTGATTTTTTTGATCAAATCATTTTATCTTCAGCATATGGACGTCGCAAACCTGACCCCTCCATTTTTTTTTATGCTGCCAGGCTTGCTAACCTGCCAACAAGTGCCTGCGCCTACGTAGGAGATAAGGTCAACCGTGATGTTTTGGGATCAAAATTAGCAGGATACAGCCTGTCAGTGCAGATCAAGCACCCTTATGATAACGGCGACCCCGATGAAGGCGCTGTACCAGATGCTGTCATTGAAAACATGGAGGAACTTCTGCCAATCCTGCACAGGGAAATTGGAAACGACCTTCAATTTGCTGTCAACCACAAACCTGCGACCATCAAAGCTCTCTTTTTTGATGCCGGTGATATTCTTTATTACCGACCCCGAAAAAACGAGCATTTGAATCAGTTTCTCAGCGGCAGGGTGATCTACCCCGCGCCCAATCTTGATACTGAAAAGGAAAGACTCAAGAACCTTGCCTTCATGGGGCAGATCAAACGCCATGATTATTATGAACAGGTCATCCGGCTCTATGGCATTCAAGCACCGGAGGAGATTGCTGAAGGGATCAGCGCCATCAGCTTGGACGACGACACGGTTGAGATCCTGGAAGGCGTGCCCGAAACCATCGTCGAACTGAAGCAACGAGGGTTCATCCTTGGGATCATCACGGATACAGCCATGCCCTATTCCAAAAAATTGGAATGGTTTGACGAATTTGGCTTTGGCGATGTTTGGGATGCGGTCATTAGCTCAAGGGAGCTGGGCATGCGCAAGCCGGATCCATCCATGTATGAAATGGCACTCACCCAGGCTGGCGTTGATCCGACACAGGCAATTTTCATCGGTCACAAGAAGAGCGAACTGGACGGCGCCAGGAGCGTGGGGATGAAAACGATCGCCTTCAACTATGACAGAGATGCCACTGCTGACTTTTACATCGATAATTTCTGCGAATTATTGGATATCGCCTGCCTGAAAAATCAATAAGAAACCCAGATCAATTATGGAACATTCTATTTATGCAATTTGCTTTGATGTCGGTGGCACCCTGCGCATCACCTCCAAAAAACATACCTACCGACTGCCAGCCATGCACCAGTTGCGGAAGTTGTTGGGTTGGGGCAGACCGGCTGAGGAGTTGGCAGAAATTCTCCATCTCAGGGAGAAGCAATATCGCAAGTTCTGCCTGAAAACCCTGTGTGAGCTATCCGAAGAGGACTTATGGTCAAAATTTCTCCTCCCGGATTACCCTGCCGATTTTGTAATCCCAAACGCGAAGAAACTCAACCAACTGTGGCATGGCAGAAGGGATCAGGCACTGCCCCCAGATACCGTCGACACGATCCGGACACTGGCAGGGCGTGGATACCGGCTGGCTATCATCAGCAACACCACCTCATCGACTGAAACCCCGCAAATGCTGGCTAAAAATGGACTGACCGATCTCTTTTCCTGCGTGATCCTCTCGACCACCTTCGGCAGGCGCAAACCCCATCCCTCTTTATTTATCTCTGCAGCCAGGCAAATGGGTGTAAGCCCGGAAAACTGTGCCTACGTCGGCAATGACCCCACCAGGGACCTGGTCGGAGCCCGCCAGGCAGGTTACGGGCAGGTCATCCTTCGGGAGAGCAACGGGAACCAGATTGATGACCCAGATGATGAAAGCCGCGGTGAAACGAAGTTGATAATCCGCCCTGACCTTTGCATCGCTACTTTAGGTGAGCTGCTGGACGTTTTCCCGAAAATCCCCGACCAGCCAGCCTCATTGCATACAGAGGAAGTGCTTTACGATGCCGCCCTTTCCACCATGTGGGGCATTGACCAGCCCATGCCTTTCAACCAAACTTTTATCGAAGCCAAAAAGATCGGTTTTGCCAGGTTTGAGTTAAATCACAAAGTCTCCTCTGCACTGTATCAGCAGTATGATCATGACCGTTTTTATATTGCCACCGTGCATGAGCCCTGCCCGACTGAGATGACTTATGAAGGCAGGAAATCTGCTGATATTGCCATCTCAAGCCTGGATGAAAAATGCCGCACCCGCAGCGTGGATGACATCAAAACCTCGATTGAGCTGGCTACCTGTCTGGGCTCACGCTCCGTGGTAATCCACCCTGGTGGTATTGTCTGCGATAAATCGCGCGATTATCGCCTGCGTGAGCTTTTCCAGGCTGGTTTGCGTCACACCCCTGCCTACCAAACCCTGCTTGATGAAACCATTGCCGACCGCAAAAAGTATGTGCAGGTGCATTTCGATAGGGTCTTGCGAAGTATGGAAGAGATCATCTGTTTTGCTAGGGGCAGCGGAATTGCCATCGGGCTTGAGAACCGCTATCGCTATTACGACATTCCCCTTCCTGATGAAATGGCAATCTTGCTGGATCTCTGCAAGAAGGACTGGTTCGGGTTCCAATATGATGTCGGGCATGCGCACACGCTGGATGTGCTCGGGCTGGCAGATCACTTTGAATGGTTGGAACGCTTTTCGGAGCGCATGATTGGCGTGCACCTGCATGATGTCTGCGGCATCACAGATCACCAGGTGCCGGGCAAGGGTGATGTGAACTTCACCAGGATTGCACCTTACATTCCCGCCCATGTGCAATGCACGCTGGAAATAGGTCCCCGGGCCAGTCTCAATGAGTTGGCTGAGGGTTTAAAACTGCTTGCTGAGAGTGGTTGTATTCAAAAAATCTGATCTTTTTAAGGAAATTAACAGTATGGATTGTATTTCAAAATGCCACAGCAGCACCATCCCGATCGACAGTGATGAGGCGCTGGTGGAAGATCACAAACAACTTTATTACGACGCACAAATAGATGCCGCATTATCAACGATCAATTGGGATCCTGTCCACAGTGGGATTAACCAATTCCTGCAGGCAGCATGTGAAGTGGGGTTTACACGATTCGAGCTCAACCATCAAATCCCTCCTGAGGTATTTGAGCAGATTGATTTCGACACGTTTTGTTTCAACTCACTCCATAATCCCTGCCCTGCCATTATTCCCATGAAACAGCTCGAAATCGAAGACCGCCTGTTGACCTCATTGGATGAAAAATCACGACAATCTGGGATGGATGTGCTTAAAAACACCATCGAAACTGCCCGGCTTTTGGGTGCCAGATTAGTTGTGATCCACTCCGGGTGGGTCACTGGCGGTGATGCCATGGATCGCACCCTGAGGTCTCTCTACCTGGAGGGTAAGGAAAATACGCCTGAGTATGCACAGCTAAAAGCCAAAATGATCGCTGACCGCAGCGAGCGCGGGAAACCCCATTTGCAGAGCCTGATGAAAAGTTTCTGGGAAATTATCGAATTTACTGGGGACTGTAACCTGATGCTTGGCATCGAAAACCTTTTACATTATTACGAGATGCCCAATTTTAATGAAATGTCCCAAATTCTGGAAGAATTCAAGCAGCCCTGGTTCGGCTGGCAGTTGGATACCGGGCACATCCAGGTGCAGCAAAATCTCGGGCTGGAATCTTTCCTGTACTGGCTTGAGCAGTTTGCAGGGCGCATGGTGGGCATCCACTTGCACGACGTCATGGGTCTGAAGGACCACCTGGCTCCTGGTTTGGGCAAAGTGGATTTTGCGGCCATCGCACCCAACATACCCCCGCATGCCCAGCGCACATTGGAAGTCAAACCTTTTGTCACACCTGCTGAAATTACGGGCAGTTTGCCCATTTTGGAAAAAAGTGGCTGCTTGGCAAAGTTTAAAAAATATTGGCGGAGATAACCCTATGTTAAAGATGTTCAAAAAACGACGCAATATTTTCATCCAATTACTTTACGACCAGGCTTCCCTCACCTTGGAAGGGATTGAAATCCTGATTGTCTACCTCTCAAAGCTGGACCAGGAACAGGCGGACCAGCTCAAACAGAAGGAAAAAGAAGCCGATGAAGCGCGTCGCATCCTTATTGCCGAGCTGAACAAGACTTTCATCACCCCCTTTGACCGTGAAGATATCTTCGCACTCTCACGCGCTGTGGATGATGTACTGGATTATGCCTACAGTACCATGATGGAGGTTGTGGTGCTGAAGGTGGAACCGACCGAGTATATGATACGTATTTGCACCCTGCTGCGTGACGCAGCTGCTGAATTGAAGGCGGCAATCAAATGCCTGCAGAATCATCCCAGCGTGGCGCATGATCATGTCCAACGCGCCAAGGCGATTGAAAACCGGGTGGAAAAAATCTACCGTGAAGCCCTGGCGGATATGTTCAAGGACGTTACTGAGGTGAAGAAGCTCGTCAAGATTATGAAGCTGCGCGAAATCTACCGTCACCTGAGTAACGCGGCAGACCGCGGGGATGAGGCTGCCAACATCATTGCCGATATCGTGGTCAAGTCCACATAAGGTTCAGCCATGTCAATCACGCTGATTATCCTGATCATCCTGGCGCTGCTGTTTGATTTTCTCAACGGGGTGCATGATTCATCCAATATTGTGGCTACCATGATCTCGTCAAGAGCCATGGGTCCGCGCTCAGCCCTGGCAATGACTGCCATCGCCACCCTGGCAGGTCCGTTCATCTTTGGCGTGGCAGTTGCCAATACCATCGGCAATGATATTGTCAATTCAGAAGCGCTCAATATGATGGTGATCATTGCTGCCCTCAGCAGTGCCATTATCTGGAACATCCTGACGTGGCGGCTGGGCATCCCAAGCAGTTCATCCCATGCCATCATTGGCGGGATCATCGGCGCGGTAGTTGCCGGCGCAGGCTTCAGCGCCATCAAGACGGCTGGTGTGGTTAAGGTCTTGATCGGTCTTTTTGTATCTCCTTTGGTAGGTTTTGTGGCTGGATTGCTCATCGCCAACCTCATTTACCTCCTATGCTGGAAGGCAACCCCCCGCATCAACTCTACCTTCAAGAAGCTGCAAATCGTCACTTCTCTGGGGCTGGCACTGAGCCACGGCACCAATGACGCCCAAAAAACCATGGGGATTATCACCCTCGGGCTGGTGATTGACAAAGTGATCCCGAGTTTCGAGGTGCCTTTCTGGGTTATTGCTGCCTGTGCAGGTTCAATCGCCATTGGCACTTCCATCGGCGGCTGGCAGTTGATCAAAACCCTGGGTTCCAAATTTTACAAGATCCGCCCAGTGCACGGGTTTGCATCTCAAATCGCCTCCGCAGCAGTTATCCTGGGGGCCTCCATATTCGGAATGCCTGTCAGCACCACCCAGGTGGTCAGCACCTCCATCATGGGAGTGGGCGCTGCTGATCACATAAGCAAAGTCAGGTGGAGCGTGGCAGGCGAAATTGTATCCGCCTGGCTGATCACCATTCCTGTCACCGCCCTGCTGGCTGCGGGCATCTACTGGCTGGCTGATGCAGGCATCCCTTTTATCATCAACTTGTTTTAGTGGAGAGATCATGACAGCATCAATGAAATCCTATGATGTCATTTACGCAGGTAATTACACCAAAGATACCCTCATCACCCCCGATGGCACCCGCTACGTGGACGGCGGCGGGATGAATTATGCCGCCCATGTGGGACATCGATTGGGCATCCATGCGGCTGTGGTCACCAGGCTGGCGGAGGCGGACCACCATGTTGTGGAGAACATCCGCGCCGACGGCATTGACTGCTACCCCCTCTACTCCCCTGCTTCCACTTTGATGACCCTGGAGTATAAAACCCACAACGTGGATCAGCGCAGCCTTTATGTGAAAAGCATCGCCGGCACCATCCTGCCGCAACACCTGGACGGTCTGGACGCGCGTGCCATCGTCGTCAGCCCCAGCCTGCGCGGTGAGGTGGAGCCCGAGTTTTTTATAGCTATACGCAAAAGAGGCAACATACTGCTGTCCGCGGATGTGCAGGGCTTTGTGCGCGTCCTGCGCGGCGAAGCGCTGGTGTATGAACCCTGGTCGGACATGGAAAGGGTGCTGCACCACCTTGACATTTTAAAGACGGATGCAGCGGAAGCCCAATACCTGACTGACGAATCCGATATTGAAAAGGCAGCAGCGCGCTTTGCATCGCTCGGCGCCAGGGAGATCATCCTCACCCATCGCGCGGGCGTCCTCATTCATGCCGAAGGCAAGTTCCATCATTTCCCCTTCCACTGTAAGTCGATGGTCGGGCGTAGCGGGCGCGGGGATACCTGCGTGGGTTCTTATGTCGCTAAACGCCTCAGCCTGCCGCCGCGCGAAGCTGGTAAATGGGCAGCCGCTGCCACCAGCCTAAAAATGGAAACCGTGGGTGTCTTCAATCGTCCCATCCAGGAGGTTGAGGCACTCATCGCCCGCTACTATGCCGACTGACCCCTTCCCTGCACGGCAGGGTTGGTTGGATAGGAAAAAGCAGTATGCAATTGCCAATTATCCGGAGACCTGGCAGCGTCTGGTCGCTGATTGGCAGGATAATTCAGGACAGGATGCGCTCTGGTTAAGCTACTCTGCCAATTACCTCTTGCACACGGCAGGCATCCATTGGGCGCTGGACCCCCTCTCGCTTTTCACGCGAGTCGGGCAGGGCACCCAGCCGCACTTCACGGAAGACCTCTCGCCCCTGCAACTGATCGTGCTTTCGCACAATCATAAAGACCATTTCGATCAGGAACTGCTCTCGGATTTATGCAGCTTAGCACTCACATGGATCGTCCCTGAATTCATGCTGGATACCGTCAATGCGCTTTGCCGTCTGGAGAAATCCCGGGTCATCATCCCAAGGACGGGTATGCCCCTTGCCTTTGGACCGTTGGTTATCACGCCATTCAATGCGCAGCACAGCCGTGGAGAGCACGGGATGCTGGAAATGGGCTACCTGATTGAATTTTCAGGCAAACGCTGGCTTTTCCCTGGTGACACCCGCAGTTACGATGCATCAGCCTTGCCACAATTTGGCAGGCTGGACGGCGTCTTTGCACATTTGTGGCTCGGAAAAGCAGAAGCCCTCATGTCTGCTCCCAGCCTACTGAAAGACTTTTGCCAGTTCTTTAATACATTTGATACCGGCAGGATCATCATCTCCCATTTGTATGAGTATGGTCGTGATGCCGATAATTTCTGGACCATGCAGCATTTTCGCATGGTAAAGAAGCAACTCAGACAGTTCTCCAACAGGCACACCATTTCTCCCGCATTGATGGGGCAGAAGATCATCATATAAATCCAAGCGTCAACCCTATGGAATGTATGTAATTTGTCAGTTCACAGTTAGTTCGCAGTTTGGCCCAGACGGGAACAAATGGTTATAATAAAGCGTCACATTTAAATAAATATTCTTGTGAGGTCAGATATGAACAATGCGGTCAAGGCTGAACAAAAACAACAATTATCCTCCACCAATTTACATTGGATCCCTTCCATATTTTTCAAGCCACGCAAGACGATCAGCGAAATCGTCAAACTGGACAAGCCTGTCTGGCTTCTCCCGCTCCTGGTTCTCTCAGTATTGGTGCTGGTCCAGGCATTGATTACGGCGCCCATTAAGAAACAAGCCATCGAGATGGGAACAAACCTGCCACCTGATTTTCAATACTACTCTCAGGAGATGCAAACCCAATTTATGGAGGCACAAGCCAGCCAGACTTCACCACTTTTCCTTTATGTCTTCCCGATCCTGTTAGGCATCGTTGGGATCTGGCTCTCCTGGTTTCTTACGAGCAGTATTCTCCACCTGGCGATCACGCTTTACGGCAGCCGTGCCAGCAACACCAAGACCTATAATCTGTCTGCCTGGTCATCAATACCCTTCATTCTCCGCTTTCTCGTGCAAATCCTCGCTCTGACCTTTTCAAAAACGCTGGTGAGCAACCCGGGGCTTTCTGGTTTGCTTTCATCCTCATCTACTGGCATGATGGCATTTCTGCGTGAGATCCTTGGTTTTATTGACATTTATTTTATTTTCCAGGTGATCCTGCTGTTATTGGGGATCATGCCGCTTTCAGGGCTGCCCAAAGGCAAAGCCTGGTCTGCAACCATCATCACCTTGATCATTGTGCTGTTGATCAAAGCCCTGCCTGGTTTGCTTTCATCCGTGTTTAGTGATCTGTCCCTTACCGGGTCTTTCTTCTTCTAGCCTCCATCGTGCAAAGTGAACAAGATATGACAGATGCAGGTTTTATCAGTATCACAGACCTCGAAAAAACCTATAAGCTTGGTGAGAGTGAGGTGCATGCCCTGGCGGGGATCTCAATGGAAATTCAGCAGGGTACCTTTAGCGTGGTCATGGGGCCGTCCGGCTCAGGCAAAAGCACACTGCTTTACCTGTTGGGCGGTCTGGACTGGCCGACTGCGGGCTCCATCCATGTGGCCGGTGAGACAATTGAAAGTATGGATGAAAATGCCCTGGCGTATTTCAGGCGCAATAAAATTGGCTTCATTTTTCAGGCATTTAACCTGGTTGGCTCAATGACTGCTTTGGAAAATGTATCTTTTCCATTAAGATTCGCTGGTATTAAACCGGCGAACAGGCACACCAGATCAAGCGCCGTCCTTGAGCAGGTTGGGCTTGCTGACCGTGCCTTGCATCGTCCGATTGAACTTTCCGGCGGGCAGCAGCAGAGGGTGGCTATTGCGCGTGCGTTGATCAATGAACCTGTACTGATCCTCGCAGATGAACCTACCGGCAACCTCGACAGCGCCAGCGGATTTGCCATCATGCAGCTCCTTTCCGAGCTGCAAAAGTCCGGCAAAACGATCCTTGTGGCGACCCATGATCCGCGCATGTTGGGATTTGCCACGAATATCATTTATCTTCTGGATGGGAAAGTTGTCTCAGAAGAGGCATACAAGTCAGCCATCCAACAACCAACATAGTAAACAAACAAAAAGGTAGCCCAAGATGAATTCAACAAAAAAGAAAATCTTCATTTTGATCCTCCTGCTTACAATCCTGGCAGGGTCCATCTCCCTGGGTCAGGTGGCAGCCAAACCTCTCTCCGGGGATCAGCAAAAAGAAGCTAACCTCGGCGTTAAGCAACCTCTCGCTGAAGGAACTGAAACAGCAACTCCACCTGTTATCGTAAATCGACCGCTGATCGCGTTGAGCGGGTATGACACGGGCGGCGCGTCTTTGTACGGCGGCAGTGAGTTCGAGTTAACCATTTATGTAAAGAACAACGGGAAGGAATTTGCCAATAACATCGTCATCACTTTTGATGGCGGTGAAATCTACCCCCGTGAAACTGGCGGTGTGATCTCCCTCTACGAAATTGACCCGGGTGAGACCGTACCCGTGCATCAAAAATTCCTGATCAGTAATTCCCTGGCATGGGCTGGCACCGGCGTCATCAGAACAACCATTAACTATACAAGCCCCACCGGCGTGCCTTTTACCGATGTGTTCACGATCACTTTCTCCATCACCTATCCAAACTATACCGCCCCAACCGCCACACCCACACCCGGTGCACCAGTAAAACCGCAGTTGGTCGTCAACAGCTATCAGATGGATGTTGACCCCCTCACACCAGGCTCGGTATTCAAGCTCAGCATGGAAATCATTAATCTGGGTTTGGCAGATGCAAAAACCGTCTCGATTGTTTTCGGTGGGGGGGTTGCCCCCGGGGATGGCTCAGGCACACCGCAGGCTGGCGGGGTTTCAGGTTCATCAGGCGATCTTTCCACTTTCGCCCCATTGGGTAGTTCGAATATTGTTTACCTGGGTGATGTCTTAAAAGATTCAAAAGTAAGCACAGACCAGGATTTTATCGTGAATGTCAATACTGAACCCGGCGCTTATACACTGAAAATTTCATTCGTGTACGAAGATGAAAAAGGCAATCGTATTGTAGATGACCAGGTGATCACGCTGCTGGTTTATACACCCCCACAGCTTGAGGTTAGCTTTTATCGTGACCCGGGGGTCTTGATGGTCGGCATGGAAAATATACTGCCTCTGCAGGTCATTAACATGGGCAGGAAAACAGCCATACTGGGCAATATGAAGGTCAGCGCAGAAAACGCGGAGGTTTTCAACAATATTTCTTTGGTAGGTTCACTGGAGCCCGGCGGATATTACGCCCTGGACACAACTTTGCTCCCCAACGCAGAAGGTTCCCTGGATATCAAAGTCGTCATCAGTTACACGGATGATTTCAACCAACTCCGATCTTTCGAACAAATCATCCCGGTTGAAATCCAACCAGGGATGCTCTTCGAGCCCACCCCCGAAGGCGGTGTGGGCATGCCAGAGAAACCCACTGAGACGCCCCAGGATAATTCCTTCTGGAGCAAGATCTGGCGCATCATCAAGGGTCTGGTAGGGCTTGATAGTGGTTCCCCCACACCTGCCATCAACGAAGGAGAGGAGATGACCCCCCCAGAGCCAGTTCCTGATAATGGTATGAAAGGCGGGTAGACATGCGATTTGGCGATCTTGTCAGCCTGATCTTTTATAACCTGGGACGCCGTAAAGGCAGGGTGATGATGACGGCCATCGGTGTGGTGATCGGCACTGCCGCGGTGGTGGTGCTGGTTTCACTGGCGGTCGGGTTGCAGGAGAATGCCACCCAGCAGTTGTGGGGAATCAATGACCTTTCCAGAATTGAAGTCTACCCAAACTACTCCGTGGAAGCTGAAACGAGTAGTTATGTTAGTATGAGCAAGGGTGGTGTTATTATCTCAGGCGGTGGGGGTGGCGGAGGAACCAGCACTGGCACCATGCTCACACCGAATGCCATCAAGGAAATTGAAGCCATCCCTGGAACGAAAATTGCCGTCATTCATGAGTGGTTGAATACCGGACTTGATATTATTTATGGCAGGCTGCACGCCTATGGGAGCATCACCGGCGTCAACGTGACCGATCTTGCACTCATGGACTTGGAAGCAGCCCAGGGAACGACGGAGCTGGTGAAAGGCACAGCCGTTGTCGGCTCCTCATTCGTTAAAAATTTTTATAATCCGCAAACGCGTCCGGACGATCCACCACTTGAACCGCCGGAGGTGCTGGGCGAAACGCTCAAATTTGTCCTGATGAAATGGACATCGGACGGGCAGGAAATTAAAAAGACCGTTATGGTCAGGATCACCGGTGTCCTCAAGGAAACCCAGGGATCTGAAGACTACAACATTTATATGAGTCTGGATGAGGTCAGCGCATGGAATGAATGGGCACGTGGCACCCGCATTAACCGCAATAAGGAAGGGTATGGTATGCTGATCGTAAAGGCAGATGGACCGGATGTTGTTGTGGAGGTCACCGATCAGATCACAGCCATGGGTTTCCAAGCGTATACACCGCAATCAACTGTGGAAGGGATCAATTCCTTCTTCACGATCATGCAGGTCGTCTTTGGAGGGGTCGGTGCGATTGCCCTTTTGGTGGCAGCCATTGGAATTGCCAATACAATGAGCATGGCCATCCTGGAACGCACGCGCGAAATTGGCATCATGAAAGCAATCGGAGCCACAAACAAGGATATCCTCAGCATTTTTCTGGGTGAGGCAGCCGGCATTGGTTTTGTTGGCGGGCTGGGGGGGACTGCGTTGGGTTGGGGCCTCAGCGCTGTCGTGAATGTACTCGTAAAGTCATATTTTGCCAGCCAGGCAGCCACAGGCGGAAGCATCCCACCAAGTGTTGTCACTTCCACGCCCTTCTGGCTGCCGATTTTCACGCTGGTTTTTGCCACCATCATCGGCTTGATTTCCGGGCTTTACCCGGCACTGCACGCCGCCACGCTGGTACCGGTTGATGCATTGAAATATGAATGACACCGAATTTTAAGCCTTATTCGTTCGCACTCTACGCACCATTACGAAGTTCAAACAAACCTCGCAGGCTGCTGGCTACTCCTTGCTCATCGCGAGTTAATCCATGGCGTGAGCGCCTCTCATTCAGGATGAAACACCTAGTGTTTCTTAGGAGCCAGAATGTTCACATCCATTAGCCAAATGTTTGCGTTTTGAGTGAACCTCTCATCAGTTTAATTTATGGGCGTTATGGTCATGTGTGACTGCCTGATGGACAACGTCGTCCACATATGCAATTACCCCCCAGGTTTAATTCTGAATCGATGACTCAATTTTAAGAAAATCCAGGCAAATATCCTGAAAAGACCGTATCCAATCAAAACACCCAGGGCATTCAAGATGACATCATTAATGTCAACACCCCGGTACCTTGCGCCCAATCCAATTGAGATTAAAAGCTGAGTAGACTCAATCACAAGCCCGACTGCGAAGGCCAACCAGGGTATATTTTTAACTTTTAACGGCGCAATAAAAATCACACCAAAACCAAAGGGCACTGTCAGAAGGATATTTCCAAGTATTTCTCGAAAAATTACCGTTGGCGGAAGGGAGAATAAACCACCAAAATGGAATGGTACGAAGTTGATCCTTGAAAGGATGAATGGAATGGTTCCCCTCCACCTGGCTCCCCCTATAGCTGTGGCACCAATTGGGATCGGAAAGATGGTCAAACCCACGAGAATCAGAAGGTAGATCCAGAATATGGAGACGCAAAAAAGATAGGAGCCATCCCGCTTCCTTCGCCACAAAACCATCAGGAGGATCAAGAGCATGCCAATACCCAAAAGGAATGGAAATGGAAAGAATTCAAGACGCATCAATTTGCCTTTCTGCTGCATTTGAACGATCAGCCAAGCTGGAAGTCTGATGCATCACCAATAAGTATGCGTCTTCCAGGGTGGGTTCCACCGGGATCAGCGCCACATCATCAGGTGCCAGCCCTATGACCCGAAGAATTGTCTTCCCATTTCTTTCGCTTCTCCGGGATATGGTCATCCCTGACAGGGAAGCTGCCTCGTCCAGGGATGAGAGGCTCATTTCGTATACCTGCCCGGTTGCTTGTCGGCGCAGCTCTTCCACACCCCCGGCATAGATCACGCGTCCTTCCGATAAGATCACCACCCGGTTAGCCAGTGATTCTATCTCATTGGGAACATGGGCGCTAAAGACGACGATGCGTGACTGTGCGGAAGTCTGAATTGCTCGTAAGATTGAGGCTCGCTCAAACACATCCAACCCGTGAAAAGGCTCATCCAGGATCAAGAGGTGGGGCGTCCCCATTAAAGCCTGGGCAAGACCTACCAGACGGGTTTCTCCCATAGATAAATTCGAAAAAGGTCGGTTCTTCATTCCTTTCAAACCGAGGATATCCAGGTAGCTCTCAACCTCTTTTTCATTCAAAAACTTGAGCTGCGCCAGGTATCGTAATAAGCGTAACGGAGTCATTTCGCCCGGGAAGTCCAGTTCCTGAGGCAGGAATCCCAATCCATTCCGGATTTCCGGCAGGGCATCTGGATAACATCTTCCAGCAAAATTGATCTCTCCCTCATCCGGCTGTAAAATCCCTGCCAGGCATCGCAGTAGCGTTGATTTGCCTGACCCATTCGGTCCAAGGATCGCGGTGATCCCCGGACGCAGTGATAAAGTCACCCCACACAAGGCGGGCTTAGTGCCATAACGTTTCTTTAGTCCACGGGTGTTTAATACATTCATCGAAAACGCAACTCCGTTTGATGACCTGCCATGGCAACCAGAACAATCCTGAACACAGGCGCCAGCAACGTGCCCACCATCAGCACTGAGCGGGATTTCATTGACCGCTCCCAGTTGTGGCGCTGATCCATGCAGGCAGGGCATCATAGGGCATTTGGCGCAGGTCATCTTCTTCGAGGAGCATCTGACGAATGACCTGGACGATACCCTCCTTGCCATAATTACGGAAACCACCCAGAAGCGCCCTATAGGCAGGATCTCCGGCAGAACCGACGCGGGACATCTCAACTTCGTAATTCGCCTGCATCTTATCAGGGTCGTTGCCATCTTTTACATATGTCCGCAAAAAATGAGCAATTTCAGTAAAAGCCTGATCCAAGCCAGTTACTTCACCCACGCGCGGATCTAATGTTCCACCGCTTAACTGCCATAGATCAACGCTCAACGCGCGTACCACGGTGCCAAGCTGGGCATCCTGATTTTTCGGGGAAGGACTAAACTGATAGCTGGTCGTGACGATCAGCGGATAGCCAGTCACAGGCGGTGTATAGTCAGGTAGACCGTTCTCTTCACCCAACACCATCAACACCAGACCGTGTACAGGCACATCGGGAAAGAAGGGGGCGATGCTTTGGAGAGGACCTGCAAACACATCCGCCAGAGGGCGAGCACGGCTCAGATCGTTCTGCGAAGTAATCAGAATCGTCGAGCCAATTTGTTCCATCGCCAACTGCGCTGAGCCAACCAGAAAGATCCAGCCAGCCCCATCTGCTTCGAAGATATTTTCCCCTGTCGGGGGCAGATTGGCTCCAAAATGTAAATCGCTGCCAATCACCCTCAGTTGAATGTGAGCCAAACCATGCAAACCGGGTGTTTCGCTCAACCCAGCCGGAACAGGATACCAATTCGATCCAGGAGTCAGTCGCACGCCTTTTGGATCAATGAAATCAGAAGCTTCGACCACGCCTTCCGAAATTGTCTCCATACGCAACGCACCTTCATACTGGAAGGTCAGGGCAAGCGTATCACCTGAAGCCAACGGCTGGAGGAGATGCACAAACACGAGCTGATCCTCTTGCGTTACTGGCAAATTGGTATCTCGAATGACCATGACCGGGTTCAAGGTGAAGGTCAGCACGTCTAATGTTTGCGTGCTGTTGTTATGTGCGGTAAGTTGCACTGAGAATTGGGGAACTGCCGGATCGTTGAGATCCATCGTCAGATCATAGGCATCCACTGAAAAAGTGGGCTGTGCCGACAGGATTGGATTCCCGCTAAGCGGAAGACTCGCATTCTGTACAGCCTGAACGCCAGAGACATAACGGGACCCGCCAAATCCAGCCAAAATCAGCCCAATTATTAACATTGCGCCAGTCCATAGGAATGGGCGCTTATAGCGCTTTAAGTGCAGACCCAATGCCTGTAAAGCCAGCGTTGAGAGCAAAAGTCCAGCATAGAACAGATTGAACCAATATGGCTGTGCGCCATAAATGAGCCTGCCCCACAATTCGGTATAGAAACTGGTGCCCTGACGCATGAAATTGAGCAAGCTTGCAGGCAGGTAGATATTGGTCAACAAGGTTGAGCTTAACAGGAATCCAAGCCAGCCGGCAACCATGAATGAATACACCCAACGTCCAGGTTTTAGCCAAATGATCAAAGCCCATACAGATGCTGTCGTGAAGGCAATTGTCAAAGCCGCCTCACCGACAAAGGTGGGAATACTACGAACCAGGGAAGAAAGAGGCCCTTGAATCGCAGCGATACCCACTGGTTCAATCAGAAATAACAGAAGGGATAACAGCCAGGCCAGCCACCGTCCCATGATTAGTTCAAAACCAGTGGGGAAGGTTTCTTCCAATTCGATAAATTTGGATTGCTGAGAACGGGAATTACTGATCCCTGTCAGAAATATCCCGACTAATGAAATCAGTCCAATGGAAATCCTCCCCACGGTTGTCTCGAGTAAAGCCTGGGATGAACGCTGGTCCGGTTGCTTGACGAATAAGAAAAATAACAACATTGCCCATAAAACATGCAGCAAAGGATACCCCCAATTGACAACCAACATATGCAGTTCAGTACGAAATGCCATGTGAAAGCGATGGGAGGTGGGTCGAAATTCAGGCATGGTCCACATCCACCACATCTACGACTACCCATCCCGAAGGTAGGGGGATCAGCATCGTAATAATGCGTATCAAAGTAGTCTTGCCGGCACTATTCAGCCCCACCACTGCATTGATCCTCTCATCCAACCAAAGATGAATACTCTCCGACGTTCTCAAACCCATTAAAGGAGAAGCTGACATGACTGAAGATTATGCCCATGAGTTGCCACTTTTCCTGACCCAGCGCGCCGCCTGAAAGAGCAGCCATCCTCCACAAATGAGCGCCAGCAAAGCGACAACGACCAAACCATCAGATGCTGAAACCATATTCATGATCCATTCTGGTCCTACAGACCACTTGCCTGTCGCTGCCACAGCTCTCTGCCAACTGGCGACTACCAGGAGCCCCCAAATGCCAAGGGGAATGACTGTCCCCGTCACCCCGTTCCAGCGCACGGTCGTGTAGGTCGCCAATCCAAACAACCCTACCAGCGCACCAAGCCAGATCACCACCACCCGCCAAAAAGCCAATTGGGGAAATAACAACTGACCAGGGATGAGCAGCAGGGGTAAAGCCACCAAATTAGTCCCAAGGATCAATGCCGCACGACAGAAAAACAGCGCATAGGGTCCCACCGGACTGGCGGCTTCCAATGCTGAAAGGCCGCTTGAGTTGTGGTTAAAGACGTACAATACCCCTGTCATGGCAAGCAGCGGTGAGACAATCAACGTAAAAAGAGAGAGTGCCGCTTTGCCTACCAATGCCCCACCAACCAGGGTGATCAGCATCATGGCACCACAGGCATACCAGTATTCAGCTTCGAACAACCGGGCTTGCGCAAGGATCAGCTGCATCCAGCCCTTAATGCCAAAATGGGGACTAAAATGTGAATTGCCTGTTTCAGGCATTTGAGTAACCAGTGATTTCACCAGCGCACTTTGTTCTTCTGCAGTCGGATCAGGAACATGCCAGGCTGCGAGCTGTTTTGTCACTGCCTTGAGATCACCCAAATCTTTTTGCTGGTTGGCGTCCAACCCTTCAACAAGAAAACAAGAAGGATCATTCTTTACCATGCTCGACCTCCTCGAGAATTCCTTTGTACTTTTTTAAACCTTGATAAAGACGGCTTTTTACTGTCCCCAAGGGACAACCGGTAATTTCAGCAATTTCTTCCAGTTTCATTTCACCGTAAAACCGCATGATGATGACCTCTCTTTGGATCACTGGCAAGCGGTACAAATTCTGATAAACGTCTTCTGCAGAAACCTGTTCAAGCAATTTGGCTTCAAGCACATGATCTGCAGCATCTGCTTGGGGGAGAAACAGGTAGTCAGCCTCATCCTCGATCGGATCAGCATTGATGCCTACCAGTTCGTGTTTGTAGCGGGCAGAACGGAAGAAGTCATAAGCCAGGTTGTGCGCCACGGTGTAGATCCACGTCCGAAAACAGTTGGGCGCTTTTCCTTTGTAGCGCAGTATGCGCAAAAAGGTCTCCTGCACCAGGTCCTCTGCATCCTGAAGGTTCCCATTGACCAGGCGATAGAAGTACCCGCGCAGCGGTCCATAATGCCCGGCAACCAGCTCCTCCAGCGCCGGCTGGCTGCCCACCAGGGCTTGCTCAAAAAATGCTTCGTCACTCATGCTCTAAACGATCCCAACCGTGTGGTCTGAACATACGGCGCTGTTCAAGCAATGTATTGATCACCAGAAAAAGGCAGCCAACCAGGCAGAGCAGGATCGTATTCCAATGTGCATCACTGCCGTTTTTCCAAATCGCATTGAACAGGTAGAGAGTGCCGGTCAATTTGCCACGGGTTAGAGGTTGCATTTCGATAAACCAGTATGCCAGAGTAACTCCTGCCGCAGCCCAGTAACTGCCGCTAAGATGGTTTATCAGTAATGATAATCCCATAAGATACAATGTCGGTGGCAAAGACGGCAGGACCCATTGAAACGGTACAGGCGCTCCAATCACCAGCGAATAAGCCACCCAGCCCAACCCAAACGCCACGCCTGTCAGCAGTAATGCAATCAAAGTGCGCCAGAGAGCTTGCTGGTAAAGTGGTTCAGCATATGAGTGGCGCAGTTCGCCAAATCCCTCTTCTTGATCCACCGACATGAGGTGTGCCACCGATAATCCGGAAATCAGCGGTAAAAGCAGGGTGAAATCGCGCATCACCGACGAGCTGATCGAATCAAACGAAGAATCATGCCAAATCAGCCATTCCAGCAGGGCAAAAACAGCCAGAGCTGGCAGCGGAAGGAGTGAACTCAGCCCAAACGCTGCCCGCAATTCGTAGTGCAGTCGTTTAAGGAACATTCAAACTCTCTTTTAACCAATCAGCAACGGCACCCTCATTCGCACTGTCGTTCACAACGTCTGCTGGTACGTTTCGCAATACCTCTATGGCTTGCTGCAGTCCCTCACGATCGGATTGTTCTTGAATTTGCAGAAGCACTTCCTGCAGTGGGTATGGCTCCACCAGTTGTGCGCGCATGGCAGAGGAATTACCATCGTTTTCATAATACACCCAGAGAAAACGTCCAAGGGAATCCCGCTCCCGCATTCCAAGGGTGGCTCCACCGCTCATCTCGTAGAAATCGTTGACCAGGGCAGAACCAATTGACTCGATCGTGGCATCTTTTGATGAAGCAGAATCATCCCAATAGGCAAAGAAGATGCGTGGGATGACCAAAACGGGTCGGTTATCGATCACTTCAAGATCGTTCTCCATACCGTTCCTCGAATCAAACAACAACAAAGTAGCGGGGTTGGCTTTCACCTGTGGAAAGAAAGACTGAACCATGCGGTAGAAGCCTTCAATTTCTGCGGTATGGCGGCTGGCGACATCTATGCTACCGGCTGTGCCATAAATTTGCATCTCACCGAGGGTGCGAGAGGTAAGCCGTGAAGAAGCCACCCAATAAACCCAGGTCGTTTCTGAAGAGGCATATTCCCCAGTGGAGATCTCGGTCAAATTGCTATAGGTATTTACGCCCTGGGGTGCCTTTATCACCATGTGTATGGATACCGGATCATCCAGATTCCCGTTTGTGGCAAGGTTTTCCGGGTTTTGACCCTCGGCGACCGGCAGCCACAATGAATCTAATCCCAGACGTGCCTTCTCCTGATCGATAAACTGATTCGCCACCGGAATTTGTGGACCCGGAGAATAGGTGGTGAATTCTCCTTCATAAACCAGTGAAACCTCTACACTTTGTGCCTTTTGCAGGGCAGCTGGCAATTGGATTTGCAGCGAATCTTGATCGCGAACATAGGAGCAATTGCACGATATGATCTTGAAATTGTGATTCAAACCCAGATCCCATGATTCCTTCGCGACATCGCCATCATTGTAAAGCATGAACTTCACCGTCACAGTGGGCAGGCTCGTAGAGGTCATATCTACCTTGACATCATAACTCTCTATGTGTCCGTTTCCTGGCTGAGAGGTTGCTGGCAGATTATCGGGGTTTTGAGCAGAATTTTGCTCCAAATCAGTTTGAACACCATAGAATTCAGGGGCAATCGGTAGATTGTTGGGGTTTTGAGCAGCGTACAGTTCCAAATCTGTTTTTGTACTGTAGAATTGAACTGCGCAAATAACGCATAACGCAACTGAGAGCACGGTCATGGGCAGACCAGGCCATACCCGCTGGTTAAAGCGTCTGGAGCGCTGATTCCAGAACGTTAGCGCCATGAAAAAGAAAGCCAGGCTGAGAAGGAAGGCGCAGAACCAGGCAGAGAGGGCAGGTGGTTCCAGCCGACCAAAGAGCTCGTCAAAATCTGCGTTCTGCATGCGGGTGGGGACGTCTATGAGGGTAAGGTCGATCCCTGTTCTGGAAAGGAACATGGGACCGATCCAGAACGCGGCCCAGGCAGCCGCCAGCAGTGGGTAAATCCAGCGACGGAATTTCAGCCAGCCAGCCAGCCACCAGGTAAACGCCGACCCCAACAACGCGGCTGTCAGCGTGTACCAGCAGAAAGGGAATAAACCGGCAAGCATCGAATCAAAGGGACCGACATAAGCTGCCAGTGCGAGAGGCTCAAGGAGCAAACCCAACCCGGCGGTGCAGGAAGCCAGCCAGTCAGCCAGCAAAATCTCCCCGCCGGTCGGAAAAGTTTCCGCCATCTCTGAAAGGTGATTCTGCTTGGCGCGCAAAGCTGCGAGACCGGAAAGCAGTATACAGACCAGCATGATCAAACCGGCAGCGACTGTACCGACGGATGCGGTCAACATACCTTCAGCAGCAAGGTCCCTGCGATCGCCAAACAGAGCAATCATTAAAATGGCAAACACAACATGCATAACCCAGTAGGACCAATGTCCGACGATCAATTTCAATTGCAGCCGGTACTCACGACCGAAACGCATGAATGGATTACGCATTCTGCACCTCCTGGCGCTGGGCTGCCAGCAGCGCCAGATAGCCATCCTCCAGACCGGGTTCCGAAAGAACGGCATCCGCACCCGGCTGCTGCCGTGAAAGCAGACGGATTGACAGTTGGTGATCTATCTGGCGGCTGGAAATGATTTGATAGCGGTTCGCAAAATCTTGGAACTCACCTGGGTTGATGGTCATACTCCACACCTGTCCCTGCGCCCGCTGCAGCATCTCCTGCGGCTGACCGTTAAAGATCAAGCTGCCCTGATAGATCACTGCCAATGCGGAACAACTGGCTTCTATATCTGCCACAATGTGGGTGGAAAGCACAACGGTTCGCTTTTCCGCCAGCACAGCGAACAAATTGCGAAAACGCACCCGCTCCTCGGGGTCCAAGCCGGCAGTGGGTTCGTCAACAATGATGATTTGCGGATCACCCAGCAGCGCCTGCGCGATTCCCAAACGTTGTATCATTCCGCCTGAGAAAGTACCAATCTTACTCTTTGCGACCTCGTTTAAATTCACCTCATCAATGATGGTTGCAATTCTCTCTGACCGGCCGTGTGGAGGGAGATTCTTCATCGCAGCAATGTAATCCAGCATTTCGATGCCTGTCAGGCTTTTGTAAAAGCCAAAAGTCTGCGGTATGTACCCCAACCGCTGCCGGATTTCTTGTGGCTGGCGTGTCACATCGTATGGCCCAACCCGCACATTTCCAGAGCTTAATGGCAGTAAGGTTGAGATGATGCGCATGAGGGTTGTTTTTCCTGAGCCGTTTGGCCCCAACAATCCGAACATTCCCCCTTGAATGGAGAGGTCAATCTTTCTTAATGCCCTGACCTTGCCATAATTTTTTGTAAGCTGTAAAACTTGAACATCCATGATCAGTCTCCTGAGTTTAATAATTCTATATTATTTAAGACGAGGCAGCCTGCTTTAAAGTTTAAATTTCATATTCAAACCACAAAACCAGGACAGCGAACAAAGGTTGTGGAAACATGTCTACTATGACGGTGAAACCGATATTGTGGCTGAGTTTATTTATAGCGAATATGATGAACAATTTGTTTGGATTATTCTAAGGAAAGTAAGTTGATTGAGGTATAGTTGAAATCGCTCTACTGCTGGTTTAGTTTATACCATTCAACCAATAGTCGGTTGTTTATAGGATTGAAAAAAGGTATTATGAGGCATAGGCAAAGTAAGGAGGTCACAATTGATATGGGCAATGAGAATTTGTCGAAAATGGCTCAATTTATTTCAGAATTGAGAAAAGAAAAAAAGCTAACCCAAAAAGAATTAGCAGAACAATTGGGGGTTACAGATAAAGCTGTGTCAAAATGGGAACGTGGATTAAGTTGTCCTGACATTTCGCTATTATCAAAACTCTCTCGTGTATTAGGTGTAACAACAAGTGAATTGCTAAACGGTGAAAAAGCGGAGCCGTCTGCCCCGGAGGTAGATGCTATGGTTGAAGCAACACTTCAATATGCTGATACTGCAACAAAAAACGTAATTGCCAAAAGCACGCGGTGGAAATATGTCGCCATGGTGTCTGTAATTTTTCTATTGGGTGTTCTTGTTTTGATTGGTTGCAATTGGGCCATTGATAGCGGCTTGGCGGCCTGGTCTATTCTACCTTTAAGAATAACAGTGTTTATTTGGTTGGCCGTGATGTTTGGAGTATTTGTTATGGGAAAAAATAAGATAGCTTCTTTATTGCTCTGTGGATTTTTGATTTATATAATAACATTTTATTATTCATCTTTGAATCAAGCTACGACAAGAGATATCAGTGCCTATGGGGTATTTAATGGATTTCAGAATGCCTACATTCCTCACTACACGATCATTTTAGTCATGTTTATCGTTTCTATCGCAGTGGCGGTGATTTCATTCTTGATTCAAAAGATTTCTGATGATAAGGTCTTTCTTCTTGTAGCAGTAAGTATAACCATTATGATATTATCCGAACTTACCTTGCAGTCAATGGTGGATTATGTTGACATCAACAGTCTTGGCGTAAACCCAAAATTTACAATTCCTTCAATACTAACGTTCTTGATGAATTGCGTTTCGCTGGCCATGTTGGCAAAACGTCACAGAAGACAGATTGCAGAGTCGCGAAAGGCAGGCAACGATTAACCTTGATGCAGCTAACTATCTGAATAAATGAATAGATCCATACCGTCTGATGGGAATAAAAAAACCGTTGTTTCAGCGGCAAGATAGTTATGTGCTTAAACGAAATATGATAGCCAAATGGCGGTTTTGAAATAAAAATCAAAGCCGCCGTTTTCCTTTGTCGAAAAATGGTAACGGAGGGTGTATTTAATTCGCCTTTTTTTAGGGCACGGCGGCATAAGGAGGATGACGCTGTGTCTATTCTCTTTCGACATAGTTTGATACCGTTCTGCTTATCAAAAAAGTTTTGACAAGCTATGGGGCTATTACGACCATAAAGTTACATACACACGTTACACATTAAGATATACAAGTTCCTGCGCCCGATTGGTTTTAATCCAGTCGGGCTTTTTTGCGTCCTACGGAAAATTATTTTTCAGTTTTTCCCGTTCACTTTGCCAAAATTTCCATCCCTACCGTAGTAGTGGCGAAAGGGAAAGAAATCACCGCCTTTGCGGATGCGAAGGGAGGTGAACTAATGGAACCTGCTCGTACCCAATGGCAAGTACGCTGTGCCTTTAACGGGTTTTGCAAACGGGTGTTGAAGAATGAAACTATCAACGCCCACGCAGACCAGGCGGCAACAGCTACGGGAAGTGACGTTTTCCGACCTCACGCCACAAGAAGAAAATCAGCTTTATACCTATGATAAGTATTTCGAGGATGAAGCCGGACAAGCCTTTCATGTGGCGGGAAAAGCAATCACGCCGAAGCTGCTTGCCAAAGCCCTGCATACCCTGCCGGACGACAAGCGCACCGCTGTCCTGCTGTACTACTTCTTTGATATGAGTGATGTGGAAATCGGGAAATTGTTTGACATCCCCCGCAGCACCGTAAAGTAGACGGACAAGCTCATTTGAACTGTTAAAACGATTTTTGGAGGAACATGCGGATGAATGGAACGATTGGTAGCAACACCGAGAACAACGAACGCGGCTTGTTACCTTACCCGGTCATTTTAGCAACGAACAAGGGCGACCCGGAAGCTATGAAAGTTGTCGTACAGTATTACGAAAGCTACATGGCCAGCCTCTCTATGCGCAAGCTCCGCGACAAGAGCGGGAACACTTATTGGGCATAGACGAGGACATACGCGACCGCTTGCGGTCAAAGCTCATGCAGGCCGTCCTCTCTTTCAAGGTTTGAGTTAGAAAACAGTTTGTGTCCCCTTTCCGCAGACTGTTTCAATTCACCTTGCTTTTGCAGACTCTTTCCCCATATTGACAGGAAAAGATTCTATGCTATACTATTAACACGCTTTATTAACGCGCGTTAACACTTTGTTCACCGGTTATTTACAGGATGGATTACAGTGGAAAAGAGAGTGACAAGCCAAGACGTTGCAGATTTGGCAGGAGTTTCGAGGACAACTGTCTCCTTTGTATTGAATGACGTCAAGCGCTTTAATCTCACACCCGAAACACGCACAAAAGTAAGAGAAGCCGCCGATAAGTTGGGCTACATCCCAAATGCCTCCGCACAGGCGCTGGCTTCCAGACGCGCCAAAGCCATCGGGCTGGTGATGACCCGCAGTCCCAAATACATTGCCTCAGACACCTTCCTGCCACAAATCATCGGTGGTCTGCTGGATATTGTCAAACAGCAAAAACTGGGGCTCTTGATTGAGTGGGTGGAACCGGGGCACCAGATCCAGACCTACCGAGAATTGGTACGCGCCAAGCACATCGACGGCATGATCCTCTTGACCCCCCGCCTTGATGATAAAGGGCTGAAAGAGCTGGAAGATTTCGACATTCCCATCGTTCTGATGGGCAGTATACCCGGGTCAAACCTGCACTCGGTGGATATCGACAACCGCCTGGCTGCGCAAAAGGCTGTCGAGCATCTGGTTACATTGGGTCATACCAAGATCGCCTGCATTTTAAATGCCCCCCCGCCCTATACTTCTGCCAATGAAAGACTGCTGGGGTATAAGGATGCGCTCAACAATGCCGGCATTGTGCCCGATGAAAATTTGATCCGCCATGCCGATTTTGACCCGATAAGCGGCTACGTGCAGATGAAATCTCTGCTTGAAAGCGGCAAGCCTTTTACCGCCGTCTTTATTGCCAGCGACAACGTGGCTGTTGGCGCTTTATCAGCCATTCAAGAAGCCGGCTTACAAATCCCAAATGACCTGTCCGTCATGGGATTTGATGATATTCCCTGGGCAAAGTTTGCCAACCCACCCCTCACAACGGTACATACACCTGCTCAAGAGCTCGTGCAGCACGCCTGTTTATTACTGCTGGATTTGATGAAAGGGAATGCCGGGCAAACCAGGCATGTGAGGATCGGGTCGGAACTTGTAATGCGTAAATCAACGCAGCACCTGCAAAGATAGAAAAGGAGGTCTATTGGAGAGAACAATCAATGACAACCAGAAACAACCAAAATTAAACCATATAGAGGAGAATTATGAAAACTAAACGTATTTTTTGGTCAATTTTGACCCTCGTCATCGTTTCGGCGATGATCCTGACAGCCTGCGGCACCCCTACAGAAGAAGTAACCACACCTGAGGAAGAACAATCAGGCATTGACTGCATGGGTGCAGCGGTCGGTGATGAAATAAACATGCTCTACCAATGGTCGGGCACGGAAGAGGAAAATCTTAATAAGATCCTTCAGCCTTTTACACAGGCTTGCGGAATTGAATTAAAACTGGAATCAAGTCGGGATCAGGCACTGCTTGACACCCGTATTCAAGCTGGCACACCCCCTGACATTGCATTCTGGAATGTGACTCAACTTACGCAATACAAAGACAAATTGATACCGATGACTGACTTGGGCGTCTATGAAGAAAATTATGCAGACTATTGGAAAACCATAGGCACAGTAGACGGAAAATGGCTCGGCCTTCCGGTTAAAGCGGATCCCAAAACCCTTATTTGGTACAGTCCAAGCAACTTCAAAGCTGCTGGATACGCCACACCCACCACCTGGGATGAGTTGGATGCCCTTGTGGAAAAAATGGTCGCCGATGGAAAAGTGCCTTGGTCATTGGGGATGGAATCTGGAGACGCCACCGGTTGGACCGGAACTGACTTCATCCAGGATATACTTCTCGTAACGCAAGGACCTGAATACGTGATGGGTATCATTGAGGGTACGGTTTCTTATAATGATGCCGGTGTGAAGGCAGCCTACGAGACTTATGGTAAATGGGCAAAGGATCCCATCTATACCGTTGGTGGTGCGCAGGGTACACTTTCTATTGGTTTCAATGATGCCATCAACAAGATCTTTTCAGATCCACCCGAAGCAATGATGGTTAAACAATCCGGTTTTGCTGGCGGTACAGTAAAAGAAACCTATCCAGACCTCAACTACGGTACCGGATATGATTTCTTTGGTGTTCCAGGAGCCAAAGGGCTTCAAGGTGGTTCTGATTGGATGATGGCTTTCAACGATAAACCTGCTGTAAAAGCTCTCGTGGCTTACCTGAGCAGCGACAAGGGTGGAAAAATGTGGGCAGAAGTTGGGTTCGACTTAACCCCGAACTTGGCTGGCGCAAATGCCTACACAGATGCCGCATTATTGAAGAAAAGTCAGCTCCTAACAAATGCGACCGGTTTCACCCCAGATATCGGTGATTCTATTCCTGGTGGTTTTGGGAGTGCTGAATTTAAAGGTGTCACTGACTATGTCAACGGTGGTAATCTGGATGCCATTCTTGAATCCCTCGCTGGAGTTCAGGCAGAAGCCTTAAAGTAAATCGTTTCAAAATCAAATTGGAGGTGCTGAAATTATCAGCACCTCCAAAAACTAAGGAGGTAAAGTGGCAAACTCAAGAGTACCTCAGGTGATGAAACAAGGCAAATTGACACCTTGGAAGTATTTACTTCCAGCATTAATTGTCATGGGGGTTTTCATCATTTACCCTATGATCAATACCATTGTCCTAAGTTTTAAGAATTCTGATAGTACCGCTTCTGCAGCCACCACTTGCGTTGAAGGAAAACCTTGTTGGGGGGTATTTGAAAATTACCGTTATGCCTTAACCGCTGAATTGGATACGACCACTCCTCAAACCACTTGGGATTCCTTTTGGATGTCTTCTTATGGAAATAACATCAAGTGGATCCTGGTCATGGTTACCGGAACTGTTGTGATTGGGCTTATTTTCGCTGTTCTGGCAGATCGTGTGAAATATGAGGCGGTTGCAAAATCAATCATTTTTATGCCAATGGCGATTTCTTTTGTTGGCGCAGGCGTTATCTGGAAATTTATTTATAACTATGGAACTGGTCAGGTCCAAATAGGATTACTAAATGCTATTATCACTGCGCTTGGCGGTAAACCAATCTCATTTCTATCAACCACCACTCTCAATACCTTTATGCTGATCATTGTTGGTATCTGGATGTGGACTGGTTTTTGTATGACCATATTATCATCTGCATTAAAATCCATACCGGAAGAGTTGATCGAAGCTGCCCGGATTGATGGTGCCAACGAGTTCCAGACTTTTTTCAAAATAATGATACCTATCATCAAGCCAACAATCACTGTGGTAATTACAACCATGGTCATTAACGTGCTCAAACTATTTGATATCGTTTACGTTATGACCGGCGGTAATTTTGGTACGGAAGTGATCGCTACCCGAATGTATAATGAAATGTATAAAAACTTTCAAACTGGGAGGGGAACCGCTATTGCAGTGGTGCTCATTATCGCCATAATTCCCTTTATGTACATGAATATCAAGCGCTTCATGGAACAGGAGGCAATGAGATGAAACGGGACTCCATTAACAGAAAGTTGAATAAGATCCCGACACATATCATCATAATCATCATTTTAATCATTTGGATTGTGCCAACCCTCGGTTTATTTATCACATCATTCAGACCTATAAGCTTGATCAACACCACTGGCTGGTGGACATTCCTTTCGGTTGATGAGTCAAAGGGTGATACAGATTCCAGCGCGGATGGGCAAACAGCAGAGGAAAACACTTCCTATTCTGAAAAGTTATCAGAAAGATTGACAATTGATAACTATATCGATGCAATCGTCGGATACCGGGGCACGAATACTTACAGGGAAGATTGTGCTGCAGGAAAGCAATCAATTGACCTTAAATGCAATGTTTCGGATATCATTAACCCGAGAGGTATGGGACGGGCTTTTGTTAACAGTCTGATTGTCACCATTCCATCAACGATATTACCCATTTTATTCGCGTTGTTCGCCGGCTATGCCTTTGCCTGGCTGGATTTTAAAGGTCGTTATCTGCTATTTGCAATACTGGTTGGACTTCAGGTAGTCCCATTGCAAATGACACTCGTACCAATCTTGAGAATGTACGCCAAAGTGGGATTGACGGGCTCATTCCTTGGGGTCTGGCTTTTCCATACCGGTTTCGGTATGCCATATGCAATTTACTTGATGCGGAACTACATGGGCGGCTTACCGCGCGATCTCTTTGAAGCTGCCTATCTTGATGGGGCATCCCATTGGACTGCATTTACAAAATTAGTTATCCCTTTATGCATGCCCGCAGTCGCTTCTCTGGCAATTTTCCAATTCCTGTGGGTGTGGAATGACCTGTTGGTTTCACTCGTTTTCCTTGGTGGAACAACACCGGTTATGACCTATCAGATCAGTAATATGGTAACCTCACTGGGTGCAGGATGGCATCTTCTGACCGCAGCAGCATTCCTCTCGATGATTTTACCGATGATTGTTTTCTTTGCGCTGCAAAAATACTTTGTCCGCGGAATGCTGGCAGGTGCTGTAAAAGGCTAGTTTTTACAATCTAAGCAAGCAAATACCCAAAAATAAGCCGGAGCTTCCATTTTTGTGATGATCTGGCTTTTTTGCGAAGCATGCTGTAAGTATTTGGAAATTAAATTGGTTCGTTTACCTTACCTGTGATAGATTTATAAGGAGCGCCCATGGCAAACATTGACCTCTGGTACAAAAATGATATCTTCTACGAACTCTACGTGCGCGCTTTCAAGGACAGCAACGGCGATGGTTGGGGAGATCTGAAGGGCGTCACCGAAAAATTGGATTACCTGCAGTACCTTGGGGTTGACACAGTCTGGCTGCTGCCGATCTCACCCTCCCCTTTGCGCGACGACGGTTATGACGTCAGCGATTATGTAGGCATTCATCCCATGTATGGAGACCTTGCGGATTTCCGTGAGTTGGTCGTGGAAGCCCACAAGCGCTCGCTAAAGATCCTCGTGGAGCTGGTGCCCAACCACACTTCCGATCAGCATCCTTGGTTCCAGGCATCGCGCGACCCCCACCACCCCGAGCATGAGATCTATAAGGATTACTACGTCTGGAGCAAGACCGATCAGCGCTACAAGGAAGCCCGCATCATCTTCCTGGACAGCGAACAATCCAACTGGACGTATGACCCGCTGCGCAAGGAGTACTTCTGGCACCGCTTCTTTTATCACCAGCCTGATCTGAACTATGACAATCCCGCGGTGAGGCGTGCCATCTTAAAGACCATCCAGTTCTGGATCGACCAAGGCGTGGATGGCATCCGCGTGGATGCCCCACCCTATTTATTCGAGCGCGAGGGCACCAACTGCGAGAATTTGCCTGAAACACATGTCTTTCTCAAGCGTCTGCGTGCCTTTGTGGATGCCTACGCCCCCGGTACTCTGCTGCTCTCGGAAGCCAACCAGTGGCCTGAAGATGTCATCCATTACTTCGGCAATGGGGACGAAATGCACATGAACTTTCATTTCCCCCTCATGCCGCGCCTCTTCATGGCGCTGGCGAAAGCGGATCGCACGCCCATTGAAGAGATCCTTTCACGCACGCCGGCACTGCCGGATACCTGCCAGTGGGGCACTTTCCTGCGCTGCCATGATGAACTCACGCTTGAGATGGTCACCCCGGAAGAGCGCCAGTGGATGTGGGAATTTTATGCCCCAGAGCCGCGCATGCGTCTCAACCTGGGTATCCGCCGGCGCCTGGCACCCCTGCTGGAGAATGACCGGCGCAAGATCCTGCTGATGAACTCGCTCCTCTTCACCATGGGTGGTTCCCCCTTCCTTTATTATGGCGATGAGATCGGCATGGGTGATGACATCTGGCTGGATGACCGCAACGGTATTCGTACACCCATGCAGTGGGATGACAGCCCCAATGCCGGCTTTTCAAGTGCTTCCAAAGACAAGCTATACGCACCCGTCATCAGAGATGCGACCTACGGATTTGACAAATTGAACGTGAGCGCCCAAATGCAGGATCCGCGTTCGCTCCTCAACCAGGTCAGGCATATGATCGCTGTGCGCAAACAGTACCTTGCCTTTGGTCTGGGTTCATTCGCATGGGCTGATGTCGGCACGAAAACAGTGGCAGCTTACAGCCGTGAGTATCAGGACGAACATTTCCTCATCCTCAACAACCTCAGCGACCACGCTGTTGATATTACCCTTCCAAAAAGCCCGCATGCGTACCTGAACGTTTTGGACGATCAAGCATTCAGCACACTTGCTTTCAAGCTGGAACCTTACCAATACCTGTGGCTGTCACAATCCCAGAGGGACGCAGAGCGAAGCAAGTAGAGTTCTAGCGCGATCGAAAGAAGATCGCACTCTTGATTTTCAAGACGGGATCTACAAAAGATAGCATGTCACATAGAAAATGTGAGCTGCCTTATGGCATAACAACGAAAGGACTGATATGACTGAACCTCTTTTTGGCGGCATTGAAGGTGGGGGCACCAAGTTCGTTTGTGCTATTGGAGACGAAAAAGGCGCCATCCTGTCAGAAGAGCGCTTTCCAACCACTACCCCGGAAGAGACACTCACCAGGACGATCACTTTTTTTCAGCAGCAAACGGCTGTATTCGGACCGATCGTATCCCTCGGTGTGGCTTGTTTTGGACCGCTGGACCCC
The DNA here is from genome assembly GCA_964540765.1 of uncultured Anaerolineaceae bacterium. Classification (GTDB taxonomy): domain Bacteria; phylum Chloroflexota; class Anaerolineae; order Anaerolineales; family Anaerolineaceae; genus CAZJLN01. The sequence goes on along the minus strand of CAZINW010000005.1, from coordinate 11,481 downwards.
CATCCCGGCTCACCCACCTACGGTCACATCCTCCCCACCCCAAAACCGGGCTGGACCAATGCGGATGTGGTAGGCAGGCTGCAAACGGCCCTCGGTCTGCCCATTGGCTTTGATACAGATGTCAATGGCGCGGCGCTGGGCGAATGGCATTGGGGGGCAGCCAAAGGATTGGAGACCTTCATTTATTTCACCATCGGCACAGGTATCGGCGGCGGTGCCATGGTGGAGGGTAAACTCCTGCATGGACTGCTGCACCCTGAAATGGGGCACATCCCCCTGCCACATGATAGTCAGAAAGATCCCTTTGAAGGTAATTGCCCCTTCCACAAGGATTGTTTTGAAGGGCTGGCGTGTGGTCCTGCCATGGAAAAACGCTGGGGGCAAAGGGCGGAGACCCTCCCCCCTGACCATCCCGCCTGGGAGTTGGAAGCCCATTACATCGCTCTGGCAATGCAGAGTTTCATCTGCAGCCTGTCCCCGCAGAAGATCATCCTGGGTGGTGGTGTTTCCCAGCAGCCGCAACTTCTTCCCCTCGTACGGCAGAAAACGCTGGCACTGCTGAACGGTTACGTCCAGTCAGACGCCATCTTGCAGCACATCGACAGTTACATTGTCCATTCAGAGTTGGGGTCCAGCGCAGGTGTTGCCGGCGCCATTGCACTGGCACAGAGAGTCTATGAGGGCAGCCAATGAGAGCCAGCAACTTTGACTTTGACTATGGATCCGGGTGCAGCCTCAAGCGCCTCATCCCCCGCATGGAGCACACCCTGCCCGCGCACCATGGAACCAGACTGGACTTTGTGGTGTACGGGTCATCTGGCAGCCAATCGCATCAGGCAGGGTTGTATGCCTGCTTGCGATCACCCCTGATGAATGACCAATGCGTGTGAATGATCCACCAGCGCCCGTCCTTGCGCAGGAAGACCTCCGTGCAGTTCCAAGGCATCCTGCTGGAAATTGAGCCGTCGCCTTTCAACCGGGTGGAGAGAAAACGATAGGTCAAAACAGCCATATCCCCGCACACCTGAACGCGGGGATCAATGAAATCCATCACACCGTAGAATATCTTCCCTTCCCTTTTTTGATATTCAGCTTTCAAAGCCAGTCTGCCATTCAGACGTTGTGGTGTTCCTGTGTCAAAGTATGTCACTTCTGGCGCGCTGATCTCAATGAATCCCCAGGGATCACCTTTACGCCAGCGTTCCATGGCTGTTGATTCGAGAGCCATGACCTCTGCCAACACACCTCTATAAGGTACAGGAGTCGTTTGAACTGGCAGCGGCATTTCCACAAGGTCGGGCAATCTCTGGTTGATAAAAGACCAATGCGTATGCACAATGCGCCAGTGATTATCCTGGCGAAAGTACACCTCGGTTGCATTCCAGGGTGTCTGGCTGATGACTTCTCCTCCTGCAGAGACGACTGATGAGCAATAATTGTAGGATAGAAGGGCTGCATCGCCGACATGGACGACCCGCGGGTCAATGAATTCTGAGCCCTGGTAATTTATCTTCCCCCCAGCCTGACGCATATAGTCTTCGAATGCTTCCAATCCAATAATCGGCTTGGTCAGCCCCGGATCAAAATAGGTAATGTCATCAGCGCTGAGCGCTACAAACCCGCATGGATCCCCCTGGCGCCAACGTTCCATGACATCTTTTTCATGCAACAAAATGATATCTTCCATCATTCAACTCCTTTTATCAACCTGGTGATGCTCATGATTATTGGCCTCCTATATTATAAAGGCAAATGGGAAAGGCTCTCTGTGAAGAAGGCTCCCTTGAAACAGAGCTTGCCATCCAGCATATAGTCCTGCTGTATGGCGTCGCCATGACCGTGGTTGGTGTCCATCCCCCTGATTTAACTAGGCGACGAAAGCGGCACGCGCAACGCTGACAGCTAACTTATCCCCAAACGCAGAGAGGGAGATATTTTCGTAGGTTGGGTGGAGGGTTGAATAAAGAGAATCCCGGATATCAAGCAATAATCTAAACAACCTGAGCCTGCCCGAAACCCAACAAAGGAAAACAATCGCAAAAGATAAGGCTGAGGAAAGGTATAATAGTCCAGTTCGCCTGCAGGCTCCATATCCATTACAGGTCGAAAAAATAAATCACTTTAAATTTGGATCAGATTACATGGACTTCCTTTCAATTTTCTTGATTGCTCTCAGCCTTGCCATGGATGCCTTTGCAGTTTCTCTTGCCATCGGTACAACCACCCTGTGCAATAGCCGGCGCGCCAGGTTCAGGCTCTCTTTTCATTTTGGTTTCTTTCAGTTCTTAATGCCCATCCTGGGCTGGTTGGCTGGATCGTCCATTGCCAGGTACATCGCCAATTTTGACCATTGGATCGCTTTTGCCCTCCTGGCTTACATTGGCAGCCACATGGTCCGTTCCGGCGTAAAACCGGAAGCAAAAGCCTTTCCATCGGATCCTTCCAGAGGCAAATTATTGATCACCCTAGCGATCGCCACCAGCATCGATGCCCTGGCAGTCGGGCTAAGCATGGCAATGTTGAACGTCAATATCATTCTTCCCTCCATCGTCATTGGCGTGGTGGCAAGCGTATTATCGGTGGCAGGGCTGTTCATTGGCAACAAATTGGGTGAAAAATTCGGCAAAACCATGGAGATCATCGGGGGCTTGACCCTGATCGGCATCGGTGTGCGCGTGCTTATTGAGCATTTGTTGTAGGTTGGGTGCAACCCGGTAATTGTTCAGTAACCAGCCACACCCCCGCAACCCAACATCCATATTATTGTGTTGCAGGCACTCTCGAATCGTTATCAATCCGTAGGTTGGGTGCAGGGGGAGGGGATGCCAAACCTTTTATCACCATCCATTACACCCCCGTAACCCAACATTCTTAGCATTGGGTTGTGGGCATGCCGAATTTGGAATGTCTTGTGCATATTCATTGCGCTAATTTTTACACCCAACCTGCAAAATAATTCTTCACAACTTCTGCATAACCTCTATACGATTTCTAAACCACTATTACCAGTACAGTCTTTAAACTTACCATATGAAAAAGAATTTTTGGATCATTGATGCCCTTGCATTGATAGGATTTTTATTGGCGCTCAAACCGCAAATTACAGGTTATACCGTGCATGAATGGCTGGGGTTGGCAGTCGGATTGGTCTGCCTGGTTCACCTCATCCAACACTGGCATTGGGTAGTTTCCATCAGCAAGATCATGGATCGTGTCAAAGCCAAAATACGGATTAGATTCACACTGGATTTGATGATGGCCACGGGGGTGATGACAATCATTGTCTCAGGACTGGTGATCTCCTCACTTCTAAGTCTAAACCTGCTGAATTATGATACCTGGCGCATTGTGCATGTGGCTTCATCCTTTGTTACGCTCGTATTGTTGATCTGGAAGATAGCCCTCCACTGGGATTTGATCAAAGGCACCGTCGCCAGGGCATTCAGCCATCCAGAAAAGCGGGAAGCACTCACGTCTGAACAGCTTTCCCGACGCAGATTCTTAAAAGACGCAGGATTTGCCTCCCTGGGTTTACTGGTTGTGGCAGGAGGGCTGAGCTCTGTGCTGAACAACATGAAGACTGTAACTGCTGAAGAAAGCACCCAAACCGTTTGTGCGATCGCGGCAAGCCTGTTTGGTAAAGGGTTGAAATCAGAACCATATTCCCACCCCATTTTTTATGTCAACCCCTTTCAATGACCTCAAAACACCCTCACTTCATTAAATGCCTGGCTGGTTGATAACTTGAGGATCACTGTCGAGCTGATCGCCCTGATTCACCAGTTCTTTCCCTTCAAAGGCATACCACTTATTCCCACTCAAACAAGTTGTTTTGACGCGGTGGCTGAGTTCGTCCAGATCCCCCTCTGTCCCGGTCAGGTCGTAGTGAATGGGCAGAATATATCGGGGATGGAGACGACTGACCATCTGAATAAGCGCCTCCTTGTACTGTTCTGATTGATAAGGGATGATTCGCCAGGGCAGGCATAAAATATCGGGCTGCACATCACGAGGTTCCTCACAGGCGTCACCGTTATGCAGGAGCAAGGCTTCGTCTTTCACAAGGAAGGCAAGCGGCGTACCGGATGGCTCTGGCATGCGATGCTTGAAGAGTAAAACGAAGATCCTGTAAACCAATCCGTTCCTTGAGCTGTAACCAGACAGGATGTGGATGTTCATCATCTGATCGCCAGGCTGAACCGGTCGCAAGCGTTCACGCGGTACACCAAGTTTTGCCGCAATCTCACAAACATCTTTTGAGGCGAGCACGATTCCACCCGGCACTTCTGCCACCCGACCGATATGGTCTCGATGAGCATGTGAAATGCAAATATACTCCACATCCGGCAAGGGATCGCGCGTGAAATCAGGATCTATCAAGATATGATGCTTTCCAACAATTTCTACACATGAATGCCCCAGAAAACGAATTTCCATGTCTGCTCCTTACACGCAGTTGTCTGTTATACTAGTCAATAGCAAGCCATCTTGAAATTAGTGTTCATCCGGTCTGCGCTTGATCCACTCAGAATGGGATGAGATATCACGGTCAAACAAAAGGCGCATAAAAATGGTTCGACGCCGCTCTCCAGCCTCTTCAGGCAGCAGTCTTCCATTCGCTTCCAACCGCTTCACAAGTGTGATTATGACCATGGTAACGGCAGACCAACCAATTACCTCTGCTCCACCTTTCCAATTGACCAGGAACGGCATGGTAATTAGACTGACCAGAGCCCAAGGAGCAGAATCCCCGAGAAAATAACCAACTGCAAGGAAAGCCACCAACCAGGGAAGACCCAAGGGAAAAACAACCAACAGCACACCAATAAATGGGCTTAATCCCCTGCCTCCAGTAAAATTAAGGAAAATAGACCAATTGTGCCCAATGACCGCCGCCAGTCCAGCAATTGTGGCGACTGTCACTCCATCGCCCAGTTTCATTCCCAACCAGGCGGCGAAGGCAGCTTTAATAATATCAAATAAGGCGACCGGGAAGAGCGCCCAATGGGCAACATGTTCCCATACCATCGATGCACTGGCTGTACCGCTGCCATATTTGCGCAAATCTATTCCCTTGATCCACCTACCAGCCAGATATGCCGTAGGAATTGAACCAAGGAGATAACCAATGCTGATGCCGAAAATGGAACGCAACATGGAACAAAACCCATTTCCTACTCATAGCAATAAGCCAGACCGATCACGCCAGGCCCCGTGTGTACACCCATCACCGGGGTAAGTTCCGAATGAAAAATCTTTAGCGGCTGCAGCTTTTGCAGGACCAACTCCTCCAATCGGGCAGCCCGCTCAGGCGCGTCCGCTTCCAGGATAGCCAGGTAAATATGTTGGCTGCCGTTAACTAGCTGTTGTACTTGATCCATAATGGCTTGCAATGCACGATTTTCACCACGCACTTTGCGTATGGGGGATACTTTACCTTGCTCATCGATCATCAGAACAGGTTTGATGTCAATTAGGCTTCCCAACATGTAAGCAGCCTTGCCAATACGCCCACCGCGCTCCAGATATTCCAGAGTTTCCAATGTGGCAGCAATGCCAGTGTGGGGCATTACTTCGCGAGCCACTTGCAGTACCTCTGCCAGAGATTTACCCTCTGCTGCAGCACGAGCTGCAGCAATGGCAATAAATCCCTGGGCGATTGTCACCTTCTGACTATCCAGCACCTCAATTGCACACTCGGGGAAATCAGCCAGCACTTGTTTAGCTGCCAGGCAGGCAATGTTATAAGAGGAACTTAAGTTTTTGGAAAGGACCACACACAGGACAGCCTGTGCCCCGGCTTGCAAGCGCGCACGAAATACCTCCTGATACTGCCCGAGCGATGGACCGGCAGTGGTCGGAATGATTGTTTCCATGCGCATGCGGCGATATAGTTCCGTAGGTGCCAGGTCAGCGCCATCCAGGTATGACCGTCCATTAATATTTAATGTAAATGGTATAACCGTAATATCCAATTGCCGCGCGATCTCCGCTGGTACCTGGGCAACGCTATCAGTCACAATGGCAACCGTCTGTGCATGGTCCTTTGTTGTTTTTTCGATATCATTGGTTTCATTCATATGTTTTTTCTAAATTTCAATTTTAACGATGCGCATTAGATGATCAGTTAGTTCCACAGTGGGTAAGGATCTCAGGAGCTTTGGCTTCGTTAAGCACTCGGTCGATAATTGCATCAATCCCCCCTGAACACTTCAACTTTTCCCATAAGTTGAAATTACAATTCTGGATCGTTTTTATAAGGTCAGGATTGGTAGATGTTTTGTCATCACGATGATCAGAATACAATGGGGCGGGGTATTCGACCACAGGCAAAAGGATAACTTCAGTTTTGTTACCATTAACGAACATGGTTACCAGCGTTAAAACACCTTCTGACACTTCGGATCCAGCTAAAGGAACCAATATTCTTTTCAAATGATTGCCTCCTTTTTCATTTCTTTTACAATATCATACCACAATATGAATTGTCATGAATCGAAAGTGCTAAAAAAGTATCATTTTTTAGGGATCACTGCAAATTTGACTTTCGGGCTTGCTTTTGATACCGCGGGTGTGACAGGCTGGACATTTCAGAAGTATTTATATAGCGCGTAGTTCAAAATGGTTGCTTGAAACCAAAACTACATATTCATCTGCCCTTCTTTTGCAATGAAAGACTGTTTTTTTGGGTCTGTTACTCCCAGACTCATTTCATGCACAAACCAGCCACTACCGGACAATATGACGATCTGACTATTCGACTATCTATCTACTGACTAACGACTTTTTTATCTCTCCAACTCCTTTGCACCAATCGCTTGACGATATTGTTCATTGATGATAAATTCAATAAGTTTAAATTGTTGACGAAAGACGGTATCGCATGAGATTTCCCGGGTTGGTCGATGTGCATGTTCACCTGCGCGTGCCTGGCGGTGAACACAAAGAGGATTTTCGCACAGGCACGGCAGCTGCCCTGGCAGGCGGTTTCACCACCCTTCTCGCCATGCCAAACACCCAGCCACCCCTGGTGACGTTAAACAATTGGCGCATCGCACAGACACAAGCCCAAAAAGAGAGTCTGTGCGATGTTTTTTTATATGCCGGCGCCTCATCAGAACATATCCACGAACTGCCAGCCTTGGCTGAGCACGCCCCTGCGCTCAAAGTCTACATGGACGCCACTTACGGTCCCCTGCAGGTGCAGGGGTTGTCCAACCTTGCCCGCATCATGCAGACCTGGCCGGCAAACAAGGTGGTCGCCCTGCACGCCGAGGGAGACTCGGTTGCTGTCGGGATCGCCATGGCAGCCATTTACCAACGCCCGGTTCACTTCTGCCACATCAGCCGCAAAGACGAGATTGAGCTGATTGCAGATGCCAAATCCCGCGGTCTGCCTGTGACCTGTGAGGTCACTCCCCATCACCTCTTCCTCACGCAGGCAGACGCTGCCCGCCTGGGTGCGCTGGCAGACATGCGCCCGCACCTGGCAGCCCAATCCGATGTAGACGCGCTCTGGCAGCACCTCAACACCACCATCGACTGTATCGCCAGCGACCATGCCCCCCACACCTTGTCCGAAAAAGGAATGGAAATGGTGTCAATAAATCATAAGGACAATGTAGGGGCACGGCATGCCGTGCCCCAACCGGCCCCCCCCGGCGTGCCGGGTCTGGAATCCACCCTGCCGCTGATGCTCACTGCCGCCTCGGAAGAGCGCCTGACCTATACACGCCTGCTGGACTTACTCTACACCAATCCACGCCGTATTTACAACCTTCCAATGCAGCCTCATACTTACATCGAGGTGGATGAGAAAGCCAGCTACACCTTCCCCGATCACCCCCTTTACACCAAATGCGGCTGGTCGCCCTTCAAGGATTGGAAAATGACCGGTCGCCTCGTCCGCGTTATATTTAAAGGAAAAGAAGTCTTCAAAGACGGTCAAGTGCTGTCATACAAACCTTAATTTATACAGGAGATTCAAGCCATGGAACACAAACCCTTATCCCCTCTTTTCAACCTGGACGCCTTCCAGCGCGAACCCAAAGTCAGGAACGGATTTTATCAACAAGACATCCTCAGCGTAAGCCAGTTCAGCAAGAACGATTTGGAGTATATCTTTACGCGCGCAGACGAGATGGCTGAAATGGTCAACCGCTGGGGCACCTGCGATCTGCTCAAGGGTTATACCCTGGCATGTATCTTCTATGAACCCAGCACACGCACCAGTTCCTCCTTCATCGCTGCCATGGAACGCCTGGGCGGCAAAGTCATCCCCATCACCGAAGGCATTCAGTACTCCTCGGTCTCCAAGGGTGAATCGCTGATCGACAGCATGCTGACTCTGGAACAGTACTGCGACGTGATCGTGCTGCGCCACCCGGAGATTGGATCTTCTGCAAGTGCCGCCAAGTACGCACACGTGCCCATCATCAATGCCGGCGACGGGGCGGGTGAACACCCCACCCAGGCGCTGCTCGATCTCTATACCATTCAGAAGGAACTGGGCAGGATCGACGGGTTGAAGGTTGCTATGGTAGGCGACCTGCGCTACGGACGCACCGTCCACAGCCTGACCAGACTGCTCTCGCAATATGACGTCTCTTTGCGCTTTGTCTCTCCGGATACCCTGCGCCTGCCGTTGGATCTGATGAATGATCTGATCGACCGGGGTATCAAGGTGCGCGAGACCAGCAAGGTACAGGACGTGATCGAGAACGCAGATGTGCTCTATGTCACCCGCATCCAGAAGGAGCGCTTCAACGACCTGGCGCAGTACGAGGAAGTCAAAAACTACTTCGAGATCACCCCGGAATTGCTGACGATGGCCAAAGAGAAAATGATCGTGATGCACCCCCTGCCGCGCGTGGGTGAGATCCATTACAAAGTTGATAGAGACCCGCGCGCTGCCTACTTCAGGCAGGTGCAAAACGGGATGTTCATCCGCATGGCACTGCTGGCAGTGGTGCTTGGTCAGGCATAAGGAATGGGAGGTTGTATGAATTTTTTCGCAAAAGTGACTGAAGCCGCCCGGCACAACAATTCACTGCTGTGTGTCGGGTTGGATCCCCAACTTGACCGGCTGCCGCCATCTGAGGATCTCGAAGCAAGCCTGGTGGCATGGGGCAATGCCTTGATCGCACAGACAGCCGACCTGGTGTGCTGCTACAAACCTAACATTGCCTTTTATGAACAGGCTGGTCCTGCGGGGCTGCGAGCGCTGCAGAAGACCCTGGCAGCCATCCCAGCAGGCATTCCTGTCCTGCTGGATGCCAAGCGTGGGGATATTGGCTCCACCGCGGATGCCTATGCACGTGCAACGTATGAGCAGTACGGCGCTGATGCCGTCACCCTCAGCCCCTACCTGGGACAGGACAGCATCAAACCCTTCCTAAAGGACCCGGATAAAGCCGTATTCATCCTCTGCCAGACTTCCAACCCCTCTGCCAAGGAGATCCAGCAGCATGGTGACCCGCCCCTCTTCAAATTCATCGCACAAACAGCTAAAGCTTGGGGCAGCCCTGACCAGGTTGGTTTCGTGATCGGAGCCACCCAACCTGATGCCCTGCAGCAAATCCGCACCATCTGCCCGGAGCACTGGTTTCTGGCACCCGGCGTGGGTGCCCAGGGTGGTGACCTGGCACTGGCACTGCAGGCAGGGCTGCGCTCGGATGGCATGGGTATGATCATTCCCGTTTCGCGTTCTGTGATTTACGCCGCCGACCCCCACCAGGCTGCCTTGGACTTCAGGGATGCCATCAACGCGGTGCGCACTGGTTTCACCCCCATTACAACCCCGAGCGACCATGAACGCCTGATCCTCCAACTTTTCGAACATGGCTGCGTGTGCTTTGGCAGTTTCACGCTCGCCTCCGGCAGGCAGTCCCCCATTTACATCGACCTCAGGCGCGTGATTTCGTTCCCAGATTTGTTCAAGCAGGCAACAGCAGCCTATCTTGAGATTTTACAGACCCTGCAGTTTGACCTGGTGGCGGGTGTGCCTTATGCCGCCCTACCCCTCAGCGCGGTGGCTGCCTGGAAGCTGGGGATGCCGCTGATCTACCCACGCAAGGAAGCTAAAACACACGGCACTGGTCAGATGATCGAAGGGGCTTATCAACCCGGTCAGATCGCAGTGCTGATGGAAGACGTCATTACTAGTGGTGGCAGCATCCTGACCGCGGCCGAGACTCTGCGCAGTGTTGACTTGCGCGTGGATGACGTGGTCGTGCTGGTGGATCGCAAACAGGGCGGCATCGCATCCATGGCAGAGCATGACTTGCGCGTGCACCCGGTGCTGGATATCTACGAGATACTGGACACACTCAAAGCGCATGCACTGATCGATGCGGACACACATGCCTCCGTGACGGCTTACCTGCAGGAATAGTCATGCCTGATTTGAGCACATTCTTCCTTCACCTGCATCTTGCCAACCCATTCGCGCTGGCATCCGGCATCCTGGGCACCAGTCCAAGCCTGATGGAACGCTGTGCCCGCGAGGGTGCCGGGGCAGTCACCTCCAAAAGCTGCGGACCAGAACCCCGCACCGGGCATGACAACCCGGTGGCACTAGCCTGGGAAGGCGGGGTGATCAACGCCATCGGTCTGACAAACCCGGGCGCGGTTGAGGAAGTATCTGTCCTGCAGGAAACAAAGAAACGGCTGGCGCCCTTGGGGGTACCTTTGTTTGCCAGCATTTTTGCTCCAACGCTTGAACAGTTTGGCGAGGTGGCAAGGATCATTGCCGGAGCTGAACCGGATTTGATCGAGGTCAATATCTCCTGCCCAAACGTGGCGAGTGAACTTGGTACGCCCTTCTCGGCGACAGCGGAGAGTGCCGCAGCGGTCACCCGCGAGGTGAGAAGAGCGGTGGGGCTGCCGATCAGCATCAAACTGGCGCCCAACGTACCGGATATTGGTGCAATTGCACGGGCGGTTGTGGCTGAAGGCGCGGATGCCATCACTGCGGTCAATACCATGCCAGCCATGCTGATTGACGCCTATGCCGGCATGCCTGTCTTGAAGAACCGCAGCGGTGGACTTTCCGGACCGGCGCTCAAACCAATCGCGCTGCGCTGCGTGGCTGAAATCGCTCTAAGCGTATCCGTGCCCATCATCGGCACCGGTGGGGTGAACAGCGGAGTGGATGCTGCCGAGATGATCATGGCAGGCGCCACCCTGGTGGGGATTGGTTCAATGGTTTGGAAGGACGGACCCTTCGCCTTCTACCACTGCCACAACGAACTGCGGGATTTCATGCAGGAAAGTGATTATGAATCCGTAGCGCAAATGCGCGGGAAGGCTTTACAAAAATGAAGCCAACCAGTTTGTTTAACGCTTTCCGCGTGCAGGAAGTGCGGCAGGAGAACGCATACACGCAGACCCTGGTCTTTAATACCCCCCTTCCCAAAGTACAACCAGGGCAATACGTGATGGCCTGGCTGCCGGGCATCGGTGAAAAGCCCTTCAGCATCG
>CAZINW010000004.1:0-94666 GCA_964540765.1 uncultured Anaerolineaceae bacterium | reverse complement strand
CCCAACTGGCCGGAAATTGAGAAAAGTCATTTTCATTTCAGCGAATGGACAGTAAAATAGCATTACTTGGAAAATTTCAGACTTTGGAGACCTTTCATTTGTCAGAATTCCGCTTATTTATTGCATTGAATTTCTCACAGCAAGTATTGGATAAGATCACACACGCCTTGGAGGAGCTGAAGGGATATTTCCAGCAACCCGGTTTGAGATGGGTAGCCACTGACAAGATCCATTTAACTTTAAAATTCTTGGGGAATGTCCCACACAGCAGGCTGCCTGAGATTTATTCTGCCATCCAAAAAACTGCCATCAAATCTATGCCATGTCAGGTATCCCTTTCTCATCTGGGTGCCTTCCCTTCCATTAAAAATCCAAATGTGATCTGGATCGGCGTCAAACCTGATGACGCTCTTCTTCAATTAGCCAAGATATTGGAGATTAATTTCGAAGCAATTAACTTTCCTGCTGAGGCTCGTGGCTTTTCACCACACATTACCCTTGCCCGGGTATCGCGCAATACATCGCCCTTGGAAAGACAAGGAATAGCTGCCCAATTAAGTCAAATCGACCTGGCTCCTCTGGGACAGGATGTGTTTTCTGAAATCTACCTTTTCAAAAGCGAATTTTATCAAGGAAGCTATGTCTATACCATTCTGCGCACTGAAAAATTGGTGGCACAATAGATTTTTATGCTAGAATGAACATACTTGACATTACAAAGAGGTGAGCCCTGGACGCGTTAGTACTTGCAAAATCGATCGTGGACATTTTAGAAAGTAAAATGGGGGAAGACATCATCCTTTTGGATATTAAAGACATTGCCAGTTTTACAGATTACTTTGTCATCGCGAATGGTACCAGCGATCGTATGCTGGATGGTCTCAGTAATGCTGTTATCCGCGGTATTAAAACACAATATCAAAAGAATGCCCAAAGTGAAGGGCTGGCACGTACAGGCTGGGTTCTTATTGACTATGGCGATGTTGTCGTTCACTTAATGTCCCCCGAACAAAGGGATTATTACCGCATTGAAGATCTATGGCGGGATGGGAAAGTGATTTTACACCTTCAATAGAATAGCATTTGTTCAATATTATGAGAGGCTATGCACTTTTTGGGAATGCATAGCCTCTTTGCATAAACCAAGTTTGCTTTTTTATTATTCTCTGGCTGCCAGCATTGCCAGGATTTCCTGGGCATGTTCATCAGGTCTGACATTTTCGTAGACTTTGATGATGAAACCATTTTCATCAATCACAAATGTCGTGCGGAAAACGCCATTATATTCTTTGCCCATCAATTTCTTCAGACCCCATACCCCGTAGAGCTCACAGACAGCATGGTCCTCATCAGCAAGCAGCGTAAAAGGTAAAGCATACTTTTCTTTGAATTTCGCATGTGAAGCAACCGAATCGGGACTCACGCCCAAAACTACAACGCCTTGCTGTTTGAAAACATTGAAGTTATTCCTGAAGCTGCAGGCTTCCTTCACACATCCTGGGGTGTCATCTTTAGGGTAAAAATACAAAACTATAACTTTACCAGCATAATCACTTAACTGGTGAATATTACCATCCTGATCGAATAGCTTAAAATTTGGAGCTTTAACTCCTTCTCTCTGAACCATTTTTACCTCCACAATCTAATATTTTTTAAGGATAGGTATAGTTCTAATTGATCCACAATGCAAATAAAAGCATATACACACAAAAGATGAACAAGAAATTCGCAGTTATCCACAGTAAACGCCATTGAGGTTTTCTTCCTTCGCTGATTTGTTGAACCTGCCAGATTTGGAAAATGCCCACAAGCACCATGATTAATTGTGGCCAGACAAGTGACCAGGAAATTCCAATGAGCGGCTCCAATCCAATAATTAGAAAACCAATCAGGATGAAAATATTGTGCAGAAACACTCCTTTTTGCCAGCCAAGCACGATCAACATGCTGGGCTTATGAGATTTTAAATCTGACCCATATTTTTCAAACCCCAATGCAAGGTTGCATCCCCAATAAATCATAAGCAGCGGAAGTGTCAATAGCAACAATAATCGATGTAGTTCAGGTAAATTTAAAGTGAGGCTGAAGGCTGGAATGAGAAAAGCAATGATGATGCCATTAACAATCCCATTGTAAGCAAGGCCTTTTCCTGATTGACTAAATACTGGATTTACAACTGACAGTGAGATAACCAGACCTAAAAATACCCAAGCGGTTAATGGATTTTCTTCAAAGTTAAACAGGACAATGATGGTCAGCGTCATTAAAACAAGGAGAGCGGAGAGGAATGCCAGCAGCATCCACTTGACGCCTAACTGATTTTTAACACCTTGTGCTCCTGCTCCTTCCATATCTCTGGCATGTGCAAAATACGAACGGATAACAGCAGGTATGAGCAACACCAGTATGATAAGCACATATCCAACGAAGAATTTCCTGATGTTTATTGTTATCCCCAAATAACTTGGAATGGCAGCACCTAAAAGATAAGTCAACATACCATCAATCAGGTAGAAAATTTGTACATTCCCCTTAAAAGCCTGCAAAAATCGACTTCCTTTGTTGTCCATGCCTGAATTTTAACACAGGCAACTCATTGCTGGCAGTACTGACTCACGCTGACAGAGGCAATTCGCTATCTTGACGGAAATAAATATTGTATATATAATTGTCAGGTTGTAAAGTAATCATTATGAAATATAGGAGTGCAAGATGACCCCATTACCTAAAAGAAAGACCTCCCCAGGTCGCCGTGATCGCCGCCGAGCACATGATGCATTAAAGGCGCGTAACAGTGTTACCTGCCCTAATTGTGGTGAAACCCATTTACCGCATCGTGTTTGCCCCAATTGTGGCCAATACCAGGGTCGTGAAGTCCTCACCATCGAAAAAGAAAAATAGTTTTCTCCACCAAGTTAAATTGAGTCCATGTGGATCTTTCACACGGACTTTTTTTATTTTGTATCTGTCAAATTGATATAGGGTTGAAATTGACTGTAATAGCGTTTCGGAAGCATCCCTTCAAGAATGACTCCTCCCTCTTCATGCTTCATAAGGGATACATGTCCAAATTCATGAAATATTGAGAGCAGTTGACCTTCTTGATATGGGAGGTAAACCCTGAGCGGAATATATTTCTCATATAATTCGCTGGAAATCGCCATCATCAATTCAGGTATCCCTTGCCCTGTTTTTGCACTGATGGCGTAGGTATTTGGAAAATCGCGCATTTTTTCAACTGCTGATTCTGGATCATGCAAATTGTCAATTTTATTGAGGGCAGTGATGATCGGAATGTCCCCGGCACCAATTTCTTCCAAAGTCTTCAACACCGATTTTGCTTGAGCTAATGCATTGATGTGCGTGATATCCACAATGTGCAATAATAGATCTGCTTCAGAGATTTCTTCTAGCGTTGCTCGAAATGCAGCCACCAACTGTGTCGGTAATTTCTGGATAAAACCAACTGTGTCAGTCATTAACGCCTGCTGACCGTTGGACAGTTCAAGCTTACGAGTAACGGGATCAAGTGTTGCAAAAAGTTGATCTGCTACGTAAACACCGGCATCGGAAAGAGTATTCATTAATGTGGATTTACCAGCATTGGTATAACCAACAAGTGAAATGATTGGTATTTGGGATTTTTTTCGCTGTGCCCGGTGACGG
This sequence comes from uncultured Anaerolineaceae bacterium, assembly GCA_964540765.1. GTDB lineage: Bacteria > Chloroflexota > Anaerolineae > Anaerolineales > Anaerolineaceae > CAZJLN01. Next base: position 91,000 of record CAZINW010000004.1, on the reverse strand, counting down.
AAGCGATGTTCTCTCACTTTTTCCAGTTCATCCTTCAACTTGCTGATCTTTGTGCGAATTTCTCTTCGGTCGACTTCCAGTTGCGTTTCTCCAGGACCCCTTAATCCCACACCGCCAACAGACCCGGTTCGCCCGGCGCCGCCGCCGGCTTGTCTGGCAAGATGTGCCCAGGCACGGGTCAATCTTGGCAAACGGTATTCATATTGTGCCAGTTCGACCTGCAGGATACCTTCGCGAGTACTTGCATGTTGTGCGAAAATATCCAGTATGAGGGCAGTACGGTCAATGATTTTTACTTGAGTGCCCAGCACCTCTTCCAATTCACGCTGGTGACGCGGAGAAAGTTCTTCATCAAAGATCACCAGATTGGCATCCAATTCATCCACCAAAATTTTAAGCTCCTCAACCTTGCCAGTCCCAATAAATGTGCCTGGATGAGGTGTATCCAATTTCTGTGTAATTTCACCCACGATTTCAACACCGGCAGTATCAGCCAGGAGCGTTAATTCAGAGAGAGAATCTTCAAGAGTTAATAAAGGTTGACTGGTCCTGAGGTCAACCCCCACGAGGATGGCTCTTTCAGGTTTTTGGACTACTGAAATGGTTTTCGAAGCGGTCATTTAATTTCTTTCTGCAGCCATTCCACCATACGCTGCATGGCTTCATTGATGCGCTCTGTAGGGGTGATGATTGAAATCCGCACATAGTCCTTACCACTTGGGCCATAGACAACGCCAGGCGTAATGCTGACCCCTGTTTCATCAAGGAGGCGCACACAGAGTTCCATCGTGTCTCCCAATCCTTGCGGAACTTTTGCCCATAAGTAAAGTGCAGCTTTTGGCTTCTCAACTTCGAATCCGGCTTTCACTAAACCTTCATATACAATATCACGACGTTCTTCATAAATGGCATTTCTCTCTTCAAGCCATGACTGATCCCCTGTTAAGGCTTTGATGGATGCATCCAGGATTGGTGCAAATATGGATGAATCCATTTGGCTTTTATATATCTTTAGTAATTGGATGAGCTCAGGATTTCCAACCGCCATGCCAACACGCCAGCCGGCCATATTATATGTTTTGGACAGGGAGTTGAACTCAATGGCTACATCTTTAGCACCTTCAACCTGTAAAATGCTTGGGGCACGATATCCATCGAATGTGACATCGGCATATGGCGAATCATGCGCAATTACAATCTCATATTTGGCGGCAAACTCGACAACTTCCTTAAAATAATCAAGGCTGGCTATAGCCCCGGTCGGATTATTGGGGTAATTCAACCACATTATTTTGGCTTCCCTGGCAACTGACTCTGGAATTGCCTTAAGATCCGGTAGAAAGCCATTCACTTTTAACAAAGGCATAAAAGAGATTCGGCTTTCAGCAATCTGAGATCCTGCCATGTAAACAGGATAATACGGATCAGGTAATAAAACCAGGTCTCCTGGATCCAATAAAACTTGACTAATGTTGAAGATTCCTTCTTTTGATCCAATGAGCGCAACTATTTCGGTATTTGGATCCAACTTAACGTTAAACCTGGCATCATAATATGCTGCTACCGAGCGTAAAAAATTGGGAGCGCCTCCCATGGGTGAATAACCATGTTTATGAGGATTGCGTGCAGATTCCACAAGCGCTTCAATGATGAAATCCGCTGGTGGGAGGTCAGGTGAGCCCATATCCAGGCGGATTACATCCATGCCTCTTGCTTTCAATGCTTCAATGGTTTTATTTAATGATGAAAAAAAATAGGGTTGAATATTCGCCAATGAATGGGCAGCACATATTTTCATGACTGATTTGAAATCCTTTTTTAAGTATTTGAACTGATTATAATCCACTTGTCGGGGTGATATGATATGTCATCGTATAGTGATTTAAAGCATCAAAAAACCGCCTGGCACAGTTCTTGCAACATTCAAGCTTGTGCGCTATACTAGGACCAATGAGGTAAGGTTATGCTTCAAACACATTATCAAGTAACCAGTACAACAACTTCTGCCCATCTCGCGCAGACAATGACCTTGCTTAGCCTGACAGCCAGTGAATTGCTTCAAAAAGTTGAATCTGAACTTGCCAACAATCCAGCACTGGAGCTTGTGGAAGAGCGACGCTGTCCAATGTGTAAAAGGATTTTGCCTCCAACTGGTAATTGTCCAGTATGCAGCCAGCCCAACGATCCTGAAAAAGATGACGCAATCGTATTTGTTTCACCCCGGGAAGATTTCTTCAATTCCGGTGGTACTTATACGGAAGATGAACCGGAGGATTCGTATATCTCCGAATCAATTGACCTGCCCACTTTCGTCCTGCGTCAAATAGCCCCCGAACTCAAAACAGAAGATCGTCTTATAGCTGCTTACATTCTCACCAACCTGGATGAGGATGGCTTTCTTATGATCGATCCCCTTGAGATTGCCAGGTATCATCATCGTTTACCCAGTGAAATTGAAGCTCTCATCAAACGTCTTCAGAGGTGTGAGCCTATTGGTGTGTGTTCAGCCAATCCTCGGGAAGCTTTAATGATTCAGATAGAGGTTCTTTCCGAAACAAGTCAAATTCCCAAGCTGACCAGGCAGGTCATTGAAAAAGGGATGGAATTTATCAGCCATCGTCATTACTCAGAACTTGCACGAGTTTTGGGTGCCAGCGCACAACAGGTGCAGCTTGCTGCAAAATTCATCACCGAAAATCTCAACCCCTTTCCTGCCCGCGCATATTGGGGAGACGTTCGCAATCCAATCGGAGCAACAAACCAGGCATATCGCCAGCCAGACGTGCTAATTTACCATTTGAATGACAACCCTGCTAACCCACTGGTGGTGGAAATCATCCTGCCAATCCGGGGAACGCTCAGGGTTAATCCGCTCTTTAAACAAGCCATTAAAACCGTTGAAGCAGAGAAGGTCGATGAGTGGAAAGATGACCTGGAGAAAGCTTCCCTCTTGATAAAATGTATCCAACAGCGCAGCAATGCTTTACGGTTATTGCTGGAAACGCTTGTTTCCCGTCAAAAGCAGTTTATACTTAAAGGCGAAAAATCTTTGCGGTCAATAACACGGGCTGAAATTGCCAAAGAATTGGACATGCATGAATCAACCATCTCACGAGCTGTGGCTGGTAAAACAGTGCAATTACCCAACAAACGCATCATTCCCATGTCCATGTTTTTTGATCGCAGCCTGGCATTTCGATCAATCGTCAAGGAAATTATTGAAGTTGAAAAGAGTCCCCTCAGCGATACCGAGATTCAGGATATCCTTGCCGAACGAGGGATCAACATTGCTCGGAGAACGGTTGCCAAATATCGCTCGATGGAAGGAATATTACCAGCACATTTAAGACAGGCACGTGAGGTTGCCGCCAGTCAATAAGGGAAAGTGGCTTTAGAAAATAGCAACGCAAATGCTAATGATCAATCTAGGGCAGGTCTTTCGCAATTGGAAAGAACTGCAATTTTCGATTTAAATCCATTTGCAACAGTTATTTATGACCGCTCAATAGACCAGATCCTTGCAGTAAATCAGGCTTTCGTTCAACTGACCAATTTTTCATCAATCCTGGTCGCAGGACAGTCTCTTTCTTCAATATTGCCGGGAGAACAGGATACCAACCCAATATATACCAACCCGAGGTTGGTTTCATTAAATCAATTTATGGGAGAACCTTTGCAGGTTTCACTCACCATCCAAGGTTTTGACCCAACCAATCAGCGGGTAGCACTGCTTTTTCAAACATCCCTGCCGTCTTTGGATATGAAGAAAGATCTCATCGATCAGGAGGTTTTTTTTGACAATTACGCTCAAATCACAAAAATTGGTAAACAGCCTGATCTGCAGTCGGTGTTTGCATATGTGACCAATCTGGCAAAAAAAGTCACCCAGGCAGAAGATATCAATATCTACCTCGTTAATGAGGCTGATGACAGGTTGCATCGCGTCACAATCAATGCTAACGAAGTTGACCATTTCCTGCCTTCTTACCTGACGCTCGAAGATCTGACCAACCTGGAAACGCCAATTCTCTGGAAAGAAAATAAAAAAACAATATCAGAATTGCACAGACTTGCCCAGCAAGCAGGTTTTAAATATCTCGCTACGATTCCACTGAGCAAAGAAGGTGAGTGGTCTGGTTTGATTACGCTTGCAGGTCATCAACCCTTGCCGAATGATGAGTCTTTGCGCTTCTTGTCATTGTTGGGCATGGAAACTTCTGCTGTGCTCGAGCATTTTTTAACAATCGAAAATGCCAGGCAAAAGGTACAGAAGATCAGGCAAGTCATTCAAATCGAACAAGCCGTCATTGATAACCTTGAAGAAGGCGTCATCATTCTCACGCCTGATCTGAGGATTGCAGAAATGAACCCGGCAGCCGAGATCATTCTGGGTTATGCAAGCAAAGAAGTCTTCCGACAGCCCATTGATGCCATCCTGATAGGTACTGAAACACTGACTTCTGCATTCAATACTGCCCTACAAGGGATCTCTACACTTGTTTCCAGTGACCTGCGCTTACACAATCGCACAGGTAAGTCCTTTCCTGCCCAGATTCTGACGGTTCCTGTTAAAGCGGATGACAGACTGGTCAGCATCATTATTTTGCTTCGTGATTTAAGCCAAACAGAACAGATCCGCGCCCGCACACAGCAGCTGGAACAACGGGCATTCCTGGGAGAGGTCACCGCTGTCTTCGCACACGAAGTTAAAAATCCAATCAACAGCCTGATGACGGGTCTGCAATTCATCGGAATGAATCTTGAAGAGAACTCACCCCATGCCGAATTGGTGAGCCGTTTACAGAATGATTGCCTCCGGTTGACCCATTTGATGGATTCGGTCCTCACCTTTTCAAAACCAGTTGAGTATCATCTATCACCCGTTGACTTAAGCCTCTTGATCCCGCGCATCCTGGAACGCTGGGGACCACGCCTGCGCAGATTAAATATTGACACGTACTTTGAAACATGTGTCGCACACCCACAAATTAACGGGGATGCACGTGCCCTGGAACAGGTTTTTGTGAATTTGATCAGCAATGCTGTTCAGGCGATGGATACAAAGGGGGGATCTTTGAGCATAAAAGTCATGGAACCGCATGACACAGTTGACCTGCAAAATTATGAAATCATCGTTGCAGATTCAGGTCCAGGAATACCTGATGATATCAAAGAACATATTTTTGAACCTTTTATTACAACCAATCCCAATGGCACAGGATTGGGATTGGCAATATCCAAGCGAATTGTCACAGCCCACAAGGGAATTATTAATGTTGAAAGTTTCCCGGGCGGTACCATGTTCCATGTTCTATTGCCGAAATCAACCGGAGATTAATCATGACCGCGACCATACTTATTGTTGATGATGAAGAAACTGCACGCCTGGTCATTTCTGATTTTTTGAGAGCCAAAGGCTACGAAGTGATAGGGGTTGGAACGCTTGGTCAGGCCCGTGAGATCCTTAACAAAGGCGTGGCTGATATCATCATCCTGGATGTCCGCCTGCCCGATGGATATGGACCTAATTTATTGCAGGATGCGGCAAAAATGCCTTTAAGACCACAGGTCATCATTATTACTGCCCATGGTGAAATTGAAATGGCTGTCGAAGCTATGAAAAGCGGAGCACAGGATTTTATCCAAAAACCAATTGATTTGCTTGAGCTTGAAAAATCCATCCGGCGCGCAGATGAAATGGTCTCCATGCGCCGGGAATTGAACCATTTGCGTGCCTCCCAGGCAAATCAAAATGAGTTTATTATCGGGGAAACCCCCAGAATGAAATCTTTGATCAACCTTGCTCAAAGGGCAGCTGAAGCTTCGGTATCAGTCCTCATTACAGGGAAAACAGGCACTGGTAAAGAGGTTCTTGCGAGTTTCATTCACCAGGTTGGTCCGAGGGCAGGCAAACCCTTTATCGACATCAACTGCCCTGCAATCCAGCCGACCATGTTCGAATCAGAATTGTTCGGGCATGAGTCGGGCGCTTTTACAGGTGCCACCCATCGCAAGAATGGATTGATGGAAATTGCAGATGGGGGAATCCTATTCTTGGACGAAATTTCTTCCATGCCCATGGACTTACAGGCAAAATTGCTGCGGGCAATCGAGGAAAGGTCGTTCCGTCGCGTTGGCGGAACTTCCCTCATCAAAGTTGATGTTCAGATCATTGCCGCGTCCAACCGCAACTTAAAAGAAATGATCGCCAATCATGAATTCAGAGAAGATCTTTATTATCGCTTGAAAGTCGTGGATCTCGACCTGCCCTCATTAAGCGAAAGAAAGGATGATATCCCGGATCTTGTGGGTCATTTCTTACGTAAGTTCAACCGCAGCATGGGGGCAAATATCGAAGGAGTTACACCGCGTGCCATGCAGGCTCTTAAAGACTTTGAGTGGCCGGGTAACATCCGTGAATTAAGTAATGTCATTGAACGTGCCGTTCTGTTTTGTGATGACATTGCCATTGACCTGCACCACCTTCCTGCAGATCTTACTCCAGTACAAATTGAATAAACCACAGGTTTTCAGGTGAAACAATCTTGACCTGAGAATTTGGCACAATAATTGCAACAGAGCCTTCTGAGACAATATTTTTTTAGGAGGCTTTCATGTTTAAAACAATGCAGGAATTTCTTACGACTTTGGCAACAACGGTCTCAATTGCAGGGGCCATCTGCCTGATTTTGGGCATGTTTATCATGGTTAAACAGGCAATTGGGAAAAACCTTCAAACAATTGCGACCCAAACCACGAAATTAGCTGAAAAAGGGATAACAGATGGTGTCTCAGGACTCGTTGGGAATGCATCCTTATTAATTGATGCATTGAATGGTATGGTAAAAACCAACACTGGAATTGGAATCTTCCTCGTCTTTTTGGGTATTGCATTGCTTTGCGGGGCATATTTCCTTGTCCGTCCCCTCTTTCCAGAATTGCCTTAATCTAAATCTGACTCGATCACAAGGAGTGAGGTAATGGGTGTTGATAATTTAATGAGAAGTTTGGGTGAATTATTCCAACCCGCTGAATGCAAAAATCTTGTCAGCGCGCTGAACCAGGAACCTCTGGTTTGGAAATCTTTAAATAACCAGGAGTGTCTTTCTGCATTTATTAGCTATGCGCATTCTAGTTTTGACAGTTGGACACCCGGAAATCTTGCCACCATGATCATTGATGCCGATAATTTATGCGGTATCAACTGGCAGGACCCCAGGCAAGTTTTACCTGACTTCATTCGAACACGCACTGAGCAAGCCTACGAAACGATCCACAGTACGCGTCTCTCTCCTGAAACGCTCGAACAAGCCGGGCTCAATGCTTTGTATATTCGGGAATATTATCTCGCACACAAAAGCTGGCAAGGCATCAGTCAAAAACTTGTCTTTCGTTCTTCTGTAAAAATTGACAATTTTAACTTCGCTTTATGGAGAGGCACTTTTGCCTGTCTGCCTGCGTTAATACCTGAATTTGCTGAATTCAGTTTCAGTTTGTTGTCTGAAATTGATGCGGATTTTAAACAAGATTTTATCGCTCTTATTGTGCATGCAGTTCTATCCTCACCCACATCATCCCAGACACCCCTTGCAAGAATTGGAGAGATTTTTAACCAAACTGATCTGGATTCACAGGGTTCAAGTTTATTCTTTCTGGAGCAATTTGGTTATCCTGATCTGGCAAAAAACCTGGCCAGTGAATTCCTGACACAGAAAAAGAACCTGACTGAATTCTCCGAAGCTCTCAGCCATGTTGAACGGGACAGCAAATCACCAGGTCACTTTAATAATTATCAAAAAGTTCAGGTAATGGAAAGGCTGGCGGACCTCTATCAATATGCTGGCTTGAACCAGAAATCGATTGAGATAATGAAGGTTGCCACAAATGCGTTGGGTGAAAGTCAAACCCGGTTCTTCCACCGTTTGGCAGTCTCAACGCAGGCAGAAGATCCACATTTGGCTCAAGATTATTGGGAAAAAGCCATATCATCATCGCCATTAACCGACCAGATGCAGATCGAATATGCTGAGTTTTTAATATCACAAAAGAATACCCAGGCTGCCCAGGATTTTTTATCAACCCATTCTGATCCCACGCATGCAAATTTCATTTCCCTGCATCATCCACAACTCAAAATTGAGGACACCATGAAGATCTCAAAATCTTCAGTGCTGTCTGATTATTTTTCGCTCCAGGAACAATCACTTTCAACCCCCCCAACCCGCCTGAAAGAACAATTGAAATCATCCATACCCCTGATTAACCAGGAAAAAGATTACGAAACAGCTTTGGGATTGATCAATAAGCAATTACTCAAAAGCCCAAATGATGAAGAATTCTTATCGCATGCGATCTATTTTCATGAACAGTTGGGACAGATTCAACCTGCCATTGATCGGGCTTCCCTGTTGGCGATATTAAATCCAGATAACTTACAGAACAAAATCGTACTCGCGGATCTTTACGCAAAAACCAGGCAATTTGATAAAGCGTTTGCCATCCATCAATCGCTGATCATAAACTCACCCGCACCAACGCGTGATGAACTCTTGAATTACGCAAACATAGCTGTTGAAGCAGGTAAACCGGACCTTGCCATTCCCATCTGCAAAAACTTTCTTGAGAAAGATAAATTGGATGGGGAAGCCCTGGTGATCCTGGGCAACGCTTACATTGAACGTGGTGATAAAACCATAGCCATTGAGTACATGGAAAAAGCAGCCTCCATTTCACCTGAGAAACCATCCAGTTGGTTGGCACTGGCAAACATTTGGAACCGCATGGGCGAATATGAACACGCATTGGACACCCTCCAGAAGGGAAAAACAGCGCTCCCTGATGATCCACAAATTTTGCTTGCTCTTGGTAGCTCATTTTTAAGAAACAAATTGCCGGCAGATGCACTTCCCGTCCTCAAGCAATGTAGAAAAGCAGAGCCTAAAAACAAAAAAGTGAAAATTGCACTGGCGCAAGCCTACCATCTGCTTGGACAGACAGAGGAAGCCTGGCAGTCCATCAAGGATATCCGGGATCAAAGCTTGGCTGACCCTGAGTTGGCACTGATTACCGGTCAGATTATGAGTGAAATGGGACAGCACACGCAGGCCATTCCCAACTTGAAGTTTGCATTCCAAACAAATCGATCCAGCGAAGCGCTCATTTCTCTCTCAAAGGAGTTACTTGAAGTTGCTAATAACCCGGTTAACAACCAGGACGATACCTTACAAGTTGCTGAAGACCTTAAATCAACCCTTTCAGATTTAAAAAATGCTGTTAATCATGACGAAACATCCTTTACTTATCAATTATTGATCGCAGATGTTAACACAACTTTGGGAGAACATGAACAGGCTTACCATGATTACTTAAACCTGTTGGAACAACCTGAAGCAAAATCTCCTCAAACCTACCAACACATCCAATTCGGGATCGGTAAAAATGCTTTCAGACTTAAATATCCTGAAATCAGCCTCGCCGCCCTCCAGGAAGCATTGATCAATAATCCTGATGATATTGAAGCCCATCATTATTTGGCTGAAGCATTCGTTCAATCCGGATTGATCGATGAAGCCTACAAAAGCGCTAAAACCGCCTTGGACATCCAGCCAAGTGACATGGACAACCTTTTATGGTTTTCAGAATTCATGTTGAGAAATGGTCAGCCCCAATCAGCCATACAGACTCTCAAAGAAGCCATTCAACTTGCCCCAAAACAACGTGAACTGTATCTGACTCTTGCGAAAACCTATATTTCCCTCAACGATCATCAATCTGCCAAATCAAGTTTAAATGATTTGATTGCGTTGGAGGAAATCACGACCGATGAAATGGTCAATGCAGCAAACATTTTCTACCGCTTGGATGAAGTTCTGAAGGCATCAGAAATTTTAAAAGCAGCGATATCAAAAAAAGAGAAACCCGAATTTGGTACATTGCGTGACCTGGCTGCTTCACTACAACATATTGATGAACCCAAAGAGGCTTTGCGATTAGTTGATGAACAAGGAGGTAATTTCCAGGGCAATAGCTCATATGCAATTTTAAGATCAGATATTCTCGCTCAGCTTGCGAATTATCAAGACGCTTTAATTGCCCTTGAACCTGTCCTGAAGAAGATCGAATACATGCCTGATCTGCTCAATAGATCGACATCCAAGCGAGAGAGTGTTGCTGAAGATACTATGGAATACTCTCCTGCCGGTGTTCATTGGCGAGCTGCGCAGCTTAAGCGCATAACCGGTGACTTGTTACCTGCAAAAAAACATGTTGATCAATCAGTTACAATTGCACCTCGTCAAATCGAACATGAGTATCTTGCTGCCGAACTGGTTTTTGCACTCAATCAAAAATCAAACCTGAATGAGATTTTCAACAATCTTCTCTCAACTAAGCAGGAATTAAGCAGAAAACAACAAAATCTTTTTATCACCATCGTCAGCATGGTATGCCAATTGAACTTGATGGATGGAGACTACGAGGCTGCATCAACAATCTTCAAGAAACACCTTGCGGATCTTGAACCGACAGTCATTTCCTACAGTTTACAGGCACGTTTGGCTTCGCACTACCAGGAAAAAGCCATCGCAGAAAATTACTTTACACTTGCAGAAAAGAAGGCTGTGGAGAACAATTCGAGCATAAAACACCGTTTCCTGACCATAAGCGAAAAATTTGAATCAGCCTGGCAGCAAATGTCATTGGCTCTCGCTGCTTGGGGCTTAAATAAATGGGATAAGGCTTATGATTTATTCCAGGCTGCGGTCGCACATGTCCAGATCAACCCAATCATGAACTTCTTCCATGCAAAATTCCTGCTTGCATATGCAAATGAATATTTCGCTTGCAAGGCAATGCGTGTGGAAAAGCATGCTCCAAAACTTGATCCGTCCGAACCTGTTTTTCAACAACATTTCAATGAGCAATTGTCATTGGCTGGAAGATTCTTGGACTTAACAATCATCGAACATTTGCATAAGAAAAGTCAAGCCATCTTCAATAATTCCTTGTTTGAGCATGATAATCTGTTCAAATTGATCAAGAATAGCGACGACGCTGTTCAGTTACTTCCCTTGATCAAAGATCCTGGCATGGTCAAAACCGTTCTGGACGCTTATCCAGAAAATGATGATATCTCACTGCAATATGCAGTCATGCTCCTTGATGATAATCCTCAAAGATCTAACCGGATCGCCGTAAAATTACTTGAGAAGGATCCAAATTCTCCCTTGCTGCATGCACTGGTAGCATTTTCCAGTCCAGGCGATCCAGAAAAAGCGATCAAATCCATGGAACTTGCCCTGTCTCTTTGGCAGGATGAACCTGAGTGGCATGCATTCGTGGCTGATCTTTATTATCGCAAAGCCCAATTCGACCCAGCCAGCAAACATCTTGAACAATCCATAAGCATTGACCCCGAACAAGCCCATTATTGGCAAGCGTTGGGTGAAGTAAAGCTTGAGGAAAAAGATCTGAATTCAGCGAAAACCTATTTTGCCAAAGCCTGCGACATTTTCCCCGATAATCCTCAGGTATTACAGGCTTTATCCGGGATCAACCGCAGAATGGGAGATTTCGAAGCAGCATTAAGATGTCTTCAAATTGCAGAACAAAAAGAACCGGAAAACCCGCAGTATTCCGAAACAATTGCAGAGTTATATCATGATCAGGGTGACCTTGATAAAGCCATTGATAAGGCAAATCTTTTATTGATGAAATATCCAGAAAGTATCAATGCCAAATTAACGATCATCAAATCACTTATCAAGAAGAGACGATTTGACCTTGCCAAAGCAGCGCTGAAATCAGCTCTTGCCAAGGAACCTGGATTGGTTGAGTTCAAGCTTGCAGAGTTGGAACTGATCCGTGAAGATCAGGGTGCAGCCTCAGCCCTGACTGCAGCCATTGATCTGGCCGCAAAAAACCAGGAAAACATTGGCGTCATTAATACCCTGGCTGCATTGCTTGTTGAAACTGGTCGGCAGGATCAGGCAGAAAAAGCATTGTATCATTCTTTGGAGGTGGAGCCTGATCAAGCACAAGTCTATCTAATGCTCGGACGGATCAGCCGTAAAAACGGTAACTTGGATCAGGCAATTGCACAATTAAGTAAAGCAATTGCCTTTGACCCCAGCCTGGTTGATGCATATCTTGAGTTGGGTAAGACCCATCAGGACCGCAGGGAACATTCCAAAGCCATCCAGATTTACAAACAAGCCATTCAAATCGTATCAACCGATTCCCGTCTCTATTTCCATGCAGGCATCGCCTATAAAGAAAGCAGAGATTATCGCAATGCTGAAGCGATGTTGCGACAGGCAGCGTCATTAGCACCAGATGATACCAGCATCCGCAGGCAATTAGCGGCTGTAGTAACACTTAATCTTGTCCATAACCTCCAGGAGGCACCAAGAAAATGATGACTATGAACCAAGAATCCATCAAAGAAAATTCACAAATCATTAAGCGCCCTACATTCATTGCTTTAATGTCAGCGGCATTGGAAATTCAGGAATACCAGTTTGCACGTCAGGCTGGTCTGTCCTGGTTGGCGAATTTTCCAGGCGATCTGCCAATCAGCTTATTATATGCGAAAGCTCTGATCGCTCTTAACAAAAGAGAGTTGGCCATCTCACACTTGGAGAAGATCATCAATTATGACATTGAGTATATTGAACCTCTGTCTCTTCTTGTTGGTTTGGTTGAAGATGACCAGCGTATGCAACAAGAACTCCTGGCTGATCTGACTTTTTTAACCGGTCAAAAGCAAGCATCGAAATCAGCCGCTTCATGGTTGGATGATTTACTATATGCTCGTAAAGCATTTGAGGAAGTCGACTATAAACAGGCTGAAAAATATATTCTCAATGTCATGGCAAAAAATCCACAGACGCCCCTCCCTGCCATTTTGCATCTAAAAATTGTCCAAAAACAACAAAACCCCTCCCTTTTTAGCACCCTGGCATCAATCTATTTAAAGAGGTGGCCGAATTCCAATCAGATCAGGATTCTGGCAGCCTTATCCATGATTGAAAATGGGAATGATGTAGCTGGAGTTGAAAATCTTCATTGGAGTGCTGCCCATGATACAACCGGACAGGTCATATCCCGCATATTGGGAGCCAAACATCAATATATACCATTGTGGCCGGAAAATATGCAGATATTCATGGAGTTGCCAGTCCCGGCCTCTGTGGCAGCTGAGTTGGGTTGGAACCGTCTCAGTAATGGTCTTCAAATTGAAGACAAGATTGATCCTAAACGTGAAATTCGTCATGAGACTGTACCTATTAGAGTGAGCGAGACATCGCATTACATTTCCAAAAATGCATCTGATGAACCAAATTCAGAAGTGGATCTATCAGAAGCGTTCCTTCCAAATGAAACAGAAAAGTCCTTACACGACGAAGAAGATGCCATCAAATCTCTCAATGAAATTCAAGGTGAATTTGACCGTATGGCAAAAAGTCTCAAGAATAACAACCTCCTAAATACCGAAGGACGATTTCCATCTTATGTGATAATTACATCAAAATCATCGCTAATTAAGAAGTATGGTGAAAATACTGCAGGCGTTATTGACCAGGCTTTAAAGGAACTGACCCGCAAGATCACAGCCCTTCCGAATTGGAATAGCCTGCTTTTCTATCCGGATGATCCAACCTCCACCGCAGAGTTGGGACTTACTCCTCAGCTCGCAACAGATGCATGGAAGGTGAAATTATCCCTGACCGACCTGGATAAAGCCCTGGGAACAAAAGGAGAAATGATTGGGGCACTCCTCATAATTGGCGGCAATGATATCATTCCACTCCATCAACTTCCCAATCCCACGGATGACTCAGATCAATATGTCGCCTCTGATAATCCCTATGCGACAACTGATGAGAATTACTATGTCCCACAATGGCCAGTCGGTCGAATACCAGATGAAGCGGGTTCTGATGCGGGTTACCTGCTTGAGCAAATCCGCTATCTTGATAATGAATATGCCTACAAATTAAAGTCAAAAAATTCTGTTTTATCTTCCCGGGTATCAGCTTTCTTCCAAGCTATTGTCGATATCATCCACCGCTGGACCTCCATTTTCACTCATTCGGAAAATATTGGTTATGCTGCTGAAGCCTGGCAACAGCCTTCCGAAGAAGTGTTTGGAATCATCGGTAGTGATAAAAAGTTGGTGCTCTCACCACCAATCGACTTTAAGAACTTTTTGATCAAGAAGAATAACGGCAATAAATGTGCTTATTTTAATTTACATGGACTTCAGGAATCTGGTGAATGGTACGGTCAAAAAGATTTCACACGAGAGTCTGCTGAAGTGGATTACCCAGTTGCACTTGTCCCGGCACAGTTTATTGAGAATGAGTCTTCACCTGAATTTATTTTTAGTGAAGCCTGTTATGGCGCTTGGATCAATGATAAAAAGTCCGATGAGTCCCTGGCACTTAAGTTCATGGAAGCAGGCACACGCAGCATGATTGGTTCCACAGGGATTGCCTATGGCTCGGTCCGCAAGCCCCTGGTAGCCGCTGATCTCCTAGCGCAGGAGTACTGGAAACAGCTACTGAACGGACAACCTTCAGGTTATGCACTTTTACGGGCAAAGCTGAACCTTGCCTGTAAAATGACTGAACGACAGGGCTTTCTGGATGGTGAAGACCAGAAGACCATCCTCTCTTTCGTTCTCTATGGCGATCCGCTCGCCAATTTAAACGATCTCAAGCATATTGCCAAACCGCTTTATCGACCTAAAGCCCAGCCAAAGCTGAAAACCATCAGTGACTCTCGCGAAGAAGTTGTGGATGACGTGCTAGATGTGCCGGTTGAGATCCTTGAAGAGGTCAAAAGTGTCGTTAAAGCTTACCTGCCAGGGCTTGAAAATGCCCAGATGAATATGAATCCGCAGTTAACCAACTTTTCGCTCTCACTTCCCGATGGCAAACGAGGAAAAAACAAAAAATTAAATGTTAATGAAAGCCAGCGATATGTGGTCACCCTTAAGAAAACATTTGAAAGGGAATCCGTTAACCATATCCAATTTGCCCGCATGACCTTTGATTATAAAGGTCACATGATCAAGTTAAGCACATCTCGATAAGACTGATTAACCTGAAACAACTATCTGATTCCTGTTTTCCCTTTTCAAAGAAGCCTATTTCTCCATGGGCTTCTTTCATTTTTATTTTCGTTTTTTTACATTTTCGTTTTTTTTTACTGTCAACGTTTTTTTACTCCACAGATTAACACTCTATGTTACAATGGTTGCAAATAAAACATATCTTCGAGCCCTCATTCCTAAAATCATTTGATGATGGAGTGTTGGCCGTTAGGGTGAGAAAGAAAACGCTCTCGCCTCCCACATTTGGAAAGGAGATATGCTGATGAGGTTTCAGCGCACCATGCTGAGATCTTATTTGGCGCTCCTTTCTAAAAGGAGTTTTTTGTTAAAGGATTCTATTCCTCAGCATAAAAGTCATTACCATACAACCCGTGATGAAATGGAAGGTAGCATCCCTGCCATTACAGATGGAGGTGAATGGATCATCAATAAAGAACCAGATAGTGGTTCACTGCGGCTTGTATTTCCCAAAACACCTGCCAATCGCTGAGTTTACCAATTAATTGAAGCCAAAATAAACAAGTAAAAATAAAAATGAGGAGTAAAAAATGAAGAAAAGCATAAAGATTTTTATCGTATTAACTGTTTTAGTGGGAGTAATTTTAACTGCCTGTAGCCCCAAGGAGCCCGTCTTAACAGTCTCAGGGCTGGTCGAAAAAACCTATACCCTGAAAGAGCTGCAAGCCCTACCCTAGGTGTCCACGGACTACACCGACAAAGATGGCGAAACGACCACCTATAATGGTGTGGCTTTCAGCGCGCTCTTCTCAGATTTGAAACTGCCATCAGATCCAACCGCTGTCAAAATGATCGCTGTTGATGATTATGAGGGCGAAGTCACTTATGAAGAGATAGCTGCCTGCGATAAATGCATCATCGCAATTAACGAAGATGGCAGTCTTCGATCTGTACTGCCTGATTTTTCAGGCAAAGTAAATATAAAAGACCTCCTAAAAATCGATCTGAAATAGTACATAGCCATCTTATCCCAAAAAGGCAGATGTAAATCTGCCTATTTTGGTTTCCCGTCAAATCTCCATTGAATTTAATAGCCTATGGTAAAATAAGCAGGACGCATTCAATTCTGATAAAATGCTTGAACGAATTTGATTATTTTTACTGGAAGCATCATTTTTCAGAGAATCAATAAAGCATATTTTGAATGCTATTATTTTGAACATGGCAAATCATAGAATAACATCTCGAACTTGGTATTCAGGTTTACATATAATCATATCTTCGGAACGAGAAGGAGAGAACGCAAATGTACGGATATAGTGGAAAAATACTTCACGTCGATTTGACAACCAAAAAGAATTGGATTGAAGAAAAACCTGAGGAATGGTATAAACTCTGGATTGGTGGCGTCTCCATGGCCACCCGCTTGTGCTGGGAAAACATTACACCAAAGTGTGACCCGTATTCTCCGGAAAATCCCATCTGTATTGCTAATGGCATTTTTACTGGCACACCAGTACCTGTAGGCGGAAAGTTCGGATTAGCATCCAAATCTCCGCTGACCGGATTTATTGGCGACAGCCTTTCAGGGAGTTGGTTTTCAATCGCACTCAAACGGGCTTCTTGGGATGGTGTTGTAATCCATGGGGCTAGTGATAAATGGATCTACCTTTTCATTGATGATGACCGCATGGAGTTTTTGGATGCCACATACCTACTTGGAAAAGGTACGTACGAAACCGAAGAAGCCATCCGGGCAAAATTTGGCGACGATCAGGTGCGATCTTGTACTATTGGTCCCTGCGGTGAAAACATGGTTCGCTATGCCAATGTAACCAATGACGGACGTCAGGCTGGAAGAACAGGCCACGGTGCGGTTTGGGCTTCAAAAAAGCTCAAAGCCGTTTCAGTTCGCGGAACGAATGGCGTGAAAGTTGCTGATCCAGATACGTTGATGCAAATGTCTTTTGACATCACTGCATCTGCTCAGGGTGATTCGACCAAAAAATATCGCCTCTATGGGACATCTACAAACGTGCTCAACATGGACAAAATTGGGCTATTACCAACTCGCAACTACCAAGAAGGAACATTTGAATTTGCCCACATGGTCAGCGGTGAATATTTGGATGAACACCACAAGGTGAAAGTAATCGCTTGTGCGCAATGCCCTATAGCCTGTGAACAGATGTCCATGGTGCAAACGGGACCTTTTGCAGGTGCCATGACAGGCGTCGAATATGAAAGTCTTCAGGCAAACAGCTCTAATTTGGGCATCTCAGATATGCGTGCATGTATTCAATTGCTTGAACTCGCAGATCATGCTGGAATGGATAGTATGAGCATGGGTGTTTCGATTTCTTATGCAATGGAATGCTTTGAGAAAGGGGTATTAAAGAAAGAAGATTTTAAATGCAAAGCTTATCCTGAGGGTATCGAACTGAATTTCGGGAACGGAGAAGGTGCTGTAGCAGTAGCCAAGATGATCCGCGATCGTGAAGGAATTGGAGATCTCTTAGCAGACGGAACCAAAATCGCATCTAATACTATTGATGCAGAACGCGGGACAGAATCATGGAAGTGGGCTATGAATATTAAAGGATTAGAATGTCCAGGTTATGATGCCCGTGCTTTGAAAACTTTCTCAGTAGGTTTAGCTGTTGGCACACGCGGCGGCTGCCACAATCGCTCTGCAGCTTATGACCCAGATATTCAAGGGGAAACCAACCGATTCACTGTCGATGAGACCCGAGGAAGAGTTGCGGCTGAATCTGAAGAATATGCGGCTGTCTATGATACACTCCCACTTTGCAAATTCATTCGCCGCTGCTTTACCGGCAAGGCAGACCGTGCTGGCGCATGGCCGGCCATCGCGAAGTTGATCAATGCAACAACTGGCTGGAACTACGGTTACGACGATGTGGATTTAATTGGCATTCGTGCGCACACCATTAAAAAAGCCTTCAACATCCGTGAAGGCTGGATTGCAGATGATGACGATTTACCCTGGCGATGGAAGCATGAGGCCTTTACCAAAGGAGCCTCAGCAGGCTCTTTTGTGACCGATGAAGAACTGGCTTATCTTAAAGATCTGTATTACAAAGCCAAGGGTTGGACCGAAGATGGCATGATCCCGAAAGAAATGTTGATCAAGTTGGGCATGCCTGATGTTGCAGAACAAATTGGTGTTTAAGGAGCGTTGAATGGTAGCATCTACATCGAAGTACAAATATGTTGTCTGTGATCCCACTCTGTGTATTGGCTGTCAGATATGTGAATATGTCTGTTCTTACACTAAAACAGGTGAGTATAATTCCTACCGCAGCCGCATCAGGACTGTGCGCGCTGAGGAAGTACTGATAACAGCCATCGCCTGCCGAACTTGTGAAAATGCACCTTGCGTGATCGCCTGCCCGCGCGATGCACTTAAACAAGACACTCTTACGGGTATTATCCATATTGACAGCTCCCGCTGTGATGGCTGCGCATGGTGTATTGAAGCCTGTGATTTCGGCGCCATTTCCATAAATCCAGCCAATAAACTTGCGGAAGTATGTGACCAATGTGAAACCCTGGAAGAAGGCCCGCAATGTGTCAAGTGGTGCCCCAAGGATGCACTTGAATATTCCACACCAGATCAACGGTCACAAAAAACACGACATGAATTGATTAAAGATAGCATTGAATTCCCCAGCAAAGCCAAGGATCCTAAATGAGCGAAAATATTGAAAACAAGGATGAGGAACTTCGCATTGGTGTTTACATTTGCCATTGCGGGTCCAATATTGCCGGTGTCATCCCTCCCAAAGAAGTTGCTGAATTCGCGAGTCAATTACCAGGTGTCGTTCGTGCCACTGACACCCCCTATGCCTGCGCAGACAGCGGTCAGAGGTTGATCAAGGAAGATATCAAGAAATATAATCTCAACCGTGTGGTTGTCTCTGCATGTTCAGTTCGCATGCATGAACCCACCTTTCGTGCAGCAGTTGCAGAAGCAGGGTTGAATCCCTTCCTGATGGAAATGGCCAACATTCGTGAGCAATGCACCTGGGCTCATGGGCATGATCGTGAAGGTGCGCTTAAGAAAGCCAAGGATCTGACTGCCTCTGCCATCGCCAAAGCTGCGTTTTTGACACCGTTGGATATGATCACTGTTCCAGTGTCTAAAAAAGCACTTGTCATTGGCGGCGGTGTGGCAGGTATCAGTGCATCGCTTGATCTGGCTGAACAAAACATCAAAACCATTCTTGTAGAAAAGGAACCGACAATTGGGGGGGTCATGGCACAGCTCAACAAGACCTTCCCCACCATGGACTGTAGTATATGAATTCTTGCACCAAAAATGGTTGACGCGGCGCGTCAGCCCCTCGTTGATGTAAGAGCTTATACCGAAGTTGAAAAAGTCGAAGGATTCGTCGGTAATTTTAAAGTAACCCTGCGCGAAAAAGCCAAATATGTCAGGGCAGATCGCTGCAACGGCTGTGGTGCTTGTGCCAAAGCCTGTCCAATCGAGATCCCCAATTACTTTGAAATGAACCTTGCTCCGCGTAAAGCGGCGTATATCCCCATGAGTCAATCAGTTCCGCTCATCTATAACATTGATATGGATGCCTGTATTCACTGTTATAAATGTGTGGAAGCATGTGGTCCGTTGGAAGCCATTGACTTTAGCATGACAGATAAAATCGTTGAGGAAGATATTGGAGCCATCATAGTCGCCACAGGTTTCAGCCACTTTGATCCCACACCTATGGAAGAATATGGCTATAACAGATATCCTAATGTCATCACTTCCATGGAAATGGAGAGACTGAATAATTCCGCCGGTCCAACTGCTGGCAACCTGATTCGTCCCAGCGATAGAAAGAACCCGCAAAAGCTGGCATTCATTAATTGTGTCGGCTCGCGTGATAAACGCTATATTGAAAGTTGTTCCAACTTTTGCTGCATGTATTCTATAAAAAATGCAATTTTGTTGAAACAGATGAACCCGGCAACTGATATCACAATATATTACATGGATATTCGTACCCCATCCAAGGGCTATGAAGAGTTTTACGATCGTGCCCGCAATATGGGTATTCATTTCATCCAGGGACGACCAGCCCTCATTACCGAGGATCCCATTACACACAACCTCTTTATTCACGCTGAGGACATCGCTCTCGGTAAAGTCATTGAGCATGAATATGACATGATTATGCTCAATCAGGCTGCCATTCCTCAGCCGGATCAGAATCATATGAGCTCTGTGCTTAATGTCGCTCAATCTCCAGGCGGATGGTTCATGGAATATCACCCCAAGCTGCGCCCCATGGACAGCCCCACCGATGGCATCTTCTTCGCAGGCACTTGCCAGGGACCCAAGGATATTCCTGCCAGTGTGGCACAGGGTTCTGCAGCAGCCTCACGTGCAAGCAGGATCCTCCATTCCGACCGCTGGCAGATCGAACCAACGGTGGCAGTCGTCTGGTCTGATAGGTGTGTGAGCGCTCAGGGAAAATCCTGCGGTTTGTGCGAACGTGCCTGTCCTTACGGTGCCATCAACTATGAACAAGGAAAAGCGGCAGAGGTGGTCACTGCCAAATGTCATGGCTGCGGTGGTTGCGTGGCTGAATGCCCTCATGATGCCGTCACTCAACTGCATTATACAGACGCTCAAATCCTGGCGCAAATTCGAACGCTTCTTGCAGAAGAGCCTCATAAGAAGATCCTTGCATTGCGCTGTCACTGGTGCTCCTATGGTGGTGCTGATCTCGCAGGAACCAGCCATTTTGAATACACTTCCAATGAACGTGGCATTAAAGTCATGTGCTCTGCCCGTATGGATGCAGACTTTATTTATGAAGCCTATCGTCTCGGTGCAGGTGCCGTGCTCTATTCCGGCTGTCACACGCAAGACTGCCATTACATCACCGGTCAAATCGTCGGTGCAAAGCGCGCTAAGAGGCTTGAAACCATCTTTGAAAGGTTGGGCATGAGTCCCGGTCGTTTCAGAGTTGAATGGATCAGTGCTGCTGAAGGAGATAAGTATGCCCGCGTTCTCAATGAAATGCAGGCAAGCCTGGATGCCATTCCAGAAGCAGATCTCCTCGCAGAAATTGAACGCATCAGGCCTGACGTCACAAAACGATTAACGCGTCTTCCCAACATTCCGGGTGTTCAGCAGGCATTTGACCATACCGATGTCATGGTTAAAGCCATCCTGATGAAGGAGAAGGTTGCATGAGCCACGAATTTCAAACAATGACCTTTGCAGATCAGGTAAGAGCCATTCCTGGCGGTGAGCACCTTGAAATGTGTTTTTCATGTGGAACCTGCACCAGCAAGTGCATGATCCAGCAGAAGCTCGAAGCCGAATATAACCCCCGCCGCTTGCTGCGCATGGTGATGATGGACATGCAAGAGGAAGCCTTCAAAAGCCCGACAACATGGCTATGCTCCAAATGTGACCTCTGTTACCCCGCCTGTCCGCAGAAAATTCACATCTCGGGGGTCATTGGTGCAGTCAAACAACTCGCTGTTGCAGCCGGTTATACCTCGCCCATCCCAACCGTCAGCGTGGACGAGAGCAAGTGTTCCGGCTGCGCAATCTGCGTGATGGCATGCCCATATGAAGCCCCCCGCCTGGTCGAGAAATTGGTGGATGGTGTATCGGATCGCTTCGCTGAGGTTGATCAAAACAAATGTATGGGCTGTGGCATCTGTGTTGCAGCCTGTCCGCTCGGCGCCATCTCCCGTGAAGGTGTGGCAAATGAAGATATCTTCCCACAAATCAATATCGAAAATAAAAATAATGAGCCTCAATTGATCACTTTCATTTGCGACTGGTGTTTGCGTGAAACGGATGACGTGAGCATCCTCGAAAGTTATTCGAAAAACGTCCGCATTGTTCACATTCCATGCTCAGGTCGGATTGATCCTCAATTTCCTCTCTTGGCAATGCGTGCAGGGTTGGATGGCGTCCTTGTTTGCGGGTGCAAACCTGGAGAATGTCATTATCAGCGTGGCACTCAAGTTGCCACCTGCAAAATGGACTTGCTTGGAACACTGATTGAGCAGATGAACGTCAAAAACCAGTATGTAAAATTTTCTCAAATTGGCACAGAAGAACGCGGTCGTATCCGCAGAGAGATCGATGGCATGCTGTCAGCCCTTGATGCCCATCGGGAGGCGCTCCAATGACAACCAAACCAAAACTCGCTTTCTACTGGGCTGCCAGTTGTGGCGGCTGTGAAATATCAGTGACCGAACTTGGCATGAACCTCGTTACCGTCAGTGAACAGGCTGATATCGTATTTTGGCCTGCTGCCATGGATTTCAAATACGAAGATGTCCGTGCCATGGCTGATAAGAGCATTGACATTACCTTTTTCAATGGTGCGATTCGCAATTCAGAAAATGAAGAAATGGCGCATCTCATGCGGCAAAAGTCAAAAATATTGGTCGCCTTTGGTTCCTGCTCGCACCTGGGCGGTATTCCAGGCATGGCAAATATGTTCGATATAGAATCGATTTGTGAGCGCGTTTTTGACTTGGCACCTTCGCTTGATGATAGCCGCGGTACACGTCCGCAGGTGATCACGCAGATGCCAGAGGGTAAAGTTCATATTCCAGAGCTTTATCCCAGCATCAAGACCCTGGCGATGGTCACTGATGTTGATTACTTCATGCCGGGTTGCCCACCTGTGGTCGATCAGATTGCCAAAGTATTCAATTCAGCCCTTAAAGGGGAGTTACCCCCAAAAGGATCAGTGATCGGCGCAGAGATTAAAAATAACTGCGACCTTTGTACCCGTACCAAAGGCGACCCGGGATTCAAAGTGAAGGGGTTTCACAGACCTCATGAGGTCGAACTTGATCCCAATAAATGTTTCCTTACCCAGGGTGTCATCTGTTGTGGTCCGGCAACTCGCGGCGGTTGTGGCTTGCCATGTCTGAATGGCAATATGCCTTGCCGTGGTTGTTACGGACCTCCCGATGGCGTTATTGATCAGGGCGCCAAGCTCGCCAGTGCCATTGCAGCCATAATTGACACGGATGACGCGGATCAATTAGATAAGATAATCGCCTCCATTCCTGACCCAGCCGGCACTTTTTACCGATTCAGCCTCGCTAATTCCATATTAAGCCAGATAAAATACAAGGAAGGGGAGACAAAATGACTCAAAAAATCAGTATTGACCCCATGACCCGCCTTGAAGGACATGCCCGTGTTGACTTGTTCTTGAACGATACTGGAAAGCTTGAAAACGCCTATCTGGTAATACCAGAACTGCGCGGATTCGAAAAATTCTGCGAGGGTCGCCCGGTTGAAGAAATGCCCCGCATCACCCAGCGCATATGCGGCGTTTGCCCCATAGCACACCATATGGCTGCAGCCAAGGCCGGTGATGCCTGCTACCAGGTCACACCTTCTCCCGCGGGCAAAAAACTTCGGGAATTAATGTACTCTGCTTTCTATGTAGCAGACCATGCCACCCACTTTTACATCCTTGGCGGACCTGATTTCATTGTTGGACCGGATGCAATGAAATCGGAACGGAATATTTTGGGTGTTGTCCGCAAAGTCGGTAAGGAAATTGGCGCTCAGGTAATGCAACTTCTCAGGGATAATCATGAAATTGCAGCGATCATCGGTGGACGATATATTCATTCCGTCGGTGCCATTATCGGTGGTGTTTCCAAACCCATTACCGAACAGCAGCGACTTGACATCCTTGAAAGGGCACAGCGCTCTGTCGAATTTGCCAAGACTTCTCTAAAATTATTCGATCAGATTGTCCTCGGAAACAAGGCATATGTCGACATGATCTTGTCTGACGCATTCGCCCACAGAACATATTATATGGGAACGGTAGATGAAAATGATCATGTCAATTTTTATGATGGCAATATTCGCGTCGTTGACCCTGATGGGAATGAATTTGTGCGTTTCAAACCAGATGAATACCTCGATGTGATTGCTGAACATCTTGAAACCTGGACTTACCTTAAATTTGCCTATCTCAAGCAAGTGGGCTGGAAGGGATTGATCGATGGCAAGGACAGCGGTGTTTACCGGGCATCCCCACTTGCGCGTTTGAATGTTGCCAAAGGAATGGCAACTCCGGCAGCCCAGGCAGAGTACGAGCGCTATTTTGAGACCCTCGGTGGAAAGCCAGTCCATTCCACCCTCGCAACCCACTGGGCGCGCCTGATAGAGCTTTTGTACGCGGCAGAGCGTTCGCTCGAACTCGCAAAGGACGAATCCATTACAGATCCCCACGTACGCAATATCCCTACCGAAAAGCCAGTTCGCGGTGTAGGAATTACGGAAGCACCACGCGGAATGCTTATTCACGATTACACCCCAGACGAGAATGGTCTAGTTAAAACAGTTAACTTGATCGTTGGAACGACCAATAATTATGCAGCCATGGATATGTCCATTAAGAAAGCTGCTGAAGGGCTCATTCATGCCGGTGAACCTGTTACTGAAACAGCATTGAATAAGATTGAAATGGCATTTAGAGCCTATGATCCTTGCGTTGGTTGCGCTACCCATGCTCAACCCGGAAAAACGCCCCTGCTAATCAACCTGTATGATCACAACCAGAACCTGCTAGAAAAGGTTCAACGGGATTAGGAGCACACTCATGAGCCAACGTGGAATCGCCCAAAAAAACCGCAATAAGAAGGAAATGACGCTCCGCCGCGCCATGATCACACGCAATTATTTAATGACCTGGGATCTGGAGAAATGTGTCGGCTGTCAGATGGGACCAACAGTCTGCCCCAAGGAAGCACTCACCCACATCGATGGTGAGATCATTGGCGGGCATCTTGTTACACGTCCTTCTGTTGATGTTGATCCCAAGAAATGCGTCAATTGTGGCATGTGCGTGGTGGTTTGCCCAACCCATGCCATCACCATGGCAATCAATGGTGTGGATGAAATTCCCGTCCAAAAGTATGAAGCTTTCCCAGAGATAATTGCCAAAACCATCTTTAAGAAAGAAGATTTTGACTTTTCTCTCAAAGATTACGTCATCGAAAACTGCAGTGCAAATGTGATCAGTTACGATGAACAACGTAAAACAATGCGCATTGATTTTGCCAACTGCATCCACTGCCGCCAATGTGAAATAGCCAGCAAAGGTGCATTTACTGTCCATCAACCCTGGCAGGGGTCAGTTGAACTACATTCAGAACGCTGCGTTGAAGGCTGCCTGGCTTGTGCAGATATTTGCCCCACACGCGCCTTGCATGTTGACGAAGATGGCAGGCTTGTATTGGCTGATTATTACTGCATCAAATGTGGATCCTGCATGCATGTCTGTCCCATAAAACCTGAGTTTGAAACTATCGAATACACCTTTGAATCACAGGGGCTTACACTCACCCGTGATTTCCAGCGTCTCACCAATGAAGATGAACTGGCGATCAAGGTCGAACGCTGGCGTGTCAGCCATAAACCTGTTTCAAGTGCAGCCTGGGTGGAAGCATTACGGAAATTGTCAGACGACAAAGCCAAGATGGTTGAGATTGATCGCACCCGTGCCCTCAAACGCAAAGATCTTATTAAAGCTTTACGCGGGCATATTCTTCCGCCTCATAAAACTGAACCAAATTAAGCATATACTCATCAATCCCTGATTCTTTTCAACGTTAAAAGCACCCCTGTGAACTTACATAGGGGTGTTTTCTTAATAATAACAAGCTTTTGACACTGGACTCTGTTAATTTTAGATTGGGCAGGGAAAAGACTCTTTCAGTTCAATTGTTTTTGGGATCCACTGATGCTTCTGCTGGGAAATTTCTGACTGTTTGGAAAAATGCATCCAGATTTTCCATGGGAGTGTGCGGGGGAATGTCACACCCGGAGGAAATGATAAAGTTCTTATATTCCGCTGTTTCGTTCAACAATGCGATCGTGCGATCCCTCACCTCACTGACGGTCCCGCTGAAAAATACTTTCGCTGGATCCAAATTGCCGGCAAGAATAACTTCATTATCAACCCTGGAGAGTGCCAAAGCCATATCCATTGGCTCTCCGAAGTGACAGATTTCCGCACCGGTCTCCAAAATGGTTGGCAAATGATTTATCCTTGCAGCACAATTATGATATATGATCGAAAACTTTTCTGTCTGTGTTTGTTCAATGATGCTCTTCAAAAAAACAGAGGAAAATTCCCTCATGCCACGTGGAGAAAGCAATCCAGCGGCTGGCTCAGCAATGATCACCCCCCAGGCACCAGTTTTTCGAAATGCAATCAAATAATCGGTCAAGAATTGGGTGGCTTTCTTCAGTAATAACTGAAGCATCGCAGGGTTTGTCATCGTTGCTTCCAAAGCCTGCGAAACTCCCATTAACCGGCTTGCCAGTGAAAAAGGTCCAATCATCCCGCCGAAGACAGGAATATCAAAGGCAGCTCTTGCCAATTTTTCAACCGTCCCAAGATATACTGCGGATCGTGAACCTCCGACAGATGGTACAGGCAATTCTTCAATATCCTCAACTGACTTAACGAGTCTGCCAATCACCGTTGGGATTTCATCATCCTGCATCCGGATTTCAGCACCAAACATTTCGGCTTCAACACTGAGATCCATTGCTGTCATCATGACATCGGTTTGAAAACGCTCATGCAGCGCCAGGATGGCCTCGCTCTGGCTGGTTGAATCTGTAACAACCTCTCTGATGGCGGCACCAGTGATTGCGCTACCTCCAAATGCCCCAATCGGCATGGGCACACGATAGGTCTTCTCCATACTATATCTGCCAAATCGACTTTTTTTCATTTGATCACCTTTAACCTGAGTTTTTCCAAGGATCTACGAAACATGTGATCCTCATTGATTCGATTTTGTTGTCATTAATTTTCTAATTTCTGGTAACCTTGCTCTGACCCATATCCGATTTCTGAATTAAAGTCAAAAGACCAGCCTGGTGCACCATCATATTCAGGGTTCACTTCATCAGGCCCAAATACCAGCACCTTCGTCAATGATCGCAACCGACCAAATTCAAGTAGATCAGAACTGGCTGGTATCTGTGTGCGCCAGGTTCCTGAATTGATGCTGTAAATCTCATGACCATCTTTGATGGATAAGACTTCCACTTCAGGGACATGTGTGTGACCAAAGATCAGGCAGCGAATGGTGTCGTTTTTTTTTAGAGAGAAATGCTTCCCTGGTTGTGAGATATCGTACGTTCTTTAGTTTAATATTGAGTGATACCACCTTCATTAATATACGAATTGTCCAATAAGGGATTCTTTTCTGCCAGAAATGCATTTTAAGCACAATTGAAATCAAGAATGTTCTGAGCGGGTGCCTCCTGTGCATATTCATGAATGTCATCAAAGAAGCCTTTTTTTTTTCGATATCCAGCAGGATTTTTCTGAAAACAGGTTCCAGTAATTTCCACGTCTCTCGCATTTGGATCCCGGGGGTTACAATCAAATAATTGAGCAGCGCAGTTGCAGGTTTTACATTGTCAAACTCAATGAGTCGCTGATAAAGTCTCCGTAATTGCTCATCGCCCAAGATTCTTTCATCTGAATAGTGATTTTTAAAAAATATAGGAAGCCTGCTGGCAATTTCAACCGTGATAAAATCACCTACAACGGGTCGATCATAGTTATCCCGCTCTATTCTGGGGGGGAGTTTTATGAGCTTTTTCAAATCCAAAGCAAAATTGACGGGGTCATACTCATGTCCGTGCCTGACCAATACCAACGGTTCATTTTGGCTGTAAAAAATATATTCGTTGTCAAATCGTTGGTTTGATTCGGGCAAGCCCAGCAGACTTCTCACTTTCGTAATAACCGCAGGTGTGCTGTTTGTGAGACGGTCGTGGTTGCCTGGTATGTACTGCAATTCCACAGGAATGTTAAAAATCTCTTCCAACGATCGAAATATTTCCAGAGTCTGCGACACCCTGATATCCTTCCCAATTTCATCAAGGATGTCAAGAATTCTTTCTTCCAATCTGGAACCCGGTTCAATTTCACGGTTATGGACATAGGGTCTTATTTCATCCTTCATCCATAAACCTGAGCGGGTTATTTCAAAGATATCACCCGCCAGGACAAGCTCAATTTTTTTACCTGGTTTTGTTTGATTAAGCTGGTTATCTCCTTGAAGTAATTCAGGTACACAATCGCTGGCAGGTTAAGATTATAGGAAATATTTCCTATCTGATTGGTCTTTGATTCGGCAAAATGAATATTCGACATGACGATCAACATAAGTGCACCTCAAACACGGGCTCTCAAAATTTTACCGCACAATAGACCTTGTGATTGTAATTTGTCAGCTTTAACCCATCTGATTAATGACATGCTATTTTCTTACCAATCCAATTCAAAAAAGAGTTATCCTTAAATGAGTCTCTGGCTTTTGAGTTATGATAAGATAAATAGCATAAAGAAAAGTTCACATCGAAAAAATACCATGCCCAACGTGACCTTCATATTAATAATTGTGAAAGCTTATGGCTGACGATCCAGAAGAAAGGTCCCAGCTTGTTTGGATCCGAAGTAAACGGCATCAGAATTTTGCGGGTCCACACTGACCGATTGGAATGTCCATCCACTCAGGTTACGTGCTGCTGCCAACCAGGTCAATCCACAATTATCACTGGAGTAAGCCCCACCCGCTGCAGCCGCATAAAGTTTGCAGACGTTCGTGGAGTCTACAGCCAACGCAAGCACATTAACCCCCTCCAATCCAACCCTTGTCCAGGTCGATCCATCATTATCCCTGATAAAAATGCCATTGCGAGTTGCTGCAAAATAATCATCATCGCGAACTAGCAGGAAATTCGTTTTGACACCGGACAATCCTTGGTTAATCCATGTCCATGTCCAGTCATCAGAATCATTTTTTGCATAGTACATGACCCTACAATCGCGGTCCTGCCCGGTCACAGCATCTGGAACACAGGAACTTGAAAGCATTCGATTAAGGGCTGGATCTCCTGCAAGTGCATAAACACGTTGCGACTCCATGCCAATCTGTGTCCACACACCCCCATTGTAAAGCCACGCCCCCCTTCCTGATGTGCCTCCATAAATCTTGCCTCCCAGTTTGCTGATACTTATTAATGGGCTGTAAGTGACCGATGGCTCGGATTCTTTAATACTTTCCACTTGATCTTTCAAGAAGTCCTGTAGGAGTTCTTCCGGATAATTACTTCGTTCAATGATGGAATTCATATAATCGCTGATTGAAAAATCCAGTACCTCGGGTCCTGCCAATTGTGCCCAACTGTCACCAGTTTGGCTTACATAAGTTGCACCTGTGGTGAGGGCATAAAGGTCACCATCTAGGCTATAAAGGAAATTAACCTCCACATTTGATAACCCCGAATTCACAGAGCTCCATGATTTTCCCTGATCAATGGTCTTATAAATTCCAGAACCATTAACAGCCGCAAAAACAGCCTGGGGTTTTTCAGGGATCGATGCCAGCCCCGTGATATTGGTATTAAAGACGCCCTTGTTGCTTTTTTGCCAGCTTTGCCCGAGATCTATGGAGCTGTACAATCCTCTTCCCCCAGTCGCTGCAAAGATCTTCTTTGGGCTGGTCCCCGCAATTCCAAAATCGTAGACAAAATAGTTACTTAATCCAGCAGAAGTCCAATTGGCTGCGCTGTCACTGGACCTGTACATGCCGTTTTCATAGGTGCAGGCATAAATTTGCCTGTTTGCTGGATCACCTGCCGGGTCTAGAACCAGGCGGTACACTTCCACATCAGTGGGGAACCCGGAACCTTTTTCAACCCACGAAGTCCCTGAATTGGTTGTCTTAAAGACTCCTGCTCCGTGCCAGACGCCTCCATAGATTGTGGAAGTAGTCGTGGGGTCAATTGCTAATGACCGAGAGCTCAGATCGGTAATACCATTATTGACTGCTGTCCATGAGCTGCCCCCGTTTGTGCTTCGATAAAAGCCATGCTCATGTGCAGCCAGGAAAAGATCATTAGAATTTTTTGGATTTACATCAATGTCATAAAAATAATCGTCGGTATTGAATCTGTCACCCCTGAATATTTCTTGCCAGCTCTGGCCACTATTCGTGCTTTTATGGACATATCCTACCAGGCTGCCGCTGATCCGTGAGGCAGAGTAAAGCGTTGTGGGTTGCTGTGGATCTATTTCGATATCATAAATAATGTGACTTGTTAATGAATTGCCATTTGAGGTTTTCCAGTGTCTTCCTCCATCCGTTGATCTGTAAATACCCCCGCTGTAAGTCCCCGCGTAAATGATTTCGTTGTTGTTTGGATCGATGGCTAATGATTGGATCATCAAATTTCTCAATCCTTCATTCATGGCAGTCCATGACGCCCCCTTATCATCGCTTGCATACACACCAGCCCCCCAGGTTCCCAGATACAAGTTTGACGGGGTGATTGGGTCGACAATAAAAGCAGGAAAGGTACCGCCGGCGGGGCCAATGGGTTCTACTGTGGGCTCATAAGAATGATCTACCATGATGAGTGGAAGATAGACATGCGTCACCGCACTCACTCGACACTTTTCAGTTGTCCGTTGGTTTTCCAAATTTCCAGCGCTCACAAAATCGTTCTGGTTCAGTACCATGACAAGGATAAAGATAAAGAGGAAACCTAGAATTGGTATTTTTTTCATTTTTACGCCTATTCAACTTTTTTCTAAAGATTAATGCAATCTTCGTACCAACCCGATTGCAGAAAAATGTCCAATTTTGACAGAATTCAAGTAAGATTATCTCTAAACACACCAAAAACGATTTTTCTGTCTGTTTATGACGCTAAAACAACCGAAACTTACTCAAGAATTTACACCCTCGCTTTTTCAATTACTATTCCGTGTCAGTGGTTATTTAAAGCCTTATTGGAAACATGCTCTGGGGATGTATTTGTGCCTCTTTGGGGTACTTGCGCTGGATATGTTGATCCCTCAATTTATGCGCTGGATCATTGACACGGGTCTCGAAGGCGCAAATGTCAATTTACTGACACGGTCTGTCTTGATTTTGCTCGGATTGACACTCATCAAAGGTGTTTTAAATTATTTCATGGGTATTTGGAGTGAAAAGGCTTCTCAAAATGTTGCCTTTGATATCCGCAATGAAATCCAAACAAAACTTACCCACCTTTCCTTTTCTTTCCATGACAAATCTGAAACAGGAGAATTGCTTTCTCGTGCAATTCAAGATGTGGAGAGATTGCGCTTCTTAACAGGTCGTGCCTCAATCCGCATTCTTGATGGTATTTTGACGATCATTATGACTTCGATCATCATGCTCACAATGGATGTCAGACTCGCATTATTGGTTATGATCACCATTCCCTTCCTTGTCTACGAGGCTGTGCGCTTTGGCTCGCGTTATCGACCTCTATCGTTGCAGGTCCAGAAGCAGTTGGCGAGATTGACAACAGTGGTCGAACAGAACCTGCGGGGAAGCCAAATTGTGAAAGCTTTTGCCCAGGAAGAGATGGAAATCCATCGTTTTACCCAGGAGAATAATCTTTGGCTGCAACTCTCAACGCGTGCTGTCCGCATGCAAGCGATTAACGCCCCCTTGCTCTCCCTTTTTGCAAACCTTGGCAATGTGGCAATTATCCTCTATGGTGGCTTGCAAGTGATGCAGGGCAGCCTGACCATTGGTGTCGTGATTGCCTTCATTACATACGTCGGTCAGCTAATAAATCCGGTTCGCAGGCTCGGATTGATCATTCCCTCAGTTGCCATCGCCGGCTCAGCCGCCGAGCGCATTTTTGACATTTTGGATACTGTCTCCGAGGTTGCTGACGATCCGGATGCAGTCGATTTTGAGATTACCAAAGGTCATGTGCGCTTTAATGCTGTTGATTTTAGTTTTGGCAGGCAAAAAATATTGAAGGATATCAATTTCGAGGCTTTGCCCGGTCAAATGGTCGCACTGCTGGGAGCAACAGGTTCTGGAAAAACCTCGATCATTAATCTCATTCCCAGGTTTTATGATCCTTCCCAAGGCTGCATCCTGATAGATGATCAGGACATTCGCAAAGTGACCCTTGAATCACTCCGCAGTCAGATCGGAATTGTCATGCAGGATACATCGCTTTTTGCAGCCACCATCAAGGAAAATATCACCTTCGGTAACAAAAATGCCTCAGATGATGAAATCGTGGCTGCAGCCAAAGCCGCCCAAGCCCATGAATTTATTCTTGAACAAGCCAATGGCTATGAAACCAGGGTTGGCGAACGTGGGGCTACGCTTTCAGGTGGTCAGAAACAACGTCTGGCGATTGCCAGAGCCATTCTATTAAATCCTAAAATTTTGCTTTTGGACGATGCCACATCCTCAGTTGATACCGAAACCGAACACCTTATTCAGTTGGCGCTGGTGCACCTTGTTCGTGGTCGCACGACATTCGTGATCGCACATCGACTCAGCACCATATGCAATGCAAATATGATCCTGGTTTTGGATTCAGGTCGCATTGTGGCTCAAGGCACCCATGACCAGTTGTTGGAATCCTCCCACCACTACAGGACGATCTATCAACAGCAATTAAAAAAACAGGAGGTAAGCCAATGAGCTTTTCAATCGGCCCCTCATCCCTCGGCATGGGACCTCGTTCCGCCCTGGATCAGTTTGGTAATATTCAAAAGCAGGATGGCGCTGTCCATAATCCTCACCTCTTTAAGCGGTTGTTGAAATATCTTCGCCCTTACAAGTGGAAAATGATTGCCGCGTTTGCATTAACTCTGTGTGAATCAGGGTTGACTTTGCTCACGCCCTATCTCATTAAGGTAGCCATTGACGAATATATCACCGTCAAAAGAACTGAAGGGTTTCTAAATATTGGTTTAATAATTTTAATTGTTTTTATTGCCACCTTCTTTGTCAGTGCTGGTCAACGATATTTGATCTCTTTGGTTGGTCAAAAATTATTGGCTTCTTTGCGCCTGGATTTATTCACCCATCTGCAAAGATTACACCTGGGATATCATGATCAGCATTTTGTCGGCGTGACCGTTTCCCGCGTTATTAATGATGTGGCTGAGATCAATGAATTGTTGTCGCAAGGGATCATTACCTTGTTCGGTGATTTGATTGTTCTGATCGGTATCATCGTCACCATGCTGACCATGAGCCCTCGCTTGGCACTGCTAACCTTCACTGTACTCCCCCTGATGATCCTGGCAACCTGGCTATTTTCACGTCAGGCGCGTGTTGCCTTCCGTGATACACGTTCCAAAGTGGCTGCCGTGGTCGGCGATCTGGCTGAAGAGATAAACGGGATGCGAGCTATTCAAGCCTTTACCCAGGAAAAAGCATCTCAGGAACGCTTTGAAAAAGTAAATCAAGAGAATCGGGATGCTTATATTAATGCGATGTCTCTCTCTTTTGTGTTTCTACCTGCAATTGAATTCCTTGGCATGCTGGCTACAGCCATTGTTCTCTGGTTTGGAGGAAAGTTCGTTCTTGAGGGAACCATGACCCTGGGAATTATGGTGGCTTTCCTATCCTATGTATCGCGCTTCTTCCAACCCATACAAGAATTGAGCCGCCTTTATACAACATTTCAATCAGCAATGGCAGGTGGCGAACAGGTCATCAACTTATTGGATACCCCCTCTGATATTCAGGATGCAGAAAATGCCATTGATTTGTCAGTCACTCAAGGGCACATCGAATTTGAAAACGTCTCATTCCAATACCAGCCGGACTTGCCACTCGTTCTGAAAGATCTTAGTTTCTCCATTGAACCAGGTTCAACCATCGCTGTTGTCGGTCCCACTGGCGCAGGAAAAACCACGATCGCTAAAATTCTTGCCAGGTTTTACGATGTCAGCCAGGGTTCTGTAAAAATTGATGGGATTGACATTCGCACAGTGACACAGGCATCATTGCGTAAGAATGTCCGGGTAATATCGCAGGATCCTTTCCTTTTTTCATGTTCGATCGCAGATAATATTCGCTATGGCGCACCTGGTGCAACTGACGAAGCCGTCGAAGAAGCTGCCCGGCTGGCAAACGCGCATGATTTTATCAGCTCATTGCCTGATGGCTATCAGACAAAAGTTCAGGAAGGTGGGATCAATATCTCCTATGGACAGCGCCAATTGATCAGCATCGCCCGCGCGATTCTTTCAAATCCACAAATCCTCATCCTTGATGAAGCCACTGCCAATATTGATATGGTCACAGAAATGCTAATCCAGGATGCATTATCCAGGTTATTGAAAGATCATACCGCGATTGTGATAGCCCACCGCTTGAGCACAGTACGCAATGCAGATTGGGTATTGGTCCTTGACAACGGAAGAATTGTGGAACAAGGCACACACGCTGATCTGATGGCACTTAAAGGTCAATACTATAAACTCTATGAACGCCAGTTTATTGACTAAATGGTCTACCGGGTTGATAAAACTTTTTGGAACGCCTCAATACAGGCATCTACTGCGTTGTCATCAATCCCGTAATGGGTCACCAAGCGGAATTGGTGCTCACCGACCACCCCTGCCAGCACACCATATTGTTTCAATGCAGTGCTGACCTTTTTTGCAGACCGGTCATCCATCCCATCCAAAAAGATAAACACCATGTTCGTCTTTGGCGAATTCATATCTATACGAATGCCTGGTATTGCTGCAAGACCCGCAGCAAGTTTTTTTGCCCGGGAATGATCTTCCGCCAGGCGATCTACCATCGTGTTTAAAGCCACAATACCCGCTGCGGCAAGAACACCTGCCTGCCGCATGCCACCCCCTAATTGCTTGCGAAGCCTGCGTGCCTTCAAGATAAATTCGTTTGTGCCGCAGAGAACAGATCCAACCGGCGCACACAAGCCTTTGCTTAAACAAAAGGTCACCGAATCCACTTCTTGTGTAAGCATCCTTACCGGAACAGATAACCCCACAGCCGCATTAAATATTCTGGCGCCATCAAGATGCAAAGCCATGCCATGGCGATGTGCCAATTTGGCTGCTTCATGTGTGTAATCTGGCGTGATCGCGACTCCCCCACAGCGATTATGAGTATTCTCCAGGATAACCAGGCGTGATATCGGATGATGCACATCCTCCGCGCGGATGGCATTCTGAATGTCTTCCAGGTTCAAAGTGCCATCCTCCTGGTTGGGAATGGTATAAGGGTGGACACCCCCCAGTGCAGAAATTCCGCCTGCCTCGAATAAAAACGTGTGCCCTTTTGTGCCCATGATCACTTCATCACCGCGCCCGCAGTGAGCCAGAACCGCAACTAAATTCCCCATGGTCCCGGATGGAACAAAGAGACCTTCTTCTTTGCCCATCATTTCAGCCGCAAGAAATTGTAATTGGTTAACAGTTGGGTCTTCTCCATAAACATCATCTCCCACTTCTGCGCAAGCCATGGCTTCTCGCATTGCAGGGGTTGGCTTGGTGACAGTATCAGAGCGAAAATCGTAATAATTCATAGTTTTCCTTAATGACGGCTTTCCAGGTCATTCAATACCAATTGCAGATCAGGTGCAATTCTTGCATTGAAGTAGGTTAACTGTTTTTCTCCGGGCAGGCGAATTGATAGTCCCTGGGCATGAAGAAAAAAACGATTGATCTCTATACTTGGATGTTTACGACCATAAATCGTATCGCCCACAATCGGGCATCCCAAATATGCCAGATGCACTCGAATTTGATGCGTTCGACCCGTTAGTGGATGCACTTCAAGGTAATCGTGATCAGGATATTGCTTCAATCGAAAATATTCTGTCACAGCATTGCGTCCCTGACCCTGCAACGCCACCGCCATCCTCTGCCTGTGTTTTGGGTCTCGCAGAATGGGCGCAACAATGCGTCCTTCTGGTGTGGGTGGATGACCATCCACCAATGCCAGGTATGTTTTTTGGGTTTTCCGGCTTTTAAACTGGGAAACATACCATTCATAAGCCTTTTGGGTTCGTGCGATCAATAGAACACCAGAAGTCTCCCTATCCAGCCTGTGAACTACACCCGGTCGCTCCGCATCCCCTACGCCTGCAATCTCAGGCCAATATGCCAGCAATGCATTGACCACAGTACCCGTTTCATTTCCAGCGCCCGGATGAACCACCATACCCGCTGGTTTATTGATCACGATGGTATTTTCATCCACATAGATCACATCGAGTACTATTTGTTCCGACAGAAGTACCTGATCCTGTTCTTCAGGGATATCTATATTAACCACCTGTCCCATTTCAATTTTAAAGTTGGCCTTTTCAATCGGAAGATCGTCTACAGTTACAAATCCCTTTTGAATATATTTCTGAATGCTGGAACGTGAGACATCCACCAATTGGTCTGCCAGGAATTTATCAATCCTGATTGACCCCTCCTGTGTAAAACTAAATTGGTGTGATCTGAATTTCATTGTTCCTGTTCCTGGTCTTCTTCAGCTGCTGGTTTCTCAAGCGTTTCTTCTGAAAATGGATCTTCTGGTTCTGTTGCCAAATCCTTTACTTCAGCCAATTTTTTGGCTTTATTCTCACTGATCCACATTCCCAATATAAGGATGCATACACCTACTGTGATACTGGAGTCTGCCACATTGAACACCGGAAAATTGCCCACAGATATAAAGTCAGTTACATAGCCAATGGTCAACCGATCAACAAGGTTGCCGAGAGCGCCACCCAGCATCATTACCATGGCTATGCGCATTAGTTTTTCTTCCTTGGGAATGCGTGGAAAATAGATGATGATCGCAATAGATACGATCACTGCCAGAATAGCCAGAACTATGCTTGCATTCTGAAATAGACCGAATGCAGCACCTGTGTTTTTCCAATGCACGAGCCGCACAAAAGGCGCCAGCCAATTCCACGGCACCCAGCTCTCGCCAATTGCCAGGTTTGTGCGTATCCAGTTTTTCGTGAACTGATCAAAGATGATGATCAATGCAGCAATGCCAAACAAAAACGCGTAATGTTTGGCAACAGCCTTCCAATCCATCGTTCGCTCAGGATGCCTGTTTTCATCCGGCATATCAGGTTTTTTTTCTTCTGAGATTATATTCAAAATGACTCCGTTATGGTTACTCTGTTTTCTGCAAACTGATTGTAAGCGATTCTTGCTCAAAGGTATCAGAGATTGATGCCCAACCTACTGGTGCCGGCTCATTTTTTAGTTCGAGAGCCAGCGTCTCAGCTTTGATATATTCATTAAATTTTTGCATCGCAGATGCAAGACTTTCTGATGCGAAATAAAACAGCAGAATGCGATCAGAAATTTCAAGTCTCGCATCCTTCCGCAAAGCCTGCACACGCCGCACAACTTCACGTGCCAGCCCTTCATCAATCAAGTCCTGGCTCAGCTCGGTCACTAATGCAGCTAGGTATGCGCCTTCTGAAGCTACCTCAAATCCTTCCTTGGCATCAGTGTGAACTTCCACTTCCTCGGGCAAGACTTCAATGGTTTTGCCATCAACTTTGATAAATATAGAATTGCCATCAAGAAGTTTTCGTGCAACTTCATCAGCAGGTAATTGGAGCAGAGCCTTTCTTACCTCTGGGTATAGTTTTTTGTGTTTCTGCCCCAATTGCATTGGCAGGGGATTGATCGTGTAAGAGACAGCTTCATCAGCCCCTCCCAAAACACGCACAGATTTCACGTTCAATTCATCAGCAAGCAATTCTTTATATTCTTCTACTATGAACTGTTCATCTGCAGTTCCAACAGCAAATGCCACCTCAGCCAGAGGTTGACGCACCTTAATATTGGCTTTGTTTCGGGCAGCGTGTCCCAATGATGCCAATTTCATTACGGCGTTCATGCAGCGGTTGAGCTTCTCATCAATCAGGGTTTCGTTAAATTTCGGCCAATCTGCCAGGTGCACTGAAAGAGGGGCAAGGGGATCCTCAGAGCGCACCAGATTCTGATGCAGTTCTTCTGAAATAAAAGGCATGGTCGGAGCCAGCAACTTGGACAAGACAGTTAACGCCTGGTAAAGTGTGTGATATGCAGCCGCTTTATCAGCATCGGACTCACTTTTCCAGAAGCGTCGCCTTGAACGGCGTAAATACCAGTTTGAAAGTTGATCAACAAATGTTTCGATCGGTCGTGTCGCTCCCAACACATCATATTCTTCATAAGCCTTGGTGACATCCCGAATTAAAGCATGCAGAGCTGAGATCAGCCAGTTATCCAGGGAACTTAATTGGGGAATGATCGGTGAATCAGGCGTCCAACCGTCCAAATTGGCATACGTGACAAAAAACGAATAGGTGTTCCAGAGTGTCAGAGTGAAGTTACGTACAACCTCGCCAACCAGCTCAGTGCTGAAACGCCTTTCATTGGCTGGAGGGCTCGAAGTATACAAATACCACCTGAACGCGTCTGCCCCATGGGTATTCAAGACTTCCCAGGGATCAACCACATTCCCCTTTGATTTGGACATTTTTTGTCCCTCACCATCCTGGATTAGACCGAGGCAAATCACATTCTTATAACTGATGCTGTCAAACACCAGCGTACTGATTGCCAATAAGGAATAAAACCATCCGCGGGTTTGATCTACAGCTTCGCAAATGAAGTCTGCAGGAAATTGTTCCTTGAAAGCATCCATATTCTCAAAAGGATAATGCCACTGTGCGACGGGCATGGAGCCAGAATCAAACCATACGTCAATCAGTTCTTTCACCCGGGTCATCGTTCCCTGGTGACATTCCGGGCACGTAAATGTGATCCGGTCAATATAAGGGCGATGCAGATCCATTTCTGAAAGATCATTGCCTGCCAATTCACTCAAACTTTGAACAGAACCCACACAAATTTGATGCCCGCAATGATTGCACCGCCAGATTGGCAAAGGAGTCCCCCAGTAGCGGTCTCTCCCCAGCGCCCAGTCTACATTATTTTCCAACCAGTTCCCAAACCGACCATTCTTAATATGCTCAGGAACCCAATTGATCTCCTGGTTCAATGCCACCAGTCGATCCTTCAGCGCGCTGGTGCGGATGTACCAGGTTGGTCTTGCATAATACAACAACGGCGTGTTGCAGCGCCAGCAGAAGGGATAGGTATGGGTATATTTGCCAATCTTCAGCATCAAGCCGCGTGAATTGAGCTCCTGCACAATCAAAGGATCTGCGTCCTTGACAAATTTTCCTGCCCAGGGACGCACCTCGTTCTTAAACTTGCCCTCATCGTTAATGGTCATAAGCATTGGCAGGTCATTTTCAACGGCTATTTGCATGTCATCAGCACCGAACGCAGGTGCAATATGAACCAGACCTGTTCCTTCGCTGGTTGTAACAAAATCTGCCAGAACGACGTAATGAGCGGGTTTTTCCAGGGGGAGAAATTTATATAAGGGCAAATAGCGTTTGCCTTTGAGCTGTTTCCCTTTAAAAGTCTTCAAAATTCTGACAGGTGTTTCTCCAAACACATTTGAAACCAAAGCTTTTGCCAGGATGAATCTTTCAGCATTGTCGCCTTCCTCCTGGGTGACAGTCACATATTCCACATCCGGATGCACGGCGATGGCAACATTACCAGGCAGAGTCCAGGGGGTTGTTGTCCATACCAGGAAATTTGTATTGGGTTCATCAGTCAGGGGCATGCGCACAAACAGGGATGGATCCTCAGCTTGCTGATAACCCTGTGCAACTTCATGATCAGAAAGAGGCGTGCCGCAGCGTGGACAATAAGGTACCACCTTAAATCCCTGGTAGAGTAATCCCTTATCCCAAATTGATTTCAACAACCACCATTCTGATTCAATATACTCATTCTTGTAGGTGACATAGGCTTTACTGAGATCAACCCAGTAGGCGATGCGGTCAGTCAGCCGTTCCCAATCCTGGATGTATTCAAAGGCAGACTCCTTACACAGTGCATTGAATTTTTCAATCCCAAATGCATCAATCTGGCTTTTATTGGTAAATCCAAGCTTCTTTTCAACTTCAATTTCCACAGGCAAACCATGGGTGTCCCAACCACCACGTCTGTCAACAAAGTAACCTTGCATGGCTTTGTAACGAGGGAACATATCCTTAAACACACGCGCCAAAACATGATGAACACCTGGTCTTCCGTTTGCAGTCGGCGGACCCTCATAAAAAACATATTTGGGTCCATTTTCCCGTTGGAGCATGGATTTTTTGAAAATATCATTATTACGCCAAAAGCGTAGCATGGCTTCTTCCATGAGGGTGACATTTAATCTTGATGATACTGATTTAAACATGCTGCCTCCATAAAATATAAAACTCATCCCAGCACAGGGACGAGTTCATTCTCGCGGTACCACCCTGGTTCCTGGCAAAGCCAGACACCTCAGCCAGTTATCGCCAAATCGGTAATAACTGCACCATCTATAACGGGAAAGTGCTCGCCGGCGCACTTACTGGCATTTTTGCGTTCAGTTTGCAGCTCCAGAAGGATTTTCAACCTGTTTTCATGATCTGGCTCTCACTGCTTCCAGGCTCGCTGTCATTTCAGACAAGTTTACTCGTTTCCATCATCGCATTTTATATTAACAGGAATATTATGCCACAACCTTCCTGTAGGGTCAATGAAGACTTACATAAAGACTTACAGGAGTCTGTGGAATGACAAAGGTCAATCTCTACGTTGGAACGCAGTGACCTGGATTTGCCAGCAACGTCTGCTGACCGGCACGTAGAGTGCGATCTTGACCACTCCGCGAACGAGAAGTTTCGATCTGCCTAAAATTATTCAAACTTCCTGAGCCGTGCAAGATCATCCAGTGTATCAACATCTAATTTCTGGCTTTCATCAAACCAATCAAGATATTGGAGTGGATATTTGGAGAAAATCGCCCTCCCTCCCTGGTCGCCAGTAATTCCAGATAGCTCATCAAAAGTTTCACTTGAAAAATAGACAGGGTTACCCCTTTTTCCATCGATTAAAGGCGTAATGACAGGCTTTGATGAAGTCCAGGCACTTTCCATGAGTGATTTAACCAGGGAAACGGATAACTGAGGTTGATCCGCCAATAAAAAGATGGCACCTTCGACACCTTCAGGTAAAGCCTTAATCCCAACTTTGATGGATGTGCTTTGCCCTTCCTTCCAATGCAGATTATTCACGAAATGAACAGGCATTTTATCAAGCACCTTCTTCACGGCTTCGTGATAAGCACCCAGGACGACTATAACAGGATCCAAACCTGCTGCTATGGCTGTTTTAGCGACGGATGAAACGAAGCTCTCGCCGCACCATTGGAGCAACTGCTTGGGTACCTGAAGACGGGATGCACCGCCTGCTGCAAGAACAATCCCAGCAATTTTATGGAAACATGCATAAACGCTATTCGTCTGCAAAGATGCAATCGCAATTTTTTCAAAATCTGTCCTTAACATCCGCGCCAATCTACCTGCGACACTCTGCAATAAGGGATCATCAGCCTGGTTTAACAGCAAGAAAGCTTTTGCTCCTGCAGGAATGCCTTTCTTTCCCCCATTTTGACTGGAAAGAACTAGTTTCATGGCATCCAGGGATATTTTCTCACCTAAACTCAGGCCACTCAACTTGGCATACAATCCGGGCCGATGAACAACATTTTCATCCAGCCTTTGTTGATAGCCAGACATACCTGCGATGACAATCACATGCGTCACAAAGTCAGGAATTACCGGTTCGTATAATTCAGGAGCCTTGAGAGGCTTGGTCCTGGCACCATCGGCTTCTATCAGCAAAGGACATGAATTTTTATCAGCCATCTCAAGTAGGAATTGAATTTTCTCATTGTCAAATCCGCTCAAGCGTTCTTCTTGATCCGCCGCACCTGTCACCAGGGTAACGCCAGTAATCTTTTCAGCTCTTCTGTGATCAAAATCATGATCATCTTTGATGATCCAGTGTTTATCTGCCAGTTGGCTTTGCCAAGCACCCAGGTGGGTCGTCGTTGAGATGAGAACAGGTCCCTCAAATTCCCGCGCAATACAAAAAAGCGCCGTTGTTTTCCCGCCTGCTCCCGTAAAGGCGATCCGATCCTTTTTATTCAATCGAAAAGCATCAATAAGTCGCAATTAAATCCCCCACAATTTTCGGGGCATCTCAGGTCTTGAGAGGATCGCTTCCAACACCCCACCACCTATAGCCAGTGCTTTTTCAGACACGAACCGGCAGAGGTTGATATCTTCTCTCGGGTCAATATCACCAATTTTCATCCCCTCATGCACAGGTAATCCCGAGTGAGCCATGCCACGAACCAGACCCGAAATAAGGGAAAACACTTCTGTATCATCAACATAAGCAATTAATTCCCCCTTTGTAACCAGGGAGCCGATTTCTACCGTTGGCTGCAGCATGCCAGATGCAGGCGCCCGTATCACTCTTTCGCTGGTGATGCCGTTAACAGGTCCAGGGATACCGGTATCCCCTTCTGCACAGCCTTCCCAGATCACACGTCCCAGATTGTGACCGCGGTTGGTTTCGATGACTGCATCGCAGTTCTTGCCTGCTGTGAATCCAGGTCCCAAGCCGATGATCATGG
Source organism: uncultured Anaerolineaceae bacterium (assembly GCA_964540765.1). GTDB lineage: Bacteria > Chloroflexota > Anaerolineae > Anaerolineales > Anaerolineaceae > CAZJLN01. The sequence goes on along the minus strand of CAZINW010000004.1, from coordinate 48,471 downwards.
CCTCTGTTTTTAACTTATCCTGAATCTCCTGTTTTTTCATGCGTGCATCCACGATGACTGCTGGTTCTATTTGATCCAGGATGCGGCAATCAGGATCGACAAGGACAGGGATTTGTCCCTTTGAGAGAATTTTTTTAACCTCATTAATGTCCTCAGCGAGGCAAGCAATCACATCTTCGACCCCCGTCATTTTTTCATAAACAGCTTCAGAAAAAGATACCGTTCTTCGCACGCTGAGCGGTTTTTCTATTTCGCAGACGATCAATTTGAGCCTTGCGCGATGCAGGCGCAATGCCACTCCGCTGGCAAGATCTCCCCCGCCTCGAATTATGATCTCACCTTTCACTTCAATTTGCCCAATCTGCGTAGAACGCGTTCCGGTGTCAGGGGAAAATCATGGAACCACATCCCAGTTGCATCATGCACAGCATCCATTACTGCAGGCACAAATGGCAGGTAAGGCATTTCTCCCATTCCACGGGCACCATAAGGTCCTAATGGATCAGGATTTTCAACAATAATTGAATTAACCTTGTCCGGGATGTCCAGTACTGTTGGAATTAGGTAGTTGGATAGAAGGCTTGTCTTCACATATCCCTTTTTCTGAATGAAATTCTCCAACAACGCATATCCAGTTGCCTGGACGACTGCACCTTCAATTTGACCCTCAACTTGTGAAGGGTTGATGGCATTGCCGACATCATCTGCACAAACCACATTGGTCAATTTAATTTCCCCTGTTTCCATATTGACTTCAACTTCCACAGCCTCTGCGACATATCCATAAGCAAAATTTGGCATACATTTCCCAGTCTCAGGATCAAAAGGTGTGGTTGCAGGGGGTCTGTAGGTATAACTGGCAATGGCTGGTCTTTCTTCTGCCCGCCACTTTAGCAGCGCTTCACGCGCTGCACCCTTAATGGCATTTCCTGCCATAAAAGTCATACGCGAAGCAGATACGCTACCTGAGTTTTCTGAAGAGCCTGTATCTGAAAGGACAAGCTCAACCCGCTCAATCGGGACACCAAGAGATTCTGCAGTAAACTGTGCAAATATGGTATGCGCGCCCTGACCTACTTCAGCACCGGCGTGATATAAAACCGCTTTTTCAATTTCATTACTGCCATATAACTCAATGCGCGCATTGCAGTTTTCCGGCGCGCCATATGAAAAACCGACATTTTTATAGCCGCACGCAAAGCCCCTGCCTTTTTTAATATTCAAGTTTGTGGATTCTGAGGCAGCAATAAAAGCCTTTTTCCATCCAGTTGGAGTCTCCAACCAGCCTGATTCTTTGGCACATTTTGCCACAACATTACGGATGCTCACACCTTCAGGGATAACGGATCTCACCGACATGAGAGATCCTTCCTTGTACAAATTTCGCATGCGAAATTCAACCGCATCCATATCCAATGCTTCAGCCAGTAAGGTAGCCTGCATCTCTGCTTCAAAAATAGCCTGTGGTCCGCCAAATCCCCTGAACGCACCACCAGGGATATTATTGGTATAAATTGCATAGCCATCGACTTTGATATTTGGGATTTCATAAGGACCTGTAGCCAGTAGAACCGCGTTGGCAAGTACTTTTGTTGAAGTGTAAACGTAAGCACCCCCATCAGCGCGGATCTCAACTTCAGCCGCCAGGATTTTGCCTTCCTTTGTCGCTCCCCATTTTGCATCAATCTCGTATGCATGGCGTTTATGATGTCCCAATATGGACTCTTCCCGAGTCCAGGTGATTTTTACGGGTCGCTGAATGCCAGCTTCATTCAGTCGCATCACTGCCAATCCCAAGACGATTTGAACTGACATATCCTCCCTTCCCCCAAAAGCGCCCCCAATCGCAGGATAGATCACTCTGACCTTTTCCAAAGGTAAGCCTAATGCATGTGCGATCTGTTCCTGGTCCTCATGAGTCCACTGCCCGCCCACAACAACAGTGATCCTGCCCTCTTCATCAAGATAGCCAATCCCCGCCTCCGGTTGTAAGAACGCATGTTCCTGAACCGGGGTATGATAAGTACGTTCGATGATCACATCACTGCTTGCAAAAGCGGTCTCCATGTCACCTGATCTGATGCGGAAATGACAGAATTCATTGCTGCCCTTATCGGGATGCAGAAGCACGGCATCTGGCTTCATGGCATCATTGACATTATCAATAACAGGTAAATCCTCAAATTCCACTTCAATCAGGGCGCGTGCCCTGGTTGCAATCGCTTCGCTCTCAGCAATGATCAAGGCAATTTGATCACCGACAAAGCGAACCCTGTCACTGAATGGTTTCGGAGAACCAGGTCCACATAGCACAGGTTGATCTGGCATGATCAGACCATATTCATTCACAGGCACATCTTTGGCGGTGTAAATCGCCACCACCCCTTCAAGAGCCATCGCCCTCGTCAGGTCAATCCTTTTGACAATGGCATGCGGTCTGCCTGCAAATAGGATTTTCATAGCAAGCTGCCCTGGGAGATTTATGTCACTGGGATAAATTGCTTCCCCGGTCACTTTGGCTTTTGCATCTACCCGTGTGATCGATTTACCGATGTACGTCATTCCTTCCTCCATCAGTTATCTTTTTCTCCAAATGAGTGCTTGCTGGCTGCTTCGATTGCCTGGACGATTTTATAATATCCAGTACAGCGGCACAAATTACCGGTTATTGCCTGCTTGATTTCATCCTGTGTTGGTTCAGGATACTCTTCCAGAAGTTTTACTGCAGACATCACGAATCCTGGCGTGCAAAAGCCACACTGTACAGCACCATGGTCCATAAATGCCTGTTGGACAGGGTGCAGTTGGTCTCCCTTCTGAATGCCTTCGATGGTGATGATCTCAGCTTGATCCGCCCTGGGTGCAGGTACCAGGCAGCTCATGACCGCTTTTCCATCAAGATGGACCGTGCATGCACCGCATTCGCCTTCACCACAGCCTTCCTTTGTTCCAGATAGCCCAGCCTCTTCCCGCATCAAATGGAGCAGTGATTGATTCAAACCATGCTTGAAGGTAAAACTTTTACCATTGATCCTTGTGTTAATTTCCTTCCCATCCCAAGGTTGCATTGCCATTCTTATTTGATTAGATGATGAATCCAGGCGAACAATATTCTCAGGGACAGTGCTGCGATACCCTCCTGTCAATATCGCCGTCAATGCCTTTTTTACGAGTACTTGCACAACATAAGATCGATACTGATCTGAACCGCGCACATCCGAAATTGGTCTGGCAACATTTCCAGCCATCTCGGCAGCTTGTAAGATCACAACGTCAGATAAAACTTTTCCCTCAAGGTATTCTTCAGCAGATCTGGCATGAACGATCGTGGGTGCTACAGAACCGAGGGTGATCCTGGCTCTTTGTATGATATTCTCCTTGATTTCCAGAATGACACAGGCATTCACAACAGAAATGGCCTGTGCTCTACGGAGTGCTGACTTCACAAAATACCCGTTCTGATTTTCATTCAAACCTTTAAAAATGATCTCTTTCACAAATTCATCTGGTTGTAAAACTGTCTTGCGCACACCCTTGTAGAAATCAACCAATTGAACTGTTCGTTCACCTTTTTTGGACTTCAGGATCAAGCTTGCATCTAATGCCATCAGAGGTGAGATCGTGTCATTTGCGGGAGATCCTGTGACCAAATTTCCGGCTACAGTTCCACGGTTGCGAATTTGTGGAGAACCAACCTGCCAGCAGGCTTGAAAAAGGGGAAACGCTTTTAACCTTATTAATTGGGAAGCCAGGATGTCATTATGGGTGACCATTGGACCAATGTGGATTAAACCTTTTTCATCTTCCAAAATTTTGTCAAGCCCAGGTATGCGCGAGATATCTGCCAGGTTCTCAATCTCCGGTCTTAATCCCCTTTCCAGTTCCAGCATCAGGTCGGTTCCACCGGCAATGATGCGTGTCTTTGAGCCATCTTTATCCAGAAGCTCCAGGAGTTCTTTTTCATTCGTCAGGTTATTGTATTGTTTCCACATGTTAATCTCCTGCATAAAGTTTAACCATCACTTATGCAGCGCCATGGTTTCTCCAATGAATGATCTCCGCCAGGATACTCACCGCAATTTCTTCAGGCGTCTCTGCGTGGATATCCAAACCGATGGGTGTCTTGATCCTGCTTATTTCTTCTTCAGTCACGCCAGCTTCCAACAGACCTTTCCTGGTAAACTCCCAGCGTTTCCTTGAGCCCATCACACCAATATAAGCAGCATCTGTCTTCAAAAGAGATGGAATTCCTTTAATATCCACATCTGCTCCGCGTGTAACGAGAACCAGGTAAGTGTTACTGTCTATTTCAAAGTGATGCGGAGTAACTTCCATTGCCATCGGCAGAAACATATCCGCATCAGGAATGATTGCAGAATCGCATGATCCTTCCCGATCATCGCTGACAACCACCCGGAAATTTAACCATTTGGCAAGGTGGGCAACTGCTTTTCCGACGTGGCCTGCGCCATAAATGATCATTTTGACTACCTGCAGGATGGGTTCTATGTAAATTTTCACATTGCCACCGCACAAACCCGCAGGTTCCAATTCACTCTGGTTCAGTGAAAAATCAACCAGAGCCGGGTGCCCATCCAACAGTGATTCTCGTGCCGCCTTGATTGTGCGCTCCTCAACCTCCCCTCCGCCAACGGATCCATATCTACTGCCATCTGCATAGACAAGCATCTTGCTGCCGGCATGTCTGGGAACAGATCCATTGGTTTCTACCACAGTGCAAAATGCGACAGGTTTTCCCTCATTGATGGCCTTACTGATGGATTCATAAATTTTCATGTGTTATACCTCCAATAATGTGAAGATGATCGGTAACAATTGCTTCTTTCGCGATACTACACCTTCTGCAAGTCTTGTCCCATCAGCTAAAGGTCGATACGGTAGTTCATCCAATGCTGGTGGAGCATCCACAAAGAGAATCCGGCTTGATCCTTTTACGACATCTGTCACCATCAATGCAGCAAAATCGAGGTTGTTTCGATCCTTCAAGGCGCCTAATGCTTCGCTCAAGGTTTCAAGATAATCTCCAATTTCGTAAATGTCGGAAACTTCTGCCTGGGCAATTGCAAAACGATAGCCAGCTGTTTCATAGATTTTCATATCAGAGGTAACCACAGATTGCGGGTCTTGTGTGGTCAGACCTGATCCGGCAGAAACTACTTTTTGGCCATAAGTTTGAATGGTTTCATTTTCCATGGGGGTGCCAGGCACAATTGCCCATCTTGCCAACCGTTTGGCGGCATTTTTATCCCGTTCGGTTGTAGTGGGAGAAGTTAATATCAATGTATCTGACAACAATCCCGCCAGGAGCAAACCTGCCAATTGTGGAGGGGCGCTCAAACCTGCCTCTTCTATCTGTTCGGAAACGAGTGTGGATGTACTTCCAACAATATCTGCAGTGAATTTGATGGGTTCATAAGTGGAAGGATTCCCCAGCCGATGATGATCCATAATTTCCAGCAGTTCAGCTTCTTCCAGTGAGGCAAGTGCTTGTTGGGCTTCGTTATGATCAACCAGGATCAATTTTAATCTTGGAGGATTCAATAGATCACGCTGCCGGCAAATACCGAGGTAGCGACTTTGTTCATCTACAACCCAAAACTCATCCAATTCAGTCCTCAGTAATCGATTGATCACATCTTTAATCCTGGTTGACGCCTGATATTTCGGAATTTCTGTCTGTGCCGCCTCCCTGCAAGGGATATCCAGCAGTTCTGCCAAGGTCATATCCTTATACTTCGGATGAGGACCCATTATCCGTCGCAGGAAGTCAAACAGGCTGCGACCAGTAATGAGACCATGAGGTATTCCATCGGGGTTGACCACAGGAGCCACCCCGCCAGTTCTGGACAGGATTGTCCAGGCTTCATTCAAGGATTTTTCAGGGGTAACGACGTCCAATCTGCGCATGACCGATTCAAAACGAGGAGATGCGTCCGTTAACAACACGGGTGGTTCGATATCAAGGAATTGTATAACAAAAGAAGTTTGCCGGTTAATCGCTCCTGCCCTTGCGCCAATTGCCTGCAATCCATCTCGTTCCCTGAGAAGCCATGCATATCCCAGTGCTGCAGCGATGGAATCAGTATCCGGGTTGATATGTCCGATCACATAAACGCGATTTGAATCTCGAATAGGATTGATTGATTCTATCATCATTGGTGAAATATCCTTATTATTTTTTATTGAGTGCACGCCAAATCTTTTCTGGTGTCAGCGGATTGTCATTGATGGATGCACCACAGGCATCCAGGACAGCATTGCCAACGGCTGGAGCAACCCCATCCATCGGGATCTCAGCCACAGCTTTCGCACCAAAGGGATGTGATGGCTCATAGGTTTCAACAAATATTGTCTCCAGATCAGGCATTTCATCAGCTCTGAAGATATGATAATCAACCAGATCACGCTCCCTGGGTCTTCCTTTGGCATCGTACACCATTTCTTCACAGACACCATATCCCAAGGCTTGTGCCATACCGCCTTCAATTTGACCAGATGCAGTCACAGGGTTTATGATCACACCTGAATCAACTGCCATCACCAGTTTTTCAACATTGACTTTGCCTGTTTCTATGTCAACCAAGACTTCTGCAAATTGCGCTGCAAAGGGAGGTGGCGAAACAGAAGACATGTGTGAAGCAACTGCCATAATTTGTTCCTGGTCTTTATGATGCAACGCATTCAGGGCAATATCTTCAAGCCGCAGACTTTCCCCTGTAGTTAAAATTGCCATCCGGTTACTCAGGCGCACATCCTTTGCATCGACATGAATGTCTTTTTCTGCAAACATATTCACAGCCCTGCTCTTGATGCGTTCAGCCACAAGTCTGGCTGCTTTCACAACTGCGGTTCCGCTGATATATGTCGTTGATGAAGCATACGCGCCTTTGTCAAATGGCGTAAAGTCTGTATCCGAAGAATAAACAATAATATCCTCCAGACTTACTCCCAGAATTTCTGCCGCCATTTGCGCCAGCACAGTATCTGAACCAGTACCCAGATCGGTAGCTCCCACCAAAAGGTTAAAGGTGCCATCGTCATTAAGTTTTATACTTGCCCCGCCCATATCCAGATAGGGAATAGCAGTTCCCTGCATCACCATGGCAACACCAATGCCACGTCTCAAGTTAGGCTTATCGAGGATTGTGTGCCAAACTGGCGATCCGTATTTTTCATCCCAGCTAATTGCTGCTTTTCCCTGGACTACACATTCTTCCAACCCGACAGTTTCGACAATTTCAGGCTTTGGTTCACGACCTTCACTCCAAGCTGTGCTGAATGGCTGCAGTTCACCTGATCGCAATGCGTTTTTCAATCGGAATGCAATGGGGTTCAATCCCAATGACCTGGCAATTGTTTCCATATGGCGTTCCAGCGGCCAGAATCCCTGGGGTACGCCATAACCTCTATAAGCACCCGAAGGCGGTGTATTGGTGTAAACCACATCCGCATAAAAACGGATATTAGGCGATTTTCGATATTCCCCATCACCAACATAGAGCGCCATGGCTTTTTGTCCTGTATTTCCTGCAACTGTCAATGCATGGCAACCATACGCCCCCGTATCGCTCAAGCACAGCATCTCATTCGCCGTAATGGTACCATCAGATTTGACTCCTGTCCGAAGTTTGATGCGCATTGGATGCCGCGATCTGGAGGCGATGAATTCCTCTTCCCTGTCCATCTGATATAAAACCGGGCGTCCTGTGGCAATGGTCAAATGAGCAGCCACATCCTCTATCAGCACTTCCTGCTTATTGCCAAAACCGCCTCCAATTCTGGGTTTGATCACGTGGATCCTTTTGACTGGCAGACCAAGAACAGGTGCAAGGATGCGGCGCACATGGAAAGGTACCTGCGTGCTGGTTCTGATTACCAGGCGATCATCCTCATCCCAATATGTCAGCGATGTATGCGGCTCAATATGTGCTTGCTGAACTTTCGGTACAACGTATTCCTCTTCAAAGATCTGGTCAGCATCTGCCATGCCTTTTTTTACATTGCCAATATCAATGCGAATCTTCGCAGCCAGATTTTTGGATGCGTCAGAATCTGCAAAATCAACATATTCAGGCTCATTATGGATTTGGGCTGCTCCCTCTTTCATGGCATCGCGCGGGTCAATAACAACAGGCAGCTCTTCGTACTCAACTTCAATCAGGCTTAATGCCTTTTCAGCAATTGATACTGATTCCGCAGCAACAAACGCCACTCGGTCTCCGACAAAGCGTACTTTTTTGTCCAAGGAAAAAGCATCCAAAGGCCCTGGAATGGGATCAGACTGACCCGCTGTTGAATAAACTATGCGGGGGATGTCCTGCCAGGTCAGGACTGCAGCCACACCAGGTAAATCTCTCGCTTTACTGACATCAATCCGCTTGATGTTGGCATGGGCAACTGGACTCCTCAATACCCTGGCATAAAGCATATTTGGCAGATGCAGGTCAGCAGTAAATGCCGGCTTCCCCTGCACCAGTTTCATGGCATCTACTTTCGGCTCCGGGTGACCAACGGTTTGAAATCCTTCCGACTCCGGTGTAATTTTCAATTTTGGCAATATACCTGTTTTGGTGAGTGTTGTTCTATCGCTAATTGACTCGCTTGCCAGGTCTTGTGGGATTGTCTCAAAAGGAATCCCTTGATTGCCACCGTCCCTTGAAATCGCAGGCACAAATTCATTTCTAAGAATGGCAGCAGCGCGCAGTATGGCTTGCACAGGTTTGACATAAGCTGTACAGCGGCATAAAACGCCAGAAAGTGCATCCCGAACCTGTGCCTCACTTGGGTTTAAATTATGGTTTAAAAGTGACTTGGCAGTCAGCACCATGGCAGGTGTGCAGTAGCCACATTGTATGGCTCCAGTGTCAATAAATGCCTGCTGAATGGGATCAAGCCCATGGGTATGGCGCCATCCCTTTTCGGGATGTTCCCCTTGGAATTCGATTGTTTCAAGTTCATGTCCTTCCGCCTGAACTGCCAGGAACATGCAACTATTGACAGGGATCCCATCCATTAAAACAGTACATGCGCCGCATTCACCCCGTGCACATCCCCCAGATTTGACACCCATCAGCCCCAAATGTCGTAGAGTCTCCAGCAAGATTTCAGTGGGATCTACATCCACTGCAATCAATTGTTTGTTAATTTTAAGCTGGATCTTCATTTTGCCTCCTCCCTTTGCATATTAAGATGCTCAATACATCGCAAGGCAAGTACTTCTGCCATTTCCTGGCGATACTCCGCAGTAGCCCATTCATCATCAGCGTGAGCAAATGCCTTCCTTACCTCCGGGATTATGGCAGCCAAGTCGTAACCCTCAAACGCCAGGATCGGCTCACTTTTATAGCCACCCAAGACTGCACGCATCCTTCCATCAGGCCAGGCTGCCACAGAAACGCAAATGATCGGTCTGTCCAGCGGAGTCCGTGCGACCGATTCAAACGCCAAGATGATATTGCGATCAAAAACCACTTTGGTTATGAAAAGTCCAAATGCATTATTGCGATCCCTTTTACGGTAATCAGCCAGTGCCACTTTTTTCTCTCCTGGTTCAAATGTCAGATAGACATCCATCGCTACCAGGGTAGTCAGCACAGGTGAACGCCCATCGCCGTTCTCTATCAATCCAGCCAAACAGAGACTGTTGCGCACATTTTGCCCGGCTTCTATTTTGATTGTCTCTTTCAGCTTTGCCGGGATGGTTTCGTGACTATATACCTGCTGTAAGGTTGTCATTGATCCCATTTCAATCTTATCCATATCAGGTTTGATCTGATCCAGTCCCAATGCCTGCAAATCAATAAGACTGATCTCATCATAAACTCGATCAAGAGGATACATTCCACCCATTAGTATTCTTGTAGAAACAGATTGATCGCTTAATATCGCAATAGCATCCGCAATCGATTTAGGTCTAATATAGGAGGTGTTCATCTTTCTCCTTTTCAATCTGGATAAACATGCCAATCTTTCAAATAATCGTCCTTGCTGGGTAATTTGTTTTCCGGAATGTCAACAAAGACACCATCTGCTTCTGCCAAAATCTCGCCAGATTTGTCAAGAATTTCCCCATGTGCCATGGCCACCCTCCCATGCCGTTCCCCTGCCACGCCTTTTACTGTCAAGAGGGTATGGGTAGGGACAGGCTTCCGAAATCGTACATTAAGTTGTGCAGTCACCATGAACTTGTTTGGATCAATCATATGCGCCCTACCTGCGCATTCATCCAAAATGGCTGTTATAACACCGCCATGTACAACACCCGGGTATCCTTCGTAAGATTCTGGAATATTTACTTCAGCAGTGACTGTATCTTTTCCATCAAAATAAAAATCCAACTTCAATCCAAAAGGATTTTCCCTACCACAAACAAAACAATTCTTTGATACCGGTTGTTTGTACATGTGTTTACTCCGAAAATGTATCAATCAACAATTTGACATTTCCGCCAACAGGATAAAGGATTGGACATGTGCACCCGTGATTGATGTACTCCTGCACTTTGGCGCGTGCCTCATCTGGTGTGCCACTGGCTGTTATCCGATGGATCAAATCTTCAGGAACAAGATGTTTTGCCTTCTGGATCTGCTCATGTGTTGCAGGCCACCCAAGAATTGCCTGGATTTTTTCCACAACCTCTTTTGACACACCTGATGCTTTTGCGATATGGGGTTGTTGTGCCAGGTATTGAGTCAGCAGTTCCCGGGTTGTGTCAATTGCCCTGTCATGATCTTCATCCACCGAGCATACCACAAGCTGCGGGCGGTCAAACTCTTCCAGAGAACGACCTGACTTGTTGAGTCCCACCAGAAGTTGCTCGATGGCAAAATCATTGTATTCAACTGGTACACAATAATTCATCACCACACCGTCTGCCAGGCGCCCGGTCATTTCCATCATTTTCTCACCTGTAGCACCGATGTAAATGGGCACGTTCCGAGGTTCTTTGCGTCCGTGCACCACATCCAATTCAATCCCATTCACCTTTACAAATTCGCCATCAAAACTCACCCGCTCCATATTGAGTAGTTTTCGCAGCACTGTGATCGTTTCTTCCATGGCCTTCAAGGGCTTTGATCGGTCAATACCCACATTGCGGGCAAGCGGATCCCACCATGCTCCGATACCACAGATGATCCTGTCTCTCGCAAGATCATCAAGCGTCAAGAATGTGGCAGCTAAAAGTCCAATATTTCGAGTCCAATTGTTAATGACACCTGACCCAATCTTGATCCGCTCTGTCACTGCTGCATAGGCAGCCATCGGAACAATCGCATCACGTACCAGCCGGCTTTCTGCCTGCCAGACAGCTTCAAATCCTTTAGCTTCAGCATATCTGACATAATCTAATCCGTCTCTCAGATCGTGCGAATCTTGCAGGTATAGGGCAACTCTTCTTTTCATCTTACACATCCTTTATGCAGCCAAATGATCTTTATGACCAAAATCCTGAGTAATGCTGATTTTGTAATTATTCTCTAAAAATAATAAATCTTCTGGAAGGTCAAGGTCAAGTTCTATGTTTTCATTAGTCACAATGGTCAACTTCGCACCTGCCTGCTCAATTAGATGGCAATGTGCACTGAATGAATTTATTCCAAAAGAGAATGGGATGAGATCGGGCGGAGTGATTAATAATGTGTTTGTACCTTCTCTCCGCCTGTCCGGAACAATCACGGCATGTGGGGATTTGTCAGCCTGATCAATCACTTTTTCAATATCGCCAACCTGCAATAATGGCAGGTCCGCAGGGACTGTTAACACGCTGCTTGAACCAAACATCTGCGAAAAGATTGCCGCTCTGCGCAAGGCAGCATTTAAATCCGGGCTTCCATTCTCTTGCACTGTTCGCACGCCAAGCTCTCTGGCATAAGCAAGAACTCCAGAGTCCCTGCTAACAACAAGAATGTCTGAAATTTCTTTTACATTTCGTAAAATATTCAGTGTGTTTTGATAAAGCCTGGTATTTAAGGAAAATCGATCTTCCTCAGATAAGACATCTGACAACCTCGATTTGCCAAAACTGAGGGGTTTAACAGGAACAATCGCCCATAAGCTCATGAATAAACCTCACCAAGTAAAATTTTTCTGCCAAAATCAAGCACCTCTGCTGCCAACCGCACTTTATCATCGCGCTGATGCATGATCGTATTGGTCACATATGGAATTATATTACATTGAGTCATTAATACAACTTCCTGGCTGTCCAGATTGTCAAGTATAAATCCGGTGAGCAAGTCATTGTAATGCATCATAACAGAAGTGGCAGTAGGCGCAATGCCCATTTCTGAAAACATTTTTGCTGCAGGTCCTTTCTGCGCCTTTCCACCAACGATGGGTGAGACTGCGACCACTGTTTTACAACACAGCGCATCTTTGATGTCCCTTATTCCTATAATAGGGTCAATGCTGACCCACGGGTTGGATGGACAAATCACGATAAGATCTGCCAGATTGATACTTTCAAGCAAACCGGGTGCAGGTCTGGCACGGTCAATGCCTTCAAATATGAACCCCTTAACTTCCGGTTTACATGCCTGGTGTACGAAATATTCCTGAAATGCCAGGCAGTGCTCATCTTTGGTCATGATCATGGTTCTGACTGTATCATCGGTCATCGGCAGAATATGATGCTTAATACCCCACTGCGTAGTAAAGTACCTGGTTACTTCAGAGAGGCTCTCCCCCATGGACAATCTTCTGGTCCGTTCCAGATGTGTTGCCATGTCTTTGTCGCCGATACTGAACCAGGTTGGTGCACCCAGTGCTTTCAATGCGCTCAATACAGTAAATGTATCGTCAACCATGCCCCACCCGGAGATTGGATTTGCCAGACCGGCGAGCGAATAGCAGACTGTATCAAGGTCGGGACAGATCCTCAGACCAAAATGGTCAAAATCATCGCCTGTATTAACGACCACAGTCAGGTTCTTACCGGGTAGAATCTGTGCCAATCCGTAAGCTAATTTGGCTCCTCCCACGCCTCCAGCGAGGGCGACCACTTTCAATTCACCAAGACTATTCGTATCCATGAAAAGAGTCATCTGAACATGTCATACGATTTTGAACGGACCAACTCTGAGGCATTACTTTCACGCAACGTGTAAGGAAAACCTCGCGCATGAACAACTGGTGTACCTTCATCTGCCTGACCCATCATGAGGGAAGCTGCAGCAGCAAGTTCATCAGCAGCGGCAACCACAGTTACGCGAAGTTTGTAATCATACAGATCTGGCTTGCCACGCAAATCCACCAGCGCAGGTATACCCGACAGACCAATTGCCATACCGATGGTACCCATTCTCCAGGCGCGACCATATGAATCAATGATCATCACACCCACATGGGCATCGGAAATTGTTTCAATATAGTTTCTGATGCTGTCAGCAGATTTGTTTGCGTCAACTGGTAAAAGCAAAACCCAATCTTCCGGGTTTCCCCAGGTTCCCTGCACATTGGAATGATCGATGCCCGCATTGGCACATACAAAACCTGATTTATGCTCAACAATGATGGTCCCAGGTCTGGTTCTCAAGACCTCATTGCTCTCCTGCAGGATCAACTCGATTAATTCCGGACGTTTTTCAACTTCGGAGGCAATCCGGATTGCTTTTTGAGAAGGTTTAACTGTCGTCAAATTAACCAATCTACCCTCGGCTTTTGAAACAATTTTCTGGGCAAGCACCAGGATATCCCCATCTTCGAGCCTGATCTGATTATCCCCCAATGCTTTCATCAGGATCATGCCAAGATCATCGCCCTCAACAATATGCTTAATGCCAAGAACACGCGTCAGTGTTAATGATTGTTCCTTCATCGTGCCTTTTCTATGCCAGTAATGCGTATACCGGTTGAATGCACTTTATGCTGAATATTCAATCCGATCAAAATTGACGCCAATCCTTCTACAACAACAGCATTTTCAATGACGCCTGCGTCCCATCCAATCAAGCCCGCGTCAGCAACAAGCCCGAGCACAATTTGCCTGGCTTCCTTGCCATTTCCGCACACCAGAACATCACACATTGGTGCCTCATCTTTCATCAGATTTTCATAGGAAATGTTTTGGAAAGCGGCAACAACACGTGTGTCTTCTCCCAAAATGGACTGGGCTTCCTGCGCGGCGCTTCCTTCTGGGGGCATTGACACCCGCGTCACCTTGGGAGGATGCAACGGAACAGTCACATCAATCAGGATTTTTCCCTTTAAATGAGGTTTCAATAATTCGAGTGTTGCTTTATGTGCTGTGTAGGGTACAGTGATAACAGCAAGATCACATTCCTTTACAGCTGCATCATTCTCCATTGCCTCTAAATGAATATCAAAAGGTAAAAGACTCATCAATTCCCCAGCAGCTGTTTGTGCTTTTTCAAGTGTGCGCGAACCAATAATGACATGATGCCCTGCCTTTGCCCAGCAAAATGCCAGACCTTTGCCTTCTTTGCCTGTTCCACCAATAATGGCGATTTTCATTGCGTTTTTTATTACCTCCATTGTTAGCCTCTTTAGTTAATCAGTGACCATGTTCTCGCTGCTGAATCAAATGCCTTGCTGGTAATCTCTGGTTCATCAAGCGTGGTCAAAATCCTGTCTTTCATCAATACCTTGCCTGCCACAATAGTAGTGGTAATCATGCTCTCACGAAAGCCAAAAAGGATATGCCACGGGAGATTGCCGGAATGCATCGGCGTGAACTCATGATAATCCACAAAAATAATGTCAGCAGCTGCCCCTTCAGTTATCTCCCCGATTCTAAGACCATTGAATAGTGATGTAACCAGGTCAGCATTGTTTGTAACTGCCATGGTAACCACTTCATAGCCATTCATGGCTCGCGGATCAAGTAAATGCGCCTTATGCAGCAAATAAGCAGCCTTCCACTCCTCCCACATCGCGTTCGAGAAGCCATCATTACCCATGCCGACCCTTACGCCTGCCTTAAGCATCTTCTCTATAGGCGCCACCCCCACTGCATTGTTCATATTAGAACGGGGCTGGTGGGTCAGCCAGGTACCAGTTTCTGCCAGAAGCATAATTTCACGGTCATCCAAATGCACGCCATGTGCCATGATGCTTGATTTTCCCAGTATTCCAAAATCTGCAAAACGCTCGATGACCCGTTTCCCTGATTTATGCAAACTGTCGTCCTCGTCAATCTTGCCTTCGGCAGCATGTGCATGAAAGCCGACTTCGTCAGGGCATTCCTGTCGGCACTTTTCCAGAGTTCTGTCACTCAATGTCAGGCTGGCATGCAAGCCAAAATGAGCCCTGAGAAGCGCATCTTGTGCTTCTCCTCTCCTGATGCGATCAAGAAAACGCCGGTTCTCACGAATACCCTGCAACGCTTTTGTTCCGCCATCCCTGTCTGAAACTTCATAGCACAAAGATGCCCGCACGCCAGCAGTATTAACAGCTTCAGCAATGACATCCAGCGACCCATCAATCGCATGAGGGGATGCATGATGATCGATTAAAGTTGTCGTGCCGTGCTTGATGGCATCCACAAGGCAAACCATGGCTGAATATCGTACTGCTTCCAGATCCAGGGCTTTATCCAGCTTCCACCAGAGTTGTTCAAGGATTTTGTGGAAATTGGATGGTGGTTCACCAGGGATGGTCATGCCCCTGGCAAAAGCACCATAAAAATGAGTATGCGCACAAATATTGCCTGGCATCACCAATTGACCGCCCGCATCCATTATTTCCTCTTTCGGGTTGGCTTTGATTAGCATATCAGCATTGTCAATCTTCTCAATTCTGCCATCTTTGACCAGGATGGCATCTCCAATAAGGATCACATTGGGTTGACCCCATGTCACAATTCTTCCATTGGTAATGATCATGCTGACCTCCAATTAATCAAAATTACTCATTGCTTCAGGATGATCGAGAAAATAAAACGCTTCCGCAATACTTTTAGTCGTCGTTCTTGAGAGGGAAAGCGGAGGCAAGCTTCCTTCCGTAAAGAAGTCGCATTCGCTTGTTTCAATACTCTCTCCAGGCTCTCCTCCTAAAAGATCACAAAGGAAAACCAGGGTATAACTATGCCAGAACTCAAGTGGATGCCTGTCATGATTGGACTCATGCACAGCGATCAGTTTCACAGCTTTTACAATAAATCCGCTTTCTTCCCAAACTTCGCGCTCAATCATCTTTGAAGGGGGATCATTCAAATCCGCCCATCCACCGGGCATTGACCAGAGACCGTCAAGTTTTTCATGCACGAGCAAAATGTGATGGTCTTGAAAAACAGCAGCCCGAACAGACACTTTCGGTGTCGCGTACCCTTTTTGGTCAGTAAAACCTTCCTGCCACTTCTCCTTTGGCACGCATGTGTAATCTGCCATAATTTCCGCAGCAATGGCTGAAATTTTCTGAAACCGTTCCCTGTCAAAGTCGTTACTTGAGAAATACATTCCGGATTGACTGATTGCCTGTAATTGCCTCGCCCAAATCATCCAATTGGGAATATTTATTTCAGACATGGTTATCTTCCTTCATAAAAGAAATTATAGCATAGGCATTCGTTATGAATGACTGTTCACCCTCTGAGGTGAATTCGACTTGGTTCTCTTAAATAATGTTAAAATCGACAGGGAGGACCCATGAAAATTCTGATCACAGGTTTTGAGCCTTTTGCTGGCAGTGCCATAAACCCCAGCCAATTACTGATCAAGGCTTTTGAAACGCAACACAAGGTTAATGACAACCTTTATACCTGCTTATTACCAGTCGATACGAATAACGCACCGATTAAACTCATCGACTCATTGGATTTTTACCAACCAGATGCTGTCGTTTGTTTGGGACAGGCAACCGGTCGGGCATTGATAAGTCTTGAGAAAGTGGCAATTAATTTGCTAAATTTCCGCATTCCAGATAACCAGGGTAACAAAATTGAAGATCAACCCATCGTTCAGGATGCGCCAGTGGCATACTTTTCAACCCTCCCCATCCATAAATTACATCAAGCTATCACTGCCTCAGGGATACCCTGTGAGGTTTCTTATTCTGCAGGAACTTATCTGTGTAACCAGGTGTTTTATATCTTGATGCATCACATTGCCAGCAATGGTTTGCTCACCATGGCCGGGTTCGTTCACCTTCCAGCTCTTCCCGAACAGGTGGTTGGGCAAGGAAGGGATTGCCCATCCATGTCACTTAATATCATGCGAATGGCTGTGGATAGAATAATATCAACTCTGAACACAAATTTATTCTCCTGAGGATTTATTGTTTTTTAAAAATTTCGTAAAAATTATTCGGTCAATTCATACAACTCGACTAGGACGCCGTTGGCGGATTTCGGATGAATGAAAGCCATTTTGCGCCCTGGCAGAACTTTTGGGGTTTCATCAATCACTCGGATCCCTTTTTCTTTGAGCATCATTAACACGTTTTCGATATCCTGCACCTCAAAACATAAGTGGTGCATGCCCTCCCCGCGTTTCTCAAGATACTTTGCCATTCCCGAATCAGGAGACGTTGGTTGTACCAGTTCAATTTCTCCATCTCCGACAGGTAAAAACGCGACCAGAGATTGCTGCGAAGGTACATCTTCGATATGGTCGAGTTCTAATCCCATGACATCCCTCCAAAACTTCAGGGATTCATCAATATTCTCTACCACAATTGCCACATGGTTCACTTTCTTAACATTATTCATTTATCTCTTACCTCCATGCTATAAAAACATTGGTGCCTGGTATTCGCCCCAAACACCACGCAAAACACCACAAATTTCACCCAAAGTAATGTCGTGTTCAACACATTCAATAAATAAAGGCATTAGATTATCAGTACCCCTGGCTGTCATTTCCAACTTACCTAACAAGGTATTAACCACCTCTGCATCACGATTGGCGCGCAAAGACGCCAACTTATTTTGTTGGTTCTTTTCAATCGCAGCATCGATGCGGAGAGATTCAAGCGAAATTTCTTCTTCAACCTGGAAGCGGTTTACGCCTACGATCACTTCCTCCCCTTTTTCCAGTTTTCGCTGAAAGTCATAAGCAGCATCCTGAATCTCGCTTTGCATATATCCATTCTCTATTGCTTTCAAAGCGCCACCCATGGCATCAATGATCTTGATGTAGTTACTTGCCATCCGCTCAATCTCATCTGTGAGCTGTTCAACTACATAAGACCCAGCCATGGGATCGATCGTATCTGCAACGCCAGATTCATGTGCAATGATCTGCTGGGTTCGTAAAGCCACTTGGACTGCTTTTTGTGTCGGAAGCCATAGTGCTTCGTCCATGCTGTTGGTATGCAGGGATTGGGTTCCTCCCAAAACAGCAGCTAATGCCTGTAAGGTCACCCTGACAATATTGTTTTCAGGTTGCTGGGCTGTCAGGGTCGAGCCCGCTGTCTGGGTATGGAAACGCATTTTTTGAGAATTGGCATCCTGGGCATTAAATCTTTCTCTCATAATTCGCGCATAAAGCCGCCTGGCAGCTCTGAATTTTGCGATCTCTTCCAGAAAATTGTTATGTGCATTGAAAAAGAAGGACAGCTGAGGGGCAAATTCATCAACGCCCAAGCCAACATCAATCGCAGCCTGGATATACGCGATGGCATTCGCCAGTGTAAAAGCTACTTCCTGGGCAGCAGTTGCTCCAGCTTCCCGAATATGGTATCCTGAAATACTGATTGTGTTCCAGTTGGGCACCTCGGATTTACAGAAACTGAAGATATCAGTAATCAACCGCATGGATGGCTGTGGCGGGAAAATATAAGTCCCACGAGCGACATATTCTTTCAATATATCGTTTTGAACTGTGCCGCGTAATTGTTTGGCAGGCACACCCTGTTTTTTACCGACAGCAATATACATTGCCAGGAGAACTGCTGCTGGCGCGTTGATCGTCATACTGGTTGAGACTTTATCAAGGGGAATGTTCTGGAACAGCGTATCCATATCCTGCAGAGAAGAAATCGAAACACCTACTTTGCCAACCTCTCCGGATGCAATTGGATCGTCCGCGTCATACCCTATCTGAGTGGGTAAATCAAATGCAACTGAAAGGCCTGTCTGACCCTGCGCCAATAGAAAACGGTAACGCTCATTGGATTCCTCGGCACTGGCATATCCTGCATATTGCCGCATCGTCCAAAACCGGCCGCGATACATGCTGGGTTGAACGCCCCTTGTAAAGGGATAATCACCAGGAAAGCCAAGATCCTCCAGATAATCCTCGTCTTGTTTTTCAGGCACAAAAATTGGCGGTAATTCAGTGCCTGATGTGGTTGTGAAGTGCTCTCGACGTTCAGGAAAGCGTTTTATCGCATTTTGATAATTCTTTTCTTGCCATTGATCATGAGCAGCGTCAAGTTTCATAGAACAGCAACCTCCAAAGCAGATTGGTTTTGGGTAAGTATACCCGAATCATAGGTCCTTCATAAAAATAATATCCATCGAATTCCATTATTCAACCCAATCCCGTAAAAATGCTATTGTATTTAAATGACAATCTGGTAAAATGTATCGGTTCAAAACGTTGTACCCTTCGTTTTGCAAAAAAATAAAACTACTGAAAGGTAAGGGCTTGTCAATGAAAGTACTATTAATCAAAGATGTTTACAAATTAGGTCGTGCGGGTGAGATCAAAAAAGTTGCCGATGGATACGGTCGCAACTATCTGATCCCACAAAAACTGGCGGTTCCGGCTACCGAAGGCTCGCTCAAGTTGGCTGAGTCAATCTCCAGAAAAGCCACTGAGCGGCGTGCAGTGCTCAATAAAGAATTGAGCAGTGTGGCGGATGTGATCAATGCCATCGTTTTGGAATTTTCTGTAAAAGCTGGTGAGACGGGTAAATTGTACGGCTCGGTCAGCAACCAGATGATTGCTGATGAGATCAAATTGAAGCATGATCTCGAGCTTGACAGACACCAAATTGCCATGGAACCAATCCGTTCTCTCGGCGAATATCACATTCCTGTCCACTTGACCATTGATCTGGTGCCTGAAGTGACTGTGATCATACGTCGTGAAGGTGAAATTGTCAAACAGGTCACTTCAAAACCAGTCACTGCAGAAGCACAATCAGTGGAAGTTGAAAAACCCATTGAAAAAGAACTCACTGCTGATTTGACTGAAGAAATCGCTGAAAAATAATCCTTCACTTCATCAAAAGTTATATGATCCGGTCTGTCGAAGGATTTTGTCTCACAGGCCGGTTTTTGTTAGAATTTAGATCATGTTACCAACCCTTGGTCAAAGGCTGAAACAAATTCGTGAAGAAAAAGGCATCTCGCTCGAGGAGATTGCCAAAAACACTCAGATCCGGTTAACTACCTTGCGTGCATTGGAAGAAGATGATTATTCAGAAATATCTTCTCAAGCACAAGCACGCGGATTCCTGAAGATAGTTACCAATTACCTGAAAGTTGATTTAAACACATTACTCCATGCACCAAATATAGATACTATTGAGGAAGAACCATTATCAGAGAATAATGAAATTGCTCCCCAAGCACCTGAAGATCTTGCGGAACAAAGCTCTTTGACGCAAGAAGACGAAATTTTACCATCCAGTGAACAAGCAGAAGAAAAAATACCTTTAACAGATTTGGACCCAACAATTCCTTCAATAAATATCCAACAGGAATTTTTTGAGATCGGTCAGGAATTGGTTGAGCGGCGTAAATTGCTTGGTCTTTCACTGGAAAATATCGAGGATCAAATCCATATAAGAAAGGAATACTTGCTTGCTTTGGAAGCCGGAGATATTGAAGCCTTTCCAACAACAATCCATGCCAAAGGACATCTCCAAAACTACGTAAAATTCTTGGATTTGGACATGGAAGCAATCCTCCTCAAATTTGCAGAAGGACTGCAGCAGAGACGTCTTCAAAAAATATCGCCTGAAAAGAATAAACATCCTTTGCTCAAATTCGCTTCCCCGGCAGCGGTTTCATTAAAAAAGGTTTTTACACTTGACCTTCTCTTCGGCTCCTTGTTGATTTTGGGTATCCTGGCATTCCTGATCTGGGGTACCTCCAATATGATCAAAGCTACCCGGGAACCACAAACTACTGAGGATATTCCAGATATTGCGGAGGTGTTGATCACAGCACCGATAGGACAGGAGACATTCGTAAGTACTGATAATGCTGATCAAACAACAGTCATGGAGACGCCTTCTTATGAAGAAGCCACACCCATCTTTACCCCAATTTCGCAAACATCTCCCATTCAACTGGTGATTGTCGCCAACAGTGATGCATGGGTAAGAGTGACCAGTGACGGTAAACTGGCTTACGAGGGCAGGGTCACACTGGGAAATGCCTACTCATATACCGCTGATTCTCAGGTTGAAATCCTGACTGGAAATGCAGCTGCCTTGCAAATATTCTTTAATCAAGAAGATATTGGACCGTTAGGCCTGACCGGTCAGGTCATCCATTTGGTTTTTAATGTCGATGGCTTGATCCGTCCAACTGCGACACCAAGCCCCACATTAACCCCTCAAGTTGGCGTTACACCTCTCCCACCTGGACAGACCCAACTACCTCCTTAACCTGATATGACAGTTCAAGAAAAAGCTTATTACCTCATTACTCTAGGATGCGCCAAAAATTTGGTGGATTCCAATGCTATCGCACAATTGATGGATCAGCAGGGGATGTTCCCTGTGGAGAAAGCATCCAAGGCAAAATACCTGATTGTAAATACTTGCGGGTTTATCGATTCAGCCAGAGAAGAGACAATTTCTGTGCTTCAAAACCTTGCAAGGCATAAAAAGCCTGACCAGCTCCTTATTGCTGCCGGCTGCATGACCCAGAGATATCGGGAAACCATGTTAAAAATGTCACCAGGCATTGATGGCATGTTTGGAACAAGGCACTGGATGGATATCATCAATGTAATTGATAAAATTACTGAAAAGTATGACCACCATCCATATTTGTACTTCCCGAAAACGGACTCAATGGGAGCAGATGAGAAGGACGCCCGGGCAATTGCCATCCAAGGGAAAAGCAGTTACCTGAAGATTGCAGATGGCTGCCGGCGCCAATGTGCTTTTTGTGCCATTCCTTTGATCAAAGGCTCACTTGTTAGCCGACCGCTTGAAAGGATCATTCAGGATGCAATTTATCTTGAAACTCAAGGTATGAAAGAGATAAATCTGGTCGCCCAGGACGTAACTGATTATGGACATGATCAGGGAATGAAAGATGGTCTGGTGAAACTCCTGACGCAAATGCTTCCCAGAATCAAAAACGTGCCATGGATCCGCCTTTTATATACATTTCCCGGTTATGTCTCTCGTGATCTCATTTCCTTGATGGCTACACAACCTCAAATTCTCCCTTATCTTGATCTACCACTCCAACATGCTGACCCGCAAGTATTGAAGGCAATGCAGAGACCTTCAGATATTGGGTGGGTACGGGATACAATTTCTGAAATGCGGGAAAAAATCCCCGGATTATCGTTACGTACAACTTTTATTGTGGGTTATCCAGGTGAAACAGATCAGGCTTTTCAGCATCTATTTGATTTTGCAGAGGAAATGCGTTTTGACCACTTGGGCGCCTTCACCTATTCGTTCGAGAAAGGTACTCCCGCTGAACCATCGGGGGATCCAATTCCTGAAGATATTAAGAACAACCGCCTTGAGACTTTGATGTCGTTGCAAGCCCAAATATCTTTGAAAAATAATCAAAGCATGATTGGGAAGAAGATGGATGTCCTGGTCGAAGGCGTAGACAGTGACAAACAAATTCTCGTTGGTCGCTCATTCCGGGATGCCCCTGAAGTGGATGGTCTTGTGATTGTCGAAGGTCAGGGTGAAATAGGCGATCTAATTCAAGTCCAAATTACAAGTGCAATCAAGCACGATCTCATTGCCCAAAAAATGTAATTGCATTTGCAGTAGTAAAAATGACTGCTTGTTAGTTAACAGTCATTTGATTTTATCATGGTGTCGGTGTTGTTATGGCGTTGGTTCCGGCGTTCCTTCTGTTGGCATTCCTGTGGGTACTGGCGTATTTATTTGAGTGGGTTCAGGCGGCGGAGAGGTGGGTTCCTGAGGTTTTGCACATTGTTCATAAATATAGGTCGCAGTTGGGTGAATAGATGCGTCATCTCCCAAGGTAAAGGACAGGTCATAGTATTCTTTTGCCTTGCACCATTCGCCTGAAAGTGCCAGTTGATCACCATATTTTAACAAACCGTTTCGATATCGGTCTGTTGCTGTCATACCCGAACCATCGCGTAAATATGGAAAAGCGGGTTGGACCTGGCTAAAATAGTAAACAACCTGCTCCCAATTGATGTCCCAGTAACTTGCTCCGGTCAAATACAACCTTGCCCATGTGCGGTAACCATCCGCCTCACCATCCAAAGGCGCAAAGCGTTCTGCCAGTGACAGATCATAAATACCCGGCTCAAGGCTGCCTTCAGTAAGGATTTTCTCAACACCACGGTTGCGTAAGGCAATGTAGTAAAGACCATCAACATCAACCGGGCGGTACTCCAAGCTTTTTTGTCGCAGCAAGTCCATGGCTGTAATAGCTTCGTCCCATTCTTCTGCAATGATCATTTGAATTATTGAGTCGAAAAGCTCTTCTTCATCGCGGTAATCAGGAGTTGGCGACGCGGTGGGAATGGATAACGTAGCAGTGGCAATACCGGTTGGTGTTGCGAGTGCGTAAATCTTTAACATCACCTCTTTTAATTGATCGGCAGCTCCTGGATAATTGGGTTCTAAATTGATGACATATTCAAAGCGTTCTTTTGCAAGTTGATAGCGCCCCTGCTCGAGATCAACCACGCCCAGCTCATATTGCTCGGCAGCTCGCGATAGCTTTATGGTCTCCTCCTGCTTCAAGCGCTTGTTAATCCCGTTGCGATACCCGATGAACCCTCCCAAAAAAATGATCAGGATCATTCCCAATATCCCACCTAATATCCACCAGGTTCCTTTTTTCTTGGGTTGTTTTTCTTTATTTGGTCTTTCTTCATCCTGATTCTCAATTGATGCTTGCACTTGGCTTACAGGGTCAACCTCAGCAGGCAATGCATCTGTCTCAGGGTTAGTAATTTGATTGTCTTCTTTTCCAGAATTTTCCATGAGCTGAATTATACCGTAATCCTTATAACCGTAATACCTGTCTTAATTCTTTACATAAAATAAATGCCGCCAACAGGATGCCTGCGCCCATTGCCAAAACCACAACCACAAAAGAGGAAAATGGCAATTTGAACAAGTTGATGATCGACCAGACCAAACCACCAGCGAGGATGGACGCCAGTAGGCTTTTACCCAGGGTTTTGACATTCTCCGATTTATCAATAATAAATGTTCTTAGATTCCAAAGGAGAAATAGTGCCTGGGCAGTATATGCCAGGCTATTCGCGGTGGCTATTCCTGTCGCGCCCCAAAGTCGCATAAGGATCACTGCCAGTCCGATAAATAGGAGCAATGATAAAAGGCTGCCAAACATTGGTATGCGTGCATTTTGACGGGCATAAAAGGATCGAACGCCCAATTCCACCAGGGAATGCCCTGTCAGACCTAATAGAAAGGCTTGGGTCACCCATAATACAATCCTGGCTTCATCGAGATTATAGTCAAATGCAGTTTGTATCAATGGTAATAAACCCATGGCAAGAATGGCAGTGATCGGAAGCGTTAATCCCATTAACACTCTGAATGCATTTGAAATGCTGCTTTTGAACGCATCCCATTGTTCTTTCACTGCAAATTCAGATAATGTCGGTAACAAAGCTGTTGCAATGGCTGTTCCAATCAATGTCTCCGGCACCTGCATGATCAGCCATCCATAAGTAAGTGCTGTCACAGAACCGATCTGCAATCGAGATGCCAAATTGTCCTGTGCAAGAAAGATCAATTGGAATGCAAGCACGCTTAAAAGCCTTGGCCCCATCAAGGATAGCACTTTCTTAACCTCAGCATCTTTGATGTTGATTTCAGGGTGCCATTTAAAATGATACTTGATCAATCCAGGGATTTGAATGAGCAAATGGAGTGAAGCACCAATGATAACGCCAAAAACCAAGCCACGGACGCCCATGCCGAATGCAGGCAGTTGAAGCCCTCCGATGTGATATCCCTGGGCGGGTGCTAGGATGACAGCACCAAATATCTGTCCCAGATCATAGAATATGGGTGCCAGGGCAGGTAATAAAAAATGTTGGTTGGCCTGCAATCCTGCCATGACCAAACCACTGATTGAAAATATCAGCGTGGCGATCAAATTCAAGCGCATCAAACTCACAGTCAACGATTGCTGCTCAGGCGTAAAACCTGGCGCAATTCCTAATTGACCACTCACCAGTGGCTCTGCCAAAATGGCAACGAGGATCGAGATGGCACCAGTAAGCACAAACGCTAGGTTGGTAATATTGGAAAAGAGCCTCCATGCAGCCGGCTTGCCTTTCTTTGACAATACTTCTGAGAGCACTGGAATAAGGGCGATCGTCAGCGCACCACCAGAAATCAGGGCAAAGAGCAAATCCGGTAAATTATTAGCAGCATTGAAGACATCCAGCTCCTGCGAAAGGCCAAATTCACGCGCAATGAGCAATTGGCGTATAATTCCCAATCCCTTATCAATGCCAAAGAAAACAGCCAATAATAGTGAGATGCGGAAAATCCTGCTTGCTTTATTCATCTACCAGGCCCCATTTTCTCTTTTGTCATTATTAGTCGCCTTTATTGTCCATAAAAGATTTCCATTAGGTCTGCTTTATAATAATACATAATAATGAATATTTCACAAGCACAAAGTTTGGGACAAAAAAGAATATGACCCATAAAGTAAATTCAGGCGCACTTTATATCGTCAGTACGCCCATCGGGCATCCGCATGATATCACGCTCAGGGCAATCGAAGTTCTAAAAAGTGTGGACGGCATCATTTGTGAAGAAATCAGGCATGGTCAGAAACTCTTAAAAGGTCTTGACATAGAAAAGTCCCTCAGCACGTTGAATGAGCATAACGAGAATGAAGTGGTGCAAAACTTGTTGATCGACATAATGTCAGGGAAAAACTATGCGCTTGTTTCAGATTGCGGTACACCTGTATTTTCCGACCCAGGGAAATACCTGATCACAACCCTGACAGAAATGGGGATCAAAATCGTACCTGTTCCAGGTCCTTCCTCGTTGATGGCAGCACTTTCTGTATGTACTTTTAACCTGGATCATTTTCTTTTTGTCGGCTTTTTACCACCAAAAGCGGACCAAAGAATATTTCGACTGACAGGTTATAGTAAGCATAATCAACCTTTAATCTTGATGGATACACCTTACCGTTTGACCAAACTCCTTGAAGAGATCATTGAGGTGTTCGGTAAAAAGCAGGCGATCTGCCTAGCATGTGATCTGACACTTCCGTCTGAAATTATCATACATGGTTCTGCTGAAGACATTTATAAACGTTTCAAGGGTCAGAAGAGGGAATTTATTCTGATCATCGATAAACCACAGAAAAGGACTTTTTCATAATATGACAGTCCGTTCCTTTAAGATTCATCAGCATGAATTAGCATTACCGATCTTTCTGCCAGACGCCACAAATGGTGTCGTCAGAAGTGTGGACAGCAACGATCTGCGCAACGCAGGTATTCAAGCGCTGGTAATGAACACTTTTCACTTAATGCAAAAACCGGGTTCAAGCACAGTGCAAGCCCTCGGTGGATTGCATCAAATGTGCGATTGGGATGATCCAATTATCACGGACTCAGGGGGATTTCAGGCGTACTCCCTGATCCGCCAGAACCCCAAATTTGGCAGTCTTTCTGAAAAAGGCATCCTTTTTAAACCTGAAGGCTCCGATCGCCGCTTGATTCTGACACCCGAAAAGAGTATCCAGCTCCAATTTAGTTTTGATGCGGATGTGATCATCTGCCTCGATGATTGTACTCATGTGGATGCCAGTTATGCCGAGCAAGTCCTTTCAGTTGAGCGAACGATCAAATGGGCAAAACGCTGCAAGCAGGAATATGAAAGGCAAGTCGAAAACAGGAAATTCTCAGATGAACAACGCCCGCTAATCTTCGGCGTCGTCCAGGGAGGCGGATACCCACAACTGCGCAAACAATGCGCAGATGCACTGCTCGAGATCGGTTTCGATGGATTTGGATTTGGCGGTTGGCCTTTGGATGCTCAATCAAATCTGCTTGTCGATATCCTTGAATACACCCGTCAGGTTATCCCTCAAAAGTATCTGCTGCATGCATTGGGTATCGGTCACCCCAAAAATTTGGTGATCTGTCACAAACTTGGTTATGATATTTTCGATTGTGCCATGCCCACCAGGGATGCCCGGCATGGACGCCTCTATGTGTTTACCGATCCATCCGCTGTTTCAGCGAATGATGATGACTGGTTCAAATATCGCTACATCAACGATGAAGAAACCATTAAAGCCAGGGCACCCATCTCGGAATTCTGCGATTGTCCCTGTTGTGAACATTACAGCCTTGGCTATCTGCATCATCTTCACAAAATCAATGAAAACCTTTATTTACGTCTCGCAACTTTGCATAATTTACGTTTTATGACCCAATTAACCGAGATATTAAGCCATGCATGAATTCAAAGATACTGACATCGAAGCCATTGTTGAAAGCATTCGAAGCCGACCAAAATATCAGGCAATCCTTCCAGAACTCATTCGCCAAATCACCCTTGAAGAGATGGGAAAAAGGTCTGGTGTCAAAGAAGTTAATAAAGCAGTTCGTTCCCGTTTGCATCAAATTGGTGGCGCATTTCTCAATGAGAAAATTAATTATGCTGCCTGTTTGAAATTATTAAGAACAACTGGCGGTATCTCTGATCCCATATTTCAACAAATTTCACTTCGCATCATGCGTTTGCACGCATCAACTGCAGAAAGAATACCCATCCTGCCTGATTTTTATAAACGGTGTCTCGGGCACATTAGCCCGGTTCGCTCTGTGCTTGACCTGGCATGTGGATTAAATCCCCTCGCCATCCCCTGGATGCCGTTGACAAATGATGCCACCTATCATGCCTGTGATATTTTTATGGACATGCTCGATTTCCTGAATGCATTCTTCAGTATTAGCCATATTAACGGTTATGCCAGTGGATGTAATCTGACTGCCTCAACACCAACCGATCCGGTTCAGGTAGCATTTCTGCTAAAGACACTCCCCCTGCTGGAACAAACTGACAAATCCATCGGCAAAAGGATAATCGATCAAATCCAGGCCGAACACATTCTTATCACTTTCCCTCTCAAAAGCCTGGGTGGAAGAGAAAAAGGCATGTTTCAAACCTATCAGCAGCGATTTTCGGAGCTTATTGATGGATCGGGATATGCAGTGCGATCCTTTGAATTTTCAAGTGAACTGGCTTACCTTGTTTCTAAATAAGTAGTAGACCAATGACCCAGCCTTACGAACAGATCATTAACCGAATCCAGGGTTCAAAGAAATATCGAGACATTGGCATTCCTGAAGAAACCCTGATAGATATTATCAATCGTGAGGCAAAATACTACCCTGACTATAAATCCCTCGAAGAGGTTGTCCGTCGTAAATTGCATAACATCGTTGCACCTTACCTGGAAAACATTGACTATGCGCAAGAACTACATGATATCGAAACAGCATTTGATCCCTCTGATGAGTCTGGAATTCAATCTTATTGCAGTTATATAATGTCACAGCACGCCTCCTCAAAAGAACGCTTGCCTCATTTGGCAGCGTTTTACCAGATAATCTTTTCCTATATCGGAGTGCCTGGATCTATTTTAGATCTGGCTTGTGGGTTGAATCCTTTTGCCATTCCATTCATGTCTCTGCCAAAAACCACGCATTACCATGCGTACGACATTCACAAACCACGCATTGACTTGATCAATCGGTTTTTTTCCTTATATGGAATGCAGGCTCGTGCTCACCACCAGGATATCCTTGTAAATCCGCCTGAAGAAAAGGCAGAAGCAGCCTTTTTTTTCAAGGAAGCTCACCGTTTGGAGAAACGGGCACCTGGATCAAACCGCATTTTATGGCAGGCTTTAGATGTAAATTTTTTGATCATATCCCTTCCAATTACTGATTTAAAACATCACCATGATCTTACGATGAAACATCGCAAGTTGGTAACTGAAACAGTTGCAGAGCTCAATTGGCGCGTAACTGATTTTGTCATCCAGGATGAAATCATATTCATGATTGAAAAATAAATGAAAAAGAAAAAACCGGTAACGCCTGATCAAAAGACAGACACAAATCAGATCGCTGAAAGCCTTGAACGCTATCGACCTTATCTGGCAGGATCAGAATTACTGTCCCTGACCGCTGAAATTGAACAACCATTATTGCCAGCCATCCGCGCAAATTGCCTTAAGACCAATCCCATTAGCGCTATTGATGAGTGGCAACGACTCTATGGTTGGGAAATTAAAAAAATCCCTTATTATCCTTATGGCTGGCAGATCGTTAATTCAGAACGACCCATCAGTCAGACGGTCGAACACCGTATGGGTGAATACTATATCCAGGACGCAGCCTCAATGCTTCCTGTGGCGATGTTTGATATCGAAAACCAACCAGGGCAGTTCATCCTTGACATGGCAGCTTCACCAGGTGGAAAAACCACCCAATTAGTGGATCTGACTGGCGACCGTTCCTTTGTCCTCGCCAATGATTCGAGCACCAGTCGACTTCAAGCCTTGCGTATCGTTCTGCAAAATTGGGGAGCAGTCAATTACTTCTCAACCAACTTTGCTGGAGAAAAACTGGGAGAATGGTTTCCTGAAACTTTCGATGTCATTTTGCTTGATGCACCTTGCAGCATGGAAAACTTACGCCCCAGTCCTACCCATCCCCTCAGACCCATCACCGTGAGCGAACGCCACAGGCTATCTCAGCGACAAAGTAACCTGCTTATAAGTGCATTTAAAGCCCTCAAGCCGGGTGGTCAGCTCGTTTACGCAACCTGCACACTCGCACCTGAAGAAGATGAAGCTGTGCTGGATTTCCTGCTTCGAACCCACCCCTCTCAAACCGAGATTATTGGATTGAATAAACTGAACTTTCATGCCCCGGGGTTGAGTGAATTTAATGGGATTCAATACAATGCATCCGTCAAAAATGCATTGCGGCTCTGGCCTCATATCCTTGGCACATCCGGTTTTTTTGCTGCCAGAATTGGAAAGAAATCCTCTCTTGCCTTATCCAATGAGAGTGCTCCCGCCCGTGATTTTTCTTTGACAGGCTTGGTTGAAATCAACGCACGCGAGGCAAGTGCAATACAATCCAGCCTGTCAGACGCCTATGGGCTCAATCTTGAGAAAATCCTTGAAAAATACCAACTGGCAATCTTCCGTCGAAATGATATGCTCTTTCTACTCCCTCTAAGATATCTGACATATTTCCAGAGTCTGCCATTTCATACACTTGGAATGATCCTGGCAAAGTATTCCGGCAGCTCATTGATCCTTTCGCAGGAATTTATAAGTCGGTTTGGTCGAGATTTTTCCCGAGGTTTCATTACTATTGAAGATGAATTGGTGCATGGATGGCTATCCGGCAGAGACATTAGAAATTTTAATCCCCCTTCAATGTTGAACGGGTCAATCGTGCTGGTAAAAGATTTCCGTGGTCGGATCCTTGGCAGTGGGAAGATACTTGCTGGACGCGTTCGTAACCTTTTGCCTAAAAGGTTGATCTGAGACCATATCCGGTAGATCAAATTTGAGGTATTGTGTGGTTGCTTTGTTCAAATCTGAGTAGTATCCCCGATACTCTTCTGGCAATAGCCTGGCAATCTGGTACATGATCTCATCAGTGATTTGCTGGCGCTCTTCTTTGTCAGGACGGCTGCTGGTAGGATGAATTAAGAAGGGCATCCCAGAAAGAAAAGAAGGCAGCTTGGTTACTTCAAAACCAACAATTGTGTCAAAGCCTATTCCAATGCCATTCCCAAAGTACCCCGCATGGGGTACAAAGTATTTCCCCTCAGGGTAATTACCACCAATCACCTGTCCAGCGTCTACGGTCATGGTATGCCCGGCTGCAATGATCCTGACTGCCTAAGCCAGATTTTCTGGAATTCCCATGCTCCCCGTAAAATCATTACCTCTTCCAGCCGTGATCACACCTAGAAGCAACACCTTTTTGCCGTCCGATTTCGCCGCCACAGGATCATTGGTGATCTCATTTGAAGTACCATCTCCCCCCGCTGCAACGACGACATCATAACCTTTTTCAGAAGCCCCTCTTGCCAGGTAAGCAGGATCGCCCGGCTTTTCGGAGACAATCAGTGTGTTATCCAAGGTAATGATCCTGCAGCAACCTTTCAACTGTTGGTTTTTTTCTTTAAAGCTGCACCTTTTGCAGCACTTGGGTTGAGAATGATTAAATATCTGGTCACTGGATGCTTTTTCTCCATTTATATTCTGGTATCAATAAACACGGGGAAATGAATTTGGATACTATCTTATCATAATTCATTGGAGATTAAATTTCATTAAAAGCATGTAAGACCAAAGTAGAAGCAACTATTGCAGCGGTTTCTACACGCAAGATGCGTCGCCCTAAAGAGATGATCAGAAAACCCTGGTCCTGTGCCATCATTACCTCATCATTCGCGAATCCCCCTTCTGGACCAATGAATAGGGCCATTTTTGAGAATTTGGAGCTTTCCAAGCGTGGTGGTTGAAGCAAATTATTCACTTGAGCCTCTTCCCAGGCAAGGTATTTGGGCTCAAACTCTGGGCTGACTTGTGTTATCAAACTCTCAAATCTTTCGACTTCATAAAGTTCCGGAATGATCCCCCGTTCAGATTGTTCAGCGGCTTCCTTAATGATTTTTCTCCATCGATTGAGTTTATCTGAATTCACTGAAGATATCTTGACCAGGCTGCGTGATGAGGTGAAAGGATGGAAAGCAGTCACACCAATTTCAGTGCATTTTTGCAGGATCCATTCAAATTTTTCGCGTTGGGTTAAGCTGATAAATAAGTGAAGCTGGATTGGAGATTCGCTCTCAGACATATTTGATGACAAGATCTCACCCTTTAAATTTTTGGTTGTCAATTGATTTATTAGAACCGAATACTGCCTGCCGGTGTTATCAAGAACTAAAACCTGGTCGCCCTCCCGCAGTCTCAGGACATGTTGGATCTGGTGTGTGATATCGTCAGGGAATGAAACCTGGGCGTCACCGATGTATTTCTTATCAATAAAAAATCGATGCATTTCATTACTTCCGTGTATAATTTACGACTGGAGACATTTTAATGACTGAATTATCCTCACATACACCTGAAGAAACCAGGCATGCCTTTAAATATGCAGATATTGTAACAGTCATTTTTGTCCTCGTGCTGGTGATCAGTAATATTGCTTCTTCAGCGAAAATTATCGACTGGGGCATTTCTCTGTTTTCGCTTCCCCTGGCTTTTGACGCAGGTACATTATTATTCCCAATCGCCTATATTTTTGGAGACATTCTTACTGAAGTGTACGGCTTTAAAAGAGCACGACGCATTATCTGGATTGGATTTCTTTGTCTGGCTTTCAGCGCCTTGATATTCTGGATTATCAGGATAATGCCTGGTGAATCACAATGGCAGCAAACAATCGGTCAGGATGCTTTTGATAAGGTTTTTGGCGGAATGTATACCGGAGGAATCGTGATTGCCAGCATCCTGGGCTATTTAACCGGGAGTTTTTCCAATGCCATTGTGATGGCATTACTCAAGGTATTCAGTCGCGGAAAATTGTTATGGGTTCGCACCATCAGCAGCACCCTGGTTGGCGAACTCTTGGATACTGTCATCTTCATTTTGGTTGCATCAATCACCCGGGTTTTCCCCTGGGAGCTGTTTTGGACGCTGACTGTAACAAATTACATTTTTAAAGTAGGCGTCGAAGTTATCATGACTCCGCTGACCTATCTGATCGTCAACAAACTAAAGAAAGCAGAAAATGTTGATATTTTTGATGAACGCAAGGATTTAAATCCATTTCAATTTTCAGATTAGCTATCCCTCTTGCCTTCAATCACAAGCGTGTACTCCCCTCTGGGATCCTCATTCTCGATGATCTGAATTAATTCAGAGAGCCTTCCACGGTACAATGTCTCAAATTTCTTTGTGAGATCATTGGCGATCATGGCACGTCGATCCCCAAATACCTCAAGCGCAGATTGGATAAATGCTTTTAGCCGATATGGGCTTTCATAGAAGACCAGAGTATGCGGGGAATTTTCATCAACCCGTAAAAATCTTTTACGGGGTCCTTCCTTGTGCGGTGGGAAACCTCGAAAAATAAAACTGTGCAAGGGAAGGTCTGCCAGGATAACCGCCATTGTCACAGCGCTGGCTCCTGGAATGGCAGTGATCGGAAGGTTGGCTTCAACAACTGCGTGCATCAACAAATAGCCCGGATCAGAGATCCCAGGCGTTCCTGCGTTTGTCACCAATGCAATGTTCTCGCCTTCTTTCAACCGCGCCAACAATTTTGGGAACACTTGTTTTTCATTAAAATTATTATAGGCAACCTGAGGCTTGCTGATCTCATAATGCTTCAGCAGTATGCTGGTCTTGCGTGTATCTTCACTCGCAATTAAATCAACTGAGTTCAGAACTTCCACTGCCCGATAACTCATATCTCCCAAATTGCCTATGGGTGTTGAAACCAGGTACAGCATATCGATCAGTCAATCCCCTGTGAAAGCAAATTATCAATTTGATGAATGTCTTGCATTCCTAAAGCACTGGCTTCTTTCATATTCTTTATCTACTGTTTTTTATATAGGATACCACTAAAATTATATATGTTAGAATAAATTCTAACAGGTAGCAATGGCCGCATCCTTTTAGCATTATCCAGGGAACAAATATGGAAAGAACAATACCTATCCGCTCATCTGAAGAAATCGATCTTTATCTGCGTACGATCTACTCGCTTTTGCGCTCCACAACAGAAGTGCAGATCCGCTCATTCGAAGAAATCCATGCCAGCATGAACTCCTCGCTGCATCATGGCGCCAAAGATCAAAAGCCGGATGTATCCACGCTCATTTACAGCCTTTTAAGGCTGCCGGAGTGTATTGTGCATGTGAAGAAAGTAATCCTCGGTCAGAGTGCATCTGTATTTGCACAAAGTGGATTGGGCTCCGTCGAAAACTGGATTGAAGTCGCCGCCAGAGCCAGAAGGCGCCGCTGTTTTTTTGATGGAAACAACCGTTTGGCCTGTTACATCGCCTCCCGCTCCGATATTGATGATGTCATACCCACCTTGACCGCGCTCCAAATCGAATGGAACAAGCTGAATGCTTTATTGCAAAACTGCCCGGCAGATTTGTTGAATGCAACTGATCCACAAAGCAAGGAGGCGTTTTCCTTACTTTCAGGTCACCTTGAAATATCGGTTGATGACCTTGCACGACTTGCAACAGTCCTTGGCAGCAATTTTCATGCTACTTTGAAGATCATTGCTTCACGCAAATGTAAACTCCAGGTGCAGCTTTTCAGCGGTTCTCTCAATGAATATCGTCGGGCGACCCAAACCTGGTGGGATAATATCCTGCGCCAGTGCCCTGACCTCTCAAACCGCCCTGTTTATTTCGTATCCAGCAACACGCACAGTTTGATCAACCCCCTTTCCGGTTTCGCGCTCAAGAAGAAGAATGAGTTGATCGCACATATTAACGATATTCATCAATCCAATTTGTTGGTCGAATGGAAGGATATCCAAAATCAACAGGTGCCTTCCAGCCCTGAGAATTTTTTCTATTATGTCATGAAAAAATATCAATCCGAACCCGCCGGGGCTGAATTTCTCAAAGATCAACTTGAACAGGAAAACAGGTTTGGGATTAAGCGCATTCCCAGTGAACATGCTTTTGATATCGAAGCGCAAATCATTGATCTTTCCAAATTGGATCCTGGAAGTATCGATCCGCGCCTCTCGCCTGGTCCCTGTGAGGAAGGAAGAAACAATTGGGATTTTTTAAGAAAGAGCGACGCACTGATTTTCAATATCGATTACCCCCTTGGTTTGGCAGCCTATAACCTGCTCACCAAATTTGCTGAAAACACTCAGCATATCCTCGGTATCTACATTATGGGAAAAGCTGCCACCCTGAATGGCGTTCGCGGTGATGTGATTCTGCCAAATGTCGTGCATGATGAACAATCTCAAAACACTTACTTGTTTGAAAACAAGTTTTCCCCTGCGGATGTTTCACCTTACCTTATTTATGGCACCGTTCTTGACAATCAGAAGGCTGTCAGCGTTATGGGCACATTTTTGCAGAATGCTCGCATTATGGGTGTGATCCACCGGGAAGGCTATACGGATATTGAAATGGAAGCAGGCCCTTACCTATCCGCAATTTATGAGATTTTCAGACCCAAGCGTCATCCCGTCAATGAGATCGTCAATCTTTACGGACTCCCATTTGATCTTGGCATTCTTCACTACGCGTCCGACACACCCATGACAAAAGGAAAAAATCTTGGTGCCGGTGCTTTATCCTATTTTGGTGTGGATTCGACCTATGCCGCCTCACTAGCTATCCTGCGTCGAATCATGCAACTTGAAAAAGCACGTACCGGACGTTTCTGAACTTAAATTAATAACCAGTGATATCCAAAATCAGGCTTATCACTGGTTATTGTTTCGTTTTCTGTTCAGACGTTTCCAAGCTGCTCTTCAATCTTGGCAGCAGTCTCCTTATAGTTTGAAAGCTTTTCCAACTCCCTGGTTACCACATCCACAGGAGCTTTTTCTGCAAACGGGCTCTTCAATAATTTTTCAAGGCATTCGATTTGAGATCTGACCTCACTCAATTCTTTGGATAATCTTTCCAATTCCGCGGCTTTGTTAATCAAACCCGAAAGTGGAAGATAGATTTTAATGCCATTAATTACCAGAGAAGTCACATCTTCCTGGGAGAGAGGCAGGTTATCAGTGATTTCCAGTTTACCAGGATCAATCCCCGCCAGCGTGCAGATCGTGTGCTCCTGTCCCCGGATAATAGTCGTTTTCTCTCCAGGCAGCAGGATCGCTCCGATCTTCCTGGACGGTTCCACTTTATATTCAGAACGGATGTTACGCATGCCTCTCACCACATCCTGTATGAGATTAAATTCAGAGATGCTCTCATTCTCCCAGCTTTCAGGCTCTCCTTCTTCTGGCCATTTTGCCACGATCAGGGCTTCCTCCCACCCACCTTCAGGTGCAAAATCAGCAAATCGACCCCGGCATAAATCCTTTAAATATCCCCAGAGAGCTTCTGTGATATATGGGGTGAACGGATGCAGCAATCTCAAAATTGTATCTAATACTCTTGTCAGTGTATAAGCAGTGTAATATGCCTGATCTCCACCAGTTTCCAATTGGATCTTCGATATTTCAAGATACCAATCAGCAAACTCACCCCATAAGAACTCATAAATTTGACGCCCAGCTTCCCCGTATTGATGCGCTTGAAATAAAGATTCAACACTTCGGACCAGTTGCCGTTTTCTTGCCCATATCCATGAATCCGCAAGCGTCCAAGCGGGTGGATTTTCTGCGCTTTCGGGTGCCTTCGTCAATGATCCGATCACAAAACGACCGACATTCCATACTTTGTTTGCAAAATTACGGTTTGCCTCCACCTTTTTTACAGAAACATTCATGTCACTGCCTGGTGTGGATCCTACCAACAACGTAAACCGCAGTGCATCTGTGCCCATTTCATCCATGACCGTCAGGGGATCGATCGCATTGTTCTTTGTTTTGCTCATTTTTTGACCCCTGTCATCCCTGATCATGCCATGCAGGTAAACTGTATTAAATGGCGCCTGACCCGTGAACTCAATGCCACCCATGATCATGCGAGCAACCCAGAAGAAAAGGATGTCATAACCCGTCTCAAGCACTGATGTTGGGTAAAAATACTTGTAATCCGGGGTTTCTTCAGGCCAACCCAGGCATGAGAAGGGCCATAGAGCTGAAGAAAACCAGGTGTCCAAAACATCTTGATCCTGGTCAATATTTGCACTTCCACAATGACCGCAAACATTGATGTCAACTCTGGATACTGTCATTTGCCCGCAATTATGGCAATACCACACAGGAATACGGTGTCCCCACCATAATTGCCTGCTGATACACCAATCCTGGATGTTTTCCATCCAGTTATAGTAAACCTTGGTAAATCTTTCAGGGACGATCTTGATTTGCCCATCCTGTACAGCAGACAATGCAGCTTTTGCCAGGGGTTCAATCTTCACAAACCATTGGGTTGAGACCAGGGGCTCGATGACCTCCCCACCGCGTT
Source organism: uncultured Anaerolineaceae bacterium (assembly GCA_964540765.1). GTDB lineage: Bacteria > Chloroflexota > Anaerolineae > Anaerolineales > Anaerolineaceae > CAZJLN01. The sequence continues at coordinate 11,160 of CAZINW010000004.1, read as the reverse complement.
GCGATCTGGGAACATTCAAGATGTAAGGCTCTTCCTTGATCACCAAACCTGCGTCTGCCATATCCGCCCAAATCTGTTGCCGGCAAACAAAACGATCCATTCCATTATATTTTCCACCATTTTCATTGATGGTGGCATCTTTGTTCATTATATTGATCACTGGCAGGTTATGTCGTTCACCAATCTCATAATCATGTGGATCATGCCCTGGTGTAATTTTCAATGCACCCGTACCAAATTCTCTTTCAACATAGCTGTCTGCAATCACTGGAATTTCCCTGCCTAAGATTGGCACAATGACCTTGCTGCCAATCAGAGTCCGGTAGCGCTCATCTTCTGGATGAACAGCAACAGCGGTATCACCCAGGATGGTTTCCGGTCTGGTGGTTGCCACAGGGATGTATCTGTCCGCTCCATCCACCAGAATGTATTTAAAGTAATACAATTTTCCGGGCTCTTCTGAGTATTCCACTTCCAGATCAGAGACAGCAGTCATCAGTCCGGGTGACCAATTGATCATGCGCGGTCCACGGTAAATCAATCCTTTTTCATAAAGGCGAACAAATGCTTCTCTTACAGCTGTGGAAAGACCCTCATCCAGGGTGAAACGTTCTCGATCCCAATCGCATGAGGCACCCATCCTCCTGATCTGCTTGGTGATAATGCCACCATATTTATTTTTCCATGCCCACGCGTGCTCCAAAAATGCCTCCCTGCCAATATCCTCGCGTTTGATGCCTTGCGCCGCCAACATTTTTTCAACCTGCAATTGTGTTGCGATCCCAGCATGGTCAGACCCGGGTACCCAGAGTGTCGGAATGCCCTTCATGCGGTGGTAACGGATCATTAAATCTTCCATCGAAATAAAAAGTGGATGTCCAAGGTGAAGTTCGCCGGTAACATTTGGTGGTGGAATGACGATCACAAATGGTTTAATGGATGGATCAAAACCCGCTTTGGCAGGATCATTATTGGGTTTAAAATACCCACTTTCCTCCCACCAACGATAGAGTTTTTCTTCATATGCGCGGAAATCATAAGTTTTAGGTAGGTCTTCAGTCATTTTCTCACTCCTTTGTTAATAACAAAAAACACACTTTCCTCAAGAGGACGAAAGTGTGTTTCTTCCGCGGTACCACCTCAATTCATCAGATCAAATTGATCCAATGCACTCAACTCAGGACGTAAAATATCCTGTTCTGCTGTAACGGGCATCCCCGTGCTGGTCTAATCTCCCAACCGGGATTTCTTCAGCACATTTCCTGGCGACTTCAATCCATCAATCTCTTCGTCTGCTTTCAGCCTTGGCAAACTTTTCTGTCAGAATTACTGGGTCTACTATTCCAGGATATTTATAGGCTTGATTATAACAAAATCATCCCTGTTTGTCAAAAAATAGGATCATTTCTGCATGGACACTACCTGGCAGTCCCAACGATGCCAGCCACCAAATTTTTCTTCAATGATCCTCTGACCTTCTCCTGGTTTTTCCAATCCGACCAATTCAAGGTCAGCGTCCACCATGATGCGAACCAACTCATGGAATTTGATGCGCGGTTCCCAGCCTAATTTTAATTTAGCCTTACTTGGATCAGCCATCAAATAATCCACTTCAGTTGGGCGGTAATAACGGGGGTCAATGCGTACATATTCCTGCCAGTCCATGTCAGCATATCCAAAGGCTTCGTCCAGGAACTCCCGCACTGAATGAGCTTCTCCCGTGCCAATCACGTAATCATCAGGCTGCTCCTGCTGAAGCATGAGATGCATGGCTTCCAAATATTCTGGTGCGTAACCCCAGTCCCGTTTCGAATCCAGGTTGCCAAGGTAAAGATGCTTTTGAAGACCAGCTTTGATAGCCGCCACTGCCATTGTGATTTTACGTGTGACGAAGGTTTCACCCCGGCGGGGAGACTCATGGTTGAAAAGAATCCCGTTCACCGTGTACATGTTGTAGCCCTCACGGTAATTCTTTGCCATCCAGTAGGAATAAAGCTTGGCGGCTGCATAGGGGCTGCGGGGAACAAAAGGCGTTTCTTCATTTTGTGGGGGTTTGGCTGCACCAAACATCTCGCTGGAGGATGCCTGGTAAAATCGGGATTTTGCTCCACTCTTACGGATGGCTTCTAGGATTCGTGTGGTGCCCAACCCTGTCACGTCACCCGTATATTCAGCCATGTCAAAGCTCACACGTACATGGCTTTGCGCTGCCAAATGATAGATCTCATCGGGTTTGACTGAATAAATGACATCCAACAATGTGTCCGTTGCTGCCATATCACCGTAATGGAGAAATAACTTTACTGGTTCTCCATTGGCATGCGGATCTCGATATAAATGATCAATTCTTTTAGTATTAAAGGTGCTGGTTCTGCGAATGAGACCGTGCACCTCATAACCTTTGCTTAAAAGCAATTCAGCCAAGTATGACCCATCCTGACCGGTTATTCCGGTGATCAATGCTGATTTCAAAATCTACCTCCAAAACTCAATCTGGGTGAAAAGTATAACTGATGACCATTTTAAAGTCAATTATCGAGACTGAAGTTCAGATATGAGTTCGGGCAAGAGAAAAGGAAAAAGCCACAAGGATTGGTAAACTTGATATTCCACAACCAAATGACCAACAATGAGGCTTCATGGACAAGTTTATCAATATTCAACGATTGATGCAGTATCTATTTGATGAGGAAGACAAAGCAAAAAGTACGGCTGAAATCGGGCAAGCCATTCACAAGGTCTACCCGCAGTATATTGATGGCGGCAACGTGCTCAAAACCGGCCTGAACAACATGGGTGCGGTCTTTCATCCCGCCCTCGCTCTGCTGAATTCAGGCTGGATCGAGTCCACCCACGGCGACTTTGAGTTTTACATTGATGGCGTCACCCCCTCGGTGGCGCATGTTTTGGAAGCGATCGACCGGGAGCGCGTCACAGGGCAGCCATCACCTCTACGTTCACAAGGCTGATGTGGGTGATGTAAGGCAGCTCAGTGCCGGTCACCTGCTGCCCGTGGTGGGCTTGGGCGGCATATTTGAAAGTTCTGCTGTAAGTATCGGGGCATGATTCGTCCTCATCTTTCCTGAGTTTGAAAGACATCTCAAACCTGCAACAATCTATTATTGGGACGGTGAACGTGGATCAGGATCACCACAGCCGGCGTTGTGCGCCTTCGCATATCTACTACCCTCGTTAACATATCAAATAAATCTCTATTGGCCCATCCACATATTTCAAGAGCCAGATTCAGACTGCCTCCCATTAGTATGCCCACGCATTTTGCGTAAACAGTTCGATTTCCTTAGGTTGTACCACTTCTTCAGTTTCAGACGGCAATCCAACAATGATCTTTGATACTTCAAGTGCATCCTTTAGATCATTGCGGGTGATCCATCCGTTTTCCCATAGACCTGATGGTTCATTTTTCACGATTTTACAAATCGGTTCATCACTAACGAACTCTAAATCAATTGTTCTTGGCTGTATCACCCGCTGCAACCATATTTCGAGATAACCATTATGCGGCACACGAGCCATCTTATTACGTACCTTCGTCCATAATTGAGGCTTTTCTTCAGGTGGGGCAAGTGAGATAAGGTAACTCAGGATACCAGCAACAGCTGGAAAGGTTGCTGGAGAAACGAAACCAATGTCTGTCGCAATCGCGACTTGCTCTTCAAGATCGTCCGGTTTATCAGGCTGATTAGAGACAATGTCGGTATGAAACTCGCTAACCAAGCGCCGGAGCGCCCCACTATTCGGGAAACGCTGCCCAAAAGCATGTAGCCTTAGAAGTTGTTTTTGAATCGTCTTTGCATTCACACGCCCTAACTCTTGTAATTCAATACCTGCCAACTTATCTGGCTTGATTGATCCTTCAACAACATTTCGATTTAAGAAAGTTTTTGATACCCCTAGTCTCATCCCGACTAACAGCAATTTGTCGCTGATCACTTTCAATATTTCTTCAACACGATCATCGCTATTTGCAAATATCCGGTAATCGTCGCAGTACCTGAGAATGCGAAAATCAGTTGGATCACCTAGCGTGAGATTAATCTGTTCGTCGACAAACCCAAGCACAAGCTCCGCCACAAAGTTCATCAGAACAGAACCCTGAGAAATGCCATTGGTCTGCCCATACCGACCCGCTCGGATGTGTGAGTCGATCTTGTCTCCCAAGAGAGAGCCATCCCCCTTTTTCTTCTTCGCTTCTTCTCGGCCGTGTATCGCCCAAGAAACACTGTGTGTGTATAGAGACCCGTAACAGTCTGTTACATCGGTATGAAGAACATGATTGAACTCCAAAGAGTAACATAAAGACCTCTGCTCGACCCTATGCCACCAGTTCTCAACCTGCGTTGCCGCATCCTTCTGATTGTTCTGGGACGTTACAGGGGCACTACAGCATTCAACTGCACCGCCTTCGAATTCCGAAAAACGCTTCTTAATAGTTGTCCAGTTGTCGGAATGACATATCACATTTACCAAAGAAACATAAATCGCTGGGTGAATCAGCTCCAATGGTCGCCAAGCGAACTTGCCATCCTTATTTGTCAAGATATTGTAGTTTACATCTGAACAGGTGCTTGGATTTTTCGACTTAAATTTATCATAGGTTGCCCCATTTAACACCGCCGCGACGTCGGTCAGAATTGGCTCAAAGCTGATATAGCTCGGCATATCTACAGTGAAATAGCTGCTCCCCTTAAGGAAAAATTTCCTTGCTTCTTCGTTCGATAGATCTATTAATCTTGTCATGTGCTCACCTTATAGTCGAAGCATTGTTGTGTTCATTGAATTTTATGTAAATACGCTTACCGATTTTGCGATATTCTCCATCTGTATTAACTTTAATGAGTTCATCTTTTCTAATCCAGTGCATGATCGCTATAAAATCGGGATTAATAATTCGATGACGCGCTAACCGCCTTTTTGGTTCATATCTCCTATACATCCGCAACGTGACTATATCAGGGAACCAAGGCAAACCTTTATTGCCATTCAAGTTTGTCAAGCGCAATAATCTTCTTTTTGATTTAGAAATAATGCTTTTCATGATGTTAACAGTCTGATCTTGTGAAATAGAGGAAGTATTACATAAATAGCAACTAATTTTTAGCATCCTATACTTTGAGGTTGAGACTGATTTTTCCTCACTAACTTTATATATATCCTGACATTTAAAAAAACCATTTTCCCGAAGATATTGACCATAGTTTGAAGTAAAATGCCGACACATCAATCTAAATTTGTTAATAGATCTGGAGAACCTTCGAAGAATACGGGGATCATCCGTCCAAAACAACGATACTTCAATAAAATCGGGAGGGCCACTGATTTCGCCGGTTAATTTAACGGCTTTTCTAAACTCTATACTATCAACCCTGCATATAGAATCAACCTTACTTCCGCAATCAATAGAGATGAATAACTTAGTATATTGTTTACCAACAAACAGAATTGTTGACCAACAAAGATAGGTGATTTCAATCAGTTGTAAAAAAACCGATCGGAAACTTGTACGACAAGAAATGTTCAACTGAGAATCTGAACCTACCCCCTGGCTCTCAACCATACCAGTTAACTGAAAATCTTTTGTACAGGTAAAACCCTCTATTGCTAAATGCTTTAGTGTAAAAGGAATAGTTTCAACTCCTCTATCTAAAAAAGCAGAAACATTATTGCAAACGAACAAAATTAATGCCAGGGCAATTGAATTGCAAGTTTCTACCAAATTGTCAAATAATTCACTAAATTGATCCGGGTCCAGCGGAATGACTGTTTTTTTATCTTCGTATACGATTTTGTCGAGATAGAATTTGTAACTGCCATGCCCAATGCTGTTTCGAACAGTTGTATTCACTCCCTTTGTCATAAAGTCATAATTCAAACCATTTAACCGCTCAATTTTAGTAGCAAGAGTACAGTCAGAATAGTTCTTACTCCTTATCTTACCTAAAACAAACATAACAGGTTCAATCAAGTTATTGAAAATGCTTTCCGTATATCTGACATACTCTGGGTTCCAGATAGTCTCCAGTTCAATAAAATCGTTTGGTTTAAAAAGTTTTATTTCATCGTTTTTGTCCCAAACTTGACTTTGTTTTGTCAGAGAATTGAAAGCAATTGAGATCGCAGTAGATTTTTCAATAATTCCTTCAATTGCCCAATCTCTGTTCGCATTAAAGAATGCAAGACATTGGTCCACAACTTCATTTGCAAAGAAATTCAGCGGTTTGTTTGTAGTGAAACTATACAAAGAATAGTGCCAATTTGAAAAAGAGTCCTCTTTCACCCACCGAGAGAACAAATTGCATATCTCGATCTTTTTCTGAGCATTGGACGTAAAATGAGCTGGATCTGTTGATATGTTGAAAGCCATGACCTTATTGTTGCCTTTATTCATTTATGTATTTTTTGTAAAAGCTGATTTAATTTCTCCATTTTTGTGAGTTGAGAATAGTTGCTTTCTACTATTCACAAGCCTTCCCATACGCGCTGGATACGTGTAACTATTTTTGCTTCAAACAACTTGATGATCTGCTTGTTGGCATCAATGAGTGTTTGGCAACTATCCATCTCCTCAACGATCTTCCGCTGTACTTCAAGCGGCGGCAAAGGAATCTCCAATGTAGACATAGCCGATTTTGAAATTTCCTTGTATGTTCCTCCAGAGCCTAAATCTGTCATCTTTTCTACCAAAGCAGTTAATACAAGAGCAAGAAACTTTTCATTCACTTTCGACTTATCTTGAATAATTATGTTTTTGAATCCCTGATTAGTCGCTAACTCAATTTCATTTATGGCTATTCTTCCAATCGTTGCTCTTGAGGAAATTAGTACCGATCCCTTTGGTAATAACTTTGCGGAGGAATGAATATACCCTTCTTTTGTGATTTTCCTTTGTGTGTCGGTTATATAGGTAATTAAGTTAGATTGAGGTAAATCCACAAGCGTAACCCAGGGCACATCCCCGTCCCAATAACTCGGGTTACCCGTACTGGGTGTTCCCCCAGATTCGATACTGAATAGTTGCTCATCCCCCAGCCTCACCATAGGCCACTTGCTCCGCACCACCCCGTTGGCGCGGTAGCGCTCCGCGCTCAGGTTGTAGTCCCCGCCCTCCGCCAGCCGGCGCTTACTCACCTTCTGCGCCAGGCTGCCTTCGGGCAGGGCTGCCGCGGGGTCTGCCTGAAAGGCTTTCACCACCCGCAGGGCTTCGGGCAGGTCGTTGGGCTCAATCTCCCGCCTCTGCGCGCCCAGGCCGTAACCATCCGCCGCCACCTTCAGGAACAAAACACTGTCGCTGCGGCGCGCAAGCGCCTTATCCAGCAGCAAGACGCTGGTCTTGACCCCGCTGTAGGGGTTGAAGACCCCGGCCGGCAGGGAAACGACGGCAACCAAATAGTTTTCTTCCACCAGCATTTTGCGCAGGGCTTTGTAGGCATTGCTGGACTGAAAAATGATCCCTTCCGGCACGATCACGCCTGCCCGGCCGCCCACGTTGAGGTGCTCGGCGATGTAATCCACAAAAAGCACTTCCGAGCGGTTGGCGCGCACGGCAAAGCGCTTATGCGGGCGGATGCCGCCCGAGGGGCTCATGAAGGGCGGGTTTGCCAGAATCACGTCAAAGGTATCGTCCCAGCGGTCCTCGGTGGTGAGGGTGTCGTATTCGTGGATGGTGGGATTGGGGAACTGGTGCAGGTACATATTCACGCGCGAAAGGCGCACCATATCCGGCGAGATGTCGTAACCGACGAAGTTCCCGGTCAGGCGTTTCTTTTCGTCCGGGCTGAGCGGGTTTTGGGTATGGGCTTGCAGGATGTGTTTGTAAGCCGAAACAAGGAAGCCGGCCGTGCCGCAGGCCGGGTCGAGCACGGTGTCGTCCTTGCCGGGGTTGACGCAAGCGACAATGAAGTCAATGATATGACGCGGGGTACGGAACTGCCCGGCTTTGCCCTGGCTGCCGAATACTGAAAGCAGGTATTCATAGGCGTCGCCCAGATCTTCGCTGTGGGTGTAGGTGAAGCTGTTGATTTCCTTGAGGAACAGGTTAAGCGTTTCGCTGTCGCGGTAGGGCAGGAAGGCGCCCTTGAAAACATCCCTGAAGAGCTGGGGAATGTATGGGTTTTGGGACATCTGATCCAGAGCGCGCACGTAAAGGTCCAGCCGCGCTTCCCCGCCCAGGCGTTTATCCATCAGCTTAGACCAGGCAAATTGTTCGTAGCCATTGCTGAAGAAGGAAGGGTTTCCGCCGATGCTGACCGAGAGCTGATCCATGTCATCCATAAACTTGTAGATCATGGCGAAGGTGATCTGCTCCACCTGAGTCTTGGGGTCGGGCACCTTGCCGACCAGAATGTCACGGGCGTTATCAATACGGCGTTTGGTTTCAATATCCAGCATGTTGGTTTCCTTCTCTTGTATCAGGATAAGTAGGTGTTGATGGGGATGTAATCTTTCACGTAAGCAGGCACGCCCTCGATCCACTCCTTGCCGATGGACTGCAAGTCATTCATCGACAGCTTGGGGTTATCCGCCAGGAGCGAGTAATCGCGCTTGTCAATGATCTGGCGGATTTCCCCGTCGGTCAGATAGGCGACTAAGTAATTCTTTATGCGCATGGCTTTGTCGGGCTCAGGTTTGTTAATGACAACAAACTTTTGAAACTCTTCTTCCAGGAGTTCATCGCGGGTCTTGAAGTGATCGATCTGGCCGAAGATGCGCATGAGCACTTCCTTCCAGCTCAGCCGCCGATCCAACCCCTCGGTTTTCATTAATTTCTCAATGGTGACGTAATCTTCCGGTTTGTTGGCATAGCAGTCCCGCAGGCGCTCAATTGCCCGCTCCCATTGGTGGTTTTCCACGGCGTCTGCCAGCGTCTGATCTTCGAGGATGGGTTTGGAGAAGCGTTCAAACAGTTTGCGGTCGATCTTCATACCATCCAAACCCACAACCATTTCTTTAATGGATTTTAGCGGATCGGGCAAGAAGACCTCAGTTCCTTGGGTATAAACTTGAGGTTCTGGCCCCGTAACACCTGTTCCTTCACGGGGAAGTTGAAGCACTTCATCATAATTGAATTTTTCTTCAAAGTATTCACAATTGGCAAAGAAATCAAAGAGTTTGAAATTGTCTTTGTCTACTTTGAAATCTTGAAGACGAGCACCATCTTTGCGCTGGTATTTGAAAGTCCAGCGGCGGGTGCCCCTGCCTTTGATCTGGATAAAATCGGTAGGGGAAAAGATGGGATGCATTAAAGCCAAATTGAGAATATCCTGGCAGTCGTAACCGGTGGTCATCATGCCCACAGTGACGCATACACGAGTTTTGCTGGATTTATAGCCATCCAGGAAACGGGTATGCCCATTGAGGTTGTTGTTGGCAAAACTAATGCTGTACTCCTGAGCGCCAGGGATGTTGGACGTGATCTGTATCGCAAAATCCGAATTGTATTTGCCGGGATAGGCACGCTCTGCCAATTCATTTAACTGCTGGGTTACTTTGGAGGCATGCTTCTGACTGACACAGAAGACAATACTTTTTCCAATTTCGTTGCTAAGCGGATCAAGCTGGGCATTTTCCATAAAAGCTTGGCAAAGCTGCAAATTAGTCTTGTCTGAGAAGAAAGTGCGTTCAAAATTACGCTGGAAGAAAGTTTCTTCTACCTCCTCACCTTCCTCATTCTCAACCATGACCGAATAGCCTTCATCAGAGAGCAATTGCGTGGTGATCTCTGTACGCGCATCCACCACCACCGGATTGACCAGGTAGCCTTCGCGCACACCATCCACCAAGGAATAGCGGTAGGTGGGTTCGCCTTTATCGCAGCCAAAAGTAATGTATGTATCCAGCAGCTGGCGGCGTTCCCAGGCGCGCGGGTCTGCCTGATTGATCTTTTCAGGATCAATATTTTTGAGATAATCCTTGGGGGTGGCAGTAAGGCCAAGCTTATAACCAATGAAATATTCAAAGACGGCGCGGCTGTTGCCGTTAATAGAGCGATGAGCTTCATCGGAAATGATCAGGTCAAAGTCGGTGGGCGAAAACAAGCGCATGTACTTATTATCAAATTCCAGGGACTGCACGGTGGAGACCACAATCTCAGCCTTGTGCCAGTCCTGCTTGTTTTCCTTGTAAATAACTGAATGGTAATCGTTTTTGAGTAGTTCCTTGAAGTTCTTGTAAGCCTGATTTTCTAGTTCCAACCTGTCTACCAGGAAGAGTACGCGTGTGGCATTGCCGGTGCGCAGGAACAGTTTGATGACTGCCGCGGCAACAAGGGTCTTTCCAGTGCCAGTTGCCATCTCGAAGAGAAAGCGGTCGTTGCCCTCGCCGGCGCTCTTTTGCAGGGCATGGATGGCGTCCAATTGGTACTTGCGCAGGATACGTAAACCCAGGTCGATGATAAACTGCTTTCTTTGAGACTCATCCAGCCAGCGCGGGTCGCGTTTGTAATTCGGTATCTGGGTAAGCGCCACATAATCTTCGCCTACTTGCTCGCGAGCTAGAGCTTTAGGGTTGGGTTTGAAAGCAGTGCGGTGCTGGACGGATTCCAGGCGGGGAAATTCAGTGATGACCTCAGGATTGCCACGCTCAAGGTCCCAGAAGTAGTGCAAGTTCCCATTGGAGAGGATCACAAAGCGCACATTTTGTGAACGGGCATACTTGCGCGCCTGTTCCTTGCCATCGAGGGGCGAGCGTTCCTCCCGCTTAGCTTCCAGGACAATGAAAGGAAAGCCTCGCTCATCTAACAGAAGATAGTCCATGAAGCCGTTATGCAGGTTCTCAAAATCATCGCCCAGGGCTTCGAGGTCGGATTTTTTAAGTTTGGCTTTGCCCTCAAGAAGAATATTCGCCGGACCTTCAGCAGAGTCAAAAAAGCGCCAGCCTGATTTCTCAAGCAATTTATTGATTTTGATTCGTGCTTGTGCTTCAGTCATAGAACGACCCGCCCCATGTGATTATGTAATTTAGAAATTATAGCACAAGGAGATTTGGGGGGGAGGCTAAAAAGGGAGGTTCTCAAGAGCAATAAGGGATGAAGAAAAATGGGATAGAAGTAAGTGAAAAAACAAAATAATCACATTGAAAAGTGAAAAACTAAACTACTATCGCCTAAAGGCGATAGGTTTGAAGGTCGAATGAAATTCGACT
>CAZINW010000003.1:13632-96454 GCA_964540765.1 uncultured Anaerolineaceae bacterium | reverse complement strand
AGCCAGTGCGGAATATGTGGCTTGCATGGAAGATGTTCTGGATCAATATGAACGACCCTACGATGTCAGTTGCCCTCAGGTTTGTTTTGATGAAGGACAGAAACAGTTGATTGAAGAAACTCGTTTGGGATACCCAAGCAAAGCAGGGTACAAGAGACGCTACGATTATGAGTACAAACGCAATGGCGTTCGCAACTTGAACATGCTTTATGAGCCTTTGTCTGGGAAACGGTATGTAAGAATCACAGAACGACATACCATGGTTGATTTTGCACAATGCATGAAATGGCTGGTGGATGTGCTCTATCCAAATGCTGTCCTGATCCGAGTTGTTATGGACAACCTCGGCACGCATAAACCAGCTTCTCTGTACGAAGCATTTCCGCCACAAGAAGCACGCCGGATTCTCAAAAAACTGGAATTTCATTTCACGCCTAAACATGGTAGTTGGTTGGACATGGCAGAAATTGAGTTAAGTGTATTTAGTAGAAAATTGAAGCAGCACATACCTAGCGAAACCATCCTCGAAAATGAGGTCCAAGCTATTGTCAATGAGAGAAACGGTATCCATGCGATCATTAATTGGCAATTCCATACCGATGACGCTCGAATCAAATTGCTTCACCTTTATCCATCAATTTCTGCGTGACTGACTACTAGAAGCTATCTATTAAGATCGATATTCTCATACCGGTCTCCCAATTTCAATTCATTTCTGGCCGGTTCCATTAGAAGGTAATAAATGAAACAATAAGAAAACATTGTAAATATTTATTACAATATTGTCAAGCGAGAGAGCGAGAGAGTGTTGGCAGCGAGAGTGTTGGGTGTTGAAAAAGAAGTTCTGGGTTTTATGACCCCCACCCGAGGACGCGAAGCATGCCTTCGGCAATGTATTGGATTTGTCCGCGACCCCATGCGGCGACAGTTGATTTTCAACACCCTCACAAATTTACGCAAAATAACTGGGAAGATATGCACGATCATACCTATCATTCACTCTGATGGATTGATACAACTGACCCGGATCAATCCTGAACTATTAAAAGGATCCCTCATGCATCTGTGCTTAAGCTTAGCTAACAACATGCATGTGCCAGATCCACGAGGAAGAAAAGTCGTGCAGCACAGGGTTTCTCGGAAATATGTTGCATCTCTGCTTATTGACAGGCAAGCTGTTCTCGCTTATCCTTTTCTAATATGGACAGCTTTGACTTTTTCGCCCCTCCCATCCTCAGCATCAGCCAGTTGGTGCGCCGCCTGCGCGAGTTGCTGGAAGAAGACGAGATACTGCAGGATGTATGGGTGCGCGGTGAGATCTCCAACTTCTCACGCCCGGCATCCGGTCACCTGTATTTCACCCTCAAGGACAGTGAGGCTGCCATGCGCTGCGTGATGTGGAAGGCACAGACACTGCGCCTGCATTTCAGCCCGCACGATGGTATGGCAGTGGAGGCACACGGCTCGATGAACGTCTACGAGGTGGGCGGGCAGGTGCAGCTCTACATTGACAGCATGCGCCCGGCTGGCGAGGGCGCCCTCTATCAGGAATTCCTGCGCCTGAAAGCCCTGCTGGAAGCCGAGGGGCTCTTTGACGAAGCCCATAAACGTTCCATCCCGGAGCTGCCCAAAACAATCGGCGTGGTCACCTCTGCCACCGGCGCCGCCATCCAGGACATTCTCAATACCCTCAGCCGCCGACTGCCGCTTGCGTCCGTCTTCCTGACACCCACCCCTGTGCAGGGCGTTGAAGCTCCGGACGGCATCGTGGCAGCCATCCAACTGCTCAACCGAGAAGTGACACCGGACGTGATCCTGGTGGTGCGCGGTGGAGGCTCGATGGAAGACCTGTGGGCTTTCAACGACGAAAAAGTGGCGCGTGCCATCTATGCTTCGCATGCACCGGTCATCTCCGGTGTTGGGCACGAGACCGACTTCACCATTGCCGATTTCGTGGCTGACCTGCGCGCACCTACGCCCACGGCTGCTGCTGAGCTTGCCACACCTTACACTGTGTTGGATCTGGCAGCCGACCTGCAGGAGCTATCCCGACAGCTTTCAGACCTGGTGGAAGAGCACATCGCTGTGCTGCAGGATGGGCTCGTGAACAGTGCTGTCCAATTGAAGCGCCTCTCGCCGCAGATGCAGATCTACAGGTACCGCCAGCGTCTGGATGAATATTCGATGCGTAATGACAGGGCATTTGCATCCCAGCAGCACACTCAGCGCCTGCGCCTGGAAAGCTTTGCCGGCCGTCTGGAAGCTCTCAACCCCCAGGCGGTCTTGAACCGCGGTTATGCCATCATCACCCGTGCAGCCGATAACAGCGTCATCAGCCGCGTGGCACAGGGGAACCCCGGCGACCAGGTCAAGCTGCAGGTGCGCGATGGACTGCTAAATGCACAGATTACTACAAACGAACAGGAGACACACCATGCCTGATAACAAGATTGAAATTGAAGCCATGAATTACGAAAGCGCCTTTGCTGCCCTGCAGCAGGTGGTCACCCAACTTGAATCACAGGAGCTTGCGCTCGAGGAATCACTGCAACTCTTCCAGCAGGGGCAGCTTTTAGTGAAGCACTGCAGCCGGCTGCTGGAACAAGCCGAGCTGAAGGTAAACACCCTCACGGCTGGGCAGGATACCCTGGAAAGCGCAAACGAGGACTGAACTATGCCATTAGTAGCCATTTTCACCAGCCCGATTGCGATCGCCGCCTTTTTTGCATGGATTTTGGCGCAGGCGATTAAAGTGCCTGTGGAGTACATGCGCACGAAGGAATGGAATTGGGCGCTGCTTGCCAGCGCAGGGGGCATGCCTTCCTCACACTCCGCCCTGATGACGGCTGTGGCAGTCAGCATCGGGCATTACCACGGCTTCGATAGCCCGGTTTTTGTGCTGGCGCTGGCAATTGCGGGGGTCGTGATCTATGATGCCACCGGCGTAAGGCGCCAGGCGGGACTGCAGGCACAGCGCATCAACATGATCATCAATAATTACATTGAGAATAAGGCCTGGCATGAAGAAGATATTAAGGATTTACGCGAGATGATCGGGCACTCTCCGGGCGAGGCATTCGGGGGAATCATCTTTGGGCTGCTGGTTTCGATCATCGTGTGGCTACTGATGCCGTTGGGGAAGTAAAGGCAGACGCTTAAAAAAGTAAAAACTGTAGGGTGAGCTCCGCATTTGAGCGCACCAATTTTTAGCGTTAGGTTGGGTGGAGGGCTGGATGCTTAGGATTGCAAGGCAATGGGTAAGCGATTTGCAGACCTGAGCCTGCCCGTAGCCCAACAAAGGAGAACGTAATAAATGTTGGGTTATGGGTATGTAAAGGCGGGTTGAGCGAAATACAATTGCAATGCGATTGATTATGAGATACCCTTCACCCAACCTACGTAGTTTCGGTGTTGAACGTAACCTTTTATAGTCGTGGCATTCACACCGCTTCTCGCTGGAATGCAGTACGAAATTTATTCCTGAACAATATCAAATCTTTTCTAAATTTCTTTTCTTGTGTTTTTGATGCAAATAAATTCCATAGATGATCAAATCAATGATGCTTCCCATGATTAACCCAAAAAACGGAAAAAGAATGAGAAAGAATCCATCATAAGTGGCAAAAACATGTTCATACATCCACAGGTTTTCATCAACCAATGCAAATTTAACAAAGCCTCTGTTTTCTGTTGAATAAATAATTTCCTGTACATATAATTGATCTATTTTTCTCAATAATGGCAAAGATATGTATTCACCTGAGGATTCCAGGTCTGGATCAATTTCCATTTCAAGGTTTTCCTCTTTGTTCCAAATCCGAGCATTATTATAAAAAAGAAACGAATAAATATTTCCCGATTCAGTTTCAACCATTAACTTTCCGTTACTGCCCGTGCCAATGATTCTTGATATTTTTTCTGATGGGTTTCCGATAAAATGCCAGGTATGATAAAGGCCATAGATGCTTATATAAGCGCCTGCCAGTCCCAATAAGATCCCTGCGATGGGAAGGATCCAAAGTAGGGTTTTTGTGTGGCGCTGCATTTTTTCACCTCCTTGCTCGTGTTAGGTATAATAAGTATATATTCAAAAGAATACTGCGAAGACCCTATCCTTTACAACCAAAATTTCTCTTCAGCCTATCTAAATTACAGATATGATCAGTATACAATACCCAAATTGTATTCCACGAGATTGATCTCCTCCTTCAACTTGAGATCGTGTGGATAATCTGAATTCACCGAGTAATAGGCTTTAAAAAACCTTCCCACACGGTGAAATAGATCACTCTAATTTCAAGCGCAGAGTCTGTTTTGGTTAACTTCGGGGTTGGATCGATGGCAAGTGCTCTTTTTTGCGCATCTTCGTCGAGCTTAACACCAAATTCATTATTTGCCCATTTTGTTATTATTTTATTCAGACTATCCTTAGTCGCAATCAGAACTTGTTGATCACCTAGTGCAGGATAAAACAGGTTCCCCATTATTTTAATAAGGACCATCTGCAGATATCTGCAGATATCCAATATCAGAACCATCTGCCTGAATGAATGTCAAATAATCACAATAGCTTGGCGGATTATTATATACGCATTCCGATTGTGCAGCTTCATAATCAGTGAGACTTAAAAATGGCTGGTTACCGGTTTGTTTGGCATATATAAGCGGCGACCCGGGACCAAAATCAGAAGTTTGATAAACGTATGCCAATTCATACCCCCCACTGTATGGATGTGATCAAGAATGCCGAAAATCTCATTGATGTCAAATTCATTCCCGGTCAGGGCTGGATTTCTTTCCCACAGATACTCTGGCATCTCCTGGGCATTGTAAAGAGCAATGAGTTGATCTATATCTTCTTGCAAATCTATTGACACTTCGTTTGGGCTTGGGGTTTGTTGAGAATTAAATTGACAGCTTGTTGTGCTTAATAGCACAATTATCAATATCCTAAGGGTGGGTTTTAAATGCTTCATAAATCATATCCTGATATGATGCTACCCACTTCCATTATACATTATCGGGATTAAATTCCTATCATTACAACTCGCAATACCGATCGACGCGCCTCTCGATCACCTTCAGGCTGTCCTGCCAGAATTTGCGCTCGCGGATGTCGATAGAGAAGCGCTTTGCCAGGTCGGCGGCATTGCCCATGCCGGTGCTGGCAAGCAGGTCCTTGTAATCGGATATGAAAGCCTCACCACGCTGCTGGTAGATGGCATACAAGCCTGTGCCAAAGAGCAGCCCGAAGGCATAGGGGAAGTTGTAGAACGAAAGCCCCACGCTGTAATAATGCGGCTTCCATGTCCACATGTACTTGTGCAGGTAGCGCTCATCCAGCCCATCGCCGTAGGTGGCTTTTTGGGCGCGCTCCATGATCTCGCAGAACTCTTCAGCGCTCAGTTCCGCCTTCTCACGGCGCTCAAAGACTTCCTTCTCAAACAGGAAGCGTGAGGAGATGTCCACGATCACCTGGGAATCGCCAATGAGTGAAGTCTCGAGGATCGCCAGCTCCTCCCGGGGTTCGCTCACCTGGCTGACAATGGCATTGAAGACAATCGTCTCGCACATGATCGAGGCGGTTTCCGCCAATGTCATCGGTGTGCGGCGTTGAAGTTCTGTACGCCCTGCTTGAAACATACAGTGATTGTGGAAGCCGTGCCCAAGCTCATGCGCAATAGTCATCACCTGGTCGAGCGAGCCGTCGAAATTGCACAGGACGCGCGATTCCTTCGCCGCCGGCACGGACATGCAGAAGGCACCCCCGCGTTTGCCCTTGCGCTGCTCGGCATCAATCCAGTGGTTGTCAAAGGCACGCTGCGCGAAATCTTTCAGTTCGGGAGTGAATTTGGCAAAGTTCTCCAGGATGAGCGCCCTGGCTTCGTCGAAGGTATAGGTGCGCTCTGCCTTGCCGACTGGAGCGAACAGGTTCCACCAGGGCAGCTGCTCCTGACCGAAGTGCTTTGCCTTGGCACGGAAGTAGCGCCGGAACATCGGGAAGGCATCCTGCATGGCGCCCATCATCGCAGCCAGCGTCTGCCGGTCAATACGCGCCATGTCTAAAGCGGAGTGCAGTGCATCCTCACGCTTGCGGTGCTTGTTGAGCGTGTTGACGCTGCCTTTGATGCCATTCATGCAGGCAGCCAGCGGCTCCTCGATCGTTTTCCATGCCTTCATCTCGGTCTCATAAGCCAGGCGCCTGACAGTTTCGTCCGGATGTCCGTGCAGGTTGATCAGTGCCGGCATCGGCAGGTGCTGGATCTCGCCGTTCAGCTCAATCTCAGCGGTCTTTTGCGAGGTGATCGTGCCCTGCAACTGCTCCCAGGCACGCCCGCCCGAGAGCGAAAGCTCGTTGGCAAGCACCTCCTCCGCCTCGCCCATCAGGTACTGGCTCTGCTCGGTGGATTCCTGGATAAAGAAGGCATGCTCACGGGCACTGCCGGGGATGGTGAGCGCTGCTGCTAGGGATGGTCTCACCTTACCCAGCCAGGCTTGGATCTTCATGACGGTGTTGTCCACCGGCAGCGTGAGGATGTCAAACTGTGAATTGAGGCGCAGGGCTTCCTTATTGTAGGAATCGGTGGAGATGAACGAATGCAGGTAGGCACCGATGGTGTTGGCTTTGAGATTGAGCGCATTCAGCCGGTCCACCAGCGTGTTGAGGCGCGCGGAAAGGACGTCTGTGTCGGTATCAGCCGTGAGGGGCAGCAAGTCTGCCTGGTAATAGGCATCGAGGGCTGCGCCTTCAGCGGTGATCCACTGCAGATCAGCGTGCAGGCGTGGGTCATCCAAGCCATTGTAAACGTTTGATAGGTCCCAGCGGGGAGGTGTTTGGGTCATGGGGTTTGCTCCTTGTTTATGGTGTTGGTGTGATGATTATAATCGATGGGGGAGTGGATAGCTGATAGTTGATATTTCGACAACAGAGACCGTGCGCGGTGCTTTGACCTTTGGTCTCCCCCTGGGGTGTGTGCATTTTCTCCGATCTTGCGCAGCATCCCAGCGCGCAGCGCGTGTGGATGGCGAACTTGCGTCTCTGCGGCCTGGCGCCAGCGTAAAAGCTTTTTCCAGATATTGATATAATATTGACATGCCATTTACACCTTACCACATGGGTGCGGGGATCGCAGTCAAGGCTGTGATGCTGGACAAATTCAGCCTGGTCACGTACGGATGCGCACAAATCGTGATGGACATGCAACCGCTGGTTGTCATGCTGACGAACCGCGGAGATATTCATGGCTGGACGCATACCTTCGTGGCTGCGCTGGGTCTGGGTGCATTGGCTGCATTGATCGGAAAATACCTCACCCCCTGGCTGCTCCATTTGCTGACGTTCGGTCGGCATGCGCGCATGGTGGTGCCATGGCGGGTGGCAATTTTGAGCGCACTGGTGGGCACGCTCAGCCATGTGCTGTTGGATGCGTTCGTCTATCCCGGTGTGAAACCCTTCTGGCCTTTTACACGAGCCAACCCACTGGATTTTGGCATCACCATGAATGGGATGATCAACTTCTGTATTATCAGTGGGGGGATTGGCTTAGTAGTCTATTTGATAAGGTGGGTGGTGAAGAAAAGTCGTAAGTCGGATAGTCACGCAGTCAAATAGTCGGATCGTCGAAAAGTCAATATTCTTCGGTCTTCGGTTCTGTCGTCTTGTTTTAAGTTTTGACAATTGATTGACGACTGGAGACCAATAACTTCGTTTGACTAGCAGACTACACGACTATCCAACTATCTGACTGCCCTAACACGTCCCATGCGCCAACAGCACCACCTTTTTACCTTCCCTGTACAGGCGGTTATAGGCGTGGCAGGCATCGGGGGTGCGCAGAACGATCAACTCACTGACGCCGGCTTCCTCCACTGCCTTGCGCACCTTCTTCCCCACCTTGAGCGCGCCGTCCATGCCGTTGCCGATCACCAGTACTTTGGGCTTCAATGCCAGCGCGCGTGCCACCATTTTGGGCTTGAGATCATGCCCTTCACGCTCCTTCCAGGCGCTCACCCCCTCCGCAGAAAACATAATATCCTTGCCGACCCCCTGTTCAACGCTGTGTATCTGCCCGTTAATGGTAAAACTGGCCCATTCAAAATGGGTAATGGGTCCACCGGGATCATCAAACATAACAACCTCCAACAGATTTGTGACCAGACTTGAATCAAGAGATCTTCTATACAATTTATTATATGCACTGCCTAATATTAAAGTCAACAGGGAGGGACTTCGAATAATTCCAATGCAATTCTACTTATTAGCACCGAGCCTCTCAAAATCATTGTTCTGTTATAATTTGATCGTCACATGAGGAGATTGGTCAATGATTGAGGATGATGCATTACTTACTATTCAAGAGGCAAGTGATTTAGCTTCAAAATTAATGGGAAGATATGTATCTACATCTAACATTTCATACTTAATCCAATATGGTCGTGTAAAAAAAATAGGCAACAATAGTTCAACAAAAGTATTAAAAGAAGACTTGGTTAAGTACTATCAATCATCTCAGGATAAAAGAGAACTAGAGTGGAAAAAAGAACTCGGTGAAGACTTAAATTGGGCATTATCCTTCGATTATCTGACTGAAAAAGAACGGACTAAACATGTTCATAGACTACATCCGTATAAAGGGAAGTTTATTCCACAATTAGTCGAATACTTTTTAGATGATCATATAGATAGATTCAAAAATGAAGTATTTTTTAAGCCTGGTGATATCGTACTTGATCCCTTTTGCGGTAGTGGCACAACACTTGTTGAAGCAAATGAGTTAGGGATTCATGCATTGGGGATTGATGTTTCAGCATTTAACGCGATGATCAGCAATGTAAAAATAGAGAAACATGATCTATTTAAACTCAATAACGAAATTCGGAAAATAACTATAGCATTAAAAGAATTCATTTCGGGGAAAAAATATATACAGTTTGAAAATGAATTAACAGATACGCTCGCTAGATTCAATAATTCATATTTTCCCTCTCCTGAATTCAAGTATCAAGCCAGGCAAGGAAAAATAGATGAAAACAAATACAGTATCGAGAAAGAGAGTGAATTCCTCAGAATATTTAATGATCTCGTAAGAAAATACAACATATCTGTTAAACAAAGCCACAATGAATCATTTTTAGATCAATGGTACATTGCACCTGTTCGCGATGAGATTGAATTTGTGTTTAATCTTATTCATAGCTTGAATGACACTGATACAAAGAAATTATTAGCAGTTATTCTTAGCAGAACTATGCGATCCTGTAGGGCGACTACTCATGCTGATCTTGCCACGTTAGTTGATCCTGTTTATTCAACTTACTACTGTAGAAAACACGGAAAGATATGTAAGCCTCTTTTTTCTATATTGGGTTGGTGGGAGAGATATAGTCAGGACACAATTAAACGACTTTCAGATTTTAGCAATTTAAGAACAGATACATTCCAATATTGTTTTTCGAGTGATTCAAGAAATATCGATATTTTTGCGGAGTTGAAAAAACGGAATTTAACTTTTTATAATTTTGTTGTTAATAATAAAATCGATGGCATATTTTCAAGTCCTCCTTATGTGGGATTGATTGATTATCACGAACAGCATGCATATGCGTACGACTTATTTAACTTCACAAGAAATGACCAATTGGAGATTGGACCTTTGTTTAAAGGCCAGGGGAGAGAAGCCAGAGATTCATATGTAAATGGTATTTCAGAGGTTTTGTTAAATTGTAAAAAATTCCTTTCTACTGACTATAACATTTTCCTTGTTGCCAATGATAAAAACGGGCTTTATCCGAAAATCGTGGAAAAAGCACAAATGCGAATAGTAAATGTTTTTAAACGTCCCGTTTTAAATCGAACTGAGAAAAATAAGACACCATATTCAGAAATGATATTCCATATCAAGGAGCGGTAAATAATATGTCTCTTGATCCAGGAAAGAAACTCCAAGCAAAAAATGTCGTTAAAGAAAGTCTGAGAAACAAATTCAAAAGTTATAGGCCAGAGACAGGTAATATGCCTTTTCATTATCGTCTTCTTGGAAAGGATAGGATGGCGTTATTCTCTTTTATACAATCATTGAATACGACATTTGGAACATCAATTTATGAGCCTGCAGCAAAAGAATTAGCAAAAGGCAGGTTTAAAACTGCTACTTCCCAAGTCACCCCATATTCTTTTATTAGTTCCCAGGCACACATAAAAATTCAAGAAATTATGGATGATTTAACATGTGCTGCTAGGTCTCCAGATAAAGTTCGAGAGATTGAAGAAATAAGATTAGTATGTAAATCTGGACTAATGAATAAAGTGAATCTGACAAAAGTTGATATTTGGTTGGAGTCTTTCGATGGAGATATATTTATGATTGATATAAAAACTGCCAAACCAAATATTGGGGGCTTTCAAGGACATAAAAGAACGCTTTTAGAATGGGCTGCGGCTGAATTGGCAAGAAATCCTTCAGCAAAGGTTAATACAGTAATTGCAATTCCATACAATCCTTATGAACCAAAACCTTATAATCGATGGACCATTCGAGGAATGTTAGATCTCAAGCATGAATTATTGGTTGCAGAAGAACTTTGGGATTTTATCGGTGGCGAAGGCGCTTACCAAGACCTTCTTGATTGTTTCGAGGAAGCAGGAATTGAATTGCGTCCTGAAATTGACGAGCATTTTGCCAAATTTGAGAAGAATTTTAATCATAATCAAGATATCAAATAGCGATTTTTTTCGTTCCATACTTAGCCACATAAAATCACACTTTTATATGAGGAACACTAATGAGAACACTAATGGATAAAAGGCTTTCAAATTTGCATTTTATAGATGAATTTGATTGTAAATATTTGATGATTGAATAATGAATTATGGACTATCAACTCACCCCCGAATGGCGCATCCGGCTTGAGCAGGACTACAAGCGCCGCCTTGAGGACGACCAGTTGGTGCTCTGGATCACCGGTCGCACCATCCTGGCAGTTGTCTTCCGCTTCGCGCAGCATGCACAGCACACTCACCCTGATAAAAGGGACGAATTGCTGCAGAAGCTTAAAACCAGGGCTGAGCAGAACAAAATGGATATCTTTGAGTCACAGTCTGGTGACCTGATGCGCTTTGCTACACTGGAACCCGAAGACATTGGCGGTGGGCACCTGCGCCTGGCACTGCATGCCTTCACCGCAGCCGTGGACACCTGCCTGCAAACCGCCTTTTACTTCGACAAACCGGCTGACTTGCAGTGGGCAATTCAAGCCTGGGAAGCCATCCAGTATTTTCCACAACGGGTCAAGGAGAACAATCAATGACCACCATTAAACCGCAGACCGGCTTTATCGGTTTCTTTGACATCCTCGGTTACAAGTGCCCCGTACGGGGTACAAGCAGATCATTCTTAACAATGACATCCACAAAACCGCGCAGATTGTCTCGGATACCCTCATTAACATTCCTGCCAACATTATTGAGAATGTCAGCGCTGCCAGCAATTCCGATGAAGTGGATCCATGGCATCAGACCCTGGCACAGATTGACTGGTTGATCTTTTCCGACAGCATCCTGATCAGCCTGCCATTCGACCCGCAATTGTCACTGACGGAGTTGTTGCAGCATTACGCCGCTTTCGTCACCGTGTGTGCCACCCTGCTGAACAAGTCATTCGCTGAGGGTTTCCCCTTGCGGGGTGCCATCTCAGTGGGTGAATTCTTCATTGAGGAGCGCTGCTTTGCCGGCAAACCCATCATTAGCGCCTACCAGGCCGCACAACAATTGGAATTCAGCGGCTGTATCCTGGACGAGGAAGCCAACAGTTTTATCTCACAGATGCGCCGGGAACTGGTCAAGCAGGGCGGTGGCAATTTGCTCACCATGCTGGACCAGACCACCATCCTCTACATCGTACCCACCAAGGCCCGCAGCACGGAACGCTACCGCGCCATCAATTGGGTGCTCCTGGATGTCAAGGGCTTCCCTAGGCTTGATGGCAGCATCAGGGATTACGTCACCTCGGCCTTCCTGCGGCATAACAAGATCGCATTGCCGGGTGTTCAACCCAAGATCGATAATACCGAGATGTTTATGCGCCATGTGCTTACCAACCTGGAAATCAAACCCTGGTCGATGACCGCTTAGCAGAATTTGATGCACCCCCATAAAAGTGAAAGCGCCCATTTTCAGGGCGCTTTTTAACACTTTGTAAACACCTAAATTTAAAGCTGCACAGCACCTTCAACTACAAGGTTCCTATTGGAATTTGAAAATTCAAAAAGACAGAGAATTACTTCTTGTCCTTCTTGCCTTTCTTTTCCTTCTTTTCTTTCTTGTCCTTCTTGCCTTTATCTTTGTCCTTAGCCATGTTTTTCTCCTTTTTGACCTCTTCTTCCTTTTCTGGAAGCCAGAAGCCAACTAATTCACCAGCAGTATCAAGGCTGATGTTTGCCCATGCATCAAGTGACAGGCTGAGGTATGCGAGCGAACCGGTGGGCAGGCTCTCGATCTTACCGTCCATCATCTGCAGCAGCGCTTCAAGACCCGGGTTATGCCCGATGACCAGCACGCGTTCGATTTCGTCGGGCAGGGATTTGATCTTCTCAAGGTAGATCTCCGGCTCAGCCATGTAGTATTCGTCCAGGTAGCTGATCTTACCTTTATACTTGCAAGTCTCCGTCACCTGTTCAGCGGTTTGGCGTGCGCGCAAGGCAGATGATGATAGGATCACCTGCGGTACCAACTCATTTTCAAGCAGGAGTTTGCCAATCTCTTTTGCATCTTCAACCCCCCGTTTTTTCAGGGGGCGTTGTTTGTCTTTAAGAGATTTATCTTTCCAACTGGACTTGCCGTGCCGCATCAATAAAAGGGTTTTCATATTTGCTACTCCTGAGCATGCCTCTGCACACACTAATCAGACCAATCAAATCACTTAATCATATCACAATAATGATCTGAGTCCATATTTTTCATGGATTTTTAAGCTTTAAATTTGATAAAAATTGCCAGCAGCCTCCTTGCCAGCGCATGCAGATTGCTGCCGTTTTAAGAGTAAATAACACCAATCCTTATTTACACTTTTTTCCTAACATGTAAATAAGGAAGAGTCATATTTACATTTTAAGCCCTAAGTGAAAACAAGGATCTATCAACTCCGCTTCGCTCCAAAGTTTGGATAAATCTTCACTTCCTCTCCTTCAATCTGGTATACTTTTCTTTATGCAAAAATAATCCCAGGCTAACCCAATCAGGCTGACCTGGTCAAGGGAAATAAGCTATGAACAAAGATACACGCAACATATTGATCACCGTCAGCATCATCCTGCTGGTGGCATGCGTCTGCATCGGGGTGGTGGCAGCCGTCGGTACCGGATTTTTTATGCTCAAACCCCAAACCCCCGTAGTTCCAACCGCCACGGTCACACTGCCGACGCCCGTGCCCACCCTTACATTCAAAAGCGGGCTTTCCCCCGACGTCGCCGCCCAGATGGACCTGATCCAATCCCAGGTGATCTCCCTGCGCAAGCTCGAACCCGTCAGTGCCGTGCCGCGCACCCTGCTTTCCACTGAGCAACTGCGCGAAAATGTGATCAACGATTTTCTCAGCGAATACACCTCCGAAGATGCCGCCAAGGACGCCCGCGTTCTCAGTATCCTCGGTCTGCTTCCCGAGGATTTTGACCTGTTGCATTTTTACACGGAGCTTTACAGTGAGCAGATCGCCGGCTATTATGACGACGAGGCTCAAGCCATGTATGTGGTCCAGGGGGAAGCATTCGCCGGTGATGAAAAAATGACCTATGCCCATGAATATGTGCACGTCCTGCAGGATCAGACCTATGATTTTGACGGCGCACTGGGTTACACTGAGGAAGCCTGCAATGAGGACTCGGAGCGCTGTGCCGCCATTCAGTCATTGATCGAAGGCGACGCCACGGTCACTGAGATGAAATGGTTCCAGCGGTATGCCACACAGCAGGATTACGACGACATCATAGCTTTCTACGACAGCTATCAAAGCCCGGTCTATGATTCCGCCCCGCATTACATGCAGGAGGATTTCACCTTTGCCTACGTCAAAGGGCAGGCTTTCGTGGAATACCTCATTGATCAGGGCGGTGAAGAGGCTGTGGACGCGGCTTATCTCAACGTGCCGCTCTCCACCGAGCAAATCCTTCACCCTGAAAAATACCCGGACGATAAGCCTGTCTCCGTTGATCTGGCGGACCTCACTCAAACTCTCGGCGAGGGCTGGGAGGAGCAGGACCGCAATGTGATGGGCGAATGGTACACCTACCTGATCCTTGCACATGGCTACGCAGAGAGCACCCGCCTGGATGATGCGGCTGCATTGAAGGCATCTGCTGGCTGGGGCGGCGATACCTACCTGGTCTATCACAACCCCGGGACAGACAAATATGTCTTCCTGATGCGCTCCGCCTGGGATTCCATGAAGGATGTGGACGAATATTATCAGGCTCTGCTCCAGTATGCCGCCCTGCGCTGGGGAAATGGGACGGAGGATGACCTGGGCAGCCAGGTCTGGCAGGCTGACGGCGCCTCCATTGCCATTTACCAAGAGGCTGACCAGGTCACCTGGATCATTGCGCCCGACGACGCCACCTACCGCCTGATCAAATCAAACCTGCCATGACCCTGCAAACTAATCTGGTGCATGCCCTGTTATTTGACGTCGACGGCACCCTCAGTGATACTGACGACCACATGATTTCCCGCCTTGAAAGGTTCCTCAAGCCAATCCAATGGGCTTTCAATAATAAAACCACCAGACCTTTTGCCCGCTGGCTGGTGATGGCGGCTGAATCACCTGGCAAATTTATCTATTCCCTGTCTGACAGCCTTGGCATTGATGCGCATCTCTCCCGCATCTTTGTGCGCATTAACCGCATCAAGTTGCAGCGCCGGCATCCAGCGGACCTCTTTATGCTGGTGGATGGCGTCAGGGAGATGCTGGCGGACCTGTATGCGCACTACCCCATGGCGGTTGTGAGCGCCCGCGATGAACTCAGTACGCGCGTTTTCCTTGAGCACTTTGAACTTGAGCGGTTTTTCCAGGTGGTGGTGACCAACCAGACCTGCAAACACACCAAGCCCTTCCCTGACCCGATCCTTTGTGCGGCTGAATTCTTGAAGGTCAGCGCTAAAAATTGTCTGATGATTGGGGATACGCTGATGGATGTGCATGCTGCCCTGGCTGCGGGGGCGCAGTCCCTCTCGGTCTTGTGTGGCTTTGGCACGGAGGAAGAGTTGCGCCGGGCCGGTACACATGCACTCCTGCCAAACACAGCCATGGTGAAAGACTTGCTGCTTGACGGAGTCGGGTCAATCGATTGAAAAGCAGATTCTTGAGTAAAATTAACACTTGGAGCTTTTTGTTAGATGATTGGTAAGGAACATGTGATGCGCGAAAATAATAATTTGAACAAGTGGGTCAAAAAATATCCTTATCCGCGGCGGCTTTTTATTCGTGGTCTGCTGCGCATGAGCATTGCCATTGTTGGTGGCATCCTGACGAAATTTGAAATTTCCGGTCAGGAAAACCTGCCAGAGAAGGGTCCCTTCATTATTGTTGGCAATCACTTCCACTTTTTGGACACGATCGGCCCGATCCACTCCACTCCCTACCCGCTTGAGTTTATCGGCGATATCGAGATGCCCAACGCTCCCATGTTGATGCGCCTCTTCCCGAATGCCTGGTCGACGCTCAAGATCGAACAGGGTACACCCAATTTTGAAGCACTGCGTGCCGCCGAAGCTGTGCTGGCACAAAAGGGCGTGCTGGTGATCTTCCCTGAAGGACATGTGCATCAGCCCCCGCTTGGGTGCGCACTGCCTGGCGCTGCCTACCTGGCGATGCGCTCGGCTGTACCGATCATCCCCATTGCCACGTACTCCGACAATCACTGGGATCTTTTTGGCACCATCAGGCAGCATAAACGCCGCCTACGCATCTGGACGAATATTGGCAAGGCTTTCGGACCGTTGTCCGCGGCAGGTATCCAGCGTCCATCCCGCGAAGAGATTAAAGATAGCAGCCGCGTGATCATGTCCCAAATTGCAACACTGATGCCGCCCTCATTCCGCGGTGAGTATGATCCGGCGATCAACTCTGCGGCTGTCTGATCTAAAACCATGCTCAGGATTAATGTAATTCCAATATTTGCAGAGTATGATCATAGGGTCAAGAGTTTTGGCAATTATTTGAGGTTTTGAAATGGATTATAAAGATTACTACAAGATACTGGGTGTGGAGAAAAATGCCAGCCCGGATCAAATCAAATCAGCTTACCGAAAGCTGGCACGCAAACTTCACCCTGACGTCAACCTGAATGACCCGTCTGCTGAAGAGAAATTCAAAGAGGTCAATGAGGCTTACCAGGTGCTCTCTGACAAGGAAAAGCGCCAGAAGTATGACCAGTTTGGCTCGCAGTGGCAGCAGTACCGCAGCACCGGCGGCAGACCCGAGGATTTCAACTGGTCACAGTGGACCCAGCAGGGTCAGGGCGGCGCCTCCTATCGTACCATGACGCAGGAAGAGATGAATCAGATGTTTGGCAGCGGACTGGGCGGTTTTTCGGATTTCTTTGAAACCCTCTTCGGCGGCGGCTTCACAGGCGCTCGAGGCTACACCAGTAGCCCTGGCCGTTCCAGCCGCAGCAGCCGTCAAAGCCAGCCGCAGGCACGCCCCAGGCGCATGCCCAATGCTGAGCATGAAGTGCAGATCACCCTTGAGGAAGCCTATCACGGCGCCACGCGCACCCTCCAATTTGAGGACGGGCGCAAGATCGAAGCCCGCATTCCACCGGGCGTAAACACTGGCTCAAAGATCCGCCTCAGCGGACAAGCCGTCTCCAGCTCAGCCAACGTGGCTGCCGGCGACCTCTATCTCAAGATACAGGTGCTGCCACATGCCACTTTCACGCGTGACAAGGATGACCTCAAGATCAAACTGCCAGTGGATCTGTTCACCGCGGTATTGGGCGGCGAGGTGAACGTCCCAACTATGGAAAAGAGTGTGCGCCTCACCATTCCTGAAGGCACCGACAGCGGCAAAATCTTCCGCTTGAAAGACCTGGGCATGCCGTTATTGAAGAACCCGAAAGGGCACGGCAATCTCTATGTTACCGTCGAGGTTCAGGTGCCCAAACACCTCAGCCAGGCTGAGAAGAATAAGTACAAAGAATTGAAGAATATGAGGAGATAGCCGAAATCAAGACGACGGAAGACGGGTGACCGAAGACCGAAAAATATTGACATTACGACTATCTGACTAGCGACTAATGACTGTACTTCACACCATCACCGTTTATTCCGGCTCTGCGGATGGATTGCATCCGCTTTATTATGATGCCGCATGCCACCTGGGTGAGTACCTGGCACACCAAGGCATTGCCATCGTCTTTGGCGGCGGCAGGACCGGCCTGATGGGCGCGCTCGCCGATGGCGCCCTGGCTGCCAGGGGTGAGGTCATCGGCGCCATCAATGACAGCTTGAACACCCCCACCCTGGCACACGCCGCTCTCACGCACATGGAGACCTTCCCCGATCTCCACAGCCGCAAGGCGCGTATGATTGAGCTGGCGGATGCCTTTATTGCCCTGCCGGGCGGTTTCGGTACCTTTGACGAGCTTTTCGAGACCCTCACCTGGGCGCAGCTCGGGCTGCACACCAAACCCGTCGGGCTGCTCAACGTCAACGGGTATTTCGCGCCCCTGCTGGCAATGGTGGAGCACGCGGTCCAGGAGGGTTTCATCTACCCAGAGCACCGTGCGCTCATCTGTACGGCTGCCACCCCTGAGGTATTGCTGCGAATGATGGAGTGCTACCAGCCCCCGGAGGGCTTGCAGCGCTGGGTGGAACGCCCCGAATGACAGCCGCACCTGACGACATTGATCAAGAACAATAAGTACCACCGGCAGGAATGCATGCGCTGACGAAAAAACGGATCAAAGGATAACCTCTTGCCCATCATCACAACACAAAACACCATCACCACCATGCTCATCGACCTGGATGAGACTGTTTACCCTGCCTCGAGCGGGCTCTGGCCTGTCTTGCGCGAGCGCATGGACCACTACCTGTCTGAAAGGATGGGCTTTGACCCGCAGGAGGTCTCCGAACTGCGTGAACGGCTCTTCAACAACTACGGCACCACCATGCGTGGTTTGCAGCAGGAGTTCACCGTCAAAGCGGATGACTTTCTGGAATACGTGCATGATGTACCTCTGGAGCAGTACTTGAAGCCGGACGCAGCCCTCAAGGCTGCCCTCAGTGTGTACCCGCAGGACAAGTACATTTTCACCAACGCCAGCCACCAGCACGCCGAGCGCATTCTCAAGCTGATGGGTCTGTCGGGTTGTTTCAAGGGCATCATTGACATCATGGACATCGCCCCCTGGTGCAAGCCCAACCCGGAGGCATACCAGGTCGCCATGCGCATCACCGCGGAGGGCGACCCGCAGCGCATCCTTATGGTCGATGACCGCGTGGAGAATCTGATGGCTGCCAGAGAGCTGGGTATAGCGGTGGTGCTGGTGGGGGATGAGCCTGTGGACGGCATCCCCAGTATCCAGATTTTGGCGGAGATTGGCAAGGTATTCAAATAGTTGGATTGCCTGATAGTCAAAGTGCCCCGCATGGGGCACACACGCTATGCGCTGGGACGCGCTGCCTGGAGGGTACGCATCGCCGGAGGCACGCAGAGCGGAGCGGAGCGAGCGAATGAGGATCGCACCCTACTCACTACATTGTTTGCATTGGGTTGCGGGTATGCCTGAATGGATTTTGTCTCATTCCCATTGATCAGGCTGATCAATTTCTGCCCTTCTCCCAGCCTATCCCTTGACTGCTAATTATATTAATTATAAATTCTTAAGTTATAGTATGATGAATTTATGATAATACCACGATTAATTCTCAATCAACTGCAAGAAAGCCTTCTACCAGGAAAGGTGCTTGTCTTATACGGCCCACGCCAGGTTGGCAAGACCACGCTCGCCAGGGAGCTGATTTCTTCACTGCCCTTGAAGAGCAAGTACATTAATGCAGATGAGTTGATCTACCGGGATGCTCTAGCAAGCCAGGATCGTGCCCAGTTGCAAGAGGTGTCGGGTGACGCTGAATTGCTTGTCATTGATGAGGCTCAAAGAGTGCCCAATATCGGGATCAATCTGAAGATCCTGGTTGATAATTTCCCTGGCCTAAAGATCTTGGCAACTGGTTCTGCCTCCTTTGATCTCGCAAACAAGATCAGTGAACCCCTGACGGGTCCAAGATAATCTTCACCCTTTATCCATTAAGTTATACAGAACTGCGAGGGGCATATGGCAGCCTGGAAACCCGCAGCCAGTTGGAACGATGGTTGGTTTGGGGCTCGTACCCCTCAATGGTTACCACAATGGACATGCCCCTGCGTGAAAGATTGCTCAATGAACTGGTCAGCTCATATCTCTACAAGGATCTGCTGGAATTGGAAGATATCAGGCGCTCCATTAAACTCGTCAACTTGCTGCGCCTGCTTGCTTTCCAGATTGGAGTGGAGGTTTCCATTGCAGAGCTGTCTTCAAATCTTTCCATCAGCTTCCCGACGGTGCAGCGTTACCTCGACCTGCTTGAAAAAGTCTTTGTCATTTTCAGGGTGGAAGGGTTTTCGCGCAATCTTCGCAAGGAGATCAGTAAAAATGCGCGTTACTATTTTTATGACAATGGCGTGCGGAACGCATTGATCCAAAACTTCAACCTCCTTTCGTTGCGTGATGATGCCGGTCAGCTTTGGGAAAACTACCTGTATATTGAGCGACGCAAGGCAAATCAACTGGCGAACAAATCTGTGAACACATATTTCTGGCGTACCTATGATCAGAAAGAGATCGATTACATTGAGGAAAGCGCAGGCAAAATATCCGGATATGAATTTGACATTCAAAAAACAAGTATCCGCCAGGCGACGAAGACCACCTTCCTTGACGCCTATCCGGGATCCAGTCTGATGGTCGTCAACCGTGATAATTTTGAAAGTTTCGTCGTCAGCCCTTGATAAAAAGCAGATGTGACCTGGCAGCGATAATGTAATCTACTCCTAATCATAGAAATTTATATAAATTCTTATGGTATACCATATGTATTTGCAGTAATCCTTATGCTATATATGTGTTGAGCATATATTTTTCACATGGCGAATCTCTCCTGCATAAAAAACCTGATAGAATCTGATCAAGAAAATATTTGGTCCTATCAATCTGATTACCCGGTAACCAACCTATGAAACCATTCACATACAATCCCAACAACACCCAACCAGCCATCCCCTACCCCGTGCTTGAGCCCTTCCAGCCCGCGGTTCTGGCAGCACACGCCTACCTTGACGACATCAAAGCCAGTGGTGAAGCCATTCCCTTGCTCCTGGCAATGCCGCGTCCTCAAGGGTCTATTTCCCGCTTTGAGACGCTTGCGTGTACTGCCACGCCTCTGTGGCGGGAACGCTTGAAGCGCCACCTCGAACGCCTGGTCAAGTTCCTGCTCTGGGCACACGGCGCTGAAAAATTAGTTATCGGCGGATCACCTGCACTGGCAGCCTTTATCCGTGCGGTGTACAGCCCGGAGGGAGCGCGCAAGTTTGACTACAATTTCATGACGCGCGTTTACAACACACCCTTCGAAGTAATCTCCTGTGGGCTGGATGAAGTCCCGTCCCCCACCCAGTCCGGCAAGCTGCTTGGGCACCACTTGGATGGCTGCCGCATCGGCTTTGACCTGGGTGCCTCGGACGTCAAGGTCTCCGCTGTGATGGATGGTAAGGTCGTCTTCAGCACTGAGCTGGAGTGGCACCCGTGCGAGCAATCCGACCCCGGCTATCACAAAGCTTTCATCCGTGAGGCGCTCAAATTGGCTTCGGCACATTTGCCAAAGGTGGATGCGATCGGCGGCAGTGCTGCCGGCGTGTATATCAACAACCAGGCGCGTATTGCCTCGCTCTTCCGCAGCGTTCCCGAAAGCGAATACACCCATGTGCATACGCTCTTTGATGAACTGACAGCGGAGTTCAGCGTGCCCCTGGTGGTGATCAACGATGGCGAGGTCTCAGCACTGGCTGGTGCCATGTCGCTCGAGGACACAGGCGTGCTGGGGCTGGCGCTGGGTTCATGCGAGGCGGTGGGCTACATCAACCCGCAGGGCAACCTCACCGACTACCTGGATGAACTCGCCTTTGCGCCCATCGACGTGCGCTCTGACGCACCCCCTGACGAATGGTCGGGCGACCTTGGCGTGGGGGCGAACTACCTCTCGCAGCAGGCGGTCTTCCGGCTGGCAAAGGTGGTGGGCATCCCCCTCCCGGATAAATTGAGCCCTGCCGGCAGGCTGGAATACATCCAGGGCTTATTGGAGCAGGGGCATCCAGGCGCGCAACAAATCTGGCAGACCATTGGCGTTTACCTGGGATATGCCCTGGCGCATTATGCCGATTTTTACGACTTCAAGCATGTGCTCCTCCTGGGCAGGGTCACCTCCTTAAGTGGCGGTCAGATCCTGCTGGGGCAGGCGTCGAAAGTTCTGTATGAGCAATTCCCCGAGCTTGAAGAAAAGATCAGCTTGCATTTGCCCGATGAGAAAACCAGGCGCGTGGGGCAGGCGATCGCGGCTGCCAGCCTGCCTGTGATTGAGAGGTGAAAATGATTTTCCGGCATCCCAGTGCTGAAATTTACATTCCTGATGGCAGCCCCGTTGACGAGGCGCTCAGGCGCACCACCCACCTGGGTATCAGCGCCCACCAGGATGACTTGGAGATTATGGCGGTGGACGGAATCCTGCACTGTTATGAAACGGTGGGTGACTGGTTCGCGGGCGTGGTGCTGACAGACGGACGCTCATCCCCGCGCTCGGGCATCTTTAGCACCTTTAGCGACGATGAGATGATGCATACGCGTTATGCAGAACAGAAAAGGGCGGCAATCGTTGGTAACTATAGCGCACAGGTGCTGCTTGGCTACGGCGGTGCTGATGTCAAGCGCCCGCACCAGCCAGAACTGATGGCAGACCTGGTCAGCTTGCTGCAGGCAACCCACCCGGACGTGGTCTACACCCACAATCTGGCAGACAAACACCCCACGCACGTGGCAGCAGCGCTGCGCGTGATTGAAGCCATGCGGCAATTGCCCCGCGAGAGCCGCCCCGCGCACGTTTATGGCTGCGAGGTTTGGCGTGACCTGGATTGGATGCCCGACCAGCTTAAAGTTGTGTTTGACTGTTCGTCACGCATTAATTTACAGGAAGCGCTGCTGGGCGTGTTTGACTCGCAGATCAGCGGGGGCAAGCGCTATGACCTGGCAACCATGGGCAGGCGCCTGGCGAACGCCACCTACTTCGTACCCCGTACGGGGCACTTCGAATCCCACAGCACCAACGCTGCCACGCACCTGGCATTCGCCATGGACCTGACCCCGCTGGTGCTGGATGAGTCGTTAGGGATTGCAGAGTATGTGTGTGGTTACATCCAGTGTTTTGAGCAGGATGTGCGCGAGGGGATTGAAGCGTTGATGGGGTAAGCAGATACCAATATTGTTATATTTGTCAAGGCAATTCTTGAGCAACCAGCAGGATGTCGCCAGTAATTCATTGACAAATTTGTTTTCATTGTGTACACTATGTCTATTATGTACACTCGCTTATCAAGGAGCAACCACATATGATCCGCTACAACAGCAGGGATGCACGCATCAAATGGCGTGAAATCCTCGATACCATCTTTACACGGTCAGGGGACGTCCTGATTGAACGCAATGGAACCCCCATTGCGGTGATCATTCCTGCCGATGATTATGAGTTCATCCAGGATGCACTCGATGACCATCGCGATGGTCTTGAGTCTGAGGCGCTGCTGAAAGCATGGAAGAGCGGTGAGGAAGGCAGCCGGGATATTAACGATCTCATCAAAGAAATGGAACTTGAATCCTGATGAGCCTGTACCGGGTTGAGATCACCGATCATGCCATCAAGAGTCTCAAGAAACTGCCAAAGCCACTTGTCCAAAGATTGCTGGGAGCCGTGCAGGCGCTGAAAGAAAACCCCAGACCGGTGGGGTATAAAAAGTTGAAGGGATTTGACGACCTCTACCGCATCAGGGTGGGTGACTGGTGCATCATCTACACCATCGCAGATGACCTTCTCCTCGTGCTTGTGATTACCATAAAACCCGGGGGAGAAGTATACAAGGGCATTCAGAATTAATGGTTCATTCTGTTTTCAGGGTACCGGTCTGCGAATGGCATCTTGAGGATCTTCTCAATCATGGATTAAAGTCCCATTCTATCCTGAAAAGGCATGATGCAGATTGTTTTTCCTTCATCAGTCCCCGTATTCCTCACCTTTCTCTCAATTCTGTGGATTCATGAGAATGGCGTCGGTGATGGATTGAAAGTAGGGGCGACGCATACCAGAAAACCACTGGCACCTTGTGCGTCACCCCTACCCCCGTGTTTATCAAAATAATCCCATGGATATGGTTGGGCATTACAACGAATTCACCTAATTCTATCTGTGCGAAATGTTCTGGAATTTCCATCCAAGCATTTCGGCCTATTCTACCCGCATCATTTAACACCATTTCACCACCAACCACCTGTGTCTAGGTTCGCGCCGCAAAGTCCCAGTTCATTTCTGGGGGTGTCCTCAGCGCGAAGCCCCCCGTGGGACCGAGCACAGGTGTTGACCAGCGGACTGTAATCCTGAACATCGTTGTGACCCAACCCTTCTTTCTTCGCGACCTTCGTATGCTTTGTGGTTCAATCTCTCTCCCTCCCAAACAAAAGAACCCGCATTTTTGCGGGTCCCTGTG
Source organism: uncultured Anaerolineaceae bacterium (assembly GCA_964540765.1). Classification (GTDB taxonomy): domain Bacteria; phylum Chloroflexota; class Anaerolineae; order Anaerolineales; family Anaerolineaceae; genus CAZJLN01. Next base: position 72,617 of record CAZINW010000003.1, on the reverse strand, counting down.
ATTTCAATCAACGAATCTTTTCTCATTAGCGACGCATGCGCCTGGTCAGCGAACTGAAATAGAACAATTGCACTAATGAGCTTGCCAGCGCTGCCACATACGTCAGCGCAGCCGCATTCAGCACCTTCTTCACGCCCTCTTCCTCCTGCTCATTCACCACCAAGCCATTCTCCTTCAGCATCACACGCGCACGCTTGGAGGCATTTAATTCGACCGGTAACGTGATCAGCGAAAAGACCGCGCCGACAGAGAAGACGATCACGCCCACCTGTGCCAGGTCTGCCAATCCCAGTATCAGCCCAATGATGATCATGATCCAGCCCAGGTTCGAGCCAATATTCACCACCGGCACGATCATGCCACGCAGCCGCAGCGGGAAGTAATTGTCCCTGTCCTGCGCGGCATGCCCCAATTCATGCGCCGTGATCGCCAGCGCAGCGACCGAAGGCTGGCTGGCAACCGCCGGCGAGAGCTTGAGGACGTTGCTCCTCGGGTCATAATGATCCGAGAGTGTGCCGCTGGTGCCCTGAACGCTCACATCATGCAGCCCGATGGCAGGCATCAACTTGTAGGCTGCATCTTCGCCAGTGATGCCAAGGTAATTGCGCACCCGGCTGTATTTGTTGTATGCCGATTTCACATAAGCCTGGGCGATCAGTGAAAAGATCAACGCCGGCAACATGTAAATGTAATAATCAAAAGTCATAGTCGTAACTCCTTAATGCTTTGCCATTTCCCTAATTACCACCGCTCAGCAGTTCGATCGCCTTGTCAAGTTGTGGGTCAATGCCGGCATTATAGTCTTCTTCAGTATATTCCACGATATGATCAGGGGTCAGACCGACCTCGCTGATCTGGGTGCCGTTGGGTGTAAGCCAGCGCGCGATGGTGATGCGCACGCCACCCTGACTGTCTTGCAGCTCAATCCAGGTCTGCACGGTGCCCTTACCGTAAGTCACCATACCGACCAGTTCGCCTCTGCCGCGGTCCTGGATGGCGCCAGCCACGATCTCTGATGCGGATGCGGTGCCCTCATTGACCAGTACCACCAGCGGGATCTCGGCGGCACTGCCACCCTTGCTTGCATTGTAAGCCTCACGCGTGCCATCGCCGTATTCCTCATACATCACCACACCATCAGGGATGAATTCCGAAACGACTTCGATGGCAGTGTTGAGGTACCCGCCACCGTTGCTGCGCAGGTCAAAGATCAAACCAAGCGGATCTTCAGCCAGCAAGGTTTCCAGGGCATCGCGTAGTTGTGGGGTGGAGTATTCGTTGAAGTTGTAGAGAGCTATGTAGGCAATATTGCCTTCCAGCATTTCATATTCAACCGTCGGGACGACAATATTGGCACGTACAATGGTGACGTCAAATACCTCTTCGCCACGCTGGATGGTCAGGGTCACGGACTCGCCGGCTGGGCCGAGGATGCGTTGCAGTGCCAGGTCACCGGGGATGTCGGCCATGTCCTCACCATTAATGCCAATGATCTTGTCCTTGGGGCGCAGGTCAGCCGCTTCTGCCGGCATGCCTTTCATGGGCGAGACAATCTCCACGAAGTCACCGGTGATATCCACCCAGGCACCAATGCCTTCGTATTCACCTTCGAGCGAGGTGTTGGCTTGCTCGAATTCCAGCGGAGTCATATAGGAAGTATGCTTGTCGCCGAGGGATGCAAGCATGCCCTTGATGGCGCCTTGCATCATGGCGGTCTGGTCAACCGGCTGATCCACGTAGTTTTCCAAGACGAGGTTCCAGGCTTCCCAGAAGGGCTCAAAGAGGGTTTCGAGCTCTTTGGGTGTGCTGCCGCTTACCGGGCAGGTGGTTTCCTCCTGTGTTGCACAGGCAGCAGGCGTATCCGGGATGGCAGAGGTGTTTGATTTTGTCGGGATGGAATAGCCGACACCCAGCCCGGCTGCAAACGAGCCTCCGACGAGGAGGATCGCCAGGATGACGATCAGTATGGTTCGCAATGTCTTTGATTGCATAGTATTCTCCTAAGAAAAGCTTTAAAGCTCCCTCAAGAATACCATAAACGTGTTAAAAATATGTAAATAAATTGTATAGGGTCATAAGGGAACAGCTCAAAGTTGAAAGGAGGGCTTATGCTCCGGTTTTGAGTGTACCGTTTCATTTGCTGCGAAAGTTCGCGCCCCACAAAATCCCCTTAATTTTCCTTTGGCTCAACTTCCTTCTTATCCTTATGCCATTCCCAATTGTTCATTTCAGACATCAAGTGGAAGGCGGTCAAATCCAGTTGAAGGGGCGTGATGGAGACAAATCCCTCCGGGAGGACGCCGATATCCGTTCCCAGTTCAGGGATGCCGGTCGGAGAATCTCCAATGACCCAATAATATGCTTTCCCACGCGGGTCCGTGCGTTTATCCACCTTGTCATGGTAAACCCGCAAGCCCATACGTGTGACCCGCAGCCCTTTGATCTGATCCAGTCGGATAAAAGGCACATTCACATTCAATAAGGAATGGGCTGGCAGCCCATACCTTGAAAGTGCATCCACCACCCAGGCTGCCACTTCAGCCGCAGCGGAATAATCAACGGCACCCAGGTGATTATCCGGCGAATCCAGCGAAACTGCCACCGCCGGGATGCCCCAGATGGCAGCTTCCATAGCAGCGGTCACCGTCCCTGAATAGGTCACATCATGCCCCAGGTTGGCGTAGGGATTGATCCCGCTCACCACCAGGTCAGGCTTTTCAGTCAGAAAGCCGCACACAGCCAGCGCCACGCAGTCCGAGGGCGCACCATCGCTGGTGTATGCCGGGCTGTCATCAGCCAAGTGCACTTCCCACACGCGCAACGGTCTGTCTATTGTCTTGACGTGCCCTGACGCAGACCAGTTTCGGTCAGGCGCGAGGATGCTCACATCCCCAAGTTTCCGCATGGATTGTGCCAGGGCAAGCAAGCCCGGCGCATTCACCCCATCATCATTGGTCACTAATATTTTCATTTTTATCTTTTGTTCATCCTTATCCATTTTTGTCGATTTTGCATAATATAACAATATAACATTCTTATTAAGGGGGATATAAGGGCGTGTAAAGGTCTGGTAAAGCTTGGGAAAAACGAGTGAAGGCGTCAGTGGGGCAGAAATTGATCAGCCTGATCAATAGGAACAGGACAAAATCAATACAGGCATGCCCGCAACCCAATGCAACAATCCACCCAGAACTGGTTTATAATCAAATCAATCAATAATAATAACCGGGGACGCTACATGAAACATTTATTTTATAAGATTCTGTCTTAATCGTTATTCTCATTGAGGAAGGCAGATACCCAAACAAGGGGCGCATTCCAGTTAATCGTAACCTCATTGGTGGAGTAGGAACCGATGTCATCGAAATACCGTTTGGATTGACCCAGACTCATCAGATTGGCGTTGAGTGCCACAGGATCGCTGGGATTGGCATTTAGTTCGCTAGAAAGGGCCCCAGCCTGGGGGTGGATATTCCTTGGCGGGGTCGTTAGCCCAGAAGCGGCGATGAAGGTGCTGCATGGCATAGGTTCCATAACCCGAAACATAGCTCTGGTTGACCGAGTTGCTTCCCATGATGTTAATCCATGCTCAAGTGTATTGAATCCGGGTGTTTGGCATCTGTGCTGATGTCGTATGTGAGTCCCATGTCAAAAACCTTGACAAAAAACCTTGACAAGGGTTAAATTATGTGATAATTATTAAAGAAGAAACATCCCCGTCTACAATGAATTCCATTAATAACTGAATTATATTTTTTTTGAAGAAAAGTGAAACGTTTCACTTTTCAAAATTTAGCCATTTTTACATAGTCTTTTAACAACCGATCTTTTTAAAGGGCAAAATGAATAATAAATTCGAAAATGCCTACGGTTATTTTTCTGGGGATGGAAGAGAATACATCATTACCACTCCGATGACACCCAGACCATGGGGAAACATCATGAGCAACGGAGATTATGGCATGATGATTTCACAAAATGGATCCGGTTACAGTTGGCGGGGTAATGCAGGGCAAAATCGAATTACGCGTTCATTTCAAGACCTGATTAAAGATAATTGGGGAAAATATTTCTATATTCGTGATTTGAAGAGCAATTGCTTCTGGTCTGCGACTTATAAACCAGTGATGCAGACTTACGATTCTTACACTGTTACCCACGGAATTGGCTATTCCAGATTCACCCAGCAAATTGAGAAAATTAAAAGCGAATTGACTGTTTTTGTATCAGCCAAAGATCCAGTTGAGATTTTTAAGTTAAAACTTACCAATGAAAGTGACGAGGTTCGTGAACTGGATGTCACTTCCTATGCTGAGTGGCTGCTGGGGTTTGCACCAGATGAACACCGGGAATTCCATAAATTGTTCATTGATACACTGGCAGATATCGCAAAAAGTTCAGTATTTGCCCGAAAATGCTTATGGGGTTTCCCTGACGACAAGGGCAGGTATAACAATACCGACTGGCCATACACCGCTTTTATGGCGGTGAGTGAACCGTTGAAGTCCTTTGATTGTGACAAGGAGTCGTTTATTGGTTTGTATCATAATGATGATAAACCGAAAGCGATGAGCGACCGTCAACTTGCAGGCAGAAGCGGGAGATTTACGGACGCGATTGCTTCCTTGCAGGTAGCGGTGACACTTGAGCCTGATCAATCAAAAACAGTGGTCTTCACGCTGGGTGCTGCGGAAGATGGCAAGGAGGATGTCACTGAGTTAATTGGGCGTTACACCTCAATTGAGAAAAGTGAACATGCACTGCAGACTGTAAAAGATTTCTGGTCGCGTTTCATTGACCAGGAGCAGGTGGAAACACCGGATGAAGCTCTTAACTTTATGACGAACACCTGGTTAAAATACCAGACAATTTCCTGCAGAATGTGGGGTAAGGCAGCTTTTTATCAAGTATCAGCCGGATATGGCTACCGTGACCAGCTGCAAGACAGCCAGATTTTCCTGACAAGCGAGCCGGAGTTTACCAGGAAACAGTTGCTACTCCATGCCGCCCAGCAATTCATTGAGGGAGATGTTTTGCACTGGTGGTTCTCCATTAGAGGTGGCGGTCCGCGTACCAACTGTTCTGATGATTTGCTGTGGTTGCCATTTATCCTGGACGCGTACTTAAAGGAAACAAATGACATCAGCATATTGGATGAAATGATCTGTTATCTGAATGGCCCTGCAGAGAGCTTTTATGAACACTGCAAACGGGCGATCGAAAGGTCTTTTTCCCGCTTTTCGCCGAGAGGTATTCCTTTGATGGGTGACCATGATTGGAATGATGGTTTGAGCGCAGTCGGGACACTCATGCGCGGTGAAAGTTTTTGGGTTGCTGAATTCCTGTACATGCTCCTTGGCAACTTTATTCCCCTGGCAAGGATGCGAAATGATGAAGCCTTTGCTAAACGATGTGATACGATCCGCCAGAATTTGAAGGAATCGCTCAATCGATATGGTTGGGATGGTGAGTGGTATATGCAGGCGACCACAGATGACGATATCTCGCTTGGATCAAAAGAAAATGATGAAGGCAAGATATTTTTAATGCCCAATAACTGGGCTGTTATCAGCGGCGTGGCTGATTATGATCGAGCCAAACTCGCGATGGATTCTGTGACAAAATACTTATTGAAGGATTACGGAACGCTGTTGAATTTCCCCGCGTTTACCAAACCCCGACCGGATATAGGATATGTTACGCGCTATGCACCAGGATTGCGGGAAAACGGTGGCGTTTATACGCATGCCGCAACCTGGTCTGTTTGGGCTTATACACTTGTTGATCAAGCGGATTTAGCCTATGAAGCTTATCAGAAGATCTGTCCACCGAACAGAAGCAAGGATATTGATACCTATAAGGCAGAGCCGTATGTGACGCCGGGCAATATTGACGGTCCGCTATCAGAATATTATGGACGTGGAGGATGGACCTGGTATACCGGCTCCTCGCAATGGATGCACCGTGTGGCAACTCACTGGATCTTGGGGATCAGACCACAGGAAGATGGGTTACTTGTTGATCCATCCATACCATCCAATTGGCCTGGCTTTAAAGTAAAGCGAAAATTTCGCAATGCAATGTATGAGATCAATGTTAGGAATCCTGATAGCGTCAGTAAAGGTGTTAAATCCATGGCAATTGATGGCATAGCTGCCGAAGGTCACCTCATTCCAGTTTTTAATGATGGGCAAGTGCATGTTGTGGAGATAGTCATGGGGTAAGTGCAAAGGACAATATTATGGATCAAGCATGAAAGGAGGCAAGTATTGAGGAAGGTTGGATTAGGACATATTCTCACCACAAGTTAGTGAATTAATAAACAAAAGAGGAGAAAAAAATGAAAACATATACAAAGTTGATCACTCTGATGATCGCAATCGTACTAGCCGCAGTTCTTTTCGGGTGTGCCAAGACACCGACAGAAACGGAACCTGTCACGACAGAACCGGAAAAAACTAAAGAGCCCGTCGAGACAAAAACCGAAGAGCCTGTAAAAGCGGCTGAAGAAAAACCTGAAGTGAAGGAGCCAGTTACGCTGAGATATGCGAACTGGAACCTTGGCACCGAAGAAGAAAATAACCTGCAAAGGCAAATGATCAAAGCTTACACGGATTTGAACCCGCATGTGACAATAGAGATCGTGGATACGTCAGGTGAAGGCGAATGGAACGCAAAATTGACTGCTTTAGCTGCCAAGGGAGAGTTGCCTGATGTCTTCATGGGCGATAAAGTTCCGTTATATGTACAAAACGGCTGGCTGGCTGATCTGTCAGAACTTGTCGCAGCCGATCCGGATTGGGCAAATGTTTCCCAGGCTCTAAAGGACAGTCTAACTTACAGCGGTAAAGTCCTTGGTTTGCCAGCTGCCCAGTTCGTTCAGGGTTATTTCGTCAATAAAGATCTGTACGAGGTAGCCAACTTGGATGCGCCTGAATATGGTTTCACCCTTGAAGAATGGGAGACAGCGGTTACCTCATTAACCAATATTGATAAGGGCATCCTGGGTTTGTGTGAACAAGAGTGGATCACAGGATGGTATTCGAACACGCTCAACCCTGATTTGAAATGGTTCAGTTACGACGGAGAAAAAATGAATTATAACTCCCCCGAATTTAAAGAAGCCATTGTTAAAACTGCTGAGATGAAGCCTTACACCTGGCAGGGATTATCGGACGAGCAAAAAGCAAACTTCAAGTCTACCGGTCCTTGGGAATTATTCCTAAACCAAGAAGTCGGCATGCGTTACGATGCTTCCTGGTCAGTACCGGGCTATGTGTCAGGTGCTACTTTTGAATGGGACTTCATCGGTGTTCCTGGTGGCAATCAGGCAATTGTTTTTGACATAATGGTGGTTTCCAAGACCACCACCAACCTGGAAGAAGCCTACAATTTTGCCAAGTGGATGACTTTCTCAAGCGAAGCCTATGTCACGGAAGCAGAATTAGCCCGTGCAATGGGTTCCGCACCAAAAATGCCGGTTTCGGTTGATGATGCATCCATCGAACTTTATAAAGAGTTCGTAGATAAGCCAGGCATCCTCCTGGCATTGGATAACCTGGACAACAGCATGCTCGAATCACTATCAAAGATCGTTCCAGGCTACGCAAATGCACGCTATGAAGGTAAGCCGGGTGTTGACATCGGTGAAGAAAAGGATGTCAATATGTGGACCATGTTCAATTCCGCCATTCAAGGAACAATAAAATACGAAGACTATTCTGCGAAATTGGAGGAATTTGCCAATCAGATAATTGCTGATGCAACAGCTGAGATGAGCAAATAAATGATGATCAAAAGGGCGTCATGAGAAATCATGACGCCCTTTCTCTATAATGGAAGTAGATAGAAAAAGATATGTCAATGAAACTCACTAAATTTCTAAGATTGATAGGAGCTGTCTTTATCTTAATGACAATTATGCCGTATTCAGCTAATGCAATGTTGGTTGAAGACCATAATTCATCTGTTGTTGGAAAACAAAGCCAATTATCTGATGATGATGCACTGAAGGACGAAATAGAAATTTCTGCAGATTCGTTCGGGTTGCCAATCAGCGATCATGAAATCGCTCATATGTATGAAAAACCGAGTGTATTCCTTAATCAAGGCGATGGTATCAACTTTAAGGTTCAGATCGCTGAAGATGGGTTTTATACCATATCTTTTGACATGGCTGCCCCAGAAGCATTTATGAATGCACCCGAAGGTCAACTCATGGTGGATAATGAATTTCCTTCATCAGATACACGGCGTATCGTTTTCCCAATTTTTTATCAGAACTCCACTGATGAGTTCCCCTTGGATAGGTATGGAAATGATGCCTTGATCCGCCAGGAAAGGTTGATCCGTTGGACAAAGGTGGTCATGCGGGATGCGAATTTCAGCCAGGAATACCCACTGCAATTACATTTAAGTAAAGGGGAGCATGAATTTGAATTTACGCTTACCAAGGAAACCATGCTGTTGGGTAGTATCTATATTGCAGCATTTTCAGAATATCCCAGTTACTCCCAATATCTGCAAGACAACCAAGCTCAAGATACTTCCGGCTTTTTTGTCGAAATTGAAGCAGAATTTCCCTCATTTAAGAATGATACTTCCATCCGACCTGTTACTAACCGCAGCCTGGGTGTGACACCTTACGACACAAACAGACTCTTATTGAACACCATTGGCGGAGAGAGCTGGGAAAGCAGTGGAAGTACTGTTTATTATGAATTTACTGTTCCAGAAGATGGTTATTATTATATTACTCTGAGAGCTCTCCAGAATTATAAAAACAATTTTACCGTATTCAGAAGAGTAACCATTAATGATGTTATTTTATTCGACGAACTGAATGAAGTTGCATTCAACTATTCCAACGACTGGTCAAACATGACATTGGGCGGGGAGACACCCTACAAGATCTTCATGCAGATGGGATCGAATGTATTGGGGATTGAAGCCAATAATTCACCTTACTATTCCGCGATTGAGAAAATCAAAAAGGTTTTGATAGACATCAATAACCTATCCCTGGAAATTAAAAAACTGACTGGTAACCAGGTTGATGTCAATAAAGAATGGGAAATTACTGAATACATTCCTGACATCAAAGAGCAACTGATTGCCATTGCTGATGACCTGCGCGTGGACGTGGATGGGTTAATCGCGATCAATCAAACCGGTGGTTCGGAAGAAATTCTGACCTATCAAATGGCAATTGACAACATCACTGTCTTGGCGGAAGACCCTGATAAGATACCCTCCCGGATGAATCGTTTTTCCGAAGGTTCGGGATCGGCTGCCCAATTGCTTGGCAATATTCTCCCCTTACTGCAAAGTCAGCCACTGGCTTTGGATAAGATTTATATTCATTCGGCAGATAGTGCGCCAGAGCAGGTCCAAGTACCTTTCGAGACTTCCTTCTCTGAGGGGGTCAAGCGCTTTGTCAATTCATTTAAACCTAATCAATATCAATCCATCGGTGCCAGTGAAGATGAAATTGAAATCTGGGTTAATCGCCCGCGCCAATATGTTGATCTCATGCAATCGCTGGCTGATGAGTCGTTTACCAATGATACAGGCATTAAAGTCAAGTTCTCCATTATGCCAGATGAGTCTAAATTGGTTCTTGCCAATGCGGCGGGTATTCAACCGGATGTAGCCTTGGGTGTCAGCACCAATATCCCTTATGAACTGGCAATTCGGAATGCATTAAAAGACCTGCGCTCATTTGATGATTTTGATTCCTACATCCATATTTATTCTCCCGGTTCGCTATTAAGTTACATCATCAACGATTCCGTCTATGCCATTCCTGAAACGCAGGATTTCTGGGTGACTTATTATCGGAAGGACATTATGGATTCATTAGGCATCCCAATTCCAAGCACTTGGAATGAGGTCATTGAGATTCTTCCTGAACTACAAAGATACGGTATGAATTTCAATACGCCCCTCTCCAGTGGCAGCGGAACCAAAGGTTACTTGGTTACTGCGCCTTACATCTTTAATTATGATGCGAAATTGTATAGTGAGGACGGTTTTTCAACCGGACTGGGCAGTGATGAAGCTATTGCTGCCATCAAATTTATGACAGATAGTTTCACCATTTACGGAATGCCCCTGACCACATCAAGCTTTTATGATAGTTTCCGGTATGGTAGTCTGCCCATCGGTGTATCCAACTTTGAAACGTACATAAAACTGGTCACTGCTGCGCCGGAAATCAATGGGTTATGGGCGATTGACTTGTATCCAGCGACTGTTTTGGCTGATGGAACAGAACTACGCTATGCTACCGGATCTGCTCAAGCCTGCATTATGTTTGCTGATACTGACAAGCCCAATGAATCATGGGAATTTATGAAATGGTGGATGTCCACCGAAACACAAGTGGATTTTCAGCAGCAATTGATTTTAAATTATGGTCTGGCTTATTTATGGAATTCCGCCAATGTTGAGGCATTTCAATACTCACCAATCTCAGAGGAGCATAAAGCAGTCATTTTGGAGCAATGGGAATGGTTGCAGGAGCCAATAAAACTGCCCGGTAGTTATATGCAGGAAAGAGAACTAAGCAATGCCTGGAACAAAATTGTTTTTGATGGCGTAAATCCCCGTGTTGCGCTTGACGACTCTATTATCATCATCAATCGTGAGATTACCAGGAAAATGGAAGAGTTTGGATATATCGAAAATGGCGTGAAAGTTAAGGAATTTAAAATTCCGACAATAGACTCGGTAAAAAGGTGGATGGAGGATGGCAACAACTGACATTTTTAAGCGGAATGCCAAATTTAATAAATGGCTCAATAAAGAAGGAAGCGCTTATGCCTTTTTGTCGATGTATGCGCTTATGTTCATCATTTTCATCGTGGTTCCTGTATTGGTGGCGATGCTCCTGTCATTCACCAGCTTTGACACGATCCAATTTCCAACATTCATTGGGCTGAAAAACTATGTTGTACTGTTAACCCAGGATGACATATTTATGAAATATGTTCTGCCCAACACGATAGAGTTTGCAGTTATCGTAGGCCCGGGCGGCTACCTATTGTCATTTACCCTGGCATGGATTTTGGCGCAGCTCCCAAAAATACCGCGTACCATTTTGGCGCTGATTCTATATTCGCCATCCATGACTTCAGGCGTTGCCATGGCAGTGGTATGGAAGGCTTTCTTTAGCGGCGATCAAAACGGTTACTTCAATAGTTTTTTAACGGGTTTGAATATCATTCAAGAGCCCATTCAATGGCTTCAGTCACCCCAGTATCTGATGCCGATCATGATCGTGGTGACTTTATGGGGCAGCATGGGTGTTGGCTTTTTGGCAATGCTTGCAGGAATTTTGGAGATCAACCCGGAACTTTATGAAGCAGGTAGCCTTGATGGGATCAGTAACCGCTTCCAGGAAATCATTTATATCACGATTCCTTCCATGAAGCCGCAAATGTTATTTGGCGCGGTGATGGCAATTGTTGGTACCTTCCAGGCAGGTGCCATCGGTGTGACCCTATCCGGCGGTAATCCGACGCCTCAATATGCAGGTCAATTGATTGTCAATCATATTGAGGATTTTGGTTTCTTGCGCTATGAAATGGGATATGCCGCTGCGGTTTCAGTTGTTTTGTTGTTGATGGTTCTGGTCTTATCAAGATTTTCAACCAAATTATTTGGTGGTGATTAGAGGAAAATATGAAACGGAAAAATAAGTGGATATCAAGCCGTTTTTCAGGTTTTCAGAATAGCAGGATAAATCCAAAAGGCTTTCATGTTAGCCAGATTAAGTTTTACATTATTCTGTTGCCATTGGTCCTTATCATGGTTTTGCCGATCATATATATTTTCTCAAATGCATTTAAACCGCCAGATGAGTTATTTGCTTATCCCCCACGCTTTTTTGTAACCAATCCAACCCTTAAGAACTTCACAGACTTGTTTACGAAAATGTCGAATTCCGGTGTACCAGTCAGTCGTTATTTGTTCAACAGTATTCTAATCACGATTGTAACCGTCGCAGCATCCATCGTCGTATCCACAACCGCAGCATATGCCCTATCAAAGAAACGATTCAAGCTTAAAAAGGTCCTTTTCGAGATCAACACCATTGCCTTGATGTTCGTACCAATTGCTGTAACAATCCCACGCTTCTTAATCATCGAGCGATTAAACCTGATGGACACCTTCCTGGTTCATATCTTGCCAGGATTGGCGATGCCGGTGGGTCTGTTTTTGATCAAACAGTTCATTGATGGGATTCCGGATGAAGTTGTCGAGGCAGCCCAGATTGATGGGGCGAACGATGTGTTAATTTACAGTCGGATCATTCTTCCGATGATAAAGCCAGCCATAGCCACCATTGCCATTTTAACGTTTCAAGCTACTTGGAATAATGCTGATATTTCTTCGATGTACATTAACAATGAGAGCCTCAAGACTTTCGCATTCTTTCTCTCCACGTTGACTTCGTCGGCATCAGGCGCAAATGCTGTCGCTGGTCAGGGCATTTCAGCTGCTGCCTCATTGATCATGTTCTTGCCTAACCTGATTATTTTCACATTATTACAAAGTCAGGTCATGAATACAATGTCACATTCGGGACTGAAATGATGAAAAAAATAATTCAGATCATAATTATTGTCTCGCTCCTGGCACTTACACCTTCTTCAGTGAGGGCTGATTCCCCTTATACAACCTGGGCGCTGGGACCAGGGGGACAGCTTTTCATGACGCAAGATGCCTATCGACCAAATGCTGAGATTGACCTACCCATATCTGCTGCCGAAGATATGATGATGACAGCGGATGGTTTTATCTACCTGGCTGATACCGGTAATGGACGTATCGTCAAGCTTAAGGATTTTGAGGTCATCGCTTCATATGGTGAAGGGGTTTTGCAGGGACCGACAGGTCTGTTTGTTGACGACGAAGGGGTCATGTATGTTGCGGACGCCAAGAGTAATACCATTGTCATTTTGGACAAAGATGGAAACCTGGTGAACCAATTCGGTCGCCCTGTTGAGCCTTTGTTTGGTAGAGGCAGGGAATTCCTGCCGCGAAAAATTGCGGTTGATGCTCGGAAAAACTTGTATATCATCAGCGAGGGTTCGGTTGATGGGATCATCCAGATGAATACCAATGGTAATTTCATCGGATATTTCGGAGCTAATACAGCGACGATGTCTCTGAACATGATCATACAGAGGTTATTTCTGACAAAAGAACAGATGGCTCAATTCATTAAGAATGAAGCTGCCTCACCTTCCAATATTGCCATTGATCATCAATCAATGGTGTATACGATCACGGCTGGTACTTCAGGGCAAAAGAGCATCAGGAAGTTCACTGTTTCAGGTAAAAATATCTTCCCAGACACGGCTGGTTCCACCACTTTTAGGGATATTGATATCAGCGAAGAGGGTCTGGTCATTGCTGTTGATGCCACTGGACAGATATATGAGTATGACCTTAATGGGACGATGTTATTTGTTTTTGGCGCACAAGATAAGGGCGACCAACGTTTGGGTACTTTAAGGAATCCTACTGCCATCGGACGATATGGGGAATCGATTTATGTGCTTGATAAGGACAAAAATGCCATTGTCACCTATGAGACAACAGCTTTTGCAAAGGAAGTCCATGCTGGTGTTCGTCTTTATATGGAAGGATATTACACTGAAGCCAAGCCATACTTTGAAGAAGTTATCAACTACAACGGTTCCTTTATTATGGCTTATCAAGCCATAGCAGATGCTTATTTTAAAGAGAGAGATTTCGATAAAGCACTTGCATCATACAAATATTCTGAAGACCAGAGCGGATATTCGCAGGCATACTGGGAATTGCGAAATATGGTTCTGCAGCAACAATTGACAAGGGTCATTTTGTGGGGTGTTGGACTGTGGGTGGCCCTTACGGTTGTTAATCGACTTGAGAAACGTCACAAATGGTTTGATCCCATCAGGAATTGGTTTAAAAGTCTGCAAAGATATAAACTAGTCGATGATTTTGTTTTTATGTTCAGGTTCATTAAAAAACCGGCAGACAGTTTTTATTATATTAAGAAAAATCTTCGCGGTAGTTTGACATTTGCAATGATCATATATTTATGGGTTGTCGTAGTCCGGGTATTAACGCTTTACCTGACAGGATTTACTTTCAATAAATATACATCCTTCACAGATATCAGCGTGGCTAATGAAGTGTTATATACACTTGGAGCGATGATCCTTTGGAATATCGCCAACTATCTGATCTCCACGATCAGTGACGGTGAAGGTCGTGTCAAGCATGTTGTCACTGGCAGTGCATATAGTTTATTTCCTTATGCTCTTTTTGCATTACCAATCGCGTTAATATCCAATGTATTGACCTTAAATGAAGCCTTTATTTACACATTATCACAGAATTTAATGTGGGCATGGGTCGTGATCATGCTTTTTATCATGGTCAAGGAAATTCATAATTATACATTTTCAGAGACATTAAAGAATGTCCTTCTGACACTATTTGCGATGGCTTTATTCCTGTTAACAGGATACATCCTCTATACTTTATTCAATCAGCTATTTGACTTTATTACAGCAATATTTCAAGAGGTAAGATTACGTGGATAAAAAACGAAAAATCTTCCAAATAATGAGCGTCATAGACTTGTTTCTGGGGCTGAATGTAATCCCGTTAAACGCCATGTCGCCCCAGGCGGAGGTCACCACCAATCAGTTTACCCAACCGGATACGATTGATACTGATTGGCAAAACTATCAAGATATCCCAGATTCTTATGAACGGGTGGCTGAAAATGATAGTTTTGAATTATATGCAGATGAAACCACTCTGGCATTTAAGGTGGTTGACAAACGCAGTGGGTATGTTTGGCATTCCAATATTGATGAAGTAATCGAAGGCGATAAGTTAAACAAGACATGGACAGCATTTGCCCGCAGTGGGATCAGTATCGATTATCTGGACATGCAAGCGATCAGTGAACGCGCCTCTATAACCAACGCAGATCATACAATTGACTTTAAGGCGACTGACCAGGGATTTGAAGCTGCGGTCAATTTCACTGATGCCTCGATCACGATCGTGATCAAAGTCAGCCTGGAGGAAAACGGCGTCAGTGTTGAAGTGCCGTTTGAGTCGATCAAGGAAGAGAGCAAGGATTTTAAACTCGGCGTCCTTTATGTCTATCCATTTTTTGGAGCCACCAGAAATGACAGTGTGCCAGGTTACATGTTCATACCCGATGGAACCGGCAGCTTGATTCGCTTTAGCTCGGAAACAAAAGCCAAGAACATGTTTTATGGTAAATATTATGGCTCTGATCTTGGTATGCTGACTACCTTGGCTTATGATCCAACCATCAATCGGGCGTTTAAAATTTCGATACCGGTATTTGGAATGGTTCATGGGTACATGCAGAATGCCTTTTTGTCCATCGTGGAAATGGGGGCATCTTATGGTGAACTTCAGGCTCATCCAGCAGGTATCATTACGAACTTCAATTTTCTGTACAATGCCTTTGTATATAACGAAAGTTACTACCAGGCTACCAATCGTTCCGGGGCTGGCGTCACAACCTTGCAGCGGGAAACAAATATGTTTGATATCAAGATGCATTACCGGTTCTTGACAGGAGACCAGAGCGATTATGTGGGGATGGCTAGGAGCTACCAACAGTATTTGATTGAAAAAGGAGATTTAAATAGGGACCCTGATCAAGAAAGCGATATCGGGATTAAACTTGAATTTCTGGGTGGTGAAAAGGAAAAGATACTGGTTTGGAATCGCTTAATTTCCATGACAACCATTGACCAGATGAACGAAATTCTAAATAACCTGGAAGTCTCGAACCCGGATATCGTCTACTATGGTTGGCAACCACTTGGAGCTTCCACCATGCCCCCAAAAACATTGAAATTGGATGGCAATCTGGGTGACAAGAAGCAACTAAGCTCACTGGTGGACGGAATTATTGCCGGTGGTGGAAATTTCTACCTTTATTTGGATCCACAGGCAGCATTGATGGATGAAAAAGGATATTCAGCCCGTTACGATCTGGCGATGTCAATCACCAATGTCAATTTGCAGGGATTTAACCGCAATAAAGTAAATTATTATCTTAATTCAGATGCAGTCAGCGACCGCTATGCCTCCCTTAGCAAAGAGGTCTTTTCGCAATTAAAGGCTGGTCTGGCATTGGACAGTATTGGTTCAATGCTTTACAGCGATTTTAGAGACGGCGACTTATTGAATCGAGAAGAAGCCATTAAGAAATACCAGGGCTTGTTTGCTGAAGATGATGGCAGCATCACCTTCTACATGCCCAATAATTACCTGTTTGGTTTCATGGATGCATATTATGATATCCCACTAACGAATAGCGGTTACCTGTATACAACCGATACTATACCTTTCCTACAGATCGTGTTTGCTGGTTATATTCCTTATTATGGAACCGCATTGAATTTCTCGTCCGACTTGCAGATGGATCTATTAAAGCACGCTGATTTTGGCGTTTATCCGTCATTTTTCCTCACGAATGAAGTAACAGCAAAAATTCTAAACACCAAATCAAGCTGGATCTATACTTCATCCTTCAACCAATGGGAGCAGGAAATAGAACGAACGTACCAGTGGTTGGATGATCTACTGGGACCAGTCAAAGGAGAGAGTATTGTTGCCCGGCAAGTTCTTGAGGAAGGTGTTGTAGCCACGGTGTATAGTAATGGAAAGCAAATCATCGTCAATTATACTGATAAGCCGTTCAATGGCGACGGTTTTGTGGTTGAAAGCAAAGGTGCCGTAATAATGGAGGTGACCCCGTGAATGTGAGCAAACCACTATCAAATATTAAATTGAAGTATCGGACAAGGGAAGCTCTATATGGTTATTCTTTTGTCCTGCTTTGGATCATAGGCTTTGCGATATTTACATTGGTTCCGCTAATTCAAACTTTTAATTTCAGCATGAATCAGGTCACTGTTACTGCGACAGGGATTGAACTTGATCTCGTTAACTGGGCAAATTACTCAAGGGCTTTATTTACAGATCCAACATTTGTGCAATTATTGATCGAGTATGTCATTGAAACACTGGTTTCAATCCCAATTGTGATTATATTCTCAATGATCATTGCCTTGTTACTGAATTTGAAATTTAAACTGAAGGGATTATTCAGAACGATCTTCTTCCTGCCGGTTGTCATAACGAGCGGCCCGGTCATTCGGGAATTGACGGCGCAAGGTGCCACTTCAGTACCGGGAATTGCCAATTCAGCGGCACTTGCGCAATTTTTATCAACGTTGCCATCCTTTTTACGAAATCCGATTGAATACGTTCTCACATCCTTTATATTAATTCTTTGGTTTTCCGGCGTACAAATTCTGATCTACTTATCCAGTTTACAGAAAATCGATAAGAGTATTTATGAAGCCGCTTCAATTGATGGCGCTTCTGCCTGGGAGTCTTTTTGGAAAATAACCCTGCCATCCCTCTCCAAAACCACCTTGATCAATGCGATCTACACAATCATTACGCTGTCTCATTTTTCTGAAAACAAGGTCATCAAGTACATCTTCAGTCAGACTTACGCTGTCGATGGTGGTATCGGTTATTCAAGTGCGATGTCGTTTTTGTATTTCTTTGTTTTGATCTTGATCCTTGCGATTGTCTATTTGCTCATGAACGTTCGGTCTAAGAAGAAGTTTGGATAAAAGGCGATAGAAGCTATGAAAAGAATAAATCCTGCAAAAGTTAAAACCTTTCTATTAGGCAGTCGAAGCGACTATGGATTTGTATTCAAAGTATTGCTGTATTTATTATTGTCAGCGATTGGCTTTGTTTATCTTTACCCGTTGCTGTTCATGTTTGTTACCAGTTTGAAAAGCCCGACGGATCTATTGAATCCGATGGTGCAATGGATCCCGACTGAATTTTTCCTCGGCAACTATACCAAAGCTTTCCGTGTATTGGATTATCCAAATACCCTGCTTTCATCCATCATGGTCAGTGTGATACCTTCGGTCATTCAGGCTGTCGTCTGTTCGCTGGTTGGCTATGGGCTGGCGCGTTATCGGTTTTGGGGTAAAAATCTCATGTTTGCGCTCCTTCTTGCCACGTTTATCATCCCCTCACAAACGACCGTATTGCCGCAGATGTTGACTTATAAAAGCCTTGGGTTGCTGGGCAATATTCTATCCCTTATCTTGCCGGCGATGGTGGGTCAGGGATTCAAGAGCGCTATTTTTATCTTGATTTTTTACCAGTCATTTATTTCCTTGCCCAAAGTATTGGAAGAAGCCGCCCGGTTGGATGGGGCATCCGATTTAAAGATTTTTATCAAGGTTGCCGTTCCTGCTGCAATCCCTTCCTATATAATTTCGTTCATTTTTTCGACAGTGTGGTATTGGAATGAGACTTATTTGACCGTCATATTTCTCGAAGGCGGTATCCAGACCCTTCCAATGCAATTATCGAAATTCGTCCAGGCATATGAAAACCTATATCCGCCAGGCATGGTCAATATCTTTGATCGCTTAAATGAAGCAGTGAAACTGAGCGGAACATTTCTGGATATTCTGCCATTGTTGGTTATGTATTTTGTGTTACAGAAGTGGTTTGTTGAATCGGTGGAAAGAACAGGCATTACTGGTGAATAGACAATTATTATTAGCCCTGATCATTACGTTGATTTTTTCCGCATGCTCTCCTCAGGTTGCTGAGCGAGAAGTTGAAATTGTCATTCCCCTGGAAACAGTAGAGGTCACTGAAGCTGAGATTGCTCTTGAGACAGAAGAGGTCACTGCCACAATTATCCCTGTTGAAATTGAAGATGTGATTGAGTTTGAAATGATAGGTTCCTTTAATTTCTTCTGGGAGCAAGCCAACATGGATATCAATAGCAGTGGATACGGTCTTATCCGCGATCGCTATCCAGGGTCCGAGGGAATTGCCAGCACAGCCTCTACTGGGTTTGGTATGACTGCATACCTGGTTGGCATTGAAAAAGGCTATATCTCTTACGAGGAAGGATATGATAGGGTAAATAAGACGCTGGATACTTTACTGGCAATGGAGCGTGTGGAAGGTTTCTTTTACCATTTCATTGACATGAATAGCGGGAAGCGCGCTTGGAGCAGCGAGGTCTCAAATATTGACACCGCCATTTTGTTAATGGGCGTGCTCTCAGCGGGAGAATATTTTGGCGGAGATATTGAGATCAAAGCAAAGCAACTTTATGATGAGGTTAACTGGCTCTGGTCCATCGATGAATCGCGTGATATGTTCCACATGTCGTATCGACCAGAAAAAGGCTTTGAGGGCTACTGGGATTTCTATGCGGAGCAATTGATGTTATATGTGCTTGCTGCTGGCTCGGACACCTATCCGATTGATGAGACGCCCTATTACACTTTTACGAGGCATTATGCATCCTATGGGGATGGGAATAAGTTCATCCACTCATGGTTTGGATCCATTTTTACATATCAATTCAGTCATGCCTGGCTGGATTTCAGGGAATATACTGATAAAAAGGGAGTGAATTGGTTTGATAATTCCATGGAAGCATCCCTGGCGCAGTTCAATTTTGCCACAGAAATGGACCTTGACTATGAAACTATAGGTCCCGACGCATGGGGTTTGACTGCTTGTGACGGTCCGGATGGGTATAATGGGTTGTATGGTGCACCACCGTCAGGGTATGACAACTTGGCACATTTTATCGATGACACAATTCCTCCGGCAGGAGCGATTGGTTCCATCATTTTTCTGCCCGAGCAAGCACAACAAGCGATGATCCATTATTATTCATTTGAGAAGTTAAAAGGGGAGTATGGATTTAAAGATGCATATAATCTCAGTGAGGATTGGTATGCAAGCGATGTGATTGGGATTGACAAAGGCATTGCATTGTTGATGCTGGCGAATTATGAGAATGATTTGGTTTATGAAATCATCATGAAGAATGAAAACATATTAAACGGCTTAAGTCGATTACAAATAACCAAAAATGAATAGGATGCGCTTTAAATGATTACGATCAAAGATGTGGCAAAGCGTGCTGGAGTCAGTATCACCTCAGCCTCGTATGCGTTAAATGAGAAGGGCACTATCGGTGAGAAAACGCGTAACCGTGTGTTGGAGGCGGCAGAGGAACTGAATTATCATCCCAATGCTTTTGCCAGAAATTTAAAAAAAGGAAAGACCCATACAATCGGGGTCTTTATTTCCCGCTTTGGCGGGTTGTTTTATGAAGATATTCTTGAAGGCATCCATGATGCAGTTTTGAAAACGGACTATGAGTTGATTGTTTGTCCTGAAAGCCTGACATATAGCAAAATCCTTACACAGCGGCAGGTGGATGGCGCCATTGTCTTTGATACAAAAGTAAGAAATGAGATTATTGTCAAGCTTGCCTCCAAAAAATTCCCCATTGTTGTCATGGATCGCGATCTGGAATGTGATTACGTATTTCCATTATTAATTGACAATAGGCAGGGTACCATCGACGCTTTTTATCATCTCTATGACCAGGGAGCTCGTAATATTATTTTTGTGTCAGGTCCATTGGATTCATTTGATAATATGGAGAGAATGAACATATTTTTGAATGAGGCGGACAAGAACAATATCGTCATTAAGATTTATAAAGGCAATTTTACCGAGGAGTCTGGCTATATTGTTGCCAATAGGATCATACATGACAATGATTTGCCGGAAGCAGTTTTTTGCGCAAATGATCAAATGGCAATCGGGTTTATTAAAGCCATGAAGGAGCATCATCTAAAAGCCCCTGATGATATTGCCATCATTGGTTTTGATGATATTCTCATTACCAGATATATGCAGCCGACATTGTCGACAATTGGAGCTTCCCGCACCTCATGGGGTTCTTCAGCCGCAGCCCAATTGATCGATTTTCTTGAAAATGAAATTCCTTTTCAACCGTATCGGATTCAGACAAAATTTATCCAGCGCGAATCATCACTGAAAAACATTAATCCACCACTGGCAGGAAATTAATAATTTGTATGGATATTTCAAACATATTAAATAATGAGTTGAAGGGGTCTGTTGATTTTTTCCTTAACTTTACCAATTTGAATAAGGATAGCAAGGGATTTGGTTTAACTGTCGATTCAACCAGGAAACCACAAGTGGCGTCCATTGCCTCTGTGGGTTTTGCCCTGACTGCATGGATTATTGCTGAAAAGCGGGGTTTTATAAGTTATCAGAAAGCATTGGACATTACCAAAAAGACCCTGCACACGCTCTGTTACAATGCCAGTCACCATCATGGATTCTTTGCTCACTTCCTATACATGGAAAATGGTGAAAGATTCCGAAAAAGCGAATTTTCAACGATTGATACTTCGCTTTGTTTGAACGGTGTGATCACCGCCGCGGCATATTTCCAGGACGAAGAAATCAACCAAATGGCGGAGCTTTTGCTTGGTCGGGTGGATTGGAATTACATTATCTTTGAAAGAGCTGGAAAAACGCTTTTTCGGATGGCATACAACCCTGACAAGAATGGAGATTATGTAGAAGGCAAACCAGGGTTTATATCCCAATGGGACATGGCTGCAGAGCAAAAGATGATGTATTTGCAGGCAGCTGTAAGGGTTGAGCCATCGGTGGCCAGAAGATTATATGGCGGATTCACCCGCAATATTGGCGATTTTGAAGGGCATAGGATCATCATCAACCCTGTTGGCAGCCTGTTTGCTTACCAGTTCAGTGAAGCATGGTTCGATAGCGAACGTTATCTCGACCCTGACGGGATCGATTGGTTCAATAATACATGCCTGGCTGCATCAGCCAACCGCAAATTTTGCATTGAAAACTCTGAGAAATTCCAGACATACCATACCAACAGTTGGGGCATGAGCGACGGAGACAGCCCATGGGGATATGCGGTATATGGCAGCACACCTTGCCTGGGGAAGCCTGAGTACGACGGCACTGTTTCCATTTATGCGGCGTTGGCATCGCTGCCATTTATTCCAGAATTGACGACTGATATGATTCAATTCCTTTATCAAAATCACCCACAAACATGGGGTCCCTATGGTTTTTACGATTCGTATAACCTTGATGTTACTCCGGCATGGTACAGCCATTCGATATACGGGATCAATAAAGGTTGTTCGATGATCATGATTGAAAATCACCTGAGCAGGCTGATCTGGGACACATATACAAACAGCCCCACCATTCAAAAAGGACTTGATATTTTAGGTTTCACCAAAAGAGAAGGAAAGTCACATGGATAAATTTGATATTAAGAACGGTCAATTCTGGCTGAATGAAGAACCACAATTTATACAAGCGGGAGAATTTCATTACTTTCGAACACCTCCTGACCAATGGCGCCATCGTCTGGGTCTATTGAAAGCTGCCGGGTTTAACGCCTTAGCCACATATATTCCCTGGTTGTGGCATCAATTGGATGAAGATGTTTCGGATTTTGACGGTCACAGTCATCCGATGAGAAATTTGGAAGGTTTTTTTGATCTGGCTGGTGAAATGGGATTCTTGATCATTGCCAGGCCTGGTCCTTACATCATGGCAGAAACGATCAACGAAGGAATACCTCCGTGGGTCTTTCAGAAGTATCCAGGGGCAGCGTTTATCAGCCAGGATCACAAAGTTCAAAATGTTGCCAGTTACATGCATCCGGATTTTTTGGCATGTGTTAAAAAATGGTATAAGGCAATCTTTGGAGTTCTGATGCCGCGTCAGATCACCCGAGGTGGAAAGATTATTTTGATTCAGTTGGACAATGAAATGGGTATGATCCAATGGGTCAGAAATATCATGGACACCAATCCAGACACGATCTCCAAATTTGCAGAATATATTGAGAAGTCCAATGATAAAAGCCTTAATGACCACTACCCCAAAGATAATTTGGCAAAATTATTAAGGGATGGAATTTTGAATCCCGAGAATATGTATGCCGCAAAAATAGTTGAAGATTACAGGGTTTTCTACAGGGAATATCTGCGTGAATATGCTTTGTTTCTATGGTCCGAGGCAATATCGAATGGAATGGATGTACCTCCGGTCATTAATATACATGGGTTTATGAATGGAGGCAAAACCTTTCCCATTGGTCTGTCTCAACTGATAAAAGTGATGCGGTTGGATGGCATGATCAGCGCTACCGATGTGTATCCAGGACTTATCGGCGAAGGCAATTTTCACGAATTACTGATGGTAAATGAAATGACCAAAGCTTTGCAGACCAAGCAACAGGCGCTTTTTTCAATTGAATTTCAGTGCGGTGGGAATCATGATTTCAGCAACACCCAATCCTCGATGTACGATTTGCATAGCCGTTTATGCATCTCTTCAGGTATGCGCGCCATTAATCATTACCTCTTTTTCGGCGGAGAAAATGACCCAATCCTGAGTCCGGTCAAACGCCATGACTGGGGTCCTCCTGTCCGAAAGGATGGCACACTGCGGCATCATTATTACCGTTATGCGAAACTCTCGAAGGTGTTAGCTTCGTATGGTACGGATTTAATCCTGTCAGAACCCAAAACGACAGCCACAATCGGTTTTATGTTGGACACCTTCATGACTGAAGTGAATAATGAGTTTACGCGGGAGTCTACAAAGATCATTACGCAGCAACGCGAAGCAATTTTATTCGACATGATTGCACGCGGTTTGTCACTCTCACATCGACCATTCAATGCCATAGACCTTGACAGCCAGGAATTGGATGTTGCCCAGATGCCTGTTTGCTGGGTGATGATGGAGAAACAATGTCATGCCAAAACGCAGCAGAAACTGGTCGATTATATCCAAAAGGGTGGCAAAATGATCCTGGCAGGGAGGATGTGCGTAGAGGACTTCAACCACCAGGCGTGCACCATCTTACAGGATGCCATCGGGATCAGGCAAATTAATGGTGGATTGCCATTTGAAGCTAAAACCATCAGTGTTTTTGATCATGATGATGTTCCTGTTTCATTCCTGGAAACATACACCGGTGGATTTGATGAAGTTTTTGCCAGGTATGAAAAAGATGAAATCGTGGGATTTATTAAAAATTCGGACAAAGGGGAAGTAATGGTATTTGGTGCCGCCATGCCTGTCGATACGCTTGAGGAGTTGGATATTGTTGAGCAAATGGCAAATATGATGGATTGTCCGGCTCTTTTCACCATGAGCAACTGGGCGGATATTCGCCTGAGTTGTGGAGAAAATGGCAGTTTCCTGTTCATTAATAATTACCAAGATGATCCTATTGAGACAACAATTGCACTTAAAAATGAACCCTTGTTTGGCGGAAATGCTGTATGCATCGCAGCACGGCAAGGGCTGATCCTTCCGCTTGATTGGCAGTTTACCGAAGGTGTTATGATCCATTATGTTACATCTGAGATTGTCGAAATCACAGATGATGGGTCAATGATCAAGATCAGGACAGCACAGGATGAATTTAACGCCGAGTTCACTCTTTCGGGCTACAATTGTGATCAATCAATTACCATGGAGGAGTCCGTTGAGAAACAGCGCATAAAGATTCAAGGCGATGAAGGCGAGATCATCCTGAGAAGGATAAGTTGATCTGGTTTTACGCGATTGATAAGCCCGTTGCATAAATTGCTGGGAAATGTTCCTCCGTCATCACGTGTCGATACTGCATTCGATACTGTGAATCGCATTCAGACCAGTAGGAATGTGGTTTATCGTATATAATTTCAGGAATAATCCCTGGTTATCATCCAAGACCTGTATAATGGGTCAACGGAAAATAATTAATCATCCGTGAGGATCATGATGGCTTATCTCATGCGTTCATCTAAAGATCACGGGAAAAAATGATGCAAGAAATTATGGAGACAGTATGACAATGGCAGTTGAACCTCAAAATTCGCAGGGTACGGTCACTCTTATCCACCATGCCGCAAACCGTAATCATTCCCATCCGGCTGGATCAATCTCAGCCATTAAGAGCTGTCTTGAAGCCGGTGCATGGGCTGTTGAAATTGATATTTTACCCATTACGGATGGAAGTTTTGCGCTTTTACATGATCAAAATCTGGATGAGACCACCAATGGAAAGGGGAATGCTTCCACAGGCAGGCGTGAAGATCTTGAACTGCTCAGGTATAGACAGGATGGCGCCTTGACAGATGAAAAGGTGGGCTTTTTGGATGAGGTCATCCCACTTGTTGCGCAGAACCAATCGTTGGGTAAACTACAGCTTGATCTAAAGCCATATACTGCATTAACGCCTGCACTCATCCAAAAAATAATGGACTTGATTAGTCCGGTTAAAAAGTGCGTGCAGATCAGCTCAATTGCTGACTGGTCAGTTCGTACTTTACATCATTTCTCTCCGGAACTATCTCTGGGTTTTGATCCCTTATTGTATCTGGATGTGGTTGATCATGAGCCAAGACCGGCAACCGTTCCTCCATTTAGGGTGGGTGCGTACGGTCTGCGGGATGACCACCCTCTTTCAGCTTATATCTGGGGTTCAAAACGCGATTATTTCTGGGCGAGGGCGGAGGCGCTTTTTACCCAGGTAGTACCGGGGTGCGAATGGTTCATCCGGGCAGAGACACTCTTGGCTGCTTACGAAAACGGATTTGATTGGGTTGAATTTTTGCATGAACGCAGCTGCAAGGTGGATGCGTGGACATTGGAGCCGCAAGGGGAATCAGCAAAGATGGCTGAAAAACTTGCAGCGCTTGGCGTGGATGAGATCACCACAAATGATGCGGTTGGCATGGCAAAAATATTGACCCGACCTTGTCGTGTTTGATTTGGCAGTGTCATGCTATAATGTCAGCAATCCAAAAAAGGTAATCTGATATGAATTTTCTCGTTACTGGTGGCGCAGGTTTTTTAGGAACAGCTTTAAGCAACCGATTGGCACGGCAGGGACATAGCGTCCGCGTTTTGGATGATACCTCCGCAGGTGATCCAAACCGGCTGATTGCTGATGTGCATTTTACCCGGGGAGATATCAACGATCGTCCAACCTTATGGACTCTTCTCCAGGATGTGGATTGCGTTTTCCATCTTGCAGCCAGAGTCTCTGTCTCTGAGTCCATCCTTTTCCCGCGGGATTACAATACGGTTAACGTTGGTGGTACTGTCAATTTGATGGAGGCAGCCAGGGATGCCGGCATCAAACGGGTAGTATTGATTTCTTCAGGGGCTGTGTATGGCGATCAGGACCTGCCGCCCTATGTTGAAAGCGCTAAGCCGCGCCCGCGTTCACCCTATGCTGTTTCCAAGCTGGCATCTGAATATTATGCGCGTACGATCGGCGCATTGGCAGGGATTGAGGTTGTCTGCCTGCGGGTTTTCAATGCTTATGGACCGGGACAGCGCATCCCTGCATCACATCCACCCATTGTCCCTAATTTCATCAAACAAGCCATTGATAATGGCACCCTGGTCATCCACGGTGACGGCAACCAGACCAGAGACTATGTATATGTTGATGACGTGGTCAATGGCATGGTTTCGGCAGCGACTGCGACGGGCGTGGACCAGCGCATGATCAATATCGGCAGCGGGGTCGAGACCTCCGTGCGTAAACTGGCGCAGATGGTGGTGCAGGTGACTGGTGGGAAGCCTGAAGAGATCTATAACCCGCATTTGAGTGGTGGCACTTCAAGGATGTGTGCTGATATCAGCCTCGCAGCAGAAAAGTTGAATTACATGCCCATCATCCCGCTTGAAATGGGTTTGAGGTTGACCCTGGAACACGACCCTCAATTCAAAAAGTAAGCCAATCATCCTTCCCGGTGAGCGTAAGTCTGCGCTAATGACATGAGCGTTGTGGCATTGATCACCAGATTAATCACCAGATTAATCAGGGTAAAAACATTTCAAATCAAGTAAAATAAACCCATGGGAATTCTGCCCCGTGATTTTTTTGATCGCCCGACGCCGGATGTTGCCCGGGCGTTGTTGGGCTGTAAACTTGTCCGTCAACTTAACGGCTCACAGATGGCAGGTCTGGTCTGCGAGACGGAAGCCTACCAGGGTGAAGCGGACCTGGGTTGCCATGCGCGTGCAGGCAAAACAGAACGTACAACTGTCATGTATGGTGCGCCGGGAACTCTTTATATTTATTTCGTTTATGGCATGCACTGGCTGATGAATATTGTGACTGAGCCCGAAGGCATCCCCGCGGCAGTTTTGATCCGGGCGATATTCCCTGTTGAAGGTTTGGAAATGATGGCAAAGTATCGCCCTCAACAGGCATATAAGGACGGGTGGTTGGACGGTCCTGCCAAACTCACACAGGCATTGTCTTTGGATGGAAAAATGAATGGGCTTGATCTCTGTCGGCAAGACTCGCGGTTGCGAGTTGAAACGGGCAGATCCATTTCTGAAAGCAAAATTCAGGTTGGAGCAAGGGTGGGTTTGAATTCTGTGCCGGAACCCTGGAAATCCATGCCATGGCGATTCATGGTGGATCTGTACGAGGTTGGGTAATGGATACAACCATCCGATATTATGCAGACATGGTCTTGATCAGGCGTTTTGAGGAGACGCTGCTGCAAACCTTCCAAAAGGGCGTCTTCCATGGCACCACCCATACTTCCATTGGTCAGGAAGCTGATGCGGTCGGCGTCATCTCGCAGCTCTCCAGTGATGATATTGTGGTCAGCAACCACCGCTGCCACGGGCATTTTCTGGCGTATGGTGGGGACCCGTTCCAGTTGTTTGCAGAATTGATGGGGAAAAAGGCGGGTGTCTGCATGGGGCGGGGGGGATCTCAGCATTTGCATTGGCGCAATTTCTACTCGAATGGCATCCAGGGCGGGATTGTACCGATGGCGGCAGGCATGGCGCTGGCTGAAAAGAAAAAGGAAAGCCATGCCATCACGGTGGTGTTCATGGGCGATGGCACTTTGGGTGAAGGGGTGGTTTACGAAACACTCAATATGGCAGCGCTCTGGCATGTCCCCATCCTGTTTGTGCTGGAAAACAATCAGATTGCTCAAACCACACCCATCCACCTGGCAATGGCTGGAGATATTAACGCCCGATTTGAGGCATTTGGCATCCCTGCTTTTCGCATAGACAGCAGCGATGTGTCTGAAATCGCCCCGCTTGCCAGGACTCTCGTTGAAGCAACAAGGCATGAGCAAAGACCGCATGCACTTGTGATCGACACCATGCGCTTTGGCCCCCATTCAAAAGGTGATGATACCCGCTCAGAAGTATTCATGGCTGGAATTAGAAAGATGCGTGACCCCTTGATCATTCATGCGTCCCGCCTGGATGGAACTGAACGTCAAATGATTGAGACGGATATGCAGAAAAAGGTGGCGGATGCCTTCCATGCCGCCTTGGATTTCCGGCAAGAAAAGGTGAATGGTGACCGCTAAAATCCCTGTTAATGTGCTGGAATCATTGAATGCCGGGCTGCATGCAGTCATGTCTGATAATACAAATGTCTTGCTGATCGGAGAAGACCTGCTTGACCCTTACGGCGGGGCTTTTAAAGTCACTCGCGGGCTCTCGACGGCCTTTCCCGGGCGCGTGCTGACCAGCCCAATCTCGGAAGCGGGCATCACCGGGCTGGCAGGCGGAATGGCATTAAGGGGATTGCGACCGGTGGTTGAGATCATGTTTGGTGATTTTCTCGTCCTGGCTGCCGATCAGATCATCAACCACCTGGCGAAATTCCGCTATATGTACGCGGATCAAGTGACCTGTCCGGTTGTGATCCGCACGCCCATGGGAGGGCGACGGGGGTATGGACCCACACACAGCCAGACGCTTGAAAAGCATTTTTTAGGTGTGCCAGGTATATGGGTATTTGCGCCTTTTCATGCACCTGGTGAAGATGCACTGGGAGCACCCGGAAGACTGCTTTATGATCTCATCATGAGCACTCAGGATCCGGTGCTTTTCATCGAGAATAAATTGCAGTATTTGCTGCCATTATCGCTGCCCAGTTCTTGGCAGATTTCTAACAAATCCGATGGATTGGGCGCTCCTTTTTATAAGGTTTCCATCAAAGGTGCCCCAAGACCAGCACTGACGATGACTGCCTATGGTTATATGGCATACCTTGCCATGCAGGCGCAGCAGCAACTGGCATATGACTACGAGATTTTTACCGAGTTGCTGGTACCCACCCAGTTGGCTCCCTTTGAATTGGCGCCTTTGTTTGATTCAATCAAGATGACGGGCAAGCTCCTGGCATTAGAGGAAGGCTCAGGTGCATTGGGGTGGGGCGCGGAGGTGCTGGCGTTATCTGCTACTGAGTTGGGAGCGCGGTTGCTCAGTGCAGAGCGCATTTGCGCGGCTAATCATGCTGTTCCAGCAAGCCGATCGTTGGAGGAGGCTGCTTTACCTGGGGTTAACGACATTGTTACAATTGTTAAAAGGATGGTATAAAAGGAGCATGCCTGAAATCATTCCCCTCAAAACACCTTTACTCAATGCCAATGAAGATCATGCCATGCTGGCATCGCTCGAAGTTTCTGAAGGGCAGGTTGTCTCCAAAGGGGATCTGCTGGCAGTTTTTGAAACTACCAAGTCCACGGCTGAATTCATTGCCGAAAAAGATGGGCGCGTCCTTGGGCTGATGGCAAAAGTTGGGGATATTCTGCAAACCAGCCAAGTGTGGGCATACCTGGCTGATTCAGTTGAGATAAACGCTGAAGAGTTGCTGTTGTTGGGATTGAAAACTGAAGGCATTCCAATGACGTCAGCGGATGACGAAGAATTGCACTTTACCAAACCGGCGTTGAACCTGGCAAAGCAGCATGGCTTAAGTGCATCCGATTTTGACCAGGATGGGATCATCACGGAAAAAATGGTGCATGTGGTCATCAACGCAAGGATAGGCAGTCTTGAGAAACCTGCATGGGTGGAAAACCCCGCCAATGATTCGAAAAGGCTGATCATTTTCGGCGCGGGAGGACATGGTTGTTCACTGGCAGAGTTGATCAGACTATTACCAGGTTACCAGGTGGCAGGCTTTGTGGATGATGGCGTGCCTGCTTCAGAAGTAGTACTTGGGCTGCCGGTTTTTGGCGGGGAGGAAATCCTTCCAAAGCTTTTTGCTGAGGGTATCTCACTGGCTGCAAACGGCGTGGGAGGCATCGGCAACATTAGTCAGCGTGTTGAGGTGTTCCATGCCTTGCGCACTGCCGGATTCTTCTGTCCTACTTTTGTTCATCCCTATGCTTTTATTGAAGCGAGCGCACAACTATCACATGGGGTACAGGTTTTTCCATTTGCATATGTTGGCAGCCAGGTTGTGGTGGAGTACGGGTGCATCATCAACACAGGGGCGATTGTCTCACATGATTGCCAATTGGGGGAAATGACCAACCTCTCACCGGGTGCCACGCTGGCAGGCGGGGTGGCGGTGGGCAAAAGGGCTCTGGTCGGCATGTGTGCAACCGTCAACCTGGGCGTTAGGATCGGTGCAGGTGCAAGGATTGGCAATGGCGCCACTGTAAAATCAGATGTGCCGGAGAATGGGGTCGTTCCTGCCGGCGCTGTCTGGCCTTTACGGGGCTGAGCTGAGCACTTCTTTTGATTGAATCAATGCATCTGACCTTTAAAGTCAGCTTCATTTTTTCCAAAAAACAGTTATTATAATTAAAGGAAAATTGACCACATTCAGAATAATTATCCAAGGGATATGATATGGTATTGGCAAGGAAAAAATCAAATACGGGCATGATCAACGTCACACCATCCGAGCGGGTCACGTCGGTGATCGGCCCTGGGATCAACTGGAAGGGTGATTTACGCGGCAAGGGTGGCATCCGCATTGAAGGCACCATGGAGGGGGAGATCGCTGTGCGCGGTTTGGTGGTGATCGGTGAGACTGGGCGGGTGACCTGTGAAATGCTTAAAGCGGATTCTGTGGTTGTGGCGGGGGCTTTAAAAGGGAACATCACCGCTGAAAAACTTGAGATCCGCTCAACGGGTCGGGTGTGGGGTGATGTTGTAACCACCTCGTTTGCCACGGAAGAAGGTGCGTATTTGCGGGGTCAGATATGCATGGAAGACAAAATCGAACTTGACTTTGGCGAGACGACTACAGAGCTTGAAACGAGCGAAGAGAATATCGTCTAAAAGATTAGAGCGAAGCCATCATGCGCATGAGCAAGCTTTTTGGACAAACGCTAAGAGAGATCCCGACTGAAGCAGAGGTTGCCAGCCATCAACTCCTATTACGGGCTGGTTTTATTCGTCCGCTGGGCGCAGGCATCTTCACCCTTATGCCATTGGGCAAGTTGGCGATCAAACATATTGAAGGGATCATGCATGAGAGCATGCATGCAATGGGAGGACAGGAAATATTCATGCCAGTTGTCCACCCGGCAGAAATTTGGAAGGAGACTGGTCGCTGGTATTCTATTGATGCTGAAATGGCACGCTTTAAAGACCGCTCAGGGCGAGATATGGTACTGGCAATGACTCATGAAGAAATTGTGGCAGACCTTGTGCGCAACGAAGTGCACTCCTATCGTCAACTACCCACATTGGTGTATCATATCCAGACCAAGTTCCGTGATGATCCCCGCCCCCGGGCAGGTTTGATTCGGGTAAGGGAATTCAGCATGCTGGATTCTTACAGCCTTGATCGTGATGAAGCCGGGTTGGATGCAGCATATCAGGCGCATTACCAGGTATTTTTGCACATCTTTCAAAGATGTGGAATACCGGTAAAAGTTGTGGGTTCTGACTCTGGCATGATGGGTGGCAAGCAAACGCTTGAGTTCATGTATCTCACCCCTATTGGCGAGGACACCTTGTTTTTCTGCAGTCAGTGTGATTATGCTGCCAACCTGCAAGCTGCCAAATTTACAAAGCACAAACCGCCATTAGAAGTTTTGAGAAGCGTTGAAAAAGTTGCTACACCGAATGTTGGTAGTATTGAAGCTTTGAGTACTTTGTTAGGGGTTCCCAAGTCAAAGACAGCCAAAGCTGTTTTTTATATGGCAGAACTGGCTGGGTCTGAAACTCCATGCTTCATATTTGCGGTTTTGCGTGGGGATATGACTTTAAATGAAACCAAGCTGAGCAATGCTACCGCGGAAGTTATCAAAAGTGAGGTGATCAGATTACGACCTGCTAAAGATGATGAAATCCTGGCAGTCGGGGCGGTACCAGGTTATGCCTCGCCACTATCCGTGAGACGCAAGGATGTTCTGTTGATTGTTGACGATTTAATCCCCCAATCGCCTAACCTTGTGGCGGGTGCGAATATACCCGGGTATCACCTATTGAATGTCAACTATGGGAGGGATTACATCGCTGACCTGGTAACAGATATTGCCAGCGCTGAAGAAGGTTCACCTTGCCCAGTCTGCAGCAATCCCATGCACGCGCATAGGGGTGTAGAGGTTGGGCATATTTTCAAGCTTGGCAGCCGTTATTCAGAGGCGTTGGGGTGCCGCTATCTTGATGAAGATGGAGAAGAAAAACCGGTGATCATGGGATCCTATGGGATCGGACTGGGTCGTTTGCTTGCATGTGTGGCTGAAGAGCACCATGACGAAAAGGGGTTGATCTGGCCTGTATCGATCGCACCTTTTCCAATCCACCTGTTGGTTTTAGCATCCAGGGATGGTAAATCAGAAGAGACCGCAGAGGCTTTATACCAGCAGTTATGTGAAAGCGGGTTAACTCCACTGTATGATGACCGGGATGAGCGCACTGGCGTCAAGTTCAACGATGCAGATCTGATCGGGTTGCCCATCCGCCTGACGATCTCTGAACGGACACTGGCGAAAGGCCGTGTGGAGTTTAAAAGGCGTGATCAGGATGAGAAACAGGAGATTGCCCTTGCCGATGTCGTTCAAACGCTAAAAGCTGAAGTACGCGCTCTTGAAAATTCCCTGGAGCCTTAGGACATGAGATGAAGTATCATGAAGTCACCCTCCAGGAGGCTGTTGCCCTGCAACCCTTCAACAGGAAAAGTTCAGCAGCAGGCGCCCTTATCCGTTTTGAGGAGGATATTATCGTCCAGCCTGGACAATATTTCCAGGTTTGGCGGGGTGTGGATGAGAGCCCGCTTCCACAGATTGCATTTGCTGCAAGCTTGCCCACAGAAAAATTAATGCTTCTCGATCGCATCCCTGGAAATTGGAATCCTGGTGAATCACTGCACCTCTGGGGTCCGATGGGTAAAGGCTTTTCCCTGCCAGAGGGT
Source organism: uncultured Anaerolineaceae bacterium (assembly GCA_964540765.1). Lineage (GTDB taxonomy): Bacteria > Chloroflexota > Anaerolineae > Anaerolineales > Anaerolineaceae > CAZJLN01. The sequence continues at coordinate 39,442 of CAZINW010000003.1, read as the reverse complement.
GTCCATTTTGTAAGCATGGTTGTTCCCGAGGGCGATCCTGTGCGGCTTTTACCTTTGATGACACAGGCATTGGGGCAAAATGCATCTGTCAGCCTGTTCCTGGATGACCCTGAAGGATCACTGATTTCTGCCGTGCCGGTCGAGGTAGAAGTTCAACCCCTGGCAGCCTTACCTGAAGCATTAATGTGGGCTGACTTCCTGGTTATGGATATTTCCGCAGTTAATTTGCCCCAACTGAAAGCGATTTTAGGGTTGGATGATAATAATCGAAGAAGAGTCTGCCCCGGACAGGTCTTGATCCGCACGAGCATGCCGTGCGCAGGGTTTGGAGATTGCCAGGTCTGCGCGGTGGAAACAAGACGCGGCTTGAAAATGGCATGCAAAGATGGTCCGGTTTTCAAACTGGAGGACATTATTTATGTGGTTTGACCGGCTTGATATCAACCGGCACGACCTGACATTTGATCTGCCGTATGTCAATGCAGCCGGCACCCTGGGTTTCTATCCTGACCCAAAATTATCCAGATTGTGGGGTGTGCTGGGTGCGTTTATCACGAATCCGATCAGCTTTAAACCACGCGAAGTTGCTCATAAGCGGGTCTCATTAAGCTTTCAGGGTGGTTTCTTATTGCACAATGGGCAGCCAAATCCAGGTTTTAAGAAAGCTGTCCAGAAATATGCAAATGCATGGGCGCGGGCATCCCTGCCGGTGATTGTTCACCTGATGTCGGAAGAGCCGGAAAGCCTGTCAGAAATGATCCAGATTCTGGAAAGCCATGAAAATGTAAGCGGGGTGGAATTGGGTTTTCCGCCTGATATGGACCCACTGGAGATGATGCAATTGATCCATGCGGCGGAGGGCGAACTGCCATTGATCATCAGCCTGAGTCCTGAAGAGAGCCTATCAATCGCTGAGGAGCTAAAAAATACAGCCATCAGCATGGTACGGCTTGCAGAACCCTATGGCGCTCTACCCGCTGATGATGGCAGTCTGGTGCGCGGACGCATCTTTGGACCAGCCACTTTTCCGACTGCCCTGGCAGAAGTCCAGCGTCTGGCTGGACTGGGTCTACGCGTGATTGGCGGGGGCGGTGTTTATGGCAGGAGACAGGCAGATGCCATGCGCCAGGCAGGCGCGCAGGTGGTGGCACTGGATGCTTTGTTGTGGTGTGGGGGAACTGACCTGGCGCGATCCTTTGGGGTCGTCTCAGAGAATCACTCTGTAGGGTAGTCCAGCACTATTGTGACTGGTCCGTCATTTTCAATATTGACCAGCATGTGAGCCCCGAAAATGCCACTCTGGGTTGGCACACCGGCGTTACGTAAAGATTGGATGAAGTGCTCGCAGAGGGGCTCTGCCACTTCCGGTCTGGCTGCTGCAACGAAGGAAGGTCTGCGCCCGCGGCGGGTGTCCGCCAGCAAGGTGAACTGGGAGACCACAATCGCTTCGCCTTGAACGTCCAGGCACGAAAGATTCATTTTACCTTCCGTGTCTTCAAAGATACGAAGCATGGCTATCTTGGCAGCAAGTGCTTCAGCATGGGCGGGAGTATCATCATGGGCAATGCCAAGCAAAATAACCAGGCCGGGCCCGATTTCAGAGACGACCTGATCATCGATGCTGACACTTGCGTGTTGAACCCGCTGTAGGATTGCTTTCATTTTGCTGGTCTCCTTTTTCCGCTGCTGGAAAATTATAATCCATTTGGCTTGAGATGCCCGCAAATCTGTTCCCATGAACTGGCGGGAAATTATTCCTGCTGACTGCATCTGCGATGGTTTTGAGTATAATGAACACATGCTGATTACGAACCTTCCTGATCCAATCTGGGTGGACCAGGCATCGATGCTTGAGAACATGATGGCTCACCTGATGCGAGAGCCAATTGTGGCTGTGGATACGGAATCCAACAGCCTCTATGTCTACCAGGAACAGGTCTGCCTGATCCAGATCTCGACTTCCACAAGGGATTACCTGGTGGATTCTCTGACACTGACTGACCTTTCCTGCCTGAATGCTTTGTTTTCCTCTACGAAAATCGAAAAGGTATTTCATGCGGCAGATTATGACCTGGTCTGCCTTAAGCGCGATTTTGGCTTTGAATTTGCCAACCTTTTTGATACGATGATCGCAGGTCGCACGCTGGGAATGGACTCTGTTGGTTTGGCTGCCATGCTGCAGTCTGCTTTTGGCGTGCAAGTCGACAAGCACTACCAGCGCGCCAATTGGGGGCAGCGTCCGCTCAGCGCTGAAATGCTGGCTTATGCACGCCGGGATTCGCATTACCTGATTCCGCTGCGTGACAAATTGGTGCAGGAATTGGTCAAGATGGACAGGCTGGCACTGGTAATGGAAGACTGTGCCTACCTGGCTAAAAATTCAAGCCCCATGCAAAACCATACCGCAGACATGTGGCGCATTCGCGGGATCAATCAGTTGAAACCAAAGCAGTTGGCCGCCCTAAAAAGCTTGTATGAATTTCGTGAGATGATCGCAAAGACTAATAACAAGCCGCCCTTTAAGATCATGAGCAACCAGGCTTTGCTGGAAGTGGCACAGACCTTACCCAGATATTTTCCAGAGTTGGAATTATTACCCTCTTTGAGCAAAAATCAGGTTCAGCGTTATGGCAGGGGACTGCTGCAAGCAGTTAAAAGTTCAGCCAGAGTGAACGTAACTGTTCCTGCCAACCATTATCACTTTAACGAAGTGCTGCAGGCACGCAAGGAAAAATTAGGTGAGTGGCGGAAAGATGCAGGTTTACACCTGGGCGTTCCCTCAGATGTTATTTTATCCAAAGAGATCATGAATCAAATAGCCGAGGTCAATCCACAGACCGTTGAAGCGATGAGAGCGGTCATGGCAGACACCCCGATCCGGTTCAATCAATTTGGTGAAGAAATTTTAGCGGTATTGAAGAAAGGACGGATTCTATGAAAATCCACATTTTGGGCGCTGCACAGACAGTGACTGGCTCCATGCACCTGATTGAGGTGAATGAACGGCGATTATTACTTGAATGCGGTTTATTCCAGGGGCATCGCGAGGATACCTATCAGGTAAACCTGAAATTTCCGTTTAAACCTGAATCCATTGATGCGGTGATCCTTTCCCATGCGCATATTGATCACAGTGGCAATTTGCCCAACCTGGTGAAGCAGGGTTACCGCGGACCGATCTATGCTGTCAATGCCACCGTTGACCTGGCGGATATCATGCTGCGGGATTCAGGTCATATCCATGAATGGGACATTCAGTATGTCAATAAAAAACGTAAAAAGCAGGGATTACCTCCCGTAGAACCCTTGTACACAACCGAGGATGCCATCCAGACGGTTCCCCATTTCAAATCAGTCTGGTATGACCAGGTTTTTGAGCCTGTTGAAGGCGTCAGCGCCAGGTTGGTGGATGCCGGCCACATCCTGGGATCGGCAGCAGTGGTGCTGGATATTACAGAAAATGGCATTAAAAAACGACTGTGGTTTTCCGGCGATGTGGGGCGCTATGATGTGCCAATTCTGCAGGATCCTGTGCTGCCGGAAGATGCGGACTACCTCTTGATGGAATGCACTTATGGTGATAAGCCACACAACTCGTTGGAAGAGGCTTTTGATGAATTCAAGGATATGGTTATTCGTACCGTAAAGCGGGGCGGCAGGGTGATCGTGCCGGCCTTTGCTGTCGGGCGCACCCAGACTCTATGTTATTTTTTGAGTGAGGCGATGGAGAATGGCGAGATCCCTCAGATCCCTGTTGTCATTGATAGTCCGCTGGCAGTGGCTGCGTCTGATCTGTACCGCCGTCATTCAGAATGTTTCGATGAAGAAACCTGGCGTTTTATCTCTGAACATCGCAGCGCAGCATTGGACTTCAATAATTTGATCTTTACACGCACGGTGGATGAATCCAAAGCACTTAATGATTTTAAAGAGCCCATGATTATCATTTCAGCTTCGGGAATGGCAGAAAGCGGACGCATCCTGCATCACTTGCGCAACAATATTGAAAATGGCAAGAACACCATTGCCATCATCTCCTGGCAGGCGCCCAATACGTTGGGAAGGCGCCTGGCTGACCAGGAGCGCAAGGTCAAGATATTTGGCGAAGACTTTTTTCGCAAGGCAGAGGTGGTTACCATCGGCGGATTGAGCGCCCATGGGGGACAGAATATGCTGATGAAGTATGCAACAGCGAGCAAAAGCAGCTTGAAGAAGATCATCCTGGTGCATGGTGAAGAGAAAGCCGCCACCGCCCTGACCGAAAAGCTCAAGGAAGAAGAAAGCATGCCAGAGATACTCTACCCACAGGAAGCAGATGTCCTGGAGCTTTAGGTTTCAGGTATAATCAAGGGCACAAAGTGCCCCGCATGGGGTACAAAGCTGGAGAGATGCCAGAGCGGTTGAATGGGACGGTCTCGAAAACCGTTGTAGTCCTTGTGGCTACCGTGGGTTCGAATCCCACTCTCTCCGTTTTTTTTATTTAACTGGGTGGGTTCGAACACCATCGAGGTGAGGTTTCCCACTCTCTCCGTTTTTTTATTTAACTGGGTGGGTTTGAACACCATCGAGACAAATTATCTTTTTTTGCTGAATAAAGCTGGACTGCCGCCACACCCATCATGGCGATGATCAGACCGATGATCTGTAACGGGGTCAGCGCTTCATCAAGAAAAACCCAGGCGAGGATGGAAATCTGCGCCAGCATGCTGTTGTTGATGAGGACTGAATCAAAGGCAGGCAATACGACCAGGGTCTTGTTCCACAGTTGATAGGCAAAGGCAGTATTTATAATCGCCAGCCAGCATGTCAATAGCCAATGGATGGGTGAGAGCCTGGGGAAACCTTCAATGGCGATGCCCACCCCCAGCAGCAGAAAAGCGCCAATGCCCATACTCAGGGTTGTCACAAGCAGGGGAGAGAGCTTACCCGTTTTATTGATTTTTCTTCCCAGTAGGGCAGAGAAGGAGTTGGCTGCCATGGTGATAATGCCCGTCACGATCCCAATAACGGAGATGGATTGACCTGATCTGTGCCAGAAATAGACCAGAACGCCCGCCAGGTACAATGCCATGCCCAGCCATTGTGGCAGCGTCGGTCTCTCCTTCAGGAAGAGCATCCCTAAAAATGCAACAGCTACAGCCGTGAAGCTCAGGATCAGGCTGAGCGTGTTGGCGGGAAGGTAATGAAGCCCCAGGTTTTGACCGCCGGGTGTGATGGCGTAGTAAAGGATACCCAGCAGGATAATTTCCAGCCAGGCGTGCCATTTCATCCCTTTGATCTGATCATGGTATTCTTTTTTCAAGCTAAATGGCAGCAGGCAGAGGAATGCGATCACAAAACGGAGCGCGGCAAACGTCAGCGGTGGCAGATCTTTAAGAGCTATTTTTATGATCACCCAGGAGGATGACCATAAAAAGGTAACAAAAAATGCCTGCAAAATGGCTTTGGTACGCGGCTTCATCAGTCTGTGTCAACCGGTTCAATCTCTGCCAACTTCAGGGCTTTAAAAAGCAATGGTGCCAACAGGGAGACCCATAAACCAATCAGGCTGTAGCGTATGTAGCGCAACAAAGCTGTGACCCATGCCAGTTCAAATGTGGTTGAAAGCATCGAGAATAGCTGACCCAGACCGAGATAGATGACGAGAACACCTGCCAACCCAACCAGGTAACGTATTAACAATTTCCAGGCGGGGGATTTGGTGCTCATGATCCCGTACTTGTGGCGCAGCCAAGCAAAGCCACCCAACATGCCAAACCAGGTGCCAGCCATGGTGAGGGTGCCATTGACGCTGAGGGGGTCAATCTCGCCGGCACGGACTGCCCATTCAACCGGCATCTGCCATTCCACGTGCAGGCTGCGAGCAGCCAGTGCAAGCAAGATCATAACGGTTGATGAAGCAAAGGCAAGAAGAATTTGTTTGCCATACGTAAGAGTCTTGAGCCAGGCATCAACCGGCTTGTTGACCTTGGCAAAGACCAACACCAGGATGCCACCCAGCAGCCAACCGAGGAGAACGTCGCTGAGGAAATGCACACCCATCACCAGCCTGGAAAAACCAATCAAGAAGATGATCACAAGGGCAAGTATGGTTGACCAGCGTTTCTTGGCTTCAACAGCCATCCAGCCCCAAACAGAGGCTGAGTTCATGGCATGTCCGGATGGAATGCCAAATGAACTTTCATGCACCACAGGGGTCACTTTGTCGCTGATCCAATAAGGACGGGGACCGCGAAAAAGCAGCTTGAAAATATTGTTGAATGTGCCGCTTAGTAGAAGCATAACACCCACGCGCAGACCGACGTAAGCATCCACACACCAATAAATGGCAGGCATGACAAGGATAAAGAAAATTTCACTGCCAAGATTGGTGAAGACTTTCATGATAACCTGCAGCCAGGGTCCGAGGCTTTGCAAAAAGATGTTTACAGCAATTTCAATGGCTCTGATCTCTTCCATCACGTCTTTCTCCTTAATGATGCACAAAAACCATGATAAACATATTATAAGATAATCAATTATACAGTGAAGCCCATGACAATCTGAAATTAAATCAAAAGGCCCTGAAACCAGAGCCTTTTGACGTTAGAAGGGGTTTAATAAGGGGTTTTTACTTTGGTTTCTCACCTGAGGGCAGCATACCTTCCAAAATGATCTCCATTGCCATGGTATGCCCGCAAACTCCGCGCGTTTGGAAAAAACTACAAGTGCAGTTCCATTTACCTTCCTGGTACTGGATGGTGTGGGTGTTATTATCTCCCCTGAAAGTCACCTCAAAGCTGTTGAAACTGATCCTTTCGCGTTCTTCGGCATAGCGTTTGGCTTTGTCAATCTTTCCAATCATCCCAGAATCCATTTTATTTAGGCTCCTTTTTGAGGTATTTTATTTTAAAAACAAAAAAAACACGCATCACAATGATCAGGCGTGTCTCCCATTTACCAAATCCGTGTCAGGCATGTTTGAGCGGATCATTCTATTTAAACCAAAATCTCCATAGTGTTTATATTATACTCCCGCTTTCCACGAGCGTCAAATTTTTTCTCCAAGACAAGAGCATCCTCATTGCCAATGTAATAATCCGGCCAGATATCCACCTGGACATAGCCTGCATGTTGGTAAAGGCGGATTGCATCCTCATTGGAGCGTCGCACACTAAGCCGGATCACTGGCATCTGCAAGGCTTCTTCACAGGCTGCCAGGAGCCTTGAAGCCAGACTCTGGCGTCGGTACTCAGGTATCACACTGATGGTGGTGATCCACCCTACAGATTTCTCTGCTCTGCCTGCCTTCGGTATCTGGCGTTCAGCAGCAGCAAAAGCGATCATTTGATTGTCAAGTTCAATTTTAAAACGCACCGTGCTAGGTGTGCTGAGGACAGCGATGACATCCAATAATGGCCAGGCATCATCAGGGCTGAAGCAGCGTTTTTCAAGCTTCATGACCGCACCTACATCCCGCCATCCAGCTTTTTGGATCGGAAGCGCACTCAGATTATTGTTCCCTTCAGATAATGCGAATTTTTCAGGATTCATTCTTTTGTGTTCAAACCAATTTGGCAGCCAATGCCTCCCACTCTTGCGTGAGGGTATCGATCTTTGAACGGATCTGGTTGTAGGATTGTCCAATTTGCTGAACTTTTATGGGGTCATCAGGAGGATTTTCGAGCCTTGCGCTGATATGACCGAGCTCTATTTCATGAGCTTCAATCTCCGATTCAAGGTGGGACATTTGTTTATGCAGCTGCTGTTCCTGGTTGCGGCTGAGAAGTTGCTTTTCAGCACTTGCTTTCTTTTTGGTTTGAACAGGTTTGGTTTCAGGTGGCTTGTTTTCAGTACTCATTTGATCCCGGGTGGCTTTTTTCAGGCGATATTCGGTGTAGCTGCCTTTAAAGACATGCAAGGTGGCAAGCTCAGGATCAACCTCCCAGATCTGGGTGGCAAGAGCGTCGATCAGGTAGCGGTCATGCGAGACGAGAATGATCGTACCATGATAATCAGACAGAATGGATTGGAGGACTTCCTGGGTGGGGAGGTCCAGGTGATTGGTGGGTTCATCCAATAGCAGCAGATTGGCATCTGATAAAGCCAGCTTGGCAAGTGCCAGTCGTCCCCGTTCACCCCCTGAAAGTGTGCTGACTTGGCGGAAGACATCCTCCCCGGTGAAAAGATATTTGGCAAGATAATTACGGACTTCAGCCGGGAGCAAGTTTGGGGCAACCCGCCCGATCTCTTCCATCAAGGTTTTATCAGGATTCAGGTCCTCATGGGCTTGCGCAAAATATGCGATCTTCAAACTGGCGCCCAACTGTGTCTGACCCGCATAAGGTGGGATTTTATCAAGGATGGTTTTGAGAAAGGTGGTTTTCCCTGCGCCGTTTGGGCCAATGATTGCGGTGCATTCAAGACGCTGCAGCAGCAAGTCAGGGCAATAAAAGAGAGGATGCCCTTCATCATGATAACCAATTTGCAGGTCATAAGTGCGTAAAACCAATTCACCAGAGCGTGCCACTGGTTCAAGGCGCATGTGCATCCTGCGTGCCCCATACTGGGTACTGCGTGGGGCATGCGTGGGGGGCAGCAGGCGGGCTTCTTCAAGCAGGCGCGCCAGCTTGCGCTGGCGCCCTTTTGCCTGGTTGGTATTTTGCCCGGCGATATTACGGCGGATGTAATCCTCCTCTTTTTCAATGAATTCATGCTGAGCTTCGAATTCTGCCAGGCGGCGGGCATAACGTTCCTCCCGCTGATGCAGGTAAGCGGTGTAATTTCCGCGGTAGATTTCAATGGTGGGGGTCATTTCCCAGATGACATGGGCAACCTGGTCAAGGAAATAACGGTCGTGCGAAACGATCACAACCGCGCCTTCCCAATCCTTTAAATATGATTCCAGCCATTCGACTGCGGTAATATCAAGATGATTGGTAGGTTCATCCAGAAGCAACAGGTCAGGGCTTTCCAGCAAGAGCCTGGCAAGCACAGCCCGCGTGCGCTGTCCGCCGGAAAGCTGGTTTATGGGGCGGTGATAGTCACTTACTTCAAACCCAAGCCCTGTAAGCGTTTGTTTGATGCGGTTCTCGTAGGTGTAGCCCCCCTGATGCTCAAAGGTGGTTTGCAAAGTACCATAGCGGTTCAGAATTTCTGCATTGACCTGAGGGTCAGCCATCCTCTTTTCGAGATGGGTAAGTTCTGCTGACATCGTCATCAGGTTTTGGAATGGCGATAAACACATTGACCAGAGCGTGCCCTGGGTGATCGTAGTGGCTTCCTGGGGTAAATAGCCGATGCGAAGTCCTTTGGCACGGTGCACAACGCCCTGAGAGGGATCATCGAGCCCCACCAGAATGCGCAGGAGTGTGGTTTTGCCAATGCCATTCGGACCGACAATAGCCACACGTGCCCGCTTTGGAATGCTGAGTGTGACGCTCTCAAAAATATCATTGGGACCAAATGATTTGGTCAGGTTGGTCGCAGTCAAAAGTGCCATACAGGCAAAGTATACCAGTGATGGGCTTAAAGCAATAAGCATGATTGACAAAGCATGATTGACTTCAAGGCTTTGCTGCTGGTTTATAGGTCTTTCATATTTTTTAATGTCTGAAGCCACATGTGCAATCTTGGACAGACCTGCCAGAGTAACACATGGTAGAATCGAAGGTATGAAACTAAAACGATGGCACATCTGGTTGGGTTTGGTGATCAGTGCTGTTTTCCTATATTTTGCACTGCGCGGGGTTGATTTTAAAGGCGTCTGGCAGGTTCTGAAGGAAGCCAATTTTTGGTGGCTGCTGCCGGGGTTGCTGATTTATTTCCTGGGGGTATATCTGCGTGCATGGCGCTGGCAATACCTGATCAAGCCCATCAAGAAGGTGCCCCTGCGCGTCCTGTTTCCCATTATCAATATTGGGTACATGGGGAATAATGTTTATCCTGCCAGGGCTGGCGAGTTTCTGCGTGCGATTGTGTTGAAGAAGCGGGAAGACATCAGCATTTCCGCTTCCCTGGCAACGATCGTGGTTGAGCGCATATTTGATGCAGTTGTGATCCTGGCTTTTGTGGTGTTAAATTTGGGACAGTTTTCCAAGGCGATTGCCAGCGAAAATCTGGCCAACACCGTGCAAAAATTGGCTGTAATCGCTGGGATTATCTTCCTGCTTCTATTGTTGATATTTGTTCTGATTGCCATGTTCCCAAAAACAGCCAAAAAGGCAATTGATTGGGTTATAGCGCACATTGTCATCAAACGCTGGCGCAATGGCATTTCCAACTTTGCTGAACGCTTCCTGGATGGATTGGCAAGCTTAAGGTCACCGAAGGATGCATTGATGATCCTGTTCACCACGATTCTGATTTGGATTTTTGAAACAGGGCTATATTGGAGCGTGATGAAAGCCATGGGACTGTCGCTGAGTTTTCCTTTCTTAATGCTGTTGAATGGCGTGGTCAATCTGGTATTGCTGGTACCGGCTGCGCCAGGGGGATTGGGTACCTTCGATGCAGCTTGTAAAGCCATGTTGGAAGCCTTTGGAATTGGTGCTGAGCTTGCCCTGGGGTATACGCTGGTGCTGCGGGTGGTGCTATGGTTGCCAATCACGATTTTGGGTGCGGTTTACTTCCTGCGTGAAGGGTTAAGATGGAATCTTGATCTGAAGTCACTTGAGGGTCAAGCTGAATTAGAACCAGACCAGGATAAACCGGATAAAGAAATTTAGAAACCAAGGTGAGAGAATGACATTGGGTAAAAAAAAGGTTGCAGTTATCGGTGCTGGCATTGGTGGCTTGTCTGCTGCGTATGATCTGGTACGAGCTGGCTGCGACGTGACCATTTTTGAGGCATCGGATCATGTGGGCGGACTGGCAGCGGGTTTCAAGGAGCCGGAATGGGATTGGTCTGTTGAGCGTTACTATCACCACTGGTTCACATCCGATAAATATATGCTGGGTTTGATCGACGAACTGGGCTGGTCTGATCAAGTCATTTTCCCAAAGCCTATAACAGTGTCATACTACAAAGGCAGGTATTATCCTTTTGATTCAGTCAAGGCTGCAATTCTCTACCCGGGATTGGGTTGGGGAATCAACAAAATTCGTTTTGGATTGGTGGGGCTGTACCTGAGGCTTACGAACAACTGGAAACCCCTGGAGACAGTCACTGCGGATGCCTGGATGCGCAAATGGGCGGGGAACAAGGTCTATGAGAGCATGTGGGAACCAATGATGATTGGCAAATTTGGCCAAAAATATGCCAAAGATGTCAATATGGCATGGCTGTGGGCGCGCCTGCATTCAAGAACCACCCGCCTGGGAACTTTCAAAGGCGGATTTCAAACCTTTGCAGATAAATTTGCGGGGAGAATAAAAGACCTTGGCGTAAAAATTCACCTGAATACAGCCATCGAGATGCTACAAAAAGGGGAAAATGATGGGATACAAGTGACCATCAAAGGACAGACAGCTCAAAACTTTGACCAGGCATTGATGACGCTTTCCCCAGGTCAGTTGGCTTATATGACACCAGACCTCCCTGCTGATTACCTTCAGGGGTTGCTCAACCTCAAAAGCATGGGGGCGGTGGTGATGACAATCTCGCTCAAACATCAGCTCTCCCCGCAAGGGTACTATTGGTACAATATTCCCAAAACAGCCGGTTATCCTTTTCTCTCCCTGGTAGAGCATACCAATTTTCTCTCCCCTCAATACTTTGGCGGGGACCACATCATTTATATTGGGGACTACTTGGAGATTGATCACCCCAACTTCCAATTGAGCCAGGATGAGTTGTTGGCGCAATTTCTGCCCCATCTGCAAAAGATCAATCCCGCTTTTAAGCCGGACTGGGTCAAGAAAAGTTGGCTTTCACGTACGACTTATGCACAGCCGATACCCTTGTTAAATCATTCAAGTAATATTCCCTCAATCCAGACGCCCATCCCGGGTCTGTACTTTGCCAGTATGAGCCAGGTATACCCTTGGGACCGGGGAACCAACTTTGCAGTGGAGATTGGCAGACGCGCCGTAAAATCGATGCTGGAACAATAAGATCCGTTGAGCAGCCTGGTATTGAATGAGCCCTCACGTTTCGGATAGCAGATTCCAATTTCTGAATCCTATTCAGCAAATCGACCCAATATTAACACCAGATGCATTGACTATTTAGACCCAAAATACAGAATTATTAAGCAATAATGATGGTCAACCCACCATATATAGGGTCTAATATTAGTTACACCCCTGAATCTGAGGGATCAATAAAATTCCTTTGAAGCGCTTTAATATTTATATAAAAAATAGGAAAATTTAAGAAATCATCATCTTAAAGAATAGGATTCTTTTAGGCAAACACCCCAAAATTCATTGAGTGTCAATGCCAAGAGTGTTAGAATCGCCTTACCGATTGAAGTAGAAAAAGTAATTGAAAATTTTCAAGTGAATAGGTTTTTAGAGAAAAACAATCCACTTATGATTGCGTTTGTTCTGATCACCAAAGAATCTATCTCGCCTTGAGCATGAACAAGGCCATCAGGAGACCTAAATGATGAATGCACCGCAAGCCTGGCAAGCGACGCTTGGTCAGCTTCAAATGGAAATGGCGAAAGCCTCATACGATACCTGGGTCAGCAGTGCAGAGCTGATCCAATATGATGAGACTGGCGGCATTTTTTATGTGGGTGTCCGGAATGCCTATGCTTGTGACTGGCTTGAAAGCCGCCTGAAAAGTACGATGATCAGCAAATTAACTGGGATGATGGCGCGCCCTGTTGGCATTGAATTCAAAGTTTGGTCAGCGCCTGTATTTGTTGATGAAAAAGCTCCCATACTCCCGTCTCAAAGAGTCACTGAAGACCCCCCGCGATTTGATACCAGGCTGAACAGCCGTTATCGTTTTGACAACTTTATTGTCGGCGCCAATAATCGCCTGGCGCATGCAGCCAGTATGGCGGTGGCAGAGAATCCGGCATGTGCTTACAACCCACTATTCCTGTATGGCGGCGTCGGACTTGGCAAAACACATCTCTTGCATGCCATCGGCAACTCTGTACAACAGGCTGGCTTGCAGGTGTTGTATGTGTCTTCTGAAGAATTCACCAATGATCTGATCAACGCCATTCGCTTGAAGTCAACACCAGCATTTCGCGAAAAGTACCGCCAGGTGGACGTGCTTCTGATTGATGATATTCAGTTCATCTCAGGCAAGGAATCAACCCAGGAAGAGTTCTTCCATACTTTCAATACGCTGCATGGTCAGGACAAACAAATAGTCATGACCTCGGACCGACCCCCAAAAGCAATGGTGACATTGGAAGAAAGGTTGCGATCGCGTTTTGAGTGGGGTCTGACAGCAGATATTCAGGCACCTGATTTTGAAACACGCTTGGCAATTTTGCGCAGCAAAGCTGAAAAAGCTGGTCGGACTGTTGATGTGGAAATTCTGGAGCTGATCGCCAGGCAAATCCAATCCAATATTCGTGAATTGGAGGGTGCGTTAAACCGGGTACTGGCTTATGCTGATCTGAGCGGAGTTCCATTAAGTTTGAACCAGGCAGCAATTGCGCTCACTGACTATCTGCCTCAACGCAGTGAACTAAGCCCAAAAGATGTTTTGAGCGCAGTATCGAAGTTCTTTGGTATTTCCTCTGATCGCATTTTAGGTCGTGACCGAACACAGGAGGTGGCGCTGCCAAGGCAGGTGGCCATGTATTTAATTCGTGAACAGGGTGGGATTTCGCTTCCCAAGATTGGCGAAGAAATCGGCGGACGTGACCATACGACCGTGATGTATGCCTGCGACAAGGTGGCTGACCTGATTGAGCGGGATGATCATGTCAGACGTCAGGTTCTCCAGATTCGTGAGCAACTTTACGGGGTTAATGTTCCAGTTGCTTAAGCGTGACCAGATAAAACGCTGCCCGAGTAATTCGGGCAGCGTTTTTTAAGTAATATTATTCAAATATTATTCAACAGGTTCCAGTTCTCCCCAACTGACCCCAAAACGTGCGTCTGTAAGCAGGGGAATTTTCAATTGGTAGGCGTTTGACATGACCTGCTTTACAAGGGGGACTGTTTTTGAGAGCTCATTTTCAGGCACTTCCAAAATCAACTCGTCATGAACCTGAAGGAGCAATTTGGCAGCCAGACCTGCGTCTTTCAGCGCCGGGGGCAGCTGAAGCATTGCAAGTTTGATAATATCGGCTGCCGTGCCCTGGATGGGAGCGTTGATGGCTTCACGCTCTTCCCTCTGGCGCAAATTAAAATTGGTTCCGCTCTTCAGATTTGGGAAATATCGCCGTCTTCCCATGATGGTTTCGACATAACCCTGCGTGGCTGCCAATTTACGGGTATTGTCCAGCCAGGCTTTAACACCAGGAAAGCGTGCAAAATAAGCCTTGACGAAATCTTCCGCTTCAGCAAGAGTAAGATCGGTCGAACGGGTCAGACCATAAGGACTCATCCCATAGATCAAGCCGAAATTGATGGCTTTGGCATGCCGGCGCTCACTCTTGGTCACGTTTTCAAGTGGCACATTGTAGATGGCGGCAGCGGTGGTGGCATGGATGTCCTGTCCATTGCGAAAAGCTTCCAGCATGGCCTGGTCATCAGCCACGTGTGCCACAATGCGCAGTTCAATTTGGGAGTAATCGACAGCCAACAACAGGTGACCGGGCTCGGCAATAAAACCAAGCCGGACTTTGCGACCAAGCTCTGTACGCGTTGGGATATTTTGCAGGTTGGGATTGGACGAAGCAATTCGCCCGGTGACGGTGCCCGCCTGATTGAAGGATGTATGCACACGACCTGTGTGCGGATTGATCTGGTCAGGTAGAGAGTCGACATAGGTGGATTTAAGTTTCGCAAGTTCACGATACTCGAGGATCAGATCCACCACCTCATGCTGCCCGCGCATATCCTCCAAAACGCCGGCTGCGGTGGAAAGGAACCCACTGCTGGTCTTGCGTGCCCGGTCAGGCGGTTCAAGCCCAAGCCTCTTAAAGAGGACATCAGAAAGCTGTTGGGTGGAATTGAGGTTAAAGGGCTCACCCACCAGGTTGTAAATTTTCACTTCGATGGAGTTCAGCCTGGTTTCAAGCTCCTTGGAAAACTGGCTGTAAAAGTCAGCATCCAGCTTTATGCCGGTTTTTTCCATATCAGCCAGAACAGGTATCAAAGGTATCTCGATTTGATCAAAAATTCTTTTTGAACTGGTTTCTTTTAAGCCTGCTTCAAGTTGATTGACCAAACGCAAGGTGATGACCGCATCTGCAACAGCATAAGGAGCCGCTTTTGGAATGGGCACAGCCTGCATGGAAATCTGGCTTTTGCCGGTACCTATCAGGCTTTCTATGTGAGTCATTTCATAAGCGAGTCGAACCCATGCCAGGTTTTTAAGCCCCAGGTTGCGCGAATCCGGGTTGATCACCCATTCAGCGATCATCGTATCAAAGGTAATAGGCTTAACATCAAAACCAAAGCGGTTCAACATAATGAGGTCGAATTTGGCATTGTGGGCAATTTTGGATATCCCGGGGTTGGCAAGGGGGGCTTGCAAGGCTGAAACAACCGTTTTTAAGGGGAGCTGCTTGCCCTGGGAATGCCCGACGGGGATGTAGTAACCTTCGTTTTCGGAGACTGCCAATGAAATCCCTACCAGGTTGGCTTGCATGGCATCGGTGGAGGTGGTCTCTGTGTCGAATGCAATCTGCTTTGCGGATGTGAGTGCTTTGACACAAGCATCCAATTTTTCGGGCGTATCCACGATGTGGGTCTGAATATCTTTATTGGAAGGGGCATCCTCAATCACCTGGATCTGATCCGAAAACAAATTCATTTGCTGTTGTGAGTATGAATCAGGTTGGATCTTCTTGACCACGGTATGCAGGCGTTGAATCAGGGTGCGGAATTCCAATTCGCGGAAGAGTTCTTCCACCCTGGCAGGATCAAAGCGATTTGAGCGTGCATTTTCCAGATCAAAATCAAGTTTAAGATCAGTGACAATGCGTGCCAGATACTGGCTGAGATAAGCATCTTCCCTGCCGGCTGCCAGTGCAGTGCCAGCCCGACCGGTGATCTGGTCAAGATGCTGATAAATATTGTCAAGGCTTTTGTATTCAGCCAAAAGCGAAATGGCAGTTTTTTCGCCAATACCGTACACGCCAGGGATGTTATCAGATGTATCCCCGACAAGCGCCTTATAATCAACCACCTGTTCTGGTAACACACCCAGTTTGCGTTTGACATCCTCCGGAAAGTAATCTTCCGAGTCGCTCAGTTTGCTGGTGGGCAGCGAGACAACGATGCGGGGAGTCACCAGTTGAAGTAGGTCACGATCACCGGTGATGATCTTGACGCCCAGCCCCTTTTCCCTGGTAGCCCAAACCGCCAGGCTGCCAAGAACATCATCAGCCTCATAGTTCTCGACCTCCAGGCGGGGGATATTAAAGGCATCCACCATCTGGCGCATGCGTTCAACCTGCGGACGGAGATCTTCAGGCATTTTTGCACGCGTGCCCTTGTACTCCTTGTAGCGCTCATGGCGAAAAGTTTTCCCGGTATCAAAAGCAACTGCGATGTAATCAGGGTTTTCCTGTTCCAGGATGCGCAAAAGGACGGCGGTAAACCCATAAACACCGGCAGTCGGTTCGCCTTGGCTGGTTGCCCAACGTGCAGAGGCAGAACCACCGGCTGTCAAGGCATAGTAGGTGCGGTAAGCCAGCGCATGGCCGTCAAGCAGATAAAGAATTTCTGGCATTTTTCCTCACTTTAAAATGGTTCAATGACGGAATGATCCGTCTCAGTATTATTATAGCTGATAGTTGTTACGGGTTTTGGTAAAGAACGATGGTACAGATTGGTCGCCTTATTTGATCCGAACGGATCCGTTGTCATCATTCAAAAAGTGGGTATCAACAGAAAGTGGTGATTCCTTTGATAACTGCAACTCCGATAAAAATTCCATCAAGGGAAGACAATCGTCCACCTGGTTTTCGGAGGATCAGTTTCAGTGGCTGGGGGAGTTTTTGAAGGTTCCTCCCAATCCAGAACGTGGGAAAGGGGGATTTCGCGCATGCCGTTCTGCCCAGCCTCTCTTTCTGTTTGAAAGATCTTCGGAGTGAGAATGATCGGTTCGGTTGAAGATCCGAAATACTGCGGCAGGGCATCCATGGTGTCAGGAGTTTGCCTGGCGTCAGAGAGGATCCCTGGTGGGTTGTCATTTTGGGGACTTTGCCTGAATTCGGATTGCCAGCCAGGGCCTATTGCCTTGTACCTGGCAGAAGTATGCTGCGTGAGTGGATTGGGCAGGCGTGGGTTGAGATCCTGGTCTGCAACGGTAGATTGTTGATCAGATGGGGCTTCCAATAAAGTGTTTATATCCCGGGTAAATTTTTCAGTCTGTTGAATAATGGTTTTTATGGGTGTCTCCAGGGGGAAAGCCAGACCCAGAACTTGCGATGATGAAACCTGCCCGGTTCTGATGAGTACAATTTGACCATCCAAAACCGCTGGCAGGATGCGGTCAAAATTTGGATTGGGCTCATGCAGCCAATGCTGCAGGATCAGCGAGGTCATCTGCTCGCAGCCAGCTCTACTGAGGTTTTCCCCCCTGGCTATGCAGCGTTCATCTGCCAATAATTGGGCATGGTAAACTCCGGATTGCTCCATATGGCGATCAAGGTCATGCTGTAATTGAACTGTATCAACAATTTGCATGTTTCAAGTCCAGTGATCCATCATTATCGGATGAATGATGCAATAAGCCCTCCAGCTAATCCATCCCGGAGGTCATCCAACTCCTATTATAAATGATGCTGTTCAGCCAGGGAACGACACAGGAAAATGTCTTATTTTTTGTATTGCATCATAATACAGTTTATAATGCATATTACAAAGGTCAGCCAGGAAGGAATGAAAGCATGAGAAATTATGATGTGGTAGTCGTTGGAGCTGGACCGGGCGGATACGTCAGTGCCATTCGGGCAGCGCAACTGGGCTTAAAGACCGCTATTGTTGAGAAAAAAGATTTAGGGGGCGTCTGCCTGAATGTCGGATGCATTCCATCCAAAGCACTTTTGCGCAACGCTGAAATAGTGCAAATTTTGCGGGAAAGAGGTAAAGAATTTGGTTTCAGCTTTGATAGCCTGCAGTTTGATTATGGTGCAGCTTTTAAACGCAGCCGTCAGGTATCCCAACGCCTGACCAAAGGTGTTGGCTTTTTGATGAAAAAGAACAACATCGATGTGATCATGGGCTCTGCCCGTGTGTCAGGGTCCGGTAAAGTGGATGTCACGCTTGAAGATGGGCAAATTGAAAATTTGGAAACCAAAAACATTGTGATTGCCACAGGATCCACACCCCTGGTGATCACAGGCATGGATGTGGATGGCACTAAAATTATTAACTATGTACATGCGATCATGCTGGAGTCTTTACCCAAGTCTGCCGTGATCATTGGTGGCGGAGCAATGGGCGTGGAATTTGCCACCATTTGGAATTCCTACGGCGTGGAGGTCAGCATCGTTGAAATGCTGCCCCATCTTCTGCCCAATGAGGATGAGGAAGCCAGCATTGAGCTTGAGAAAGCCTATAAGAAACGTGGGGTGCAAGTGCTGGTGGATTCCAAAGTAAAGGAAGTCAGGGCAACTGATCAAGGAACCCGCGTGGTGGTTGAGGCACCTGGCGGTGAAAATGCGATTGAAGCAGATGTGACGCTGGTGGCAATTGGCTTCAGACCCAACTCCAAAAATTTGGGATTGGAAGAGCTTGGTGTGGTGATGAACAGGCGCGGCTTCATTGAGATTGATGAAAAAATGTCCACCAATGTTCCCGGCATCTGGGCTATTGGTGATGTAACCGGTAAACTGCTGCTGGCGCATGTAGCTTCTTCGATGGGGAAGATCTGTGCAGAAAATATGGCAGGTGTGGATACAATTCAATTGGATTACCGCATGGTCCCACGAGCAACTTTTTCGCAGCCACAGGTGGCATCTTTTGGTTATACGGAAGCGCAGGCAAGGGAAGCTGGCTTTGATGTGCAAATTGGCAAATTCCCGCTCCAACCGAATGGGAAAGCGCTTGGTATGGGTGATTATGCCGGTTATGCCAAGATCGTCACGGATAAAAAATCAGGAGAGATCCTGGGCGCTTCCCTGGTTGGTCCTGAGGTCTCGGAGTTACTGCCGGAATTGACACTGGCACAAGCCAATGAACTGACCGTTGCGGAGATCGCCAGGAATGTGCATACTCATCCGACCTTAAGCGAAGTTCTCATGGAAGCTGCTGAAGCCGCTGAGGGACATGGCATCCATATGTAAGTGGATGAATTTTGATGAAGGCACCAGGTCTAACATCAGGTCTAACAAGCCTGATGTTTTTATTTAAAGGGACATTTGTTTTTGACCTGCCAGGTTCTCATAAAACTGCTTGAGGCTGACCTGGTTAACTTGAAGTTCTGCACGCTGCTTGATCAAATCCAAATTATGGACAGACGCAGCCTGGCGCAATGAGGGGGACTCAATGGCAAGGATGATGGCATCTGACAATGCAGCGGGGTCCTGTGGATTTACCAGCAATCCATTAATCCCGGGCTCGATCCATTCCCGGATGGAGTCAATATCTCCGGCAATGGGGAAACATCCACATGCCATGGCTTCAAGGAGGGAATTGGGCGTGCCATCATGGCTGCTGGGGGAGATGAAAATCGGGCATCGGTGGAATAGCGCCCAGAGCTGGTTTTGGGGTAGTTTTGGCAATACGACCACATTTTCTTTGGCGCTTGGATCCTCAAGCCATGCCGGATCAATAAATCCTTCCAGACCCGGGCAAATGAACATCACTTCGGGATGAGCTCTGATGACCAGTGGAATCGATGCAAAGAAGATATCATTATGAACGTAACCAGGTCTGAATCCGCGCGCGTTGACCACCCAAAGCTTATTGTCTGAAGGCAAATCATGAGCTGCAGGATTGAAAGGTTCAGATTTTGACGCCTGGATGGCTTGCAGATCGACACCCCCGCTGCCCGGGATGATAAGGGTTGGAATGCTTTCAGGAAGACCCCAGGCATGTGCCAGGCGGATATCCCGGTTCGCATCGGCGGTGAGCCCGTTGGCGCGTTTCAGGCAGGCGCGCGTGCCATGTCGCATGAGCCATGAGCTAGGTGCATGCAGGGTGAAATCATTACCCCAGGTGGATACGATGAGTGGCAAGTTGCCTGGCGTGAAACGGGCGAGCATGCCTTCGAATGGAATGCGAAGCGCATGCACCAAGTCGGGCTGGATCTTCTTTACCAATCTTTTAAATATCCTGGCTTTAAATTGAACATCCAGTGGGCCAAGATCATAGCGGATTGTTTGCAATGTTTCTGATTTTGGCATGAAACGCCGTTTCAGTATGAATTTAATACCATGTTCTGACTTCTGATCCTGGCGCTGGCTGGAAAAATCTCCCGCATATTGGCTGAAGGCGATGGGCAAAACATGGAAATTTTCAAGGTCAGGCAATGGCTCGCAGTAAAAGGTGCTGATGAGGCTGACCTTAAAATCAAGTAAGATCAAATTGCGCACCCAGGATTGGGTGGTGGGGCTGCGTCCATCTGCCAGGATGAGGATATGCAATGGCTGTGTCATTTTGATAAATTTCGCTGTGACATCATTTTTTCAAGAGAATAATGGACTGCCTGCATAAAGACATCCACCATCTTCTCAAGGTTGATCTCATCAGAGACAATGCGGTACCCTTCAGCGCCCATATCGCGCAGCCTGGCAGGATCACTGAGGGCAATTGTCAATGCTTTTGTCAATGCCTCCAGATCGTCTGACGGGATCTGCCAGCCGTTCCTTGGGCGCACCAAGTCATTTTGAGTGCCATCACCCCCGGCAACGATCACGGGAAGGCCGAAGCTCATGGCTTGCTGGATTGCCAGACCACCTGTTCCCGGCAGGACGAAAAGATCAGCTTTCTTGAAGTAATCAATCAGTTCCTCGCTAAACCTGGCGCCCAGGAATTGGGTCGACGGGTAAAATTGGTGTGCAAGGGCTTCAAGTTCCTGGCGGGCAGGTCCGTCTCCGATGACCCAGAGCTCAGGCTGAAGATCAACAGGCTGCTGCGCACATGCCTGGATGAGGTTATCAAGGCGTTTGCGAGCTTGAAGGCGCCCTACAAAGAGAACAACTGGTTTGCCAGGAAAATCCAGAGGTCGGGTTGGCATGGGATGCGCCGGCTTGGCAGTGACAGCATTTTTGGCAACAAAAATGGCTTGGGAGTCAAAACCCATTGATGCGTATTCATCTGCACCTTTCTGGCTGTAGGCGATCAAGGTATCAAACTGCTTCAAAAAACGGTCTCGCAAGCCATTAAATGGGCCTTTATTCCCTGGTGCACCCAAACCCCAGCCAATCACGGGTTTATGGTGCGCGTGCATCCAGCGAATGGCGGATGCAGATGAAAGATAGCGCGGGTTGGCTTCAATGATCAGGGCATCCAGCTGCGTCTTTTCAAGCCAGGGGTGTAATCCTTTTTGAAAACAAAAATAAAAAGACCCCCCCAGGAAGTGCATGTTCCTGGTTTTGAACAAGTTTACGCCATCCACTGTTTCGGTGGTTTGAATACTTTCAATTGGGCGCGGTTTCCCGAAGGCAAGATAAACACCCCCACCACATGCCTGTGCAAGCGCGCCAAAAAAGGGTGCACGATAAGCCGGTAAAACCCGTTGGATCAGCCCCAGTTTTCCTGCAAAGCCGGTATTCATTTAAGCAAAACCTTAAGGTAAGCATCCACCATGGCATCCAAAGAGAAGCACTTGACCGCCTGGGCACGGGCGCCCTGGCGGTATTTGTTGTTGTTTTTAAGGATGGGAATGGCAGCTTCAGCCAGGGCAGAGATGTCTGGGGCTTCCAGTTTCCAGTGATTGCTCCCGTAAGGCACCACGGTGCCTGCGCTCTCGCTGATAATCTCAGAAAGGGCGCCAGTATCATATGAAAGTACAGGCAATCCACAGGCAAGTGCCTCAATAACGCTGTTTGGGCAGGCTGCATTGAGGTCTGCAGAGAAGAGCAGATGTGCGCTGCGGTCAAGGGCTGGGATGTCTGTATTGGGGACCACACCCATCCATAACAAGTTGAGGTCAGGGTATTCCTTTTGGATGTGATCCTGAACCGTGCGGGGCACATCCCCTGCAACCATCAGTTCAATTGGCAGGAGCATTTTTTCCTGTAAAATGTCAGCCATCCGGCAGGCGATTGCCACCCCTGCTGAACTCGCTTCAGTGAGATGCCCTTCAACCAGCAAAATTCGAAAATGATCGGATGGCGGTGTTTCAAGCTCATCAGGTGAGTAAGTGTCCAGGTTTACCCCATTGAAAATAACATGATCGGGTTTCCTGAGTTTGCCATGTTGGCTTTCCCACCAGGTTTTACTGAAACCGCTTTGATAAATAATCTCATGGCATAGAGATCGGCGGATAAAACTCAGGAGGCGATTGGCATTTTCTGCACGCAGCCAATCCTTGAACCTCGTTTTTTGCACTTTATGCAGCCAATTCATCCCATTCAGGCGCTGAACGATCAGTACACCCCTATGACGGGCTTTAAAAAGGGTTGGGATTTTTCGCCAGCCACCGATGATGAGGATGGCGTCATTTTGCGGATCTGCCGGGTCAAATGTGAAGGCAATCCCGCGTTTTTGCAAGCCTTGGATGAATTTTGTCTGGAAAGAGACCATGCCACCAAGACCCTTCAAGCGTGGAACCAGGCAGATTTGTTTGACCATTCCAGACTCCTGTTCTTTACGAGTTGTTTCTTTTACCGATACACCTGGCAGGCATGCCAGCCCAAATCTCATTCTCGGCGGTGGATCCCAGCAGAACTGCATTGGCACCCACCATGGAACCGCGGGCGACGATCAGCGTCCCCTGTTTGCATAATATCTTTGCACCAGACGCCAGGATCACATCATCCTCGATCTGAATTCCTTTAAAGGAGGATTGGTCAGCAGGTTTATGAATGTCGGCGCGACCCAGTGTGACACCCGGATAGATGCGCACATTGTTCCCGATGACACTCTTGCTGTGAATGACAACCCCATAACCGCCATGTTCGAGGGTGAGATTTCTGCCAATTTTGACAGATCTTGGAATTTCTACTCCCAGAAGTTTCAATAGATAATAAGCCATCTTGCCAAAAACAGGATTTTGACGGGCATAGACAAGGCGGGTGTAAATATCTCGTTTAGCCATCTTTGGAGGAATGATCCATGAGTGCCTGAACAATACATTCAGCTGCATGTCCATCGCCGAAGGGGTTAACCGCGTTTGCCATGGCAGCATGGGCGGTTGGGTCATTCAGCAGCCGGCAGGATTCGGCGTAGATTAATTCAGGATCACTGCCGACGAGTTTGAGCGTGCCAGCCTGAACACCTTCCGGACGCTCTGTTGTTTCCCGTAGCACCAGGGTGGGGATGCCAAGCGCAGGGGCTTCTTCCTGCAAGCCGCCTGAATCTGTCAGGATCAGGCGGGCATGTTTCATCATATGGACCATTGGTAAATAATCGAGGGGTTGGACCAGGTGCAGGTTCGGCAGACCGGAAAGCTCCCGATACACAGGCTCCTGAATGTTGGGGTTCAGGTGAACTGGATAAATGAAGACGGTGTCATCTGCATAACGCAATGCAAGTCTTCGCAGTGCCTGGCAGATATTGACAATTGGTTGACCAAAATTCTCACGGCGATGGGCGGTGATCATTACCAGCCTTTTTTGCCCGGAATCCAGCTCGAATTTTTGACTCAATTCTTTGACCAGCACAGGTTCTGGCTGTCTTGCCATCTGCTGAAGCGCATCAATGGCAGGGTTGCCTGTGACCGCGATTATCTCATCCGGAATGCCTTCAGAGAGCAAGTTTTGGCGGTTGCCTTCGGTTGGGGCGAAGTGAAGGTCAGCGGTCACGCCAGCCACACGGCGGTTGATCTCTTCGGGGAAGGGTGCCCATTTGTTAAATGAGCGTAAACCTGCCTCGACATGCCCGATGCGGATGCGGTGATAGTAACCCAATAATGAAGCGATGGCTACGGTGGTGGTGTCGCCCTGGATGAGGATCCAATCCGGCTCCAGGTCACTGAGAACAGGGTCAAGATGGGTAAAGATGCTGGCGGAAAGTTGTGCCAGGGATTGGTCAGGGCGCATTAAATCCAGATCCACATCAGGGTGGATTTGAAATACTTCCAAAACCTGGTCAAGCATCTGGCGATGCTGGGCGGTAACACAGACTTTGGCTTCAATCTCTGGTTGCCTTTTGAGCGCCTGAATAACCGGTGCCATTTTTACAGCTTCAGGGCGTGTGCCAAAAATTGAGAGAACGCGCAGGTTACGGCTCATGGGTTTATTATACTTGACCATAAGGTTGGGCATGCAAATTTATTTCTTAGCCAGACCTGCATAGGTAAAACCGGCTGCCTGCCATGCAGCTTTGTTCCAGCCATTGACAGCGTCAAAAACCAGGCGCGCCTTGGTAATGCTGGCGATTTTTTGGGGATCCAAAGATTTGAACTGCTGATGAGCAACTGCCAGGATGATCAGGTCGGCGTCCTGCAGCAGCCGGGTTAGATTTGGCTCATGCGGGATGCCTGGCAGGTTGGCATTGAGCTTATTCGGCTCGTGGGCTGTCAGGAGTGCACCCCTATCCATGAGGAAATGTGCCAGCTGTGCGGCGGGGCTTTCACGCAGGTCATCGACATCCGGCTTGAATGCCAGACCCAGGAATGCCAGTTTCATACCGGTTAAGTCACCGATGGAACGCTCAATGACGCCGCACACAAACTCGGGTTGCGAGTCATTGACCTGCCGAGCAATCCGCACCAGTGCAGATTCATCGGGCGCTGCTTCGACCAGGAACCAGGGGTCAACGCTGATGCAATGCCCGCCAACGCCAATACCAGGCTTGAGGATATTAATCCGTGGATGCAGATTGGCAATCGAAATGGCTTCCCATATATCGACGCCGAATTTATCAGCCAGGCGACAAAATTCGTTTGCAATGGCAATGTTGATATCGCGCGAGGTATTTTCCATCAATTTGACCATCTCAGCCGTGGTGGCGTCTGTCAGGATGATCTCACCCTTGACGAAGTGTTGGTAAAGTTCACTGCCTGCAATCGCAGACGCTTGATCAATGCCACCGATTACGCGGGAATTATGGATCAATTCCTGCAAAATATTACCTGGCAGGACGCGCTCAGGTGAATATGCAAGCTGAAAATCTCTGCCGGCTTTCAAACCACTGCCTTCAAGGATCGGTGCAACCAGATCAACAGTGGTGCGCGGCGGTGAGGTGGATTCAAGGATGACGAGGTTGCCCTCTTTGAGGTGTGGCACGATTGACTGCGCGGCTGCTGTGACAAAGCGCATGTCAGCACGTTTATCTTCATGGAAAGGGGTGGGGACAGCAATGATGAATGCATCAGCCGGCACAACAACAGGTGAAATCGTCAACTTCCCGGATGTCAATGCCTGTTCAACCAGGTCATGCAATCCCGGCTCAAGAATATGCACCTCCCCTTTTTGCAGAAGGCTGATGATGTCGGCATTCACATCCATGCCAACCACTTCCAGTCCATGGCAGGCAAAAGTGCTGGCGGTAGGCAGACCGATATAGCCCAGACCAATGACACAAAGCTTCTTTACACTCATGCATAGCTCCTTGGCATTCAAATGCAACTGAACCCATTATGCCACAAAAGATTTGTTTTGGGGTTTGATCAGAAAATCAACCATATCTGCGGATTTAATGCATTTATGTTAGAGCCCAATTATGCTATACTTTATGACATGAGTGA
>CAZINW010000003.1:0-13532 GCA_964540765.1 uncultured Anaerolineaceae bacterium | reverse complement strand
GATTTAATGCATTTATGTTAGAGCCCAATTATGCTATACTTTATGACATGAGTGAGGATTCTGCCCTTTTTAAAGAATGGGCTGGCTTCCTGAAACGCTGGGGGCTGACCAAATTGGCGTTATCTGTTTTGGATGGCGCTGGACCTTTAACGCTGGTCTTTTCTCAACTGTTGCACATGGGCGCGGTTGCTAATTTGGCTGATCTTCAGGTGAAGAATTTGGCATCCGTTCTTGAAGATGACAAATCTTCTGCTTTGTTGGCTGATTATTTGCGTAAGGATTTGAGCATATGACAAAATGGGCAACATGGATCATCATCGGGCTGGCGGCAATTTTACTACTGCTGACCTGGCTGATCAATCGGCGCAACCCGTTTACGCATTTACGCCATATTGACGTGTATAAAAGTCTGCAGAGACAAAATCTGGTTGCGTTTGAACAGGGCAAACGTTTCATTTTTGCGATTGGCGGTCAGTTCAGCGCTCAGGATATGTCCATCGGCGGGATCATTGGATTGCCGGTCTTATCCAAACTCTCCAGGCAAACTGTCTATGGAGATCAAGCAGCGCTGGCTCTCAGTGGAGATGGAAGTCTGGCTTGTTTAAGCCAGTTAGTCCTGGCTGGCGTCTATAAAGATGCACTGGTTCCTGAGTTATTTTCAATGGATCATACACAATTTACCGGGACAACCGGCATGGCATATCTGGGTGGTGTTCTTCCGGAAATCCACAAGGGCATCAATGGCGGACTGGTCATGATAGGACATTTGAGACCTGAAATGGCTTTGGCTGTTGACCTGGCTGGCAGGCATGAGACCTATTGTGTGGCAGCCAGTGATTCACCGGGCTCACAAGCTGTGTTTTTTGCCAGTCTTCCGCAGGCTGTCATTGGGGAAGAATATTATGCTGCTGGGGCGAATTTTGAGACCCACCCAATTGAGGCAGCTTCTTTACATGTGCAGGATATTTTGAGGATCCTGATCATCCTTGCCCTGATTGTGGGTGCACTTTCAAAGGTGATGGGATTGTTCTGATGAGAAAAGTTATTCCTATCCTTTGCGCAGTTCTGGTGGGATTGTTCACACTGATCTCCATTATTTTTAGGCCTTTCTTTGAGCCTTACCTTGCTACCGTATTACAGTGGGGAATAGTACTGGCAAGCGTTGCCACTCTTGTGGGTATTACCAACCTGATGCTGACCCATACTCGCAGGGTGGTCCAGGGAAAGCGAGGTTTCTTCTTCAGCCTGATCGTTCTTTTCAGCTTTTCCATCAGCCTGATCGGTGGATTGCTGCTCGGAGCAGATAACCCGGGATATTTGCGCTGGGTCTCTTCCATCCGCATCCCGCTGGAGGTCAGCCTGATGGGCTTGTTGGCACTGACCCTGACTTACGCTGGGATTCAATTCTTCAGAACGAAAGGCTGGACGCCTTTATCCTTGTCTTTTGGTATCAGCGTTTTGGTTTTCCTGGTTCTGGGAATGGGTTTCATCCAGGCGATTGGCAACCCTGTTATTGGCCAGGTTGTTGCTTTTGTTCAGCGGTTGCCCATCGCCGGCGGCAGGGGGATCTTGATCGGTATTTCCCTGGGGGCATTACTGACTGGATTGCGTGTCCTTTTTGGGGCTGAGCGTCCTTATGGTGAATAAATGACGGATGAATTTTTGATTTGCAGTCATTGTGGTGAAGAGAATCTGCTTGGTGCGACCCGCTGTTTATACTGCGGGATGCCGCTTGAGCAGGCTTTTTCAATTGACGGAATCAACAAAGAACATGATGCGTTGGCAGAACACCTCAACCCGGATGATGACCAAGACCTTTCAGAATTCATGCAGGATTTGCGTAAAGAAAATAAGTCGGGCAGCCAACCCAGCCCCATTTCGTTGAATGTTCAACCGAATGAGTCAGAAAAGGAAAGTCATGCAGCGGGCGTGAATGAACCTGGCTCATCAAGCGATAAGACTGAAGATGAGGGCAGGATACCTGACTGGCTGGAAAAAGTGCGTAAACGTGCCAAGACGGAATCTGATGCCAGCGGCGACCTGGTTAAAAAAGTTTCTGCCAGGGACGAAACCCTGAAAGAAAATGCGCAGGCAGAAATTGGCGGTGAATTTGACAGCTGGATCGCCCAGATACGCGAAAATGCCAGGCGTGACGCTGCCCTGCCGCCTGAACCCGGACCTGATGAAGAAAGTCCTGAAGAGGAAGAGGGCATTCCGAGTTGGTTAAGAAAACTGCGTGAAATTGAGCATGAATCTCAAGGTGAAACATTGGACGATCTCTCGTCCCCTGAAAGAAAGGAACCCCTGCCGGACTGGCTTGAACAAGGGGTGGAGGCACCTGATCAAGACGTGCAGGCTTCTTCTGAAGATACCCTGATAAAGATAGATGAATCAACCCAACCGGTGCACCTGGGAGATTTAAAGCAGCCTGTCGGCGACGGGAAAGACCAGAAAGATGCCAGCAAGCTTGAGGAAAAAGGTACAGGCAAACAACCTCTTGAGACCCTTGGTGAGGCAGCAGGCGAAGCTCAGATCAGTCATTTGGATCTTTCAGCGGCTGACCAATCCGCGGAGGAGGAACTGGAGCCAATACCCGCTGATCCCTACCGTTACCTGCAGCGTGAACAGCGGGAACGCATGGAATTGCTTAAAGCCTTGGTGGATGGTGAGGGGAAATCCGCTTATGTTCAAAAATCGCCAAGAAAAGTTAAGACAAAGACATTCAGGTTAATCCTGGCATTGATCCTGCTGGTCATGACCATTTTTCCATTCCTAAGTGACGATGAAGCCATCTTTCTCCAAGGTTCAATGCAGCCAGCCAGCCAGGCTTTCCATGAAAGTGTTTCAGAATTAAAGGCTGGCAGCAAAATCTTGATGGTTGTGGATTATCAGCCATCAACATCTGCTGAAATGGAAACACTCGCTCAGCCGGTCTTAAAACACCTAGTTGAAAGCAGTGCAGAGATTTACCCGATGACCACTTATCCTGAAGGTATCTGGTTGGCAGAGCGATTGTTACAGTCCGATGCTATTGATGACGACAGTGAAGTATTGGTCGATTCGATCCAATATCTTCCTGGAGGTCGCCTGGGCGCATTGAATTTTGCGATGAAGGACTTTGACCCAAACGCATCTGGAGTTAGCAAGAGTTATGCGCTGGCAGGGATTAACAGCCTGGCTGATTTTGACCGGATCATCATCCTGGTGGATTCATTGCAGTCCGGTCGCAACTGGCTGGAGCAGGTGGGACCACACATTTCCGGAACACCCATGTTGATGATCAGCAGTACCCAGGAGGCAGCCGTCCTGCTGCCATATTATGATTCTGGACAATTGGGAGGTCTGCTTTCAGGCTACCATGATGCTGGAATATATGCCTCAATGGTTGGTGACGGGTTAGAGTCTGGCAATTCCTGGCAGGCTTATCAATCCGGCTTATTGGTCATGATCATCTTATTCCTGGTTGGATTTGTGTTCCGCCTGGAATCGAACCCTGAACATGAAGCGCAAAAGAAGAACTGAGCCTTAAAATGCTGGATCTGGCTATCGGGATCATAAGTTTTGCATTGACCATCATGGTGTTCAGTTACATCCTTGGTGATAATTTCTTTTTTAAACTGGCTGTCTACCTTCTGGTCGGCGTTTCAAGTGGTTATACGACCGTTGTATTGATCAGCAAGGTGATCATTCCCTATTTGATCAGACCTGTAATTGATGGAAGCTGGCAGGAGCGCTTGCTTGCCCTTGTGCCTTTGGTGTTAAGCCTATTGCTGGTGGCGATGATCATCCCTCGATTAACCAAAGCAGGCAGCATTCCAATGGCAATCCTGGTGGGCATCATTTCCGCCCTGACGATCGGTGGGGTAACCTTGGGAACAATTGTCCCGCAGATGCTGGGAACCATTAACCTTTTCTCAAGCACCACTTTGTATCAGAATGATGGACAAACCTGGATAAGGTGGGCAGATGCGGTGATCATGCTGATCGGGGTGATCACAACCCTGCTCTACTTTCATTTTGGTTTACCAAAGAAAGAAAGTAAAGATTCAGAAATAAAGCGACCTTACGAGAATATTGGTAAAATCGGGCAAATTTTTATCGGGATCACGCTGGGTGCTTTATTTGCCGGCATTTACTCAACTGCATTAATGGCTTTGATCTCACGCATTTCAGAAATACGTGATTTCATCAGCCAGCTATTCGGATCTTGAAATTGAGGTGAGGATATGACTTACAGATCCTTGTTAAGCCTTGATATTGGTTCACAGCATACGCGTGCCTGGTTGTATGACAATACTTCCGGTAACTATCAATTGGTTGGCAGTGGTGAAGCTCAAAGCACGATTGCAGGCGGAGAAAACCTGCTGAGCGGAGTGTGGAGAGCCTGTGAGCGTTTACAGGATGGAACAGGACGCCGTTTGCTGGATCATAACGGCAGGTTGATCGTTGGACAGGAATCCCCTGACAAGGGTGTTGAAAAGGTTGGATTGAGCCTCTCCGCAGGTCCGCGCATCAAAACTGCCCTGATCGGTTTGACAGATAAATCCTCTCTGACTGGTATTCGCAAACTGGCAAGCCTGTTCTATACGGAAGAAACAGCCATGTTGAGTCTGAGCGATGGTCTGGATGCCACGCACCAGCTGGAAAGCTTGATGCAGGCTGATGCTGATTTGATCATTCTGGCTGGAGGTGACAATCAGGGTGCCAGCAAGCCATTAGTGGCAGCCGTGGAAAATATTCGCCTGGTCTATTCACATCTTCCCAGATTATACAAGCCCCAGATCGTCTATGCCGGCAACCATGCCTTGCTCGAAGGCATCACAAAATTACTGGATGCGGGCGATGATCTGCACCTGGCGCCTAACATCCACCCGGAATTTGGCATGGAAGACCTGATCGGTGCCTGGGGGGCAATGTTGGACGCATTTGAACGCATCCGCTTGCGGCAATTATCCGGATTACAGGAACTCAAAACAATGCTTGGGGTGCGCATTATTCCTACCGCATTTGCCATGGGGCGCATGGTGCGCTATTTGGATCAGATATCCAAAGTTGATAAGGGTGTCATGGCACTGGACGTTGGGGCTGGGTCGACCATGCTGGTGGCATCAAAATCAAGCAAGTTCACTACGATGTTAACCCGCACACCCATCGGTGTTGATGTTGGCGAAAAAACTTGCTACTGGTCCTCCTTTCCCCTTGATGTTGAGAGCGTGGCAGAATATATGCTCAACAAAAGCCTACATCCGGCATTCATGGCTTCAACGCTTGAGGATCTTGCCATAGAACATGCCTGGACGCGCGTCAGGTTGCAGGATGCCTTTGCCAAAACAGCAGACTTGTACAAAGACTTTGGCTATGATCCAGATGAAGGTTTGAATGATGTGTATGAACCCATCATCCTGAGCGGAGAAAGCCTGACAAACGTTCCCACAATTGGGCAGCAATTTCTGATGGCACTTGACGGGCTGAAACCTCACGGCATCACAACCCTTGTGCTTGATAAGGGACAAATCCTGGCAAGTTTGGGCTCACTGGCTGAGATTGAACCCGTGTTGCCTGTGCAGATTTTGGACAACGGTGTTTTTAAGAATCTTGGAACCGTCATATGCGCGGAAAGCCCTGCCAAGGAAGGGCAAAAGATCATGAGCATTGAAATTGCCCGTGAGGAAGAAGAGCGGGAGATCCATGAAATTAAAAAGGGCAGCATTAAACGATACGACGTAAAGCCGGGGACGAAGGCACGTATTTACCTTGCACCTGAACTGGAAACAGATGTAGGTATGGGGCATGAGGGATTGGGGGGTTGGGTCTCTGTGTCTGGTAGTGAAATTGGCGTGGTCATTGACGCACGCGGTCGACCGCTCAATATGCATGGATCCACAGAAGCCCGCAGTGAGATCATCCGCAACTGGTTATGGGAATTGGGTGGCTGAGATGAGTCTTGATTTGATTAGAATTCGATCCGGACAGCAGATATATCGCTCCATTGTCTTGCCAATGCGAGGTAATGTTCTGGTTCGCACAGGGCAGCATCTTAAAGTAGGCGATATCATTGCGGAATATACCCTGCCAGAGTGTTTCCTGGTTTTTGATGTCGTTAATGGATTGAAGATTGACGCAAGCAAGCTGGACACCCATTTGTTACGCCTGGTCGGTGAACAAGTGGAGGCAGGTGACGTAATTGCGCAAAAGTCGGGATTGTTTTCAAGAATATTTAGAGCGCCACAAGACGGGAGAGTAATTTCGATTTTGGATGGCAAGGTCACACTGGCACTGGGAACGAAGAAAATTACATGTTCAGCCAATTTTCCTGGTGTGGTGGTGGAATTGATCCCGGATCGCGGCGCAGTGATTGGCGGCAGCGGCGCGGTTCTGCAGGGGGTCTGGGGCAATGGTTTGAATGCCCAGGGGATGCTTGCCTACCTGGGGGGATCGGATCAAAACCCGTTTGATCAAACTGTCATTGGACCTGACCTGGCGAAGAAGATCGTGGTGATGGGCTATTGTACCAGCGATGCCATTTTGGATGCATGTGTGAAAAGTGAAGTGGCTGGTCTGATCGTTTCAGCCCTGGCGCCTCAATTGCAAAGTCGGGCTCAGGAACTGGAAATACCCCTGATGTGCCTGTCCGGCTTTGGGGATATCAACCTGGATGCATACAGCGAAGGGATGGTGTTGATGATGATGGGGCATGAGGTGTTTCTGAATGCACATGTGCCAGATCTTTATGCGGGCGTAAGACCTGAAGTGATCATGCCCACTGACCAGATTACTTATGAAGGTCTGTTTGTTGAAGAGAACCGCTTAAGAGTTGGCTCGAAAGTGCGCCTGGTTGGCAAACCCTATACCGGGGGTGTCGGTGAGATCATCGACTTGCCGGATGAGAAGGAACGCTTTGCCAGCGGGTTGTGGATCCAACCTGTTGTGGTGAAGAGAGTTGATGGAGAAATCATCCATATCCCAATAACAAATATCGAAGTTATCGTCGATTAATTTATAAAACCATAAGCCTTAATGGAAAAACATTCTGGACAAAGCAAACGATTCCGGGATGTTTTTTAGCTTTTTTCAGGGGGAGGGTGTGGCTGTCACGAGCAGTGTGCGCAAGATCCAGCCGATGGTACCATCGGATGCAATGACTTTCACCCAGATGGAATTGCCAGCTTGGTACGTTTCACTCAGCATCTGGACCAGGCTTCCATTCTGGGCATATGCAACCACCCCGGCATCGAAATCGGGCTCTGCCCGGATGACAGCGCCATTTTCAGCTTCCACTTCAGCCCAAATGGGTGTGGATGTTGGAGTGAGAGTGTTTGTGGGTGTACATGTTGGCGTCAGAGTATGTGTCGACGTTTTCGTATGAGTGGCTGTGGGTGGCAGGGGCGTTTGCGTGGAGGTTGCTGTTGCGGTGAAGGTCTGGGTGGGCAGTGGCCTGGTGTTGACTGTAGATGGGGATGGCTGCCAGTTGATCAAGTGGGTGGTCAGCAGAATGATTGCACCTGCCAGAATAACTAAGAAGGTGAGCCAGCCAACTGAATTCCTGGGATGCAGACCCAGGATTAAGAAGACCACACTGATGATGAATGCGGCGACAACCAGGCGCAGGAGGGATAACTGTAATACCTGCAGCCAACCTGGATCGCCTTCAATGAAAAGATAAAATCCTGCAACTGCAACGGGAAGCAAAATTAAATATGAAAGCAGGGTACCAATAAGACGGGGGTTGTCCTCATGTCGGACAAAGAAAATTGCTGTCAGGATGGAGACAATGATCAAAACCACCCAGGTGACCCAGTTCGATGTGGCAATAAGGGGAATTTGGGTCAGGGTCCTTAAGGGCAACAAGCGGCTGACAAACCCGGCCAACGCACCCCCCGCAAAAAAGGTTGCTGCGCTGATCAAAATGCATGCAACGGACTTCATGAAGAACGGAAAGCTTTTTAAAGCAGGAGCCAGTGAAATTCCCATTAAGGGTGTCAAAAAGGGAGATGCAATCATGGCTGCCACCAGGATGAGGGGTGAATCCAGTAGGATGGCAATTGCAGTGATCAAGGATCCAAGCAGGGTGAAGACAAAGAAATCAAACCCGGGAGTGGCGCGTCGTTTCAACTCTGATAAAAACACCTGGACTTCCGTATCACTGGCGTGATGAATGGCATAACGAATGCGCCGTTTTTGCGCAGGGGAGAGGGCATTGAAATCATCTGGAATGGATTCGCTGGTTGGCAGACTCATAGTATCACCATGGGTAATTAAGAATCTTTATTCTTGAGCATATCATTACTGATGGGCATATTAACAATGATTATACACCACCCATGTAGTAGATTGATTGACCATCAAAGTAACATTTTCTTTTGAGGCATTGACGCTTGCTGGGAGGTACAGAAAATAGGACTCTGTTATTTTTCATTACTCCTGTCAAGCACATTTGGTTGGAGTTTTTGGCTGGGTCTGGTGTAAAATTCATTTTATGAGAATAAGAAATCGCTCAGCTTATTTCATCGTGGTCACGTTGCTGTTTGTTTTGACAGCGTGCGGGAATGTAACTCCTGACACCCCAACCCAGGTGGATGTGTCGCCCACCGCCATCCCTGAAACCCAGACTCCCACACAAATACCTGTGCCTGATGTCATCCTTTGGCTTCCTGAAGGTGCTGATGTTCAACTTTCAGGTGATATTCAAACCCAGCTTTCCTACCTGGCGGGCAATGATGGATTGCTTTTGGAAACACAGACTGCACTGTCCATCTCTGATCTCAAACAGGGGGTGGAAATAGTTGTAGCACTGGCACCTGCGCCGGATTTGATGGCAATGGTAAATACAGCGCCCCAGGTGAAATTCCTGGCGATTGGCATTTCTGACCTTGAAGCGGGGAAGAATCTCAGCATCATGCCCGGTGTGGATGCACTGGTTGAAAATACTGCATTTCTGGCGGGCTACCTTTCTGCACTGGTGACAACTGACTACCGTGTGGGCGTGTTGGTGCAATCCGCAAGTGAATCAGGGACGAAAACAGCCAATTCATTTGCCATCGGTGCACGCTATTATTGCGGGTTATGTGGCTCGAAATTTGGCCCCATTGATTCTTACCCAAAAATGGCAGAAATTGCGGACGCCTCAAATGAAGGGGGTTGGAAGACAGCTGCAGATGCGCTCATTGCCAAAAGTGTACAGACAGTTTATATTGAAAAGGCAGTCAGCTCTGAAGCCCTGGTTGTTTATCTATCTGATGCAGGTGTGAGAATTATTTCTGCAGATTCCCCACCGACGGGTATTCAATCCATTAATTGGATCGCCACATTGAAACCTGACTTTGGAACCACTTTGCTGTATGCCTGGCCGGCATTGATGGCAGGCGGGGAAGGAGGAATGATCATGCCTGAGATCATTCTTACAGACACTTCACCCGGCTTGATCTCAGAGGGACGCATGGCATTATTTGAAGAGACCCGCAGCAATTTACTGGCTGGTTTTATCAACCCATCGCCGGTACCATAATAAAAACCTTAATTTTATTCAGTCTTCTTGAGAGTCAATTGCGTTTCCTCTGAAGGGTTCAGCGGTAGCCTGTCCAGGTTGGCTGATGCCTTCATGTTTGATTACTTTCCGAATGGTCATGAAAAGGATTTTAATATCCAGCCAGAATGACCAATTGTCTACATACCAGACATCCAGAGCGAATTTTTCTTCCCAGGTAATGGCGTTGCGACCGTTCACCTGTGCCCAACCGGTAATACCTGGCAGGACGTCGTGCCTTCGGGCTTGTTCAGCGTTGTACAAGTCCAAATAGGCTACAAGAAGCGGACGGGGTCCAACCCAGCTCATCTCTCCCTTAAGCACATTGATCAATTCAGGCAGTTCGTCCAGGCTGTTTGAGCGCAAAAAACGCCCCAGCCGGGTTAAACGCTGATCATCAGGTAGGAGAGAACCCTGAGCATCTGATGTATGATGCATAGTGCAAAATTTATAGATGGTAAATAGACGTCCTTTATATCCAGGACGGACTTGACGGAAAAGCACGGGTGTTCCTGAAAAGATCAGGATGATCAGTGTGATCAATAACATGAGCGGAGAGAGGATGATCAAGCCAATTAATGCCACAATAATATCAAATATACGTTTGCTTATTGGGAGTGCCTTAGTGGTGATGGATGTCATTATGCTGGAATTTTACCAAAAAAAGGATACAATTAGAGTAGATTAAAAAACGGATATATGAGGAAACAATGGATGAAAAAATATTGGTAATAGAAGATGATGAAGCTATTCGGCGGGTATTACAGCGCGCCCTGACTTTTGAAAGTTACAGGGTGGAGCTGGCACCTGATGGCCTCTCGGGTTTGGCGCTTGCACAGGATCAGCACCCTGATTTGATCATCCTGGATTTAATGTTGCCAGGAATGGATGGATTGGAGGTGTGCGAAAAGTTGCGCAGAATGACCTCATCACCGATCTTGATCCTGACAGCCAAAGACCAGCTTGAGGATAAGATCAGCGGGTTGGATGCGGGTGCAGATGATTATGTGGTCAAACCATTTGAGATTGAAGAATTGCTGGCCAGGGTCAGAGCAATGTTGCGACGCACTGCTGCCGATCGTGATGAAAATTTAAAGCTGGCTGACCTGGTTTTGGATGCCAAGACGCGACAGGCTTTCCGTGGGGAACGCGTGATTCGTTTGACTGCAAAAGAGTATGACCTGCTGAATCTATTCATGAGCTACCCGGGGCAAGTCATGACCCGCGAGATGATTTTTGATCGCGTATGGGATTATACCTTTGGTGGGGAAAGCAATGTATTGGATGTGTATATCCGCTACTTACGGCAAAAATTGGAGGAAAACGGAGAACCAAGGTTGATTTACACCTTGCGTGGTGTTGGTTATTTAATGCGCGAACCTGATTAATGTCGATTAAAGTCAAACTTATTTTAATATTCATTGTTCTGATAGTAGCAGTAGTGATCCCATCGAGTGTCGCATTAGTGCTGTTTTTTGACAATACCATGCGTCAGGAAATTGATGTCCAACTGCTCAATCATGCAGCGAATATCATATCGCATGTTGAGGAAGGACAATTAACTAGAGAGGAACCATTTCCACTAACAATTGATCTCGCTACTGACGTAGTCTATCAGCTCTGGGATGAAAACGGGAACTTGATTTCTGGTGCACCCCATGCCGGGCAGGAAAGTTTGAACCTGGAAGATGTTCGCTTTGTGGGCAGGGGTGATCGTTATCAAGAACTCACCATTAACAATGAAACCTATCAGATCAAAATACTCGAATTATATATGGGCTCAACAAAGGGGTCCTTACTGGTCGGTATCAATTATTCCAGGATTGAAACCAGGCAAAAGGAATTATTATTCAGCGTCATTTTGATCGATGTGATTGGTAGCCTCCTGGCAGGAACATTGATCTGGTTACTCATTATTCAACAATTTAAACAATTGAAAGATATTACTGAATTCGCGAAAAGTGACATTCTCGACAGGAAAATGTACCTTCGATTCCCGTTGCCAAAGAACGTGAATAATGAAACCAGGGATATGATCATTGCGGTCAACCAGGGCTTGGAGCGGATTGAGAAGATGTTCAACTCGCAAAAGCGATTTTTGGCTGACGTCAGCCATGAACTCCGAACTCCACTCACTGTGTTAAAAGGTAATGTTGGATTAATGCGGCTGATGAAAGAATACGATGATGAATCCCTTGCAACCATGGAGCGAGAAATTGACCGCCTATCCAGGTTGGTGGGTGACCTCCTGATGTTTGCTCAAGCGGATGCTGATGAAGTACAGCTCAATATGACTGAATTTGATTTTGATGAGCTTTTCCTGGAAGTTTATGAGCAAATCAAGGTGCTTGCCAAACAAAAATGCGAAGTTGAATTGGTGGAGATCGACCCGGTGCAAATTATCGGTGATGAGGATCGTTTAAAGCAGGTGATGATCAATTTGGGCAGCAATGCGATTAAATTCACACCGCGCGGTGGACGCATCAAAATGGGTATGACGAAAGCAGAGGACAAGGTTTGTTTCTATGTCTCGGATAATGGACCAGGAATC
Source organism: uncultured Anaerolineaceae bacterium (assembly GCA_964540765.1). Taxonomy (GTDB): domain Bacteria; phylum Chloroflexota; class Anaerolineae; order Anaerolineales; family Anaerolineaceae; genus CAZJLN01. Next base: position 1,458 of record CAZINW010000003.1, on the reverse strand, counting down.
TCTGAAGAAGACATTCCTCATATATTTGAGCGCCTATATCGGGGAGATAAATCCAGGCAGCAATATTTCGAGGATGACAGAAGCTATGGGATTGGTCTCGCCATTTCTGAGTGGATCGTAAAGCAACATCAGGGAGAGATCCAGGTTGAATCAAAGGTGGGAAAAGGCTCTACTTTCACCGTGTGTCTTCCAATGAAACCGAAAATTGAAGAGGGAAAAAAGCTCAAGAAAAAGTGATCAATCCAGGTCTTTAATACTTCTTTTTGCCTGCGGGCAAAGTGCACTGCCCCCGGATGCCAGCCAATCTTCCAAGTGTAGGCTTGATTGTAGATTTTGCGCAGCATCATCATGGATTCCCTCTGCCCAATATACGTATCTGATCGTTTCAGGTGACCAAAGATCTTCGTCCTTGTCCATCAAGGATAAACCACCATTGTAGGCAGCCATCGCCAGGCGGACATTACCTTCTGATTGATCCAGGGCAAGTTTTAGATACGCCAATCCCCGTGAGGCATTCACGTGCGGGTCGAAAGTCGAGTCCCCATCGCTGAAATGAAATGGCATCACCTGAAACAGACCAATGGCACCGGCGGGCGATTGCGCATAAGGATTACCGCAAGACTCGATCTGCATGACGGTGGCAACAAGGTTCGGGTCCAGGTCCCATTCATCTGACCAAACCTGGGTATCTTTTTGCCAGTATTGAACTGAAGTTTCAAAAAAAGGGGCAATGATTTCCTGCGTTTCAGGCGAGTTTTGGGCAGAGGTGACCTTGTTAACCACGAAAATCACCATTAACACACCTGCTAGAACAAGGAGGAATGGCAGAAACGAAGGCGTAGAAAATCGTAAAAATTTCCTTTTGGATCTCCGCCGTTTCTTAAATCTATTTGTAAATATCCTTTTACGAGTTTTGGTCATAATGGCTGCGATCCCATCGATAAACATGCAAGCCTCATGCCAATGATTTGAGTATTATGTAATCTATTTCTTGAATATGCGAGTGGCTTGTTTTTGTCTGTTAATAAAAAAGAGGCACTGCTTGAAGGAAAGTTGATGTGCTGGTTTGTGTCAGAATTTGCACGTAAGGCTGACGTATGCTTTAAAGACAGGCTGAGATCCAGGCTTTGGGGTCTGTATTGATTCATTTTAATTACCGCAACCTGTCGGGGAAAAATGGTGTTGATCGTCAAAAACACACCGGTAATTTTCATATGACTGACCATTGTCTGACCAATTGTCTTGACGATTCAAGCCAAGTCTGATAGACTCACGCTTTGTTAAGCGAGGTATTTGAAAAATCAACCTTGCGCTTCAAGCTGGCTTTTGGTATAATCGCACAGCTATGACAGAGCCGTTATTTAATAATTTAATATAAAGGGGCGCCGACGTAGCTCAACGGCAGAGCAACCGCCTTGTAAGCGGTAGGTTATGGGTTCGATTCCCATCGTCGGCTCA
>CAZINW010000002.1:0-100104 GCA_964540765.1 uncultured Anaerolineaceae bacterium | reverse complement strand
ACCGTCAGGAATCACATTGGCTGTGCCATTCTGGTTTGGGTTCGGCTCAAACAGGGGGCGGTTGAAACCCAACGAACCATTTACCAAGTCAAGCATGATCTTTTGGACGATTACTTGCGTCAACAACTCAAGTTCCCCTCCGTTCAAATGTGTCTTGCGTAAGTCCTAATTAATTTGGTTCTAACACCCAAGCACTTTGTTATTCTAAAACCGTACAGTCAGGATCGTCGGAAACAAAATCCAATTTAGCAGGATCAAAAACAAACAGAGTCCCATCATCTGCTTGCAAAAGGAGGCGTGAATCACATTCTTTTACAAAGTGAATGTATCCATCTCTAGTCGGTGTTTTAACTAGAGCAATCAATGCCCAATTGGAATCTACGACCTTAACTGCTCCTTGTGGACCCATTTCAACCCACTCTGGATGAGTCTCGCGCCAGGTTTCATCCTGCTCTCGTTGAATCCCAGCCAGAATCTGAATTGTTTTGCCATCAATTATGCCTGCCCAGTAATTGTTTTCAGTTTCAAGGGTAGGTATGAAATCACTGCTGGGAAGCAATATCGTTTTTTGAATGCCTGTCACAATTTTCTGAGGAGGGGGAGGTTCTGATGTTGGTGGAATAACCCCAATCTCATTCTCCGGCTTTAGTGCCGGGAGGTGAGTCTTTGCGAGAAGAGCGCATTCCTGCATCGATTTTTCTAAGGCAATTTTCTTGTCAAGCCAGAGCAGATACGACTTCGCATCGGGGTCTTGTGACAATTCTTGCTCAATAATCTTTAACTCTATTGGCACACAATACTCCGGAATAGAAGGATCAGTGAATGCGTTTACGATATGAGACGAATTGATTGAATGAGATAATAAGGTGAGTATCATGAGGATACTTCCACCAACCAAGACTGTAATTACTAGAGACCGAAGTACTTTGCGTTTTTTAACCATCTTTTCTATCTCCATCTGATATCGGTTGACCAACGAATATTTGTGAGAGACGTTCTTGTATCAGCGGCAACTGAGTTAAACAACTGTGTCCATCCTTGAGACGGAGAATTATCTATACCAGAACATCCTCCCATTTGCTGACAAGCTTGGGATTGAGTGAGTGCACCAGGGAAGCTTATTCTGCCACCTTGATAAATAGCTGAATACAAACTAATGCGATACCATTGTTCTGCATTTACGCCACCGGTATTGTATATTTCAGGGATGACATAAAATGGAGTAGCTCCCCAAGATACATACCATACATCATCCACGACCCAGCCATTGTTGCACTGTGAATAGGCTGTTGGAGTTCCTGTCCATGGACAGCCTGAAGCAGCTCCAACATTGTACAACCAAAGGCCACTACCATAACTCCCGTTATATCCATTTACCCATGCTCTTGCAGCTGTTGCTGTACCAAAGTCTGGCTCAATGTCTGCAGCAGCTCTGATTTTTACCTGGCTGGAATAGCCACTAGTGCCCACCCATGAGCTTATTGAACTTATCATAGTAGCCCAGGCACTACCATGAGCATTAGTTACACCGTTTCCATAATTATTGACTCCAGCAGCCAGATACAACTGAGATGAAGTATCACTCCCTGTGCATACATAATAACCTCGAGCAAATTGTTGTGTTGTATTTGCTATCAATGAGGTTGACAAGAAATAGTAAGGTCCTCCCGCACGTGAACCCCAAACATAAGTACCATACGTACCTCCAGAATAAGCGGGTTGCCCAAACAGTAACACTACAACGTTGTCTTGTGTACCTGCCGTGTTTTTGTCATGAGTCCCTAAATTGCATCCCATTCCATAAGCATCTGTTGGTAAGCTGTTAGGATTGGTTGTATTCATATACCAGCTGGTTGTATAAGGTGGTGGGCTCACTGCCTCAGCAGTATAGGTAGGTGAAAAGGTATAAAGCATGGAAAAACCTACCATGATCCCTAATAGTATTCTTATCACCCTTTTTGCTTGATCTGGTTTATTCTTCATTCGCACCTCTTTTTTAGACTCTTTATCAAATTTCCTTTTTTCTTTCCATAGCAAGTTCTGAATAATTTTCTCTTCGCCGTAAGCCTAGACTTGCTTTGTGGTTCCTGATTTGATCATATAACTTCGGGTGTTAAATCCGTGTTAAGTTCTTAGTATGCAAAAATGTAGATGAAATTATTTGAAGAGAAACCTTACAAACTCCTAAAGCCATAACCCTTTTCTAGGTGAAGTACTACACCAATGCCTAAAATTAAGGCACGGATATGATTAGAAAATTATTTGACTAATCGTATCTTAACATAACCAATGGCTTAAGCAATCTTGGAAATTGAAAAAAATCGCCAACCACCATATATGGCGGTATGTAGTAAGAAATACCCCCATATATAGGCAATGGCGAGGGTGGGATTTGAACCCACATCCAATGGCTTATGAGTCCACTGCTCCACCATTGAGCTACCTCGCCAGGATACAACCCTCTCGGATCGTGCCAGAAATATTACTATGCCTTCATGCTTTTGTCAACAAAAATGATTGGTAAGCCAGCATGTAGGTACAAATCAAAATTTAAGCAGCCCTGCCATTGACAGATACCCCAGGGTGAGCCCAAATTGTGCCAGATGATAGGTCACAATCACCAGGGCTTGCGCGTGTTTGAAACGATGTATAAAGCGATCGTATGCCAGCATTAAATCCGAGCACAAAAAAAGGGTGCCGCCGATGGCAGCCATCCAGGCAGCTGGCTGCGACCACTCTGGCTTGAATAAACTCATGACTGCGGAAAGAGCCATCATGGAAAGCACAGCTGCATAACTGAGGATTGGCAGAACCATCTTTTTGATCTCCGGCTTCCTGGTGACATATTTTCTGAGCACCAACCCTACCACGCTGACTATAACAGCGACAATAATGATGCCCGCCAATGCCAGCTGCCAGGATGGCAAGACCTGGTTAAATCCGATGATGTACGCCACCTGGGCAAAGAAAAATGTGTACAGTCCCATAATGAACCAGCGCAACGAAAACAAGAGCAGGATGTCGCCTGCCAGTGAAAACAGCAATGCCAACAGAAACCAGACGCCATCGCCCTGATAACCATTGAAACCAATGAATAGGATGATCCATAAAATCATCACGAGGGGTTTGGTGATGATATAAACCCGGCGCCTGGTGGTGTACGCAGCCCACCAGTTGATGAGCGCGCTGAGACCCAGCAGCACGCTCAATATTTTTATGCTAATATTCATCTTGAATCCCGGTCAGAGGAATAGCCAAACTGCTTCAAAAGAAGTGGATTGTTGCGCCAGTTCTTTTCAACGCGGACGTGCAGGTCCAAAAAGACCTTGCGCTCGCTCATTGCCTCAATCTCAGTGCGCGCCATCGTCCCGATCTGTTTTAGCATGGCGCCATTTTTCCCAATGACCATGCCCTTATGAGACTCGCGTTCCAGGATGATGGTTGCATGAATATAGGCACCCCCATTTTCGCGTTCGGAATATTCATCAATGCGAATGGCGATGCTGTGCGGAATCTCGTCCTCGATGTAATGCAGGCAGGCTGCCCTGATTAAATCTGCGGCAATATCCCGTTCATACAGGTCCGTAACCTGGTCTGAAGGAAAATATTGTGGACCCTGCGGGAGTTTTTCCTTGATCAAATTGATCAACGGCTTGAGGTTGAGATCTTCGAGCGCAGAAATTTCGATGGGAGTTGCACGCTCGACCAAGCTCTGATAAGCGGAAAGCCGATTTTCCCTCGCCTCATGCCTGATCAGTTCGCTCTTGTTGACTGCCAGAATGACAGGGACACTTGCTTTTGCAGCATTGATTTCGGACGCCAGCCTGAGATCCTGCTCATCGGGTGCCTGGCTGCCATCCACGAGAAAGAGGATCACATCGGCGCCATGCAAGGCTGAGAGCGCTTCAGCATTGATAAACTGGCTCAACTTGTAATCAGGGCGATGCAAACCCGGCGTATCCACAAAAATGACCTGGGAGTGTTCATCGGTGAGGATGCCCAACTGGCGTTTACGGGTGGTTTGCGGTCTGATGGAGACGGCTGCCACCTGCTGCGCCAGCAATTTGTTCATCAGGGTGCTTTTGCCGACATTCGGCTTGCCGACAATGGCGACAAAACCTGATCTGTAATTTTCATTTTCCATTTTTTCTTCCATTATTTCCCTCGTTTCAAATTTTGGTCCGATCAAAGGGGTAGCCTGAACTTCAAATCACACACTCTCCATTGATTTTAATGCCTTCCAGGCTCAAAAGCCGTGCCTTGGTTTTGATGCCATCAGGCGCAGCGAAACCGTGCAAGCTGCCATCACTACCAACGACACGATGACATGGGACTGCAAGGAGCAGCGGGTTGCGTGAAAGCGCATATCCTACTGCCTGAGAGGCACCAGGTTTACCTATGGCTCTGGCTACCTGGGCATAAGTACGATATTCTCCATAAGGAATGGTTTGGGCAAATGCAAGCACAGACGCCTGGAAACTGGAGGGCGTGCCCAGGTCAAGCGGAAATGAGAAAACACGAGCGCTGCCTTCCAGGTATCGATTCACCTCAAACATTGCCAGGGTGAGATGCTTGAAGGCTTGATGTGCTTCATCAGTCAAAGGGGCTTGTTCGCCATGGTTGAGCTGGAATAAAGAGATGCATGTAACGCCTTTGGGAGAAGCCTGAAGATAAACAGGACCAATTGGCGTGGCGGTCAACTCTCCATACAGATTGGGAAACATTGTTTATTCCTTAATAATTGGATACCATGTCAATATTACCGCGCTCCCTGGCAATATGATCAAAAGCACGGAAAGAGATAATTGCTATTATCGTGAAGACAATGGCTGCGATGCCAAGAATGGATAACAGTCGAGCATTGCTCCAGGTTGAAAACATGGGAAAAGTTGCTGCATTTGCCGGCATCATGGCGCGCCGTACAAGTGTCAGCCAGTAGCTTATCGGTATGATATAGCCGATAACCTGCAAAGCCTGCGGGAGAACCGAGAGGGGGAACAAGGCGCCGCTGAAGATGAACATGGCAGCGCCCACTGTATCACCCAGGTTCCAGGCGTTGCGCTTGATGATCAGAGACCAACCACCCAGGATCAAGCCCATATCCACCATGACGATGAAACCCAATATGCAGGCGAGGATCAATAATCCCCAATCAACATCAGCCAAACGTAGTGGGAGTTTGAAGAAGATCACTCCAAACAAGAGGGTAATGATCACTGACAGGGTTCGGGTGAGAAAATTGGCGAGACTACGCCCCATCAGGTATACCGGCACGCTAATGGGAGCAATATAAAGATATTTTAAGGTTCGGTAATGTTCACGATCATCCAGCACCCCCCATGAGACGCCCTGAACAACCCCGCCGACCAGGATATAAAATGCATTCCCAAGATAGATATAGGCAAACATCGGTGAGGAAAAATCCGCATTACTGACGATACTGTACATGACGATCAGGATGGCTGCACCCGATATGGGTTTGATGATGGAATAAATAGCAAAAAGGAAGAGATCTGTCCAATTGGATTCAATCTGCCATCCCAGCCATCCAGCCGTGCGGAAAGTAGTCCAATAGCGATGAAAGCGGTCTTTAGATTCGTTAATGCTCAAGTTCATTTGATCAATCCTAATTCAACCTGTCGGTTAATCTTCCCTCCTGGATGGCGAGGCGTTCCATTTTCCTGAGCATGAAAAAGGCTGCGACCAGGAAGACCACGCTTAAACCTGCCAAAACGGATACTTCCACATTGACTGGCAGGAACCCAAGAAGTACACCGGAGGGAAATATTAACTGCCGCATGGCATCCATGCCCAATGTAAGGGGGATTATGGATGCACCCAGTGCAATCCAGTAATTGAAAGAGTTGATGGGAAAGTAAAACCCTGAAAGCAGGAAAATCGGTTCCTGTGCCAGGTTGGCAAGATGCCAGGCTTCCCGGTTCAACAATAAAAACAACGACGCCAGCATCATCCCCATGCCATAAAGTGCGATCATGGTAAGCGTAAAAACTGCAAACAGGAGCCAGAAACTGGTGACAACATAAGTGACATGAAACATCCAACTGCCAACAATAAGGATCACCAAAGCTCTGATAACGGTGGCAAGCAATCCACCCGCTGCCATGCCAAGCAGGATGCCCATCATGGAGGTTGGCGCCATAATGTAAAGTGCCAGGTTCCCGGTCTCCTTCTCCCAGTAAAGCTGGGAAGACATGGACCAGAGAATATTGGTCCAGAATGCCGTCATGGCACCGCCCATCACGACAAAGCCAACATACTCCTCGGGCGCATTTAAGGCGCGATAAACAAAGACATAGCCAATCATGGACATGAACGGGAAGAAGATATCAAAAAAGAGCCATGAGAGGTCTCGTTGGGTTCCGATCACACGTGGATAAGCCCGCCCGATCACAGTTTGCCAGAACAAACGCCAGCCAGTATTTTTTTGAAGTCTATCCATTGCTGCCATTTTCAACTTCCTTCATACTCAGGCCCACCAGACTGACGAACACATCTTCCAGGGTTGGCTCGCGCTTATGCAGATTGAGGATGCGAATGCCTTTTTCAGTTAGAAAGACAATCAGACTGGAGATACCCGAATCATCATTCAATGCAATCTCGACCTCAGCGCCGATTTCCTGTTGCTTCATGGTGGCAAGCCTGACTTCGGGCATTGCCTTAAGCGTAGCAAAATCCGCCTCATCCAACGCGCTGATATGCAGGTTGAAAATGGCGTCCTTCATCAGCTGGTGCTTCAAGGCTCTGGGTGTATCACAGGCCAAAATGCGACCTTGGTTGATGATCGCCACCCGGTCACATAATTCATCAGCTTCGACCATGTAATGGGTTGTGAGGAGCAGCGTGCGTGTCGGGTCATCGTCAACCCATTTACGTACAAACTGCCTGACATCTCTTGAAGCGTGGACGTCCAAGCCCAATGTGGGTTCATCCAGGAAAAGGATTTGTGGGTCGGTCATGAACCCTCGCACGATATTCATCTTTTGGCGCAACCCCGTGGAAAGATCACTGCTTTTGGTATTGGCTCTATCCTCCAGACCCACCACCTTAAGCAATTCCATGATGCGCTGGTTAGCCTGTTTGGTTGGGATGCCATAGAATTGGGAAAACATCCACAGGTTTTCGCGGACTGTGAGAAGCCCGTAGCCAGAGGACTCACCGCCCGAAACCATATTAATGAGTTGACGGATCTTTTGGGGCTCTTCCACGACATCCATGCCCATAACGTGAGCTGTGCCACCGTTGGGTGCCAGCAACGTCGTCAAGATTTTTATGAGGGTTGTCTTGCCAGCCCCGTTAGGCCCAAGCAATCCAAAGAGCTCGCCTTGTTTTACATCAAAATTGATATCATCCAAAGCGACCAGCGTTTTGGCTGGCTGTTTTTTGATTGCCTTGACCTTATAAATTCTTCTCAAATTTTTTGTTTCTATTGCATCCATGCATACTCCGTTGAACATGTGTGTTACAAACGTAGGGTAATCGTAGGTTAATCGTCAAGTATTATTGAAGGAGATATTGTAATATAGAAGTCGAAAGGCGACTTCTCTTCTTCTCCTCCTTAAAACTAGTGCCGGGGTCGGCGTCTCCGGCACTAGCTGATTCTATCACCAGATCAAGAAAATTGAATAATTAATGTGAATAAATAATGTCGATTCCTTGACCTTAATCGGTTAAAATGGATGGGCTGAAAGTAAGATTAATGGAATACATCGGAGGAACAATGACTGCTCATAATGCTTATTACCCAATTGAAATTGCTGGAATTCACCGTGACCTGCGTTTATTTGAAGTCAAACCGGGATTGCGCATCGCCATATTGAACATCCTGGGGGATGTTGAACTGGTGGAAGCCTGTGCAAAGGCACTGGCAGAGAAACTTCAGGATGTGCCCTTTGACGTGATCGTGACTGCAGAATCAAAAAGCATTCCCATTGCCCATGCGCTTGCACTCGTCACAGAAAAACCATACATCATTCTGCGCAAGGATTACAAACCCTACATGGGCAATGCGATTCAATCCGAGACGCTTTCAATCACCACCGGCAAACCTCAAAACCTTTACCTGGATGAGAAAGACATCGCGCTCATTGAGGGAAGCCAGGTTCTGATCCTTGATGATGTCATCAGCACCGGTTCAACCCTGCAAGGGATGCGGTTGATCATCGAAAAGGCTGGCGGAACTGTGATCAAAGAAGCAGCCATCCTGACCGAAGGCGACCGCGCCCAATGGATGAATATCGTTGCGCTGGGTCACCTGCCTGTGTTCTCAGATTGAGAGAGGATAATACACGTGAAATCTGTAGTTATGAGGGCTGAACAAACATGCACATTCGAGTCGGACTTGAAAAAGGTATAGAAAATCGCAATCTTGCCTGGGCGCTGGATTATCCCGGCTGCTTTGCTTATGGTGAGGATGACGCAGAAGTTTTATTGCGGCTGCCCCATGCCCTTTTAAAATATGATATTTGGATCAAAGACCACACGGATGATCCCTGGATCAACCTGGAGGATATGGATTTCAATGTGGAGGAAGTCTTTCATGTCTATTGCATGGATGAAGGCTTACGCCCTGCTCTTGATGGGTACGAGGTGAATGCCTTTTTCCGTGATGATTGGCATCCGCTTACCCAGAATGAAATCGAGCAAGCGCTCCTGATCCATCGCTGGCAGCGGGAAGAATTGCTTGCTGGATTATCGACGCTGTCTGAGGAAGTGTGCCTGCGGCAGTTCCCTGACCAGCGCTGGAATATTTACGGCATCCTTAATCACATTGCCAGCGCAGAAAGCTGGTATCTAAACCGTCTTGACTTTGAAAGCATTGGATGGAAAGACATGCCAGAGGACCCGGTTAAAAGTTTGAATGTGATACAGACTCTGGTTGAGAGAAATTTCCCGTTATTTGTCAATGAGGAAAAAGTGATTGGTAAACAAGGGGAGATCTGGTCATGCAGGAAAATTGTGCGAAGAACGCTCTGGCACCAACGTGACCATATTGAGCATATCAAGCAACTGGCGTTCCGAGAGATATAGGGGATGACAGGTGGTTAAAGTAAAACAGGCGCCTCACCTGCGCCTGTTTTACTTTATTACTCGCCAAATTTTCGTTGAGTCACAACCAATTCGGTTTAATGAACAAGTTTGAAAGGAGAGAAACAATACTTGTGCATTACCAAATAAGAATATCATACACTTTTTAAAATATTCCTAAATTTTTGTAATGATCATGTTAATAGATTGTGTCCATCTCTTAACATTTGTGGCATCCTGATCAAGTTTTTATCCAAAACTGGCTTAAAAAATTCTGCAGATTGGCTCGAGTTATGCTATCATTATCCAATCATGGGAGATTGTGGCGATGCCCCAAAAAAGTAAACTGGTACACTATGTCCTTCTGAACATCCTCGTTTCTGCGCTGACGGTCTTGATCGTGCTGTGGATATGGGATAAAACTCATCCCCTGCCTGTGATCAATTCAGACCTGCCCGACACTGCCAAGGTAAGGACTTCAGAAAGTAGCACGTCACAATTAGCAGATCAGACTCCTACAGCCATACTGCCTGATGATCAAATCAAGCTCTCCATTGAAGGTGTTTTTGCCGTGAGTGTTGAAAAGATGGAATATGTGCTGATCCAAAATCAAAGCGCTGCAGGGATCAATCTGCTTGATTGGCAGCTTGCCAGTGACAAAGGTGATACCTATATATTTCCTGCGCTTACACTTAATGCGGATGGGCGCGTGAAATTATTTACCGGGCGGGGAACAAACTCCGTAATTGAACTCTATTGGGGTTTACCAGAGACTATCTGGCACTCAGGTGATGTGGTAAGCTTGAAAGACAATAATGGCATTGAACGTGCCAGCTATCAAATACCTTAAGAACCAGGAATATGTCACAAGCACTCTATCGTAAATGGCGCCCAGCCTCATGGGATGAAGTCGTCGGGCAGGATCATATCGTCCAAACGTTGCAAAATGCGGTCGTCACAGATCATGTTGGTCATGCGTACTTGTTCGGCGGTCCACGGGGGACAGGTAAGACCACCTCAGCGCGCCTGCTTGCCAAAGCGGTCAATTGCCTGCATCCTGATCCAAGTGCCCGTCCCTGCAATGAATGCGCCATTTGCGTTGCCATCAATCAGGGGCGCTTTATGGACCTGATTGAAATCGATGCTGCCTCGAACACCAGCGTTGAGGATGTGAGGGATTTACGGGAAAAGATCAATTTTTCTCCCTCCCAAGGCAAGTTCAAAGTCTATATTATTGATGAAGTCCACATGCTTTCGACCTCAGCGTTCAATGCTTTGCTGAAGACGCTGGAAGAACCCCCTGCGCATGTCATTTTCATTCTGGCGACCACCGAGATCCACAAGATCCCTGCGACCGTGCTTTCCCGCTGCCAGCGCCACGAATTTCGGCGCATCCCTGTGCAGATCATTACCGCCAAACTGCGGAAACTCTGTAATGAGGAAGGCATTCAGATCCAGGATGAAACCCTCAGCCTGATCGCACGCCAATCCACGGGGAGTCTGCGCGATGCCATCTCGCTCGTGGACCAATTGTCTTCAATGACAAATAACATTTCGCTGGAGGTCGCCCAGGATATCCTCGGAACAGCCACCAGCCAATCGGTGATTGATCTGGTTGATGCCATCTTGAAAGAAGACGAAGCCGGTGGTCTTGGCAGAATCCACCAGGCGCTGGATGCCGGCAGTGATCCGCGTCAATTTGCACGTCAGGTGGTGGATTACTTGCGTGGTCTGCTTCTGGTCAAAATGGGATTAAGCAACCAGGTGGAAGTACCAGCAGAAGTGAAATCCAGCATGACTGAACATGCTGCTCAAATTGAGATGCAGGCGCTTTTAGCTGCCATCAATGCCTTCAGCGATGCCGCCACGGATTTGAAAGCGAGCTGGCATCCAGGACTCGGGCTTGAGATCGCCTTTGCGACGATCGTCACCAACGCGGCAAAGTCGTCGACATCCCAGATTAAAGATGTGAGCGGAGAAGAAGAAACTCCTTCACACATCGAAAATCAAAAACTGTCCAAAAAAACCAAGGGCGAGCCGGACACGCCCCAACAAACTCAAAAGATAAACCCAAAAACGACTGTTAAAGAGAAGACTAAAACTGAAGCAAGAACAGTCGGGGAAGCCTTACCCACTCCAATCCATGATGACAGTCCCAAGCATGAAACCTCCTTGAAGTCGCTCAATGAAAACTGGAAGGCTGTGCGCGATATTATCCGCAAAGATAATCCCATGACGGAAGCATTGGTCAATTCAGCACGGCTTCTCGGTATGAAAAATGAGCACATCATCCTCAGCTTTCCCAGTGAATTGCTTAAAGAGAGAATGCTCAAAGGGAACAATATTGCCATTACCAGCAAAGCGCTCAAGCAAGTCTTTGGCAAGGATATGAAAGTTAAGTGTATTATTGGCGGGAAAAACAACAGTCAGATCGCCGATGACCTTGAAATTGACAGTGATGGCATGGTTGGTTTAGCCACCCGGGATCTGGGTGGTGAGATTGTAGAAATTGAATAATTAATTTAAGGAGTATTTATGGCTAAAGGATACAAGCAACCCTCATCGCCGCGTGGTGGCGGCATGATGTCACAATTTGCCAAATTGCAGGAACAAATGGCACAGGCACAGGAAGAACTGGCTGAAGCAACGGTTACTGAGACCGTTGGCGGAGGTGCCATCAGCATCACCATGAGCGGTGACCAGCAGTGCCGCGCCATCACGATTTCACCCGACCTGTTGGCGGATGCGGATGTGGAAATGCTGCAGGACCTGCTCCTGAGCGGCGTCAACAAGGCACTTGAAAGCTCACGCAGCCTTTCCGAAGAGAAGATGGCACCTTTCACCAACATGCTGGGTGGGTTGGGACTGGGCAGGTAATTCTTTAAATGCGCACTTTACCAGAACCTGTTCAGAACGTTATTGATGCATTTGCGCGCCTGCCAGGGATAGGCCCCAAAACAGCCTCCCGACTGGCGTTTTATCTATTGCGTGCACCCGATGAAATTTCATTGACTCTTGCCGCTACACTCCAGGAACTCAAATCCGCAACCGGGCTGTGTGAAGAATGTTTCAATATCACCCAGGCTGGACAATCACGCTGTGAAGTGTGCAGCTCAAGCGAACGCGATGAAGCTATTATCTGCGTGGTGGAAGAGCCTTTGGACGTGATTGCCCTTGAGCGAACGGGCGGGTTCAACGGTCGCTATCATGTTCTGCATGGGGTGCTCTCTCCCATTGAGGGCATTGGCCCGAATGATATTAAAATTGCACAACTTCTGCAAAGACTGGACAGCGGTAAGATCAAAGAGGTGATCCTCGCCACCAATCCCAGCATGGAAGGCGATGCGACAGCGCTCTACCTGCATCAGCGCATCACCCCCCTCGGCATTCGCGTGACCAGGCTGGCACGTGGTTTACCGGTCGGCGGGGATGTGGAATACGCAGATCAAAACACCCTGCTGCGGGCACTGGCTGGCAGGCAGGATATGGATTGAGTTCGTCCCCAAAATTTTTTCACAACTAGAGGAACATTATGTGCGGTATTTTCGGCATCGTGACAGCAAAAGATCAAACATTGGGCCCCATTCTGATCGACGCAGCCAGGCGGCTCACCTACAGAGGCTATGACTCAGTCGGTGCAGCCACCATCACAGGTGATGTGATTGACTTGCGCAAGGACGCAGGCAGGGTGGATGACGTTGCTGAGAAATATAACATGGCTGAGATGCATGGTCAGCGGGGCATCACCCAACTGCGTTGGGCAACCTTCGGTGAACCCTCACAGATCAACTCTCAACCACACTTGGACTCAGACGGTGACCTGGTTGGGGCACATAATGGCAACGTGGTCAATAATGTCGAGCTGCGCAGGCAGTTCGAGGCAGAAGGCATGACCGTCCGCTCTGAAAACGACGGTGAGTCCTGCGTTCATGCGGTGGAACGCTACATCGACCAGGGAAAAGACTTCATTGAAGCCATTCGCCTGGCATACAACGACCTGCAAGGTGATTATGCCTTTGTCATCGGTCGAATTAATGATGACAAACTCTATGCCATCAAAAAGGGCTCAGGTCTGGTGGTCGGCATCGGGGATGGATTCACCTGCGTTTCCTCTGACCTGCCTTCAATTTTGCCACTGACACGCAAGGTGATCCGTCTGGAAGATGGTGAGATCATCACCCTTTCTGCGAACCAGGTGACCCTGCATTCTGTCAAAGATGGCAGCTTGATTGAACGCAACGCAGAATTGATCACAAAAGAGATGAGCACAGCGCAAAAAGGTGGCTACGCCCATTTCATGCTGAAGGAAATCCATGAGCAGCCGCAGGTGGCACGCGAGGTGTTGCACCTGCTTAAGAACAGCGCTGACGTCCAAAAGATATTGGATAAGGTGGATGGCGCCCGACATGTCTATTTTATCGGGTGCGGAACCAGTTATCATGCCTGTCTGGCTGGTTCGGTGTACTTTGCTCAACTGGCAAAGAAAGCGGTGATTCCCATGCTTGCACCTCAGTTCATCCCCCAGTACCTGCCAGCGATCACGCATGAGGATGTTGGCATCTTTGTGAGCCAATCTGGAGAGACAAAAGATGTGCTGAATGCCCTGCAAGCAGCCCAATCCAGAGGTACGACCTGTTTTGGGATTGCCAACGTGATCGGTTCGACGCTGATGCGCAAGACGGAAGCCTGGCTGCCACTGGCATGCGGTTACGAGATCAGCGTGCCTGCCACGAAAACCTTCACCAACCAGGTGATCACATTCCTGTACCTGGCGGCACGACTTGGCGGACACCCAGTCAGTGCGCTCGATGAGCTTCCTGGTTTGATGGAAAGCACCATCACGCTCACAAACCCACAGGTGGAAGCCCTTACGCCAGAGATCAACGCGTGGGATAACCTTTACTGCCTCGGCTATGGAGCCACCTACCCGATGGCACTGGAGGGAGCGCTCAAACTCAAAGAAATTACCTATGCGCATTGCGAGGGAATGCTCTCAACAGAATTCAAGCACGGGCCACTTTCCGCTGTGACAAAGGGATTCCCAATCCTCTTCACTGCCGGACCTGAGGATATCCCCTTGATCGTGAGCGGGATCAATGAAGTCACCTGCCGCGGCGGTCGTGCGATTGCGATTGGGGAAGCGGATGCCCGACTGGAAGCCAATGCCAGCGATATGATCGTGATCCCCTCTTCCAATCCTGCCTTTGCAGCGCTGTTGTCTGTCATCCCCCTTCAACTGCTTTCATATCACATGGCGGTGACGAGGGGCTTTGATCCTGATTTTCCGCGCAATTTGAGCAAGACGCTCACAGTGGATTAGCCGCTCAAAAGTGTTATTTTCAATATATGACTATTGATTTCTGGCTGCGAAAAATCCCAGCCAGAATTAATTTCCTGAGTATTAACAAATAATGAACAAGACGATCACATGATTAAGATCCCCCGAATCTGCATTTACCATTGAATCATCCTCAAACCTGCTTGATCTTTTGTGGGATCATGGAGAGCCAGGTTGACAGTAACCAACAATCGTCGGTCTTGCGAAAAACACAAGCCCCTTTACGAATCGCGCAGATTTAAGAGTATGCATCATAACCTGGAGGTGTTGGGTTATTTATGATTCCAATAACACCGAAACCTGGAATCTTAATTACTAATTTATTTATTGCTGAAACTTTATGCCCTCTCTTACCTTCTAAGCAAACTTGGAGTATTTGTTACCTTCACCAAATGGTGTGTGTGTTTAACAGTTAATTTTTATGCCCGGGGTTGTTCTATCATTAAGTGCTAGATATGGTAAAGCATAATGCACAGATCACAACGGTAGATATAAGACAGACACTGCTAAGTATACTTGACAGAGAACCGATTTCAGTATATTATATTTCTTATTGTCAATAAAAATAGTAACAAAAAGAAATAAATTATGAGATTTCGAGACTTTGAATCCAAGATTGAGGATCTACCAGCCTTTAATTTAAATGATGTGCGTAAGCTCGATCCTGATTTTCACAGGCAGCAGTTAAACTACTGGCAGAATAAGGGATACATCAAACCGCTGGCTGGCGGCTATTATATCTTGGATGATATTGAAATTGACGAGATGTATCTATTCATGATGGCTAATAAGCTTTATGAGCCCTCTTATGTCAGCCTGGAGTCAGCCCTGGCGTATTACCAGGTTATTCCCGAATCTGTTCTAGGTGTAACAAGTGTCAGTTCACGCAAGACCAAGCAATATAAAAGTGCCTGGGGAGCATTTAGCTATCGGAGCGTAAAGCCTCAATATATGATTGGTTACAAGGCGGCTGAAACCAGTCATAGAAATAAGTTCAAGATCGCCTGTCTGGAAAAGGCCGTATTGGACTATTTGTATTTAAATTCAGACATACAGTCCATTGCTGATTTTGAAGGACTCCGATGGAACAGGGTGCAACTACAAACCCTGTTGGATAGCACTGTTTTTAATAAGTACTTAAGCATCTTTGAAAAAAGAACCCTAAATAGCAGGGTAAAGCTTTTCATGGAGTATCTTAATGCTTGATTTACAACAAATAAAAGAGCAGTATCCAGAACCGCTGCAGGGATATGAAAGAGCCATTGTTCGTGAATACCTGCAATATAAAATATTACAGGCCATTTTTGAGAGTAATCACGCCAGTAAGCTGTCGTTCTTAGGCGGAACAGCTTTACGCATTGTGCATGGAAATAGTCGTTTTTCGGAGGATATCGATCTAGACAATTTTGGACTGAGCTGGCAGGCATTTGGTGACATGATCCAGAAAGTAAAACAGTTTTTAGAGCTAGAAGGATTTCTGGTGGAGATCAGCTTGGTAGTGAAAGAGGCACATCATTGTTATCTGAGGTTTCCAGAGCTGCTTTATAAGCAAGGTTTATCTCCTCATCAACAGGAGAAAATCCTTATTCAAGTGGACACTGTTACTCAAGGATATGACTATACACCGGAGATCAAGATATTAAATAAGTTTGATGTCTTTACCGGGATCAGAGTGACGCCATTAAGTATACTGCTGTCACAAAAGATTTATGCGGCGATTAATCGCAAACGCCCTAAGGGAAGAGACTTCTTCGATATTACATTTCTTTTCAGTAAGACAAAACCAGACTTCGGCTATATCAATCAAAAAATGGGAATTGATACTCCCGAAAGCCTGCGAGAGGAACTTCTCGAGAGAATAGAGGATATTGATTTTAATGCACTCGCGAAAGACGTTGCCCCCTTCCTGATAAGCCCGGATCAGGTAATGCGAGTGACTAAATTCAGAGAGTTCTGGAAAGAGGTTGACCTGGTATAGTGAATGAATTGTAAATCTCATCTTACATTGTTATTGTGTGTAGTAGAATCTTAAAGTAATCTAGATCATTCAATCAGGATTGACCTTGATTATTTTTCATAATCGTTAAATTGTATTGATACTAAGTCAAGACGACTCTTGACTTTCCCCTAATCTGTATATACCTTTGAATCAACAAACAGCCTACACGTTCATTTGTTGGAATGACAAAAGCTCTCGCCTTAAAGCGGGGAAGAGGGCGTGCGATTGCGATTGGGGAAGCGGATGCCCGGCTGGAAGCCAATGCCAGCGATATGATCGTGATCCCATCCTCCAACCCTGCCTTTGCAGCGCTACTGTCTGTCATCCCCCTCCAATTGCTTTCACATCACATGGCGGTGGCGAGGGGCTTTGATCCTGATTTTCCGCGCAATTTGAGCAAGACGCTGACAGCGGATTAGATACCCGCAAACAAATATCAAAGCCAACCATAATGATTTGGACAGGTTCCTGTTTAATCTGCCACGATCTGTGGCCAACATTCATCCATTGAACATTGAGGCTGGCATAAGGGGATGTTAAATGTTAGTCCCTATAGAAAATATGCGAACTACGTAATTTCAAGTATAATTTTTACTTCAGGGTATTTGTTCTGAAAGCTTTAGCTCATGAGGATCATTATGGCATTAACAGGTGCGCAAATCCGGCAATCATTCATTGACTTTTTCAAGGAGCGTGGGCATACCGTTGTTCCCAGTGCTTCGCTCGTTCCCGGCGGGGATGCCACCCTGCTGTTCACCAACGCAGGCATGGTGCAGTTCAAGGATGTTTTCCTGGGCACCGATAAACGCCCCTACACACGCGCGGTTGACTCGCAAAAATGCATGCGGGTTTCAGGAAAACATAATGATCTTGACGAAGTTGGTCGTGATGATACACACCATACTTTTTTCGAAATGCTTGGCAACTGGAGCTTTGGCGACTACTATAAAAAAGAAGCCCTGACCTGGGCATGGGAACTACTTACTGAGGTATGGGGTTTGCCCAAAGAAAAACTTTGGGCAACGTATTTCAAAGATGAATACAACCAAATCCCGGAAGATCGCGAAGCGGCAGATGTATGGCTTTCACTCAATGGTTTTAACCCACAATATCTTGTGCCATATGGACGCAAGGATAACTTCTGGGAAATGGCTGAAACCGGTCCCTGTGGTCCCTGCAGTGAAATACATTATGACTTCGGACCAGAAGCCTGCCGCAAGAAGGATGACCCCAATCATGTATGCCATATCAATGCCGGCTGTGGTCGCTGGACCGAACTTTGGAACAATGTCTTCATCCAATACAACCGGCTTTCACCCACCGAACTGGTTCCGCTTCCTCAGAAACATGTGGATACCGGCATGGGGCTTGAACGCGTGGTGTCAGTCATTCAAGGTGTTAATGGCAATTATGCCACTGACCTGCTTTCCCCACTTTTGGATGTTGTGCAGCAGCTTTCAGATCAGAGCGATGCCGAGCGTGCAGCAAGCATCACCCCTTACAGGGTGATCGCGGATCACGTGCGCGCAGCCTCTTTTCTGATTGCAGACGGGGTCATTCCCGGCAATATTGGACGCAATTACATTTGCAGGATGATCATCCGCCGGGCAGCCCGCTTTGCAAGAAAACTGAATCTCCATGAGCCTTTTATGGCAAAGGTGGCTGAAGTTGTCATTCAGAACTACGGAGAAGCCTACCCTGAGCTCAAACGCAACCATCAAACCATCCTGGAGACGATCACGCGTGAAGAAGAGCGCTTTGCAGAGACGCTTGATTCTGGTTTCACAGCCCTCAAGCTCTTAATGAGCGATCTCAGACAGAAAAACACAAGCATGCTTGACGGTGAGGCTGCCTTTGATCTTTACGCGACCCTGGGCTTCCCACTGGAGATCACGCGGGATATCCTGCGAGAGGAAGGGCTTGAGGTTGATGAGGAGGGATTCCACGCTGCCCTTGAACAGCATCGGCTTGCATCCGGTGCAGGTAAGTCATTCGGAGAAATGAACGGCGTGGGTGTTGAGAATTACCAGGCTGTATTCGCCAGGCTGGTAAGTGAAGAGCAGCTTCCCGCAGACGGTGTGGCGTATGATCCTTATGGCGCGCTGGAAGTGCGTGGGAAAGTGTTGGGCATCTTTAAAGACACCAGCTTTGTTGAGGTTGCTTCGCCCGGTGATAGGGTTGAAATTCTGCTCCCGGAGACCTGTTTTTACCTTGAATCGGGTGGGCAGGTCTCTGATACCGGTCAAATTCAATCAGACCCAGCCGGCAAATGGTCGGTGCGTGTGGACGAAGTCCGCAAACCAGCGGCAAGGGTGATCGTACATGTTGGTGAGGTACTCAGTGGAACCCCACGCATTGGCGATGACGCCTTGGCACAGGTTGACGCTGAACGAAGGCTGAACATCATGCGCAATCATACCGCCACGCATCTGCTGCACGCAGAATTACACCAGATGCTCGGCACTCATGCACGCCAGGCGGGTTCGCTGGTGGCATCGGATCGGCTGCGTTTTGACTTTAACCACCCCAAAGGCGTTACCCGCTCAGAACTGCTGGATATTGAAGCACGTGTAAATCAAGCCATCCTTGGACACTATGAGCTTAAAACCACTGTTAAACCGCTACAGGAGGCGATTGACGAGGGTGCGACTGCGCTATTCGGAGAGAAATATGGTGCCATGGTGCGCACCATCAGCATCGGCAACCAGGAGACTTTTTCCTACGAATTATGTGGCGGGACGCACGTGCACAACACGGCTGATATCGGTCTTTTCCTGATCACTTTTGAAGGCAGCATTGCCGCGGGGGTGCGCCGCATAGAAGCAGTTACCGGTCAAAAAGCCTATGAACTTGCCCGTGAGCGCATGAATACCCTGGATCAATCTGCCCAGATCCTCACCACAGCACCCATGGACGTACCCGTGAAAATAACCTCTCTGCTGGAAAGTCTGGATGAAGCCAAAAAAGAAGCTGACACTTTACGAAATCAACTTGCGCGTGACAAATTTGAAAAAGCACTCCTGCAAGTTCCCGAGGTTCAAGGTGTTCCGGTGCTGACCGCCATCATTCCAAATGCAAGCGCTGAAACCTTGCGTGAGTTGGCAGATCGCTTCAGGCAGAAATATACCTCAGGGGTGGTCCTATTGGGCAGCGTGCTGGAAGACAAACCCATTCTCATCGCTTCAGTGACGCCAGATTTGATCGCGCGCGGACTGCACGCCGGAAAATTGATCAAAGAAGTGGCTGCAATTGTTGAGGGCGGCGGCGGTGGCAAGCCGGATATGGCACAGGCAGGCGGCAAAAACCCTGACAAACTTTCCGAGGCATTGGATAAGGCTGTGCCATATATCAAGGCTAATCTTGCCGAAGGCAACTGAATAACATGAGCCAGGATCTGACACCGCTCCGCCAACAATACCTGGATATCAAAAAGCAATATCCTGATACAATTCTGTTCTTTCGCCTGGGTGATTTCTATGAGACATTCGACGAAGACGCCCACACCACCTCGCGCGAGCTGGATATTGTCCTGACTTCACGACCTGTGTCCAAGGGAGTGCGGGTTCCAATGGCTGGCATTCCTTTCCATGCTGTTGACAATTACCTCTCCCGACTGATCGAAAATGGCTATCACGTTGCCATTTGTGAACAGGTTGGCGAACAGCCAGACAAAGGACTCTTCCCACGTGAAGTTGTGCGGGTGATCACGCCAGGGACCGTAATTGAAGCGGGTCTGCTTTCCAGTTCACGCAACAATTACCTCTGTGCGGTTTTTATCCAGGAGAAACGCGCCAGCATTGCCTATGTAGATATCTCCACAGGAGAATTTGCCGTCACTGAACTGGAAGGAAAGGATATCGTTAACCAGGTGCGGGCTGAGATGGTGCGATTGAAACCGGCTGAGATCCTCTGGCCTAATTCGCAGCCACAACCAGATGGCTTCCCGGGACATATCACGGTTTATGAATCCTGGCATTTTGATCTCGGCAGATGCAGTGAACTGCTCAAAGACCATTTCCGCGTATCGAGCCTGGATGGTTATGGGTTGAGGGGTGTACCGCTGGCAGTTCGAACTGCAGGTGCCATCCTGCAATATATCCAGGATACGCAAAAAGAATCCCTGAAACTTCTCACCAGTCTGAATACCTACAGTCTCTCTGATTTTATGGTGCTGGACGCTGAAACGCGCCGGAATCTCGAACTCACGGAAACCATCCGCACGGGCAAAGTGGAAGGCTCTTTATTGGGTGTGCTTGATTACACTGTCACACCCATGGGAAAACGCATGCTACGCAACTGGGTGAGCAAACCCCTGCTGAGCGTCGAGCAGATCAACAAGCGACTTGAGTTGGTGGCATTTTTCCATAAGGATGGCGTTTTGCGTGCAAGCATAACGGATATCCTGAAGGATTTTCATGACCTTGAACGATTGGTCAGCCGTGTCATCTCCGGTCATGCCAGACCCCATGACCTAGTGGATATCCGCTCTGACCTTGAATTGACCCCAACCCTGCTGGACGCCATCCCGAAAGACAACCCTGTTGTAGACGACCTGATGAAACAATGCCATCCGTTTCCCCAGCATCTCCAGTTATTGAAAGATGCCATTGAAGAAGACCCACCTGCAACGCTTGCCAACACAGGCATCATCCGAGCAGGATTTTCTCCTGAGTTGGACAACATTCTGACCTCTTCACAAAACGCGAGGGATTGGATCAACAGCCTGGAATCAGAAGAACGCAAGCGCACAGGCATCAAGACACTTAAAGTGGGTTTTAATAAAGTTTTCGGGTATTACATTGAAGTCACCAGGGCAAACGCTGAGACTGTTCCCGATAATTACATTCGCAAGCAGACCCTCGTCAATGCAGAGCGCTTCATCACTCCTGAGCTGAAGGAATATGAAACCCTGGTTCTAAATGCAGAAGACCAGATCCATGAAATTGAAGTGCGCGTTTTTAAATCCGTGTGTGAACAGATCGCCAACATTGCCCCGCTGATGCTCACAACAGCCCATGCGCTGGGTGAATTGGACGCGTGCAACTCGCTTGCCAATGCAGCCGCCATCAATGCCTATGTAAAGCCAGAAATCTGTGCAGAAAAATGTCTGGAGATCATTGATGGTCGCCATCCTGTGGTTGAGAAGCTAAAAACTGACGAGCGCTTCATTGCCAATGACACCGTGTTTGAAAGTGACGAGATCATCCGCATCATCACAGGCCCCAACATGAGCGGTAAATCCACCTTCCTGAGGCAGGTGGCGTTGATCATCCTGATGGCACAAATGGGGAGTTTCGTGCCGGCTGATTCCGCGAAAATCGGTCTGGTCGACCGCATCTTTACCCGCATTGGAGCCCAGGATGAAATCCACGCAGGACAATCCACGTTCATGGTTGAAATGATCGAAGCCGCCAACATCCTGCACCATGCCACCCCGCGCAGTCTGCTCATCCTGGATGAGATCGGTCGTGGCACCAGTACCTATGATGGTCTCTCCATTGCCTGGGCAATTGTGGAATACTTGCACAGCCATCCTGATTTGAAAGCCCACACCCTCTTTGCCACCCACTACCACGAGCTGACCCAGTTAGCAGATTTGCTGCCCGGTGTGCGCAATTATAATGTGGCAGTAACCGAAGCGGATGGTCGCGTCATCTTTTTGCATAAGATTGTACCTGGCGGTGCCGATCGCTCTTACGGAATTCACGTCGCCCAACTGGCAGGACTGCCCGCCCCGGTCATCCAGCGTGCCAATGAGATTCTCAAGCAACTCGAGGCAACTTCAGGTCACACCCTGCCAGAAGCCCAGACCACAGGCACGCAATTGATGCTTTTTCCTGAAAACAACCCGCTCATCGAGGCATTCAAAGACCTCGACATCAATTCACTGACCCCCATTGAAGCCCTGAATTTACTGTATGAATGGCGCCAGCGCTTTTTTAAGACGATGGAAGAATAAGGAGAGCGCCCCAGTCAGCCTACACCGCTCGTTCTGCCTTTAATAATCTCATCAATCGAGCATGCTCTTATCCATATCAGCAGAATTCAAATGGGCGTGATCATTAAAACCTGTGATCGTCCACCTGAATTTGGCTGGATCATAAGTGAGCGCGGCAAAACCCGTATTCACCAATTTGAAAGTGGCACCCTCGCCATTGGCCTGGGGTGTTACACCGATGATAGCCCGTAATACTTGATTGAGAATTCCACCGTGGGAAACAACCAGGTAATTACCTGCTGGTCTTTTAAGCAATTGGCTGAGTGCTTTGCCGGCTCGCAAGAAAAGTTCAAAGTCACTTTCACCAGTCTCACCCATGGCGTGATGGGGCGTGAAAAAGTCAAGAAAAAAAGGACTGTCAACAGCTTCCTGGCGGTTCATGCCGGTCAGCTTCCCGGTATCACGCTCCAGCCAGTCAGGGTCAAATTCGACTGGCGCCATGAGAATATTGCTGATCATTTCCGCTGTCTGCCTGGCACGTAGGAGTGGGCTGCTGATAATCGCGTCAAAATGCCTGCCTTCAGCCTGCCAACGTGCAACAAGGCTCAACACCTGTGCCTTTCCGCGTTCGGTCAAGCATGAATCCGTCTGACCCTGGAATGTATCATTCAAATTGGCTTCGGATTCGCCGTGTCGCATGAACACGATGGTAAATTTTTCCATACCTTATTCAATCCAATCAAATGTGCGGGTAACTGCCTTTTTCCAGCCAGCATAGAGTTTTTGACGGAGATCAGCATCCATGCCTGGTTTCCAGATTTTGTCCTGCTTCCAGTTGGCTCTCAACTCTGAAAAATCTTTCCAAAATCCAACAGCCATGCCGGCTGCATACGCAGCCCCCAAAGCTGTAGTCTCTGATACAACAGGTCGGATCACCGGAACATTGATCATATCAGCCTGGAACTGCATCAGCAATTCATTGAGCACCATGCCACCGTCCACCTTTAATGCCCTCAGCCTGACGCCAGAATCGCTTTCCATGGCATCCAGCACCTCACAGGTTTGATAAGCGGTTGATTCAAGGGCGGCACGTGCCAAATGTCCACGATTGATGAAACGTGTCAGACCAACAATGACACCGCGTGCATCGCTGCGCCAGTAGGGTGCAAACAAGCCGGAAAACGCCGGTACAATATAAATGCCGCCTGAGTCTTCAACAGACTTTGCCAGAGACTCAATCTCGGAGGCTGAATCGATCAAGCGCAGATTATCCCGCAGCCACTGCACCAAAGCCCCCGTAACTGCGATTGATCCTTCCAGGCAGTAGACAGCTTCCTGGTTACCGATCTGATACCCGACGGTGGTTAGCAAACCGTTGTGGCTGACGACAGGCTCATTGCCAGTATTGATCAGCATAAAACAGCCGGTGCCATAGGTGTTTTTGGCTTCACCAGGCTCAAAACAGGTTTGACCGAACAAGGCTGCCTGCTGATCACCCAATATTCCCGCAACAGGCGTCCCATCCAACAATTCTTTGGCATACCCATAAACCTCAGATGAAGGACGAATTTCTGGGAGCATTTGGCGGGGAATTCCCATCACATTCAATATTTCTTCGTCCCAGGCAAGGGTATGCAAATCCATCAACAGCGTGCGGGATGCATTGGTCACATCGGTATAATGCAAACCGCCATCCACCCCACCGGTCAGGTTCCAGAGGATCCAGGTATCGATGTTACCAAAGATGGCATTCCCTGCTTCTGCGGCATCCAGCAAACCCGGAACATTCTTTAACAACCACGCAATTTTCGGGCCGGAAAAATAGGTGGTAAGCGGTAACCCGGTTTTTACCTGAAAGCGATTCTGCCCCCCCTCCTGAGCCAACATATTGCAGAGGTTGTCAGTGCGGGTATCCTGCCAGACGATCGCTGGATAATAGGCTTTACCGGTATGCCTATCCCACACAAGCGTGGTCTCACGTTGATTGGTGACGCCAATGGCTGCCACATCACTATCCTGAAAACCACCATCTGCCAGCGCATTTTGGATCACCAACTGTGTTGCCCGCCAAATTTCAACCGGATCATGTTCCACCCACCCCGGTCTGGGGTAATATTGGGTATGTTCTTTTTGTGCTTTTCCAACCACGGAACCGGAATGATCAAACAAGATCGCCCTCGTGCTGGTAGTCCCCTGGTCAATTGCCATTACTACTTTTACTGTCATGGATCTTATTTCATAACCAATTCGATAAACCCATCAAAAAGGCATCCCCTGTCATGCTTTTTTTGCCTTCCGGCTGGACAACATCCAAAACCAGCAGGCTCTCAGCAGTCCCCAGCGCTGGTAAATTATTGACAATGTAGTGTGCACCAATTTCACAATCATAAGAATTGTGCACATGTGCACGGTGAATTTTTAGGATTTTTTCGCCGATCCTGTAAAAAGCACCCGGCCAGGGGTTATACGCCAAGATTTGACGTGCCAATCGCAAAGCAGGTTGGTGGATATTGATCAAGCCATTTGATTTCTTCAATTTGTTGGCATAGGTTGCCAATGCTTCATCCTGGGGCATGGGAGCCACCATGCCACTGAGATAGGACGGCAGCACTTCCACAAGGACATGTGCACCAAGGAAAGATAACTGGTCAGATAACTCACCGCCGGTCGTGTTGTTTCGCAGCGGAACTTCCCGCTGGGCTAAAATTGGGCCACTATCCAGCCCGGCTTCCATCCGCATGATCGTGACACCTGTACGTGCATCCCCTTCAAGGATGGCAGCCTGGATGGGCGACGCTCCGCGCCAACGGGGCAGGAGCGATGCATGCACATTGATGCAGCCGTATTTTGGCAATTCCAACACATTTTTCCGTAAGATTTGCCCAAAGGCTGCCACAACGATCAAATCCGGTGCCCAGGCATGTAACTGCGCCATTGCGTTTTCTTCTTTGAGCGCGTCAGGTTGGATGGTTGGAATACCCAGCGATTCTGCAAGCACTTTTACCGCGGGTGGCTTCAGGTTACGACCGCGACCTGCGGGTCGATCTGGCTGTGTAACCACACCCACAATGGGATATTTTGAGTGTAATTCCTCAAGAATTGGAATTGAAAAATCCGGTGAACCCATAAAGACAATGCGTGTTTCCATTCCAAAGATTTTATCACAATCGTTAATTTGTAAACTCATTTAAATTGATTAAATTGATTAACCTCTTTTAGAAATATTAGAATATAATTAGTTTAATCAGTGATTTTCTCTCGGAGGTTAAAATGTCAGAAAACATACCAGACTCGAACGGCATTACCAGCGATGATAAATTATGGGGATTGCTTTCATATATATTCACACCAATTATCCCGCTTGTCATATTATTGATGGAAGATAAGAAAAATCGACCTTTCATTAAATCCCATTACGTCCAGGCTTTGGTTTGGGGCGTTGCAGCCATCATATTGGTTTCGATTTTTTCAGCAACTTTCATCCTTTTCCCCCTGGCTACTGTGATTGGTATTGCAGCATTTGTATTCAACATCATCTGGGGTATCAAAGCATATCATGGTGAATATGTCATTATCCCTGTCATTACCAATTTTGTTAAGAAACAAAACTGGGCATAGCTTGTGAAGTGTTCAACAAAAAATACCAGACAAAACTGAACTTGTCTGGTATTTTTGTTTGGTTTTCCCTAGACTGGTGCGAGTGTGCCTGAGAAGATCATCCATGCCAACACTGTTTTGGCTGCCAGGCTCAAGATGATATAGACCCTCTCTCCGAAAAGATAATCCTTCCAGGATCCCACCTTTTTGTATTGCAACACCATGTTGATGGCAAAGATATTGAAGAAGACGAATATCGTCGGAATGATGGCGTACACAAAGGCTGGTGGCTCGGCGCCTGTGGAGTTGAGTGCGCTCAGGAAGTAGATCATGATGACCACCCAGGGGACAATCCCTGCGATGCTGCCAAAAATAAATGACGTCCAATTGGTTTTGACAGTGGTTTGATTATGATATTCCATCATGATACCGAACAAATTCATGGTTGCGTTCAGGAAGAACATTAAAATGATGCTTCCCAAATCCCAGATGCCAACCAGCATGCCAATCAAGACGATCATCAAAGATGAACTCAGAGCATATTCATAAAATCGGACAGGGTTCATGCCTTTCTGTAAGTTCCACACATAACGCTTATACCCAATGGTCGCCAGGTAAAAGTGAGCCACGGCAGAAATCAACAGGAATAATGCCACGGCGATGCCAAATGGAACTTCGTAGAAGAGTTTGGGGTCAGGCACCAGGCTCCTGGACTCCAAGTCAAACCTTAGAAAGTTGGTAAAGATCGGATAGGTTTTATCATTGCTGACAACGATCATGAAAATGCCTTGCACCAGATGTAGAAAGCCCATCACAAGGTTAAAAATACGTAAATTCTTTAATGCCCCATGGGGATTTGGTAAATATTGACTATAATTCAACCAACAAAACTTTGGGATTGGTCATGACAGAAAATACAAAAATACTTTTTTATGGGACAAACTGGTGTGGAGATTGCCGCCGTGCCCTCAAGATCTTTGGCGAGCACAATATTGAGTTCACCTTTATTAATATCGATCAAGATCCTGCTGGAGAAG
Source organism: uncultured Anaerolineaceae bacterium (assembly GCA_964540765.1). Lineage (GTDB taxonomy): Bacteria > Chloroflexota > Anaerolineae > Anaerolineales > Anaerolineaceae > CAZJLN01. The sequence continues at coordinate 73,150 of CAZINW010000002.1, read as the reverse complement.
CGTTTGTCAAGTCAAAAAACCGGGGGAATCGCAGCGTTCCCACCATCATTTTCACAGATGGATCCATCCTGGTAGAACCGTCAAACGATGAATTAATTAGAAGACTGGAAACACTTATCTAGACACGGCTTTCATCAATTACCCCCGCTGGAATATCCTTTTCATTTTTGACTCTGCGACCCAGGAGGAATAACAACAAACCTATTAAAAGTCCTGATAACAGGAAAAACCATCGAACTGATCTCTCCCTCCTGCCATAATAATATGGAGAATTAACCAATTTTGCCTTAAGCTGGTCGACAAAGTCAGGATTAGGCTTCACCTGGGAGACCAATTGTGTGAACTTGCTCTCGATTTTAAGATTATCCTTTTCTGATATGTTCGTTTTATGCATCATTTCAGTTAATTAATGATTTTTGAAAATTATTATGTTTTTATTAATAACACTCAAATCTATTAAAGATGCGGGGGAATTTTATTCATCCAACTTTATGCGCTCCCGCAATTCCAACAGCGTTCTGTGAAAGAGGCTTTTTACAGCGCCTTCGCTTTTTCGTAAAATTATTCCAATCTCTGCATTTGAAAGTTTATCGACATACTTCAGAATAATGATCTCCTGCCTCACCTTGGGCAGATCACTGATCAAGACCATGAGAGTCTCAATCTCCTGTTTTCTTTGCATGGCTGTCTCTGGTTGCTCGCGTCGGCTTGATAGATCAAGCAACGGGTTTTCATCCAGCGATATTTCGCGATTCCTTGCGCCATCCCTATGGTAATTGGCAACAAGGTTATGCGCTATGCGGTATAACCAGGCTGAAAAAGGAAGACCCATGTGGCGATAGGAGTTGATATTATTCAAGGCTTTGAAGAAGACGCGTGCAGTCAGATCTTCTGCCTCGTGAGCATTGCCGGTGCGATAGTATATATAATTGTAAATACGGTCTACATAGCGTTCATAGAGCTGACCGAATGCTTCAGGATCATTCCTAGCTCTATTGATCAAATCGACTTCCTGGATATCGAGTGGCAATGGATCAACCCCGATATATCCAGTTATTAACCAAATAATCGACTATAAGATAACAGCTTTCCATTTCATCATTCCAATAATTGCTCTGAACTTCAGACGGAGGCATGTGAAACAAAAATGATCTCAACAAACATGCTCCGCGGATGATCTATCAATCCAATAAACTGCCTAAACTTTTCCCTGAGCGTAAAACAAGCCAGTACCATCGCCTTCTTAATAATGAAAAAGAATGATCCAAGCAACTTATTATAATTCGAATTTAACACAAGAAACCCTATTCGGATTACAATAAACATAATGATGACCACAAGAACAATTCAATCAGCTCAGAGTGAGCTTGGATTTGTTTGGAGCATTCAGACTTATTCTTCTTCTTTTATATTTGATCCCAATATACATCAAAACATTATTAAATCATTTGTTTTTTTTACTCACGGCTGCAACCTTGTGACCCTCACATGCTGAGGTTACAATTAGAATAACCTATTACAACTGACAGGAGTTTTCAGATGAAAGATTTTTTGATCACAGAAGATTTATCCAAACTTGATCCAGATATTTTCTCACTGACAGAGATCGAAGCAGAACGACAATACCGGCGTTTGATCATGATCCCAAGTGAGAGCACTGCCCCGCTTGCTGTCAGACAGGTGCTGGCATCCTCTTTCACCAACATTTACGCTGAAGGGTATCCCCGCCCTGAAACACGGACAATGCCCCAGGAAGAGATCATGGATTATTCCCTCCAGCTGGGCACTTACCGCCGCTACAGCAATCCCCGCTATTACAAAGGTGTGGAGTATGTAGATATGGTTGAAGCACTGGCAAAACGACGCTGCGCAGAACTATTTGCCACCAATGGCTATGAAGCAGATGATCTTTTTGTTAATGTTCAAGCGCTTTCTGGAGCGCCAGCCAATAATGCTGTTTATACAGCCTTTCTTAAACCGGGAGATGCCATTCTGGGCATGAATCTTTTGCATGGTGGTCATCTCTCACATGGCTCCCCTGTCAACCGCTCAGGTCTCTTCTATAATGCCTACCATTACACAGTTGATCCCGAAACAGAACGTATCAACTATGACGCTATTGCGGAATTAGCCAATCTCCATCAACCCAAGATTATCGTGGCAGGGTATTCATCCTATCCATGGATCCCTGATTGGGAAAAATTCAGGGAGATTGCGGACAGTGTGGGTGCGCTCCTCCTGGCAGATATCTCTCATATTGCCGGTCTGATTGCAGCCAGGACAGTTGAATCCCCGGTCGGGCATGCCCATGTGATCACATTTACCACCCACAAAACCCTCTGCGGTCCACGCGGCGCTGTCATTATCAGCCATGATCAAGAATCAGCCGATAAAATTGACAAGGCTGTTTTTCCTGGTGAGCAGGGCGGTCCACATATCAACACCATTGCTGCGATGGCACTTACTTTCAAGCTGGCAAGAACTGATGCCTTTAAAGCCCTGCAAATTCAAACGCAAAAGAACACGGCTGCCCTGGCGGAAAGCCTGAGCAAAAATGGACTGCGCATTCCCTACAAGGGAACTGACAGTCACCTGACCCTGATTGATTGCAAATCAATCGTCAGCAAGACAGGCGTTCCCCTCAATGGTGACCTGGCTGCGCGCATTCTTGACCTTGCAGGCATTGTTGTCAACCGCAACACCATTCCCGGCGATCAGTCGGCTTTGAAGGCTTCCGGTGTGCGGCTTGGTACAACCTGGCTTACACAGCGTGGTTTTAATGAGGCAGATATGGAAATCATTGGTGAGATCATTGCCAATGTGCTTAAAGCTACAACACCCTATCTGATGTGTGCCAGGGTCGGAAAGAAGACGCGTGCAAAGGTTGATTTTAAATCTCTTGAAGAAGCGAAAATCAGGATCAGGCAGTTGGCTGAATCCAAACGCAGCGCGGATACGATCGTCGAGAAACATGGCTATCCCCATTATGCATTTATTGATGATAAATTCAGCATGCCCCAGGCAGGTCTGGAACTTGCTGGAGAGCGGGTGAGACCTTTTATGGCATATACGTTAACAAGTGACTTTGAAGCACTGGAGCCGGGTCAATCCCAGGCAACCTGTATCAACACTTCCGTTGAAACCGTTACAGGCATACTCACCTGTTTGGCACCAGACCGGTTTAACCTGACAGTCCCCGGCGATAAAGCCGCCCTGGTTGGCACCTGGCTGTTTGGCATCTCGTCGGCATTTACCAAGTTTGACGAAGACCTTTGTAAAAGAATTCCAGGTCCGGTCTCCATAAAAGCTGCTGATCCCATCCTGGATGAACCTGACTTCTCAGAATGCGTTGGACAATATAAACCTTATTATGTTGGGATTACCTCAGAGGGCAGCAAGCCTGCATTACCGGAATTTGACTGGCAGGAAAAACCAGAAGGTGAGCCCAAAAAGACTTCTTTGTACACCATCCACAAAGAATTGGGCGCCAAGATGATCCCTTTTGCAGGTTGGGAATTGCCAGTCTGGTATTCATCGGTTCTCGAAGAACACAATGCCACAAGGACGACTGCCGGCTTGTTTGACGTCACCCATATGGGCGTTTTCCAAGCTGAAGGCGTCCATGCTGCCCTGTTCCTTGATTCAGTGTGTGCCAATGACATCCTTGCGCTCAAAGTGGGTGATTCCTGCTATACGCACTTCCTTGATCCCCATGCCAATGTGATTGATGATCTACTGGTTTATCGGCGTGACCAGCTCAAGTACCTGGTGGTTGTGAATGCCGCCAACGAAGAAAAAGATTGGGCATGGCTCAATGCAGTCAGGGAAGGAAAGGTTTGTGTTGACTTGGAACGCCCCTGGGTGTGGACTTATGGTCGCAAAGTCAATTTGCGGAATTTAAAAGACCCTAAAGAGGGTGCGGATATGCGCGTGGATGTTGCACTGCAGGGTCCCAAATCGCGCGATATCCTGCTGAAGCTCACTGATGACCCCAATGAGATCCGCAAGATCAGCAAGCTCAACCGTACGCAGCTCTGTAAGAGCATGCTTGCCGGGGTAAATGTGGTTGTTTCACGCACCGGATATACCGGCGAAAGGATGTGTTTTGAGCTCTTTGTTCACCCCGACAATGCCCCCAAGCTTTGGAATGCCCTGATGAAAGTTGGCGAACCCATGGGATTAAAACCCTGTGGACTGGGTGCACGCGACTCCTTGCGAACGGAAGCAGGTCTTCCCCTTTACGGGCATGAAATGGGCGGCGAATTCAACCTGGGCGTCGCTGAAGCTGGATTTTTACCCTTCGTCAAATTGAACACAGTCTGGTTCATTGGCAGGGCGGCGTTCATGCAACGCGAAAGAAACCGACAGGGTGTGGTGGTGCGCTTCCGCTTTGAGGAAAAGGGTGTTCGGATGGCGCATCATGGCGACCCAGTCATTGATGCCCGCGGCAAGTTCATTGGAAAGGTTAGCAGTTGTGCAATCGACCAGGAAGGCTTCCTCACCGGTCAGGCCTTTGTCGAGAATAAATATGCAGTTGAAGGCACTTCCGTTTATATCTACCAGAGCGCTTCAGAAAAAGAGTCAAAGGCTCCAGCGCAACTCACCTCTGGGGATAAAGTGGTTTTACCCACACTTGCCAGGGTTGTTGCAAGGTTCATGAAATAAAAAATAAATAAATAAAAAGGAGAAAATTTTATGCAAACATCTTGGGATCATCGATATGCCCACCGCACGCAGGGCATGAGCAGTTCTGCAATACGAGAGCTACTGAAAGTTGCTTCTGTACCAGGCATGATCTCATTTGGGGGCGGATTTCCAGCCCCTGAAGTATTTCCAATTGAAAAATTTAAAGAAGCCTGTGATACAGTCCTGACCGAAATGGGTCAGCAAGCGCTACAATACGGCGCAACTGAAGGCTACCAGCCTCTCAGGGAGTTGCTTGCAACTAATGCAGGCAAATATGGCATCCAGGTATCTGCAGATAATGTCTTGATCACCACAGGCTCACAACAAGCCCTGGATCTACTGGGGAAAATCTTCATCAACCGTGGGGACCGTGTCCTGGTTGAGTCCCCCACCTACTTGGGAGCACTGCAGGCCTGGAATGCTTACGGCGTCAGTTATGTCACGATCGCAGCAGATGACGATGGTATGCAGACAGAACAGCTTAAAGAGTTGATCAATACCAACATCAAATTCATCTATGCCCTTCCTAATTTTCAAAATCCAACCGGGACAACGCTCACTTTGGAAAGACGCAAGCAATTGATTGAAGTTGCCAATCAGTATGGCGTCCCCATTATTGAAGATGACCCTTACGGGCAGTTGCGCTATGAGGGTTCACACTTGCCTCCGGTTGTAGTACTGGATGACGAGATCCGCTCCAAGGAATTCCCGATATATACCGGTAATGTCATTTACACCAGCACTTTCTCAAAAATTTTGGCTCCAGGATTGCGCCTGGCATGGGTGGTGGCACCAGTTGATGTGATCAAGAAACTTGTTCAAGCCAAGCAAGGCAGTGATCTCAATACCTCAACTTTTAATCAATATGTGGCCTACGAACTTGCCAGGACGCCCTGGATGCACACGCATATTCAGCACATCCGGGAAGTCTATCGCGAGCGCAGAGATACCATGCTCGCTGCGCTGGAGGAGTACATGCCGGATGGAACCCACTGGACACGTCCCAAGGGTGGTCTATTTCTCTGGGTTTGCCTGCCAGAGGGCTACGACACGACCAAGATATTCCCCAAGGCCATTGAAGAAAAGATTGCTTATGTCCCCGGTGAACCATTCCACCCCAATGGTGGTGGTAAAAACACTATGCGCTTGAATTTCTCTGCCTGTAAACCCGAGGTCATTTGGGAAGGCATCAAACGCCTGGGTAAAGTCATTAAGGAAAGTCTATAACCCTTTCTTGCGCCCCAAAAAACACACACCTTGATTTTTTAGGGTGTGTGTTTTTATGTCATCTATTCAGTTTTTAAAATGTCAGGCTGTAATTATTTATAAAGAACCTGATCCATTCATGGGTTGTCCATGCCAGATTGAAAAATCCTTCAAGATCGATCCACCCACAAATTCCCTCAAGATTGAATTATCAGGGATGAAATCGGGGTTGGTCGGGAGGAACCATTCCAGAAACCTCAACAAGCGTTTGGCTTCGATATGTTCGAGGGTGCCAAAAGGCACCTGGCGCAATAAAGGCTCAACCAGGGGGCGCAGGGCGGTCAATTCATAGGCAAGCGCGGAGTTGAACATCACGTCTGCATTTTCCTGGTATGGGAATATGTGAACCTTCTCACCCTGCCTGACGGATTCCCAACGCCGGATTGTATCCTGCGCGCTGTAACCGCGATCACGTGCATCTCTTAAAATCCGCCGCAACATACGGGTATCTGTAGTGGAAATACGATTGTGGCGGTCGAGGTTGAGTTGTGTCAGGCAGGATACATAGATCCGGTAGGTCAGCTCTGGATCAAAATCCTCCAAGAGTGCTGGATTCAAGCCGTGAATACCTTCCAAAATGATGACTTCATCATCTTTGAGATGAACCGTTTCTCCAGCAACACTCAAGCCGCTCTTAAAGTCAAAACGTGGCAGCTGCACCTGTTTACCGGCAATAAGCGCCCGAATATCCTGATTCAAGCGCTTCCGATCGAGGGCATCAATGGATTCAAAATCCCTTGCGCCGTTTTGATCAACGGGGGTCTTGTCCCGATCGACGAAATAATTGTCCATTTCGAGCGCAAAGGGTGAGACGCCCTGGGTCAGCAGTTGAATGGAAAGCCTCTTGGAGAAGGTTGTCTTTCCAGATGATGAGGGACCTGCAATTAAAACGACCCTGACTTTTTTCTTACGTTTACTGATGTCTTCAGCGATCTTTGATATTTGCTGCGTATGCAATGCCTCGGAGACAAGGATCACCTCATTGATGCGACCGGCTGCGATGGCGTCATTCAAGGCACCTGTTGAAGGGATACCCAATTTGTTAAGCCAATCACCATACTCCCTAAAAGCATGCAACAGGGTTGGATAGTTGGTCATCGGGGTCAATGTGGTGGGTGCATGCCGCCTAGGAAATCGCATGATAAAAGCGCCCGGTAAATGCACCAGCTCGAACCAGCGGATATAGCCTGATGAAGGCACCATGTATCCATGATGGTAATCGCGATGTTCGCCCATGCGATACAAAACCAGGTCTTTCCGCTCCCGATATTTTAGCAAGCGAACCTTGTCATCTTCACCTGATGAAGCAAAATAGGCGATTGCCTCATCCAAAGGGACGACTTCACGCTTAAATTCCACATCTGCATCGACAAGCTCCCTCATGCGCTTCTCAACTTTTTTGAGCTGGGCTTGTACAAGGGGAGCATGTTCTGTTACCTGGCAATAATATCCGCCCGATGAGACCGAGTGATCAATTGTAAGGACCGCGTCCGGGAAAGTTTGCGAAAAAGCCACCTCCAGTAAAAATGTGAGTGATCGGCGGTAAATCCGTGCGCCATCAGCATCAGAGAGGGTGAGAGGCGTAACATGTGCATCCATTGAAATCGGGTAGGTCAACTCCCTCAAGCTGCCATCTACTATGGCGCCTACGATCAGGGGTTTATCAGGCTCCTGAATCGTTTTGAGAAATGCCTCAAGTCTGGCATTGCGCGGTCCCGAGATGACACGACCATCATCCAGGATGATCTCAACGGATGGACGTTTTTCTTTTTTTACAATAAATTCTTGATCCATTATTTTTATGATGGCTGCCCACTCCATTAACCTGTCATGGACAGCCATCGTTTACCCTTTCATCATTATTTTACATTTAATAGCGGGATGATCGCGAAGTCATCAGGGGTTAATGTATCCATTGCCTTTGCAGAGCTTGGATAACCTCCCAGGATGCCTTTTTGATCGGGTGTGTTTTCCTCTGGCCAAGCCATGTCTATAATGCGGGAGTGGTTATTGTCAAGGGCTGCCCCGCCAAATTTATATTGCGCTGCCTCCTGGCTGACATCGCGCACTCGCCAAACCCCTGTCGCAGGATAACCTTCCTGCCCAAGCAGAACGGCTGCATAACCCCAGGTGGCAGGGTCACCTTCACCCAGGAAGGTCAAGGGCACCCGGACGATAATGGCGTTCTTGCCCGGATCTACAAAGAGCTTCATGGCACTGCTGGCTTCAGAGTAATCTTTCGGTTCCATTGTTTCGGCGTCTGGAATGACAACCTGCGGCATCCAACCCTCCACCCAGATGGTATACTCCCAGCCATTTTCAGCACTCAGGGCTGCATTGCGACCGGGTAAAAGCATGCGGGCACCGCTTCCACTGCCTGGGTCCTTGTCAATGTAAACATCGAATGTCTGAACAGAGAAACCATTGGGCGATCCCCAACCGTTTTCGATGACGCCATCCAGGCTTAAAGTCAGGATCAGACTGGCTGCATCATAAGATATTTCAAAGGTGGCGATGTCAAAGACTCCCTCCCCGAAAACGCCATCTGTCGGGTAGGTATAGGTTCCCGGCCCATAATCGTCACCAAGCGGGTCTTCCACCAGCAACAAGCTGGTTGTTTCACCTATATCCAAAATCTGGATGGCAGCAGGTCCCGCCTGCGGGAATTTCACCCCATCCGGAGATAAAACAGTCACCAATTTAAGCTCATCCCCGCTATTAAGTTTGCCAAGTTTGGCTAGGGGCAAACTGACCTCAATGGACTTACCATCCTGGGCTGCAGCACCTGCTTCAGTTTCCAGGAGAGTCCAGGTCTCACCATCCGTATCGTAGATATCCAGCGATGTTCCCCCAGCTTTGAAGGCAAACATCAGGGTTGCAGATATTCCCAAAAGTTGATCCTCAGCCATCCCGAAGGCGTTGCGCCCATCCTGACCGGGGATACTCATGTAGAACTCTGCCATTTGTCCATCTGCCAATGCAGCCGTGGTATCAAGCCGGATATGAAGATTTTCCTTATCCAGCACAAAATAGAGACCTTCTATGACACCCTCTTTGGTGCCCTCGTAATAAGCTGCCCAGTCCCAGGCTTCATCCTCCACCTTGCCGTCAATTTCAGGCGTACCTGATCCCATCATGGGGGTGTTTGCCTGTACCGCCTGGGGTTGAATGATCGGGACATTGACAAAAACTGGAACCTCCTCCCCCATAGAGAGGTAAACCTGTTTCAATAATTCCCTGAATCCTTCATCAAAGTAGCTATCCTGACCAGAATCCTGGTCTGCACCATACCACCAGAACCAGTCCGAGCCCTCTGCCAGGTACATAAAATCAAACGCAGTCGCAAGGCAATCTGCATCACCGCTTTTCTCACCGGTTTCATAGGCGCTGAGAAAATCGCGTACTTCACCCAGGTAATTCCAGGCGAGTGCTTCTTCGCTTTCACCGTACCAGGTATCGTAATTGGCGCTGAACCAGGCACCCGGGAAAAGATTATCGATTGACCTTTGCTCAGGGAACATTTCCAGGTATTCTGAAGGGGTGACGGTCTTCAACGCTTCACTTTCACCCAACAATTGATAGAGTGTATTCAGGAAAGCCTTACCATCATTGTCATAATTTTCCCAAGCATTCTCCCCATCCACAATAATGCTGACGATATGGGGTCCTTCAGTGCCATCTGCTACAAACTTGCTCTGGATATTTTCCAAGCGGGTGACCAAATCCTGTGCAGCCGCTGCGCCTTCCATGCCCGAATAGGTGAAACCAATTTTGTCCGAAAGTGTCCAATCGCGGAAGAAGATCGCCACCTGGTTACCTTCTGCGTCTTTCACATAATAAGGACGGTAAAGATCATCCGCCTCTTGCACCATTTCGTTGTCATCCCGTGTGAAGGTCTCAATCCCAAGGGATTTCGCCAGCACAGGTTCACCCGTCTGCATCCATTGATATCCGGCTTCGCTTACCAGCCCGACTATATCCTGTGCCACCGAACCCTCACCAGGCCATAGACCTCGCACATCCATACCGAAATACTCTTTGTACATCTCCACGCTTTTTTCAAGATGGTAGGCAGCGTCCTGAGGATAGGAAAAAGTCTCGTCAGGTGTTTCTGCGCTGGGGTTGCCAACAAGTGCCAGGTCGGAGTTATAGATCAAAGGCAGGATGGGGTGGGCATAAGGCGTGGTGGTGACTTCAATCACACCATCCTTCTGTAATTCAGCATGATAGGGAATGACCTTTTGAACAAGTGAGAGGATTTCATCAAAAAGAATGGTTTTATCTTCTTCGCTGAAATCACGCCCCTTCTCAACCAGGGCTTTGAGTGGTTCCACTGCCAGGTAATCTGGATCCACCCATGCCAGGTTGAACCAGATTTGAAGATCGCGGAAGTCCTGCTCGGTGAATGAAGTCAGAGCTACATCGATGGCTGCTGAATCGGTGCCACCGCGTTTGTCCAACAATTCCTGGTAGCGAGGATAGATTGATATGATGTGGTCCCAGTTGGCATCAAAGAAGCGCTCAAGGATGAAGCGCTTTTGCGTTTCATCGAGTTGATCAGCAGGTACTTCTGCATAAACCCAATAAAGATCTTTCACGCCATTATTCGCAAAATCGTCCAATTGACGGATCAAAGATGGCGTCAGGTTGAAGGTGATATGCACATCTTCGTATTTGGCAACCGTCTCAGCCATATCCAAGTAATCCTTGGTGGCATGCACTCGCACCCACGGGCGGGAATAGATACCGGCTTCATTCTTGTAATAAATTGGCTGATGCTGATGCCAGGTTAGATTAACATAGAGCACATCTTTGTACCCCATACGGGGCACTTTGGATGGCGCCGGTTTGCACCCAGACAGCATGCCAACCAGCAGACCCAGTGCCAGAATAATATTAAGAAATCGCATACGAGTATTCATTTCTCTCCTTTTCTCTCTCAGTAATTGAACCCTTCAAATTTAATTGGGTGCTTATTTTAATTCACTTTTACCATTTAACCCGAAGGCTATTTTTTCAAAAGGAGGATCAGTTCCTCCCAGCCTTCCAAATTCTTGGAGATCTGATATGCATTCACGGCGCCATTTGAATCGAACAGGATGGGGTCAAAACCGCCATCTCCCAGCAGCACTTCAGCCTGGTACTCACCTTCGAGCGGGCTTGTCTCAATTGAGAGAGTACAACCTTCCAGGGTCATCCGTCCAAGATTCGCCAGGACGATGATGGCTTCGTCCTCATCCACTCTTAAAACAGGGTAAGCCAGGCGGCAACTGGAAGTGAATGGCAGGTACGTCCCCGTCCTGAGCGCTTCATGGGAATTGCGCAGTTGGATCAGCTTGCGGTATTGATTGAGAAGAGAGTCAGCGTCCTCGTCCTGGAGGCTGACATTGACATCCTCAAACCCAGTGTTGACCGGCTCCCATGGGATACCAGTGGTGAACCCGGCTTTGTCCCGCAACGCGGGATTGGCGTCTGCTAACCACTGCATGGGTGTGCGCAGCTGTTCGTCCGGCTTATTACCGGTCATGCCGATTTCTTCACCATAATACACGAAGGGAATGCCCGGCCCGGTCAGGTAGACATATGCTGCCAGTTTGGCTTTATCCACATTGCCGTCATATAATGACATCACCCGCTGCTGGTCATGATTTGATAAAAAGCTGCTAAATTGCTGCTCAGGGAAATATGTCAACGTATCCAAATAAGATTTTATAATGCGGGAAGGATCGGGCGAATAGATGGAATTGATGATGTCTCCAGCAAGATCAAACATGAAAAGACTATCCATGCCTTTGCCATCCCCATATTTGGCTGTCACCTGCAGGTCCGTCCAGACCTCCCCTACGGTGAAGGCTTGCGGGTTGATGGCTTTATAGAATGTACGCCAATCCTGGAACCAGGTAATGGTTTCCGCAGTATCCTGCTGAACGACACCATCAGCAAATAAATAACGGGCTGCATCCACCCTGAAACCATCCACGCCCACCTCTTCGAGCCAGAATTTTGAGACATTCATCATCTCTGCACTGACATCCGGGTTATCGTAATTCAAATCAGGCATGCCGCTCCAAAATACACCGTAGTAATACATCCCATTTTTGGCATTGCGATGCCAGACGTTTTGAGCCCACGGTCCAGGTGTCTGTGGGTTGGTTTCCGACCAGACATACCAGTCATGGTATTCCGAGTCCGTGTCCAGTGAGGCCTGGAACCAGGGGTGCTCAGTAGATGTATGATTGAGCACCAGGTCGATGATGACCTTGATCCCGCGCTTATCCGCCTCTGCCAGCAATTGTTTAAAGTCATCCATTGTGCCATAGTCAGAATTGACTGCGTAGTAATCGGTCACATCATAACCATGATAAGTTGGAGAAGGATTGATCGGCATTAACCAGAGCCCACCAATTCCAAGATCATCAGTTGTTGCTGGATCGCCGTCATTTAAGTAATCGAGTTGCTCGATGATGCCCTGGAAGTCACCAATGCCATCCCCATCGCTATCCTTAAAACTGCGCACGAAAATTTCGTAAAAAACAAGGTCGTTCCACCAGCCAGATGTTTCTGGTTCTGCAATTGATGTGAAAGTGACTGTAGGCGCTGGGAGTGTCGGTGCAGGCGTTTCTTCTTCCACGATTTGGGGTTTACATGCGATCAAATTTGTCAGCAACAGGGGTAGAACAATTAATTTAATCCATGTGAACTTTTTCATATATTTCTCCTTAGACGTTGCGCAATGACAGGATACAACTGGCAAAGGAACAGGTCTGGCATTTCAGACTTGTACTATCAGGATATGCTTCTATATTATAAACACAATAAAGCGTATTTTTTTATGTATCAGGTTCAAATTCTCATTGATCAGACAATATTGCTGTCAATATTGCTTGACGGTTCCAGGCATTACGGCTAAAATTGGCTTTCGTTGAACTTAAGGTTCAATAATTCACAGAGCGAAGGTAACCCGAAAAAGGTGAGAGGCGCTCAAAGGAAAAAAATGGAACATGAAAAAGTAATTATTAAAGCAGAAAAGCGCGCCGTCAAAGGGAAACACGTCGGTGCAATCCGTCGGGCAGGTTTACTGCCTGGCGTTATCTACGGACGTCATTTGGAAGCATTCCCCATTCAAATGGATTTCAAGGATGCCTCCACAAAAATCAGCCGTCTTACATCCTCCAGCCTGGTCACCATTGATGTCGGTGACGAAAAACATACAGCTATTGTGCGTGATCGCCAAAAGGACGTGATTTTTGGTCACCTTTTGCATGTTGACTTCTTTGCAATCTCCATGACCGAAAAACTGCGCACCACTGTGGGCGTTGAATTGGTTGGCGTAGCCCCTGTCAGTGAGAACTTTGATGTTGTTATTGTTCAAAGTCTGAGCGAGCTTGATATTGAATGCCTTCCGCAGTATCTGCCCGAAAGGATCGAGGTTGACATCAGCAGTCTGACGACCCCCGAATCTGTCATCTATGTTAATTCACTTGAGTTGGGTGATAACATTACGATCCATACCAATCCCGAAGATGTGATCGTTTCTGTTACCTACGTTGCACAGGAAGCAGAAGAAGTTGCAGCCGGTGAGGGTGAGGTGGAGCCGGATGTACTTGAAAAGGATAAGAAAGAGGAAGAGGCAGAGGCTTGATCTTTTGCCCCCACCTTCAAATTTAAATCAGCAAAATCGGTCGGATACCCGACCGATTTTTTTATCAGCGGACATGCCCGTTTAAGCGAAGCATATCCAGCAATTCGAGGGTCATGCTGGCGCTTGCACCCCAGAGTGTTTCTCCATCATAAAGTTTATAATAAAGCACCTGAAATTTCTGCCCAAGGTAAAACTGTCTCTTTAAATAGCGGTTGTCTTCATCAATCAGCCAGTTTAAAGGCATTGAAAAAACGCGAACAACCTCCTCAATAGAAATTTTAAGGGGATAAGGCCATGGCACCCTTCCTACAAATGGTGTCACCAGGTATCCGGTTATCAGTTCACGCGGGGGAAGTACACCCAGAAGGGTGATATCCGTTGGTTTCACACCAATCTCCTCATATGTTTCACGTAATGCTGTGAATGCCAGGTCGGGGTCCCCCTCTTCACGGGTTCCGCCAGGGAATGAGACCTGACCCTTATGGTCGACAAGCGTATCCGCACGCCTTGTGAAGAGCAAATGCCATTCGCCATGTGCTTCAAATAATGGCATGAGCACGGCTGCTGGTTTTAATATGGGGAATTTGATCCTGATCTTACCAATCTGTTCGTCAAAAGGCTTGACAGCAGGAGCGTCAGACAAAAAATGCCTGATCTTTTCGGGCGTCAACTGAGAAACATCAGTACTCAATCCACTTCCTCAATTTTCTCGTTATCTTCATCAATTTCAAAAACAGACCGCGCAAAGACCAAATACCCGGTATGGGCAACCATCCGGTCTGTGGGGCGCAGGCGTTCCCAATCCATCTTAAAATAACGGACAAGTACCTCACACATTTCTATAAAGGCAAATTTTTCAATCTTCAGACTTTTTAAAACAAGGGATGCCTGGTTAAAAGTGGGAATGATCGTGCCAAAAAAACCACCTGGTTTGAGCGATGCTTTTACCTGCCTTAAGTAGTCATAAGGGTTTGGCAGATCCAAAAAGATGGCGTCCATCCCGCGCTCACTGAATCCATCCTGGGCATCCCCGTGTTTCAGGGTGACGATTTCTGCCAATCCGACTTTTGTAAGGTTTGATTGCGCAAGCTGCTGAAAATCCGGATTGCGGTCATAGGAATAGACGTGCCCCTGTGGTCCCACAAAAAAGGCAAAAGCGGTGGTCAGCCCACCAGACCCGGTGCCTGCTTCCAGAATTTTTTGTCCCGGACCAATCGCCATGGTCACCAAGATCATGCCGATTTCTTTAGGGTAGAGGATCTGTGTGCTGCGTTTGATGTTCCTGACCAGGTCTGCAATGCCAGGTTGTAGCAGATAGAATGGATTTCCTTGATGGGAACTGAGCTTTTTGCCCCAAGCTTCCCCGATGATGTCATCATGCCTGATCACCCCGCGATGGGTCTGGAATTCCTCCCCTTGTTTCAAGCGAATGAAGTGACTCTTATATCCGCTGCCGAGTAATTGAACCAGGTCACCTTCGGCAGCATTTTCCCCATAAGGAGACCAGCTCATTTTTTCCCTTTGGGCTGTACTTCAATCAGGCTTAACCAATGACCGAGGAGAAGTAATCCAATGCTGCCAACCACGCCAAGACCCACATGCATCTGCCCAACATCCAGGAAAGAAATTCCTGAGGTGTCAGCAATCCTGTGACCAATATAAAAACCGACCCAACTGAGACATAAATACAGGATCAATTTCCCCAAGCCTCCATCCTTCCAGAGGTGAAAGACAGCGCCAAGCAATGTTGCGATGGCAAAACCTAAAACGATCGATGGAACTGGCATTTTTTCATCCTTAATTTAAATTTTTTGATCAAAGGCTCTCATGATCTTACCACCACCCAGTCAATTGTTGCCACATAAATGCGATGCCTTGACCCGTGTGATGTCTCACAAGCCTTCACCACATTGTACTGTAAAATTCAAATCTTGTTGCATGCTGATGGATCATGCTGATGGATCGTCTAGTGAGTGTCCGTCCACGGGCGCACGAAGACGCCAAATACTATTTCCGGCTTTCAACGGTAGAAGAGTTGGTACCAAGAGACCACATCGCTGCTTAATACCACAGCTATGCGCAATGATTCTTGCTTCTTGTTCATATCAACCCTATTTTACCTTTAAATGAAAGGGAACAGCCTGTTATAATTCTTCATCATAGAGAGGACTGTTTTGACCCATTTTACCGATACACACTGCCACTTGGATTTCGACATCTACGATGAAGATCGTGCTGAGGTGGTGTCACACGCCAGCCAGTCTGGCTTGTCCTTCATCCTCAATCCCGGAATCGATTTGGAAACCAGTATGGCTGCCATCCACCTGGCATATCAATACCAAGGCTTGATCCATGCCGCGGTTGGTTTTCACCCGAATTATGGCAGCCAGTGGCTTGATACCAGTATTGATTCTTTGGCAAAGTTGGCTGAGGATAAAGCTGTGCTTGCCATTGGTGAAATTGGGTTGGATTATTACCGACAGCATACCCCAAGAGAGCAACAGCACGATATCTTTCTGCGGCAGTTGGCGCTTGCACGCGAGTTGGATTTGCCAGTGCTCATTCACAACCGCGATGCCTCTGCGGATCTCATGCCAATTCTGGCTGAGTGGGTTCGATCGCTGCCAGGGGACAGTCGGCTCAGGCAAACCCCCGGTGTTCTGCATGCCTTTAGTGATACGCTTGATGTTGCCCACTGCGCCACCTCCCTTAATTTCATGATCGGTATTGCCGGTCCAGTTACATTTAAGAATGCGCAGGAGCGAAAGGATCTGGTTGCACAATTGCCGCTGACCTCGCTCCTGCTGGAGACAGACGCGCCCTTTCTGACCCCACATCCCTTCCGCGGAAGGCGGAATGAACCTGCGCACATTCCCTTGATTGCAGCCGAGGTCGCAAAGTTGCATGGAAAAACGATTGAGGAGGTTGCGCTTACTACTTACAATAATGCAAACAATCTATTCAGATTTAAATGAAAGATCTTTTTCGCTAACTTCAGTTTTTTATCGAAAATAGGGTTTTATTTAAGAAGGAGACAAAATGACACTTAAAAAGACGGATGAAAAACTGCATAAGACTTTTAACAGCCTTGCCTGGCAATTGCTGGAAGTTACAGAAAACGCTGCCATTGCAGCCGCCAAAGCTGCCGGGCAAGGGGATAAAGAATTGGCTGACCAGGCTGCGGTGGATGCGATGCGGACTTCACTGAACAAGATCAAAGGGTTTTCAACCAATATTAAAATAGGCGAAGGGGAGCGGGACGATGCCCCCATGCTCTTTATCGGTGAAAAACTTGGGCGCGGCGGGATGAGTATTGACATTGCTGTAGACCCACTTGAAAACACGAACGCAACGGCGGATCTCAACCCTGGTGCTGTGTGCGTTCTGGCAGCCTCCACATCCGGTGGACTGATCCAGGCATCCGATACTTACATGGATAAACTCTGTGTCGGTAAGGAAGCCGCAGCGGTAATTGATATACGTCTCTCTCCTGAAGAGAATATTTACCGGATCGCGGATGCATTAAAGCGAAAAGATCGCTCTCAACTTACCATTACAATCCTTGATCGTCCACGCAACGCAGAACTGATCAGGAGAGTCCGCTCCACCGGTGCCAGGGTGCGTTTGATCATGGATGGCGACTTGATGCCCTGCATTTTCACTTGCTTTAAAGGTGTCGGTGTCCATGCCGTCATGGGCATTGGCGCAGCACCTGAAGGGGTCATCGCTGCAGCAGCCATCAAATTGCTGGGCGGGGGAATGCAGGCGACCTTTAAACCCAAGGATGACACTGATCGGGAACGATTAAAGATGATGGGGATCCACCTGGGCGAAGTCTATACACAAAATGAACTGGCGCCCGGCGAGAATCTGATTTTCTGTGCCACAGCAGTGACGCCGATCCTCACCACCACCAAAGCCGTGTTGGAAGGGGTCAGTTTTTTTCCGGGCGGCGCTAAAACAAACAGCCTGGTTGTTTCAAACAGCTTTATGAATTTCGTTCCGACCACCCATGTTTTGGATAAAGAGGTCTTCGTAGAGCAGGGCAGCGAATTCCGTTTGTGGTGATCTCTCTTAATCAAACTGACAACATCATCTCTCCTGCCTTATCTGCGAAAGATGGTGTATTTAGGAACGCTATCTTACAAATACTTTTATAAACAGGCAATACACGGGCTGATCAAATCAATTTTTGATTTTCTTCACTGCTGAAACTTAGCTGTAATGATCGGGCACAAATGTCTGATCAGTAATGGGAGGACGGACATAGCCCTGATCCTCCTGCCTTGGGGGAAGCACAATGGGCTCAGGCGTCAGGTCTTCATATGGGATCTGGCTAAGCAGGTGTCTGATGCAGTTCAACCGGGCTTTTTTCTTGTCATCGGTATTGACGACAAACCATGGTGAGAGCTTTGTATCAGTGAATTTGAACATTTCATCTTTGGCTTTGGAATATTCCACCCACTTGGACCGGGATGCCAGGTCCATCGGGCTGAGTTTCCAGCGCCTGGTGATGTCATTGATGCGCGCCTGAAATCGTTTTTCCTGTTCTTCATTGCTGACTGAGAACCAGTATTTGATCAAGATGATTCCGGAACGGATCAGCATACGCTCAAACTCGGGCGCACTGCGGAAAAATTCCTCCACCTGTTCCTGGGTACAGAAGCCCATCACCCGCTCCACCCCTGCACGGTTATACCAGGACCTGTCAAACAATACCATTTCCCCTGCTGCTGGCAGATGCATCACATAGCGCTGGAAATACCATTGGGTTTTCTCCCGCTCGGTGGATGTTGCCAGAGCCACAACACGCACAATCCTGGGGTTAAGTGTCGCAGTGATGCGTTTGATGATGCCCCCCTTACCAGCGGCATCGCGACCTTCAAAGAGAACAACTACTTTCAGCCCTTTCTCCTTGATCCATCCTTGAAGTTTGACAAGTTCAATTTGAAGGCGCTTTAATTCCTTCTCATATTCCTTGTCGGTCATCTCTTTTCCAGTTTTTTTGGGAATCTTTTCTTTTTTCTTGTCATTCGTCAAAGTGGCTGCGTTGCTATTTTCTTTGGATTTTTTGGGGGATTTTACATTTTCGTCCGACTTTTCCTTTTTATTGGTCATGGCACCCTCTCGATCATGAAACAACTGATGAATTGTTTTATACTGAAAAGCACCCTCATGACATCCGACGTCAATTTTTGCTGATCATTTGTAATGGCTTGATCATTTAGTCAGTAAATTATAAACCAATTTTTATAGTTCAATCGCAACTTAGATAATTTTAATGTTGATTTCGCCTTCAGTCATCAGTTTTTGCCTCTCTTTTGTAATCAACAAAGCGGTAACCTACACCGCGCTCCGTCAGGATATACTTCGGGTCCGTCGGGTCAACCTCAATCTTCTTACGCAGATAGTTGATATAGAGGCGCACATAATGGGGTTCATCGCGATATTCATAACCCCAAACCTTGGTCAGAATCTGATCATGGGTCAAAACCCAACCAGCATTCTTCACCAGGTGGTAAAGCAACCGATATTCTGTCGGGCGCAACTTAATGAGCTCTCCTTCAACCCATATTTCATGCCGACCAAAATCCATAATCAAGCGACCATCCACATCAATCCTGCTGGAATCTTCATCATCAAGGGATGCGCCGCGTCGCAGTACTGCCCGGATCCGGCTGACCAGTTCACGTGGACTGAATGGTTTGGTTACATAATCATCTGCGCCCAGTTCAAGGCCGCGCACCTTATCATTTTCTTCACCTTTGGCAGTCAGCATGATCACCGGCACCGCGCTGACTTCCCGAACCATGCGCAGCACTTCAAAGCCGTCCATATCTGGCATCATCACATCCAAAAGGATCAGGTCAGGCAACTTCTCACGCAAGCGATCCATTGCCTGGGTGCCATTAAAAGCTTCTATAACTTCAAAACCGTCATGCTCCAGGTTCAGGCGGATAAAACCCACCATACGTTTTTCATCATCAACCACCAGGATGCGATATTTTCGATTAATGGAATCAGGTAACATAAATTTAACAACCTCCTTATGAGATTTTCACCAAAATCACACTGATATTATCCGACCCGCCCAATTGATTGGCAGCTTCAACCAGGTTCTCACAGGCGTCAACATCAAATTGATGCTGCCTGAGAATTTCCAATATTTGTTCGTCTGTGACCTGCCCCCATAAACCATCCGAACAAAGCATCAAGAGGCAAGGATTTGACAATGGCATGCTGTCAATATCAACCTTAAAGGCTTCCGTCTGCCCCAGCGCGCGAAAGAGCACATTCCTTTGGGGATGCACGCTTGCTTCAGCAGGACTGATCTGACCCAGATCAACCAGTCTCTTGACCAGTGAATGATCGTGTGTGAGAAGGGTCATTTTGCCATCATCCCGGAACAAATAAAGCCTGGAATCACCAACATGTGCAAAAGTCAATTGGTTATGGAGGATCAGTGCCACTGTCAGGGTTGTTCCACCGCCAGGCACTTTGTCCAAAACCTCAGTTTGAGCTGCATCAACCGCCTTTTGCAGCATCCCGGCCACGCCCTGTGTTCCGGGATCATCTTTCAAGAGTTCCGTAACATCCTGAAACAGGCATGCGCTGGCTGTTTGAATGGCACAAGTGCTCGCCAATTGACCATTCAAATGCCCCCCCATGCCATCCGCCACCATGAAAATGCCTGCCTTCAAAGGTGTATCCGAATTCTGGGAAGTCAGTCTCAGGGCAAAAAGAGCATCCTCATTGTGGGTTCGTTCCATCCCGATGGATTGTGCAGTGCGAAATTCAAGTTCGAAAGGTACCGGCTGATCAAGACCCACTTGCGGCAACTCATATCGCTTCTCGAGATCTTCTTTGGATTGCTTTTGAGGTCTTTTTGTTAATCGCATCAAAATCATCGCTCCTGAGTGACCATTTTATCCAGTATCGAGTATTTAATCATTTTACTATGAATGGGAGTCAGCTTTTATTCATGGCTTTTTCGGTTTACGGTTCTTCCTGCTCGATGGCTGTCAAATAAGCATCTACAGACCAGCCGGTGCGGGTTTTATCATAGGGAGCTTCAAGCTGCCACCAGGTATAACCATCTTTTTCTTCCGGGCCGCCGATGACGAGAAAAACCTCTTCATCCATTGTCATAAACAAGACCTCTGCTGAAGTGCTGGCCTGAGCGCGCATGCGCAGCCCCACGCCTTCCGTACCGGTCACTTTGACGTAAGCGCCCACGCCGATCGTACCAGGTGGAAGCACTGCCGGGATAGTTGTTGTTGGTGACGCAGCGCTTGTAGGAAGCGTGATAACTGAGGTGGCAGTAGGCGCAGGAATCATGGTCAGCGACGCTGTGGGTGACGGCGCTTCAACCAGCTCTTCCTGTTTGGAAAGCTGCAGCAGGAGTACCACCAGCGCGATTAAAATGCCAGCCAGTAATACACCTGCCAGTATTGTCAGGATATGAATTTTGGAATTGCCTTGTTTTTTCATGGGTCACCTGCCTTGTTAATATTATATCAGGATGAGGCCACTTCACAAAATTTCTAAATGGGCATCTTCTTCATCTGGTAAAACAGGACGGTCTCTTGTCCTATTTTACTTCCATCCCATAAGCATGCACTAGCAATCAGGACCTGTAAAACAATTCATAGAATTCTATTCACGCATTTATTGAAATAAATCCGTACGTTGATCTTTTATGCTTTTCCTTTTTGGCAACCCTGGTCACTTCACTTTTTCACTGGATATGTTGATGGTTGATGGCATCTCTGGCTTTCATTAAGGTATAATTTCGATATGTCCGATTTGATGCTTCTTAATGGTCGCTACCAATTACTGCACCCGCTGGGTACTGGCGGTATGGCTGTAGTTCATAAAGCCCACGATACGATGCTCGAACGCACAGTCGCCATCAAACTGCTGCGTGAAGACTACTCGGATGATCCAACCTTCCGCGATCGTTTCCGCCAGGAGGCACGCGCCGCTGCCAATCTTTCCCACCCCAATATTGTCACGGTGCATGATTTTGGTTTGGATCAACAATATCTCTTCATCGTGATGGAATTTCTGCCTGGCACTGATTTGAAAACCTTGATCAGGCAAAAGGAACGCTTTAAGGTCGATGAAGCTTTGCACTTGATGATCCAGGCATGTGCTGGTGTGGGTTATGCTCACCGTGCAGGACTGGTACACTGTGATATTAAACCCCAGAATATGCTTGTCTCACCTGACCAGCGCCTTAAAGTAACTGATTTTGGCATTGCACGCGCGCTTGCCACCATCCCCGCTGAAGAGCATAATGATGTGGTTTGGGGATCACCGCACTACTTCTCTCCGGAGCAGGCATCCGGCCTGGCGCCTTCTCCTGCATCAGATGTATATTCACTCGGGGTGATCCTGTATGAAATGCTGACTGGTCAATTGCCCTTCAATGCAAGCGAAACTGCCGAGCTGGCACGCATGCATCGCGAGGAGCTGCCTGTACCACCGAGGCGATTAAATTCTGCCATTCCCCAACAACTGGAAGACATCATTCTTAAAGTTCTCTCTAAGGAACCTTCAGCCCGCTATCGTACGGCTGATCAACTGGGTCGTTTATTATCAGGTTTGGCACAATCCGAAGGATTGAATGCATCTGAAGCGTTCTTCAATTCAAAAACCGGACCGAACCAAATTAAAGCGCCCATTACAAAGCCTCAGCCGTTGAAAATCAAACCTGCTGTTCAAAAGGAGAAACTGACACCGAGTGACCTGGTGGAGACCATTCCACCTCCCGCAATCCCCAGCAGTGAAGAAACGGATAAGGTCAAGACTGCACATAAGGAATTTGATGGGACTACCTGGGGACTGGGACTGGTTGCATTCACCCTGCTGCTGGGTCTGATACCCTTCTGGCTGTATGTTTACCTGACCTTAAAACCCTGAAAGGGACTGCAAATGAGCGCATTTATTTCCCCCTCCATCCTTTCTGCCAACCTGGCGCAGCTTGCATCTGACTTAGCTGAGTGTGAAGAAGGAGGTGCTGATTACATTCACGTGGATGTAATGGATGGGCGTTTTGTTCCCAATATTACCTTTGGCCCCATGGTTGTTCAAGCCTGTAAGCGATCCACCACGCTTCCCCTCTGCGTTCATTTGATGATCGTTGAGCCCGAAAAACATCTGCAGGCATTTGCTGATGCTGGCGCCAACCGCATCACTGTTCATTATGAAACCTGCCCACATATTCACCGCACTTTGCAGAATATCCGTGAACTGGGGATGATCTCTGGCGTCACCATTAATCCAGGTACGCCGGTGGATGTTCTGTCCGATCTGATCGGAACGTTTGACTTGGTATTGATCATGAGCGTCAATCCCGGGTTTGGCGGGCAGGTGTTTATTCCTCATTCCTTGAGCAAGATCCGCCGGATGCGGGAGATGCTTGATCAACACGGATCGGATGCAGTCATCCAAGTGGACGGAGGGATCGATGTGAACACAATTGCTGAGGTTTATGAGGCGGGTGCCCGTGACTTCGTAGCTGGCACATCGGTCTTCCGATATCCACAGGGTATCAAGGCTGGAATTGCTGCTTTAAGAGAGGCGCTTCCCCATTAAAACAAAAATCACGGCAAATAACCGTGACTCTTGTGATAACTTGGTGTTGTTACTTGTATGATTTCGTCATGGTTTTTATACATCGCGCGCAAAGAACCTTGCGTACTTTTTGACCATTTTCAAACACGGTCACTCGCTGAAGGTTGGGACGAAATTTTCGTCTCGTTGCAACCAGGGAGTGGCTACGGTTATGCCCAAAGGTTGTTGCCTTGCCACAATTACTACACTTTGCCATTTTAAATATCCTTTCTTGCGTTATAATAACTACCATTGGGCAAACAAAATGTCCCAAACAGCAAAGGATTTTATCATAGACTTAAAAATGAATCAAGTCACTTTGGAAGGACTGAGAAAATTTGATATGACTGATCAATCAAACCCTCTGGGCAATATCTATATCTTACCTCAGGCAATCGCCACTGTTGCCAGGCAATACACCTTGCTCTCCTATGGCGTCATTGGGCTTGCACCCAAGAACATACTTGAAGCCATTAAACATTTTTTCAGGAAAGATGCAAATTATGGTATCAAAGTCAATTCAGATAGTACCGGATTGACAATTGATATCTATATCATTGTCGAATATGGCATGCGCATCAAGACTCTGACAGACAGTGTGGCTAACAGCGTAAAATACAACGTCGAAAAGACGATTGGAATTCCCGTCAACCGGATCAATGTGCATGTACGTGGCTTACGCATCAGCAATCCGGATTAATTGCGAAATTATCTAATTTATTCAGCAGGAGTATTATGAATGGTAGGACAAAAACCATTCTCAGCGAGGCTGAGCGTCATAAGCTGCTTCAGTCTCCGTTGGATGGAAAAGGATTAAAGATATTATTGGAAGCCGGGCTTACATGGCTTCGCACCAATCAGCAGCATGTCAACTCCCTAAACGTTTTTCCTGTGCCGGATGGCGATACCGGCACCAATATGGTACTGACCATGCAGGCAGCCCTGGATGAAGCCACCAAGGTGGATGGCAATAATGTTGGAGAAATGGCACATGCCCTCGCACAGGGTGCCTTAATGGGTGCCAGGGGAAACTCCGGTGTGATCCTCTCCCAGATCTGGCGCGGTTTCGCCAGGGCATTGGACCATTACGAAACCATGGATTCTGCCCTTTTTGTGCGCGCACTGCAGGAAAGCCGAAGCACGGCCTATAAAGGGGTTGTAAGACCTGTTGAAGGCACGATCCTGACGGTTATCAAAGACATTGCGTCCAGCGCTGAAGCGTATCTGAATCAGACTGACAAACTGAGTGAACTTCTCGTCAATATTGTCGATGCTGCAGATGAAAGTGTGCTCAAAACACCTGAGCTGCTTCCCGTCCTAAAACAAGCCGGGGTGGTTGATTCTGGTGGAAAAGGTCTTTTTTACATTTTTGAAGGCATGCTGCGTCTGATTAATGGCGATTCTCTTGACACAGCCCTTGCTGAAGTGAGACCGCTCTCTGAAATGAATCTGGATGATACCATGGATACGATTGAACCCGGACAGGATTACGAAGTGGTGATTGATTTTACACCCACCTCAATCCTCGATTTGGAAGCTTATTACGCTGGGCTGTCTGAGATCGGAACATCCATCCAGGTCGGCGAGGGAGATGGCATCTACCGGATGCATATCCATGTCCCGACTGATAGCCGCTACACGCCAATCGACTATACCATGAGCCTGGGCACCGTCCAGAAAGTGATGATGGAAAACCTGGTAGAGCAGCTTAACAATAACAAAAACAAAGCCGGAAAGTTGAAGCTGGCTCCCGTTCAACCTGGAGAGATCGCTGTCGTGGCTGTGTCTCCCGGTCATGGGCTGTCGCGTATCTTCGCCAGCCTGGGAGTGGCAGCCATTGTTGAAGGCGGGCAAACCATGAACCCAAGCGTGAAAGAAATCGTGGCTTCCTTTGAAAATTTGCCCACAGATAAGATCATCATCCTGCCCAACAATAAAAATATCATTCTGGCAGCAGAAAATGCCGCCAAAGTGACGGTCAAAAAAGTGGCTGTGATACCGACCAGGAACACACCCCAGGGATTTTCAGCTATGTTCCGCCTCGTGGCAGATGGTGATTTCGATGAAAATGTTGCATCGATGACCGAAGCGCTTGATGAAGTGCAGACGGGTGAGATCACCACTGCAACGCGCAGCGTTGAAATTGACGGTGTCCAGGTAGAAAAAGGTCAGGTTATTGTGCTTTTGAATGGCGAACTAATTGCATCCACTACTTCCGTGGAGGATGCAGTCGAACAACTGCTTGAAAAAGCGCATAGCGAGGATTACGAGCGTATAACGATCTTCTATGGTGAGGACATTAACCTAAATCAGGTGAATGGCATTGCAGACCAAATACGGAAGACCTATCCAGACCATGAAGTCGAGATTCACGAGGGTGGTCAGGCACATTATCAATTGATCATCGCAATTGAATGATCGTCCAAGTTTGGAAGAATCATCCTGGTTGGCAGGTTTTGCCAACCAGTTTTTCGTAAATCGGCAGGTTGAATCCCCGTTCCGCCATCTGTTCCGCCATCAAACCAATTAGTGGGTATCATGATAGAATAAAATACTACAGTAATTACATGGAAAATTTTAAGAGACACAAACAATGCCCTTATCATCAGAAAAACTTTTAAAGATCTTCAAACTGGAATCAGAATTTGGATATGAAAACCGCGCTGTCGTCGGCGGTCTGCAAAAACTGGCTGAAAGCTGGGCAGCTGAAGCACGGGCAGAGGGCGCTTCTGAAGCCCTCATCCCGGCAATTACCTCCATCCTGACACATTATCCAAACCTGGACATCCATGATCGCTGGGGAGCTTTACAGGAGATTGGCGACTTGCTGAGCATCAGCAAAGTGTCAAGCCTACCCAAACCCGACCAAATCAAACCTGAAGAGCCGCACACGATTGCACACAAAAATCAGTCCTCTCCGCCAGAAATAAGCCAGAAAGATACGGGAGTTGCAAAAAGCAAAGAACCAACGGATTTTAAAGAGCAGGTCATCAAAACCAGGGTAAGCAAACGCGCACAGGATATTTCGCGCAATCCAGTGGCGGATACGACCATCGGGCTGGATGCCTCTCCGGCTGTCATCCGTGGGGTTGGACCAAGACAGGCGGAACATCTCAAGAAGCTGGGACTGTGCACAATTGAAGACATGCTCTATTTCTTCCCCCGGCGCTATGATGATTACTCACTTTCACAGACCATCAGCCAACTTAAATATGGCACTGAAGTGACCATCATCGCACAGGTCGAAAGCATCAGCAACTATGCGTCCAAACGCAATCGCAAAATTACCGAAGCGGTCGTTTCCGATAAGACTGGCACCATCCGGCTGCTCTGGTTCAACCAGGATTACCACATGCGTTATTTGCGCAAAGGCATGTTCCTCTCGATTTCTGGCAAAGTCGAATTCTACCTGGGACGACCGGTGATTTACCACCCGGATTATGAACCAATTGACCAGCAGCAATTACATACTAACAGGATTGTCCCGATTTATTCGCTGACAGCCATGATCACGCAGAGATGGCTGCGGCGAACCATGTACAACACAGTCGACTACTGGTCAAATCGCATCCCTGACTTTCTGCCGGAGTCCATTCGCGCGGAAATAGATCTACCAGAGTTAAAAGTTGCCATGAGGCAGATCCACTTTCCGGAAACGCAGGAGACCCTGGAACAGGCACGCCAGCGCTTTGCCTTTGATGAGATTTTCCTATTGCAATTGGGTGTCATGCGCCAAAAAAGCCAGTGGCAGGCGCTTGAGGGCACCCAGTATTTTGTGCCGGATGGATGGCTGGAAAACAGAATTAAAGCCCTGCCATACCAGTTAACCTCGGCTCAAGTTAAAACCATTTCGGAGTTAAGAAGTGACCTGGCAAGCGGGCACCCCATGAATCGGCTCCTCCAAGGTGATGTTGGCTCGGGTAAGACCATTGTTGCAGGTTTGGGCATGGCCATGGTGATTGCTTCAGGTGCCCAGGCAGCCTTCATGGCGCCCACATCCATCCTGGCAGAACAGCATTACCAGAGCATGATTGCTCTCTTTATCGAACCCAGCGATGGTGAAGCCTTACTACAGCCCGGTCAGGTGCGTCTGTTGATTGGTGACACTGCTGCAGCCGAACGCCAGGAGATTCTGGATGGTTTGAACAACGGCTGGGTAAAATTATTGATCGGCACACATGCCTTGATCGAAGACCCGGTCACTTTCCAGAATCTGCAGATGGTGGTTGTTGACGAGCAGCATCGTTTCGGCGTCAAACAGCGCGCTGCGCTGCGAAACAAGGGTAACAACCCTCACTTGCTGGTGATGACAGCCACACCCATTCCGCGCTCATTGCAGTTGACCATCTTTGGTGACCTGGATGTCAGTGTGATGGATGAGATGCCCGTTGGAAGGCTTCCCATCGAAACCCATATTCTCTTTCCCATGGAACGGGAACGTGCATACAGCTTGATACGTTCACAGGTGGTAAAAGGGCACCAGGCTTTTGTGGTTTATCCGCTGGTTGAACAGAGCGAGAACGAGGAAACCAGGGCTGCTGTCGAAGAACAACAGCGCCTCCAGCAGGATGTTTTCCCTGACCTAAAAGTTGGGCTGATGCATGGCAGGATGCGACCTGAAGAAAAAGACGCAACCATGCGGGATTTTCGCAACAAACAATTCAATGTACTGGTCTCCACTTCCGTGGTGGAGGTAGGTGTGGACATACCCGATGCCACTGTCATGGTCATAGAAGGCGCAAATCGCTTCGGTTTGGCACAGCTGCATCAATTCCGTGGGCGGGTCGGACGGGGGGATGCACAATCTTTCTGCATCTTGATCCCTGAAACTGAAGACTCAGTCGAAAACGAACGCCTGAAAGTGATGACCGAAACCAACGACGGTTTTATCCTGGCTGAACGCGACCTTCAGCAGCGTGGACCCGGGGAATTCCTTGGAACACGCCAGTCTGGATATACTACCCTGAAGATGGCAAACCTATCCAACATTCGTTTGATCGAAAAAGCCAGGCACCATGCCCATCAGGTCCTTGCGGATGATCCTGACCTGGCAGCGCCAGAGCATCAACTGATGCGCAGTGCGCTTAACCATTTCTGGCCAATCCAGGATGGCACAGGAGATGTAAGCTGACATGAAACGTGTTATTTTCCCGGGCACTTTTGATCCCATTCATTACGGTCACATTGACATAGCAAGGCGCACCCTGGCATTGTTTGACGAGCTGGTGGTAGCTGTCTACGATAAACCCCTGAAAAATCTCCTCTTCAGCCCTATGGAAAGGATCAAGCTGGTAAAAATGGCTTTCCAGGATGATCCCAGAGTGATCGTGGAAGGTTACAGCGGGTTGACGATCTCTTATGCCCGTGAAGTTGGAGCCAGCGCCATAGTTCGGGGACTAAGGGTGTTTTCTGATTTTGAATATGAGTTCCGCATGGCATTGGCGAATAAACGATTGGATCCTGACATGGACGTGATCGCCCTGATCACCAGCGAGGAACATACCTTCCTGTCGTCATCAACAGTGAAGGAGATTGCCGCACTTGGAGGGGATGTTTCCAGCATGGTGCCGGATTTTGTTGCACAAGCCATGCAGGCAAAGTTTACAGGCGTGAATGCAGATGACCATAACGTGCCGTTATCTTCACTGCGGGATTGAAATAAACAAGAAAACCATTATAATAATGATATATAAAGATCAGGAATTTTTACAGGCCCTTGAACAAGAAAATGGAGAGGTGACATGGACATTCTACACCTGGTGGATAGATTAGAGGAACTATTTAACGAGAGCCGTGCAATCCCTTTGACTCACAGCGTGATCGTGGATGAGAACCGTTTCATGGATATCATTGATCAAATGCGCGTGTCCATCCCTGATGAAATCAAGAAAGCACAACAGGTCAATGTTCAGCGCGACCGCGTTCTTGCCCAGGCACAGGAAGAAGCCAACAGAACTTTAGCCCTTGCCCGCGAGAAGAGCGAAAAGATGATCGAGCGCAGCGATGTTACCCAGGCATCTCAGTTAAGAGCAGACCAAATCATTGAACAGGCAAAAAGGGAAGCCGGAATGACCCAAAAAGAAGCTGACCGTTATGTCACGGAGACACTGACCAATCTTGAAGCGGAGTTGACCCGCGTCATTGCACAGGTTCAAAATGGCATCAAGACCCTTCAGGCTGAGGGAGGAATGTTCCAGCCCCCCAAAAAAGAAGGGTAACCAAGTTACCCTCTTTGATTGTCAAGACTGTTCTTCAGATGCACCTGGGTTTCCGGGTGCATTTTCATTCTTTTTATCTTTCTTCCTTGTGCCGCGCGGCTTTGCCTTGATCTCACTGGCGACCAGTGCCAGGGACAACACTTCATCCATGTGATCAACGCTGATCAATTTCAGCTCGCGCTTGATCGCCTGTGGAATTTCAATCAAGTCTTTCTCGTTTTTCCTGGGGATGAGCACCGTCTTAAGCCCTGCACGATAGGCAGCCAGCACTTTTTCGCGAATGCCACCCACAGGTAGAACCCTCCCGCGCAAGGTGATCTCGCCTGTCATTGCCAAGTCATGCCGCACCGCCATCTGCGCCACAGCCGAGGTCATTGCAGTCGCAATGGTGATGCCTGCGCTTGGACCATCCTTCGGGATGGCACCTTCAGGGATATGCAGGTGGATATCGACCTCTTCAAAGTAATCCTCATCGATCTGGTAAAGTTCTGATTTGGATTTAAGGTATGACAGGGCTGCCTGGGCAGATTCCTGCATAACGTCACCAATTTGCCCGGTGATCTGCAGGTTGCCTTTGCCATCCAGGATCAAGACTTCTACCGGCATGATCTCACCACCATTTTCTGTCCATGCCATGGCAGTTGCCACACCAATTTCATCCTTTCTTTCGGCATCTGTTGAAAAGAATTGGATCGGACCCAGGTAACGGGGGATGGCAGCTGTAGTGATCTGCTGTGGGAATGGTTTCCCTTCAGACTTGGCTCTGGCAATCTTACGGCATACCTTGCCAATCTCGCGTTCCAGGTTGCGTACACCAGCTTCGTAAGTGTATTCGCGGATAACCTTTTGCAGCGCTGGTTTTTGAAAGGCGATCTTATCTTCATCGAGCCCGGTTTCTTCAATCTGTCGTGGAATGAGGAAACGATTGGCAATTTCAAGTTTTTCTTCCTCGATATAGCCGGGAAATTCAATCATTTCCATTCTATCGAGCAATGCCGGCGGGATAGTACCCAACGAATTGGCTGTGGTGATGAACAGGACTTTGGATAGATCATAAGGCAGTTCTAGATAATGATCAGAAAAGCTATTATTTTGCTCCGGATCCAACACTTCCAGCAACGCTGCTGATGGATCGCCACGGAAATCCGCGCCCAATTTGTCAACTTCATCGAGCATAAAGAGCGGATTGATGCTTCCTGCCCTGCGCATGGTTTGAATGATGCGCCCTGGCAAGGCGCCGATATAAGTACGCCTGTGCCCACGGATCTCAGCTTCATCACGCACCCCCCCCAGAGACAGGCGCACAAATTTTCTTCCAAGCGCCTGCGCAATGGATTGACCCAAAGAGGTTTTACCAGTGCCGGGAGGACCAACAAAGCATAAAATGGGCTGTCGGTTCTTTTTGGGTTTAAGACTGCGGACAGCAATGTATTCCAGGATACGATCTTTTGCCTTTGTCAGTCCATAATGGTATTCTTCAAGCACCTTTTCAGCGTTGACAACATCCAGGTTGTCTTCTGTTTCATTTTGCCAAGGCAAATCCAGGATCCAGTCGATATAGGTCCGGATCATTCCCACTTCCGGTGCCATGGGAGGCATCTGCTTGAGGCGGTCAAGTTCACGTCTCACTTGTTTTTCAGCTTCTTCCGGCATGGGCGTCTTTTCAATCTTTTCGTTGAGCTCACTGAGTTCGCGTGACCAGATGTCACCTTCGCCCAATTCATTCTGGATTACCCGCAATTGTTCGCGAAGGTAGTATTCTCTTTGTGAACGATCAACCTCGGTCTGAACCTGCGTTTGGATCTCATCTTCAAGCGCCAATACATCCAGTTCCTCAGCCAGGATCTTGTTGAGACGCTTAAGCCGCGCCACTGGGTCAACCAGCATCAACAATTCCAGCCGCTGCTCATCGGGGAGTGAAAGGGTTGTTGCAATCATATCTGAAAGCCACCCTGGATCCGACAGATTCAATGAGTAAAGATAGGCTTCTTCAGGCAGGCTTTGATTAAACTCAACACAACTCTTAAACAGGTTTCGGACAGAGCGCATTAAGGCTGTTAATCTCTGCGTGGAACGGTAAGTCTCTGCAATGGGTCTGACTTTAACCAGCAGGAAGGGTTCCTCTTGAATAATGCTCAGAACTTCCACCCTGCGTCGGCTTTGCACCAGCGCGGAATAACTGCCATCCTGCATCTCAAGTAAACGCCCGACTGCCAGTTCCACACCAATTAAAACCGTGGTCGGGTTCGCATCTTTCATAGTCGGGTCAACAGCAAGGGCAATTACCGTTTGATTCTCTGCCTGCGCATCAGCGATGGACGCCAGCCATTCAGGATCATGGATGTAAATGGGTGAAACCATGTGCGGAAAAACGATGGCATCTTCAATTACGACGGCAGGAGCATTGAAAGTACCATCCATATCAGGGATCCTGTCGTTCACACGATAAAGCTCCTCCGTGCGCTGGTGAATATTATCTTTTAGATCGTCATCATCTGATGGCGAATATTTATTGTATTGACTCATTAATTTCTCCAAGTTTTATCTCGCAAAGGGGCAATCATATCATGTTTACTGGCATTTTTCGTGT
Organism: uncultured Anaerolineaceae bacterium; assembly: GCA_964540765.1. GTDB lineage: Bacteria > Chloroflexota > Anaerolineae > Anaerolineales > Anaerolineaceae > CAZJLN01. The sequence goes on along the minus strand of CAZINW010000002.1, from coordinate 41,130 downwards.
GGCACCTGCATTTGCCGCCATACTGCCCTTCCCGCTGCTGCCACAAATACACTCCCTGTGATTAATACGAGAGCCTCCTCACCAGCCTCGTTCAGGGCTGTTTGAATGGCATCTTCAATCGGAACGATCGCTTCAGCGTGTACATCATTTTGCTTTACATATGCCAACAGTTCCTTCGCATCCATCGCACGGGGATGAATGGACTGCGATGTGATCACTTTGCGCACTTTAGGAAGCAATGCCTTCAAAATACCCTTGACATCTTTATCCGCTGAGACGCCAAACACCAAGATCACAGGCAAACCAGGGAAATAATCATCGAGCGCCTGGCTGAGGCATTTTGCTGAATCTATGTTGTGGGCAGAATCAACGACAACTGGCGGATGCAGGCACAGCAATTCGAACCTTCCCGGCCAGCTCGTTGTTTCAAAACCGCGTTGGATGGCATCATCACTGACAGTTAACCCATGATCGTTCGCAATTTGGAGGGCTGCATAGGCTGTAACTGCATTGATCACCTGGTGATAGCCTAAAAGTGGGATGCGCAGATTTGTGGCTGTTCCCGGAATAAGAGCAGGATCCTGGTCTTCTGTCAGCTGACCGCTGTTTTTCCATACAAAAAGGGTTTGACCCTGCAGGGAGTGGCTTTCAGCTTTGAACTGGAAATCTTTGCCCACCTCCACCAATGGTGCTGACCGTTCCCTGCAAACAGCGACCAGACGCTTACGGGCTTCTTCACGCTGCGGGGCGATCACCACAGGTTTGCCAGGTTTGATGATCCCACCTTTTTCAAATGCGATCTTTCCCAGGGTATTCCCCAACACAGCTGTATGGTCATATGAGATCGATGTGATCACGGATACAAGCGGGTTCACAATATTGGTCGCATCCAACCTACCCCCCAGACCCACTTCGAGGACAGCCACACCAACCTTTTGCTCCGCAAAATAAAGGAAGCCCATGGCTGTGGTCAGTTCAAAAGTGGTAATGTCAGGCACTTCTGTGACCACCGCCTTCATCTTTTCCACCAGTTTAACCACGGAAATCTTGTCAATTTCAATGCCATTAACCTGGATGCGTTCGGTAAATTCCTCGAGGTGGGGAGACGTATACAAACCAACCCTGTAGCCTGCAACTCTAAGCGCACTGGCACAAAATGCACAGACGGATCCCTTCCCTTTTGTTCCGGCAACGTGAATGATCTTATACTGATCCTGAGGATTTCCGAGCAAAGACATGAAACGAGCCATGCGATCCAATTTAAAGTTGGCTTCCGCATTGCGCAGATTGCGCTTAAGACTGAAATCAATAAAACTATAGATATAATCCAGGGCTGCCTGATAGGCTGAATCAAATTTTTCCATTTGAATACCTGCAATATTGTGATTCTGAATTATAAACCTGAAAACATCTGACTGTTAACCCTACGATGAGAGGATTCCTTCAGCAGACTGAAGACTTTGATTGATCCCACGCCAGGCATAGCACTAACGTCAAATAATTAAGGCTGATTATTCAATCACACCTGGTAAAGATTAAGGGATCACCAGATCAACCAGCAAGACATAACCAATCGTGGCAAATCCTTCCCCGCGGTGCTCCACCAGCAGGCATTCCCGGTTGAAACTGTCGAAAAAGCGCTCTTTCATGGGCAAAAGCGTCACCGTGCTGCCCTCGGGGATGCGACCATTCGCTGTAAAACCTTCATAACACCCATTGCGCGCATAAATATTGCGAATGGCCTCTGCGTATATGATGGGTGTGGGTGTGAGTGTTTTTGTAGGGGTTGGCGACCAATCGGGTGTCGCCGTCAGGGTCAGCGTAGGGGTCAGTGTTTCAGTGGGAGTCAGCGTGATGGTTGGCGTCAAGGTAGCTGTTGGAGTCAATGCCAACCGGCGCTCTTCAGCAGCCTTGTTGATGGCACGTATGGATAAATACAAGCCGCCAATGACAAGCGCCAAGATTAACAAACCACCTAAGATCACTGTGGCAAAAAAAGGCAATAATTTGCGTTTGAGAGCCAGGATAGCTGGATCGTTCGGAAAACGCTGCCGTACAGGTTTACTGATACGATAGGTATTAAAGGCAAAAAAGCGGTTGCCCGATTCAAACGCATGTGTTGCCCGCTCGACTGAGTCCTGGTAGCCGTTCAATTCATTTTCAAGGCTTTCCAGGTCAGAAGCAGCAGTTTGCACCTCGTCATCAACACTTACCAATTGCTGCAACAGGTTTAGCTTGGATTGACCCTCATTCAAGAACTGCCTTGCCCTGGCAAGGGTTGGAGCGGTTGCAGCTGCATTCCTGGCACGCTGGATGCTGTCCAATAACAATTTTTCTGCAGCCGGAGCAATCAAGTCCAGACGATTTCTCAAGCGTGTGACCTGGGGAATATCGCCATATTTCATTTGCATGCGTTCAAGGTTGGCTTTGGTTTCTGCCAGCTTCTCAGGTGAAATTTGCCCGCTGACACCTGCTGTATCGCCAATCTCGTTTAACAAAGCCAGGTCGCTGCGAATCTCGCTGGCTTTGTCAATATATTCAGGAATGGCAACAGCACTTGCAGCTGTTTGAACCTTGGATAAGGCACCGACCAGGTCACCCTGATTCAGGAGTGCCAATCCCTCTTTGTAAACCTCATATGCTTGCATCTGGTTTTCAAGGTCGTGGCGCAGTTCCTCGCCTTCACGCCAGCGTTTCACACCAGATTCCTGCAGGACTTCAAATGCCTCTTCCAGATAGGTCAATGCCACCTGGTAACGAAAAACGCGGGCTGCAGACTGTGCCTTCCCGTAAGCTTTACCGGCTTCAGGGGGAAGCGCAACCGACGGGATATTCCCGGTTCGCAGGTAATCCTCTGCCTCACTGTGATGCTCCTGTGCACGGATCCATCCAGGTTCCAACTGCAGAACCTTTTCATAGAGCATGATGGCAGCCTGATAATTCCCTTTATAAAAGGCTTCTTCAGCCTGATCCATCAGGTTTTCAGCTTCAGGATCATGGCTTGATTGAAAAAACTTGCGCAGTGGATCCACCTGATCTTCCGGATCTAAAACAGGGGAACGTTTCAGTTGAGAATAATCTTTGCCATTGCCATTCTTTTCAGCATTGTTCACCTTGGGCGCGTCGCCCGCCTGGTTGTCTGCCTGGCGCCTGGCACGTTCCCGGCGGATCTCGCGCAGCATGCGGTTGGCATCCTCAAGCTCGTCCAAGCTGACCTCTTCTGATACGCGTTCGGTTGCAAGCGCTTCCAGGTATGCGGAGAGATTATTCTCTGTCTGGGCAAGTTCTTCATCTCCAGGTGCAGATCCACCAAGCACCTCACCAGCCTGAAGGATCAGGTCTTTTAACATAGTTTATTCCTTCCAGATATCATCGATCAGATTTCATCCATTATAGTCGTCTTGAGAGGAGCTGCTCCAGGGCTTCCCTCATTTCATCAGCGCTTACAAACCCCCCATTTAAGGCTTTTTCGAGGAATTGCATCTCAGCCATATTTAAACGTTTCTGTACGTCATATGGATAAGAAGCTTTGTACTGACGCGGTGCATTTTCAATCTCTTCAGGTCGGTTGGCTCCTACTGCCACTGAGCCTGGCGCCTGCCTGCCTGTAAAGAGGTGATGCAATGCACGCGAACTGAACTGCAGCAGGTCAAACTGAATGCTCTCAGGTGTAATTGTGCCTGGATTCCAGCGTCCGATATTCCAATCAATCATCACAACTTGTTTGCGCAGGTCATTCCAATAATAATGAAGCAATTTGTGATCCAGGTAAATCGCGCCGGCTGCATGTGCATGGCTCATCAACTCACAAATCTGGATGGCAATTTGCAGGATCTGCTGCATGGACAGATTCTTTAAAAAAGATCCCCTGGTATATCCAGCATCACATAAGAGATAAAGATTATCCTCCCAGCGCCGCTCCAAAAGCAGGAAGGGAAGCCAGCCATCAGACAGACGTTGATCAAATTCAGCCAGCATTTTTTCTGTCTCAGAGGGGTCAAATTCAACCAGCTGACCGGAAATTTGCATTCCACTTGCTTCCATTTCCATACTTTTAGTTAATGGCGCCTGTTCACCAGGCCAGTGAACATGGTCATCCACTTTCAGGAACCCGGATTGCAGCATGGGTGTGAGACCGCTCTTGCCAGCAATGCCAGGCAGGATGTTCAGCTCTTGTTTGAAGAGAGGGCTTGCATAGGCAATTTTGTCATGCCGCATCACCTTAAATGCCAGGTCTTTTCTGAATGCGTTATTTGGATGAGTTTCCCTGTAAAGGAAGACTCTCGCACTCGACCCCGCAGCTTCGGGCACGGCGTAATCATGCAGCCCTGCGGTCAGCCAAGTGTCCAACGGTTCAGCCAGGTAGTGCTCAGATTTGATGCCTAATTTGCTTTCCAACATAAAGTCATTCCAATCATTGAAATTCTGAGGAGTATTTTACCACTTCACCTTTTATCAGATCATGGCAGGACCAGTTTCATCTCGTGCAAGCTCGTGAAACCATGCATATAAAGGATGCCTGTCAGTAATACCTGCCAACTGTACCTGCATGACAGATTTAGAGGGAATTTTTAGAAATTCAATATACTGCTGATGCCATGTGCGAACCAGCGACTGTGGATTAAAAGAATTCAAACCATCTTCAAGCTTTAAAAGTGCATACATCAGGTCACCGGCACTGTTGAGTGCAAGGCGCGTCAATGCCATCTCTGGTCGTGATAATACCTCCAGTGCTTGGATAACCTTGCGTGCCTGCCTGGCCAATTGCTGCAGCAGATGGTAAGTTCCTGAAAGCTCAGCTTGATTGTATTGGACGATCAGGCGCGTGCCAGCCGATGTATCGTTGATCAATCCCTGCCAGAATTTAAAGAATGCCTCCTCTGCTGCCGTCAAACATGCCGATAACCCTTCAGCCATTACCAGGTTGATGCCGGTCTCTTCTACCTTAGCCCAAAGGTTGGCAGCATCCAGCATTTGTTTGGATGCCATCTGAAGGGTACCCAACTCCTGTTCAAGTTCAGGTGAAATACGAGCGGAAGCCTTTCGGCTCTTTTGCCGCAGATCAGCAATTACCGGTAAGATTTGCCTTCGCCACCTGCCCATGGCTTTGTAGCAATCAGCAGGGATCTGCCATTCCTGCCAATCCCGCAATTTTACCTCAGCAGCAACCCAATTCCGAGATTCAATCAAACTGCGCCACCCGGTCACTGCCTGCAGCATGGATACCAACTGCTTCACAGCAGCCTGATCTTCTTGCGGAGCCAGACTGGGGTCGGGTAAGCCAACATTGTGCTCCAGGGGAGCCAGGATTCTTTCTGTTGAATGTACCAGTGACGCGTAATAGGGATAAAACAAGGGCAGGTCAACCTTGATCCTTGATAAGGGCTCCGCCAAACTTTCGCCTGATTTAAGCCTCTGGTGAAATGCGGCCAGCATCTCAACCTGTTCCTGTGTAAGATTACTCTGCTCCACCTTGTTTGAGGTGGTAAAAAGATCCTCCCGGTCAACTAGCCAGCTCATCGGCAGTGCTTCAGACACAGCCATTGCCTTGAGGCTTGAGAGATTGCCTTTTTCAATCACTTCAGCAAGAGCTTCGGTTAGTTCCTTTAACCAAATCGGCAGACCCAACCTCTCGCTGATGTCCGGTTTTGATTCGACCAGGCTGGACAAAAATTCAGATACGGGTTGACCCATAGACGGACCTTCTAAAAGCTGATTGATCCATTTCTCCGTTTTTTCCAGGCTTTGATCCAGTGATCTCAGGTCGTCAAATTCCGGATCCCAAAGAAACAGCGTACGGATTGCCTGCCTGCTTTCACTGAGCGCACCAGCATGCCAAGTCTGGTAAAGTGTACGGGATATGGAAAGCATGCCAGAAATTAACGTACCCAGGGCAGGGGGAATTTTAAATCCCCTGGCATCAAGCGCTGGCAGAATTTCTCTGAGAACCCATAAATCATCACCGAATTGCTCCTTACCGTCACTATAATGCCAGGTTCGTATGACCTGATCAAGTCTTGCTGAAAGGTCAGCGAGTTCACCCCCCTCTTGAGCCTTATTTTCTGACAAACGCAATTGGATCAGGCGAACGTGCAATTCATCAACCAGTTCTCTCAATAATTTTATAGGCAATGCACCATTGATCGCTCCAGGCAATGCTTTCTGCCGGATCATTAATGTTAATTCATCCAGCCTGATTTTTTCAGAGGATTTACCGGAATATTGATAGATTTGCCATAAGGTATCATCCCATTTTTCCTGAAAAATCAGCTCACAGATTTCCACTAATGCGTTATCTTCCAAAGGCAGTACCTCTAGAATTTCGCGCAACAGCGCCCAAGAGAAATTCGATGCAGATGTTTTGTATTCAATCAGCAGCTGCACAACCTCCTGGCAGGAAGCGTAATCACCCGTTTTGGCAAAGTGGAAAAGCAGATCCTTTGCAGCATGGTCGATCGCTGAATATTGAACAGTTTCGCTTGATTTTTCCAGCGAAGTCACCAGCGTCAGCAATTCATGCAGGCTATCAAGATCATTCAACCCCTGTAAATAATGATTGATCAAACCCCTTTTTTCGACGATGCGTGCTGCCAGATATTCCCGTGAATACTTCAGTCTTATGCCAAGCAGATCAACCTCACGTTCATCCACTTCATTGACCTGGTTGAGAGGCCAGTTTAAATCATCCAAGAGATCAGGCGCAAAGGCTGAAAGAAAGCTGGTCATCTCTGCCACCAACTGACGATAATCTTCCATATATGAAGGACGGATGCCATTCAACGCATTGGCCTCATCCATGAGTAATCCATTGCCCCAGTCAATACAGGAGATGGTTTTGCCAGCCTCATTCCAATAGATATGCTCTGTTTTTACGTCGTTCCACAGAACACCCCTCCGGTGGACCTCTTTCAGCATGGTAAATAGTGCAGATAGGATGCTGAGGATCAATAGGTGGGGAATGGTGCTGCCCTCTTTATGCGCCTCTTTGATGATCACTGAGAGTGCCTTACCCACCATCTGCTGGCTCACCATGAAAAACGCAGTGGTGTTGGACGTTCCTTTAATGCTGGTATCCAGCAAGCGCGGTGTGGCGATAGTTAAATCACCCTGTTTAAGCTGAAGCCCATCCAGCCTGGCCAATATCCGGCTTTCATTCTCGATTTGAACTGCCTGCCGCATAATGGTCCCGCCTGTTGCATTTTGAACAGGCCTTTTCATGACAGCATTCAAACCATCCCCTTCAGATTGAACGCTTACAACTTCGCCTGCATCTCCCTTCCCAATCAGATCCTGTATCAACCAGCGCTGTTTAATGCCAGAAACCATTTTTGCCATGGGCTTCATTATACGACAACTGATTGATACACCAGTTTGTGCAATGCGGGCTCAATATCAGTATAATTAAGGTGGTGACGAATTAAATAATGATCAATTCTCCGAATTTTGGATAATGTATAATGAGATATAGCTTGATCTGAGGAGATTAAAATGGAAGTTTCAGAAAAGGCATTGGTATTTGAGAAGAAGATCACAGCAACTGCTTTTGAGATCTACCAGGCTTTTACAAATGCCACCAAATTGAGACATTGGCTTTGCCAGGTTTCATCGGTTGATGCCAATGAAGACGGTCGCATTTACCTTGCCTGGGATAATGGTTACTACACTGCCGGACATTTTCTAATCCTTAACCCTAACGAAAAGGTGGTCTTTACCTGGTTTGGCAAAGACGAACCACATGCTTCCGTCATAACTGTGGAGATCACCCCCTCCGCAGAAAAACACCTCATGAAACTGACCCATTCCGGCATGCAGACCAGCCCAGAATGGGAGCGTAACCTGCAAGATATCGAAAAAGGCTGGCTGCTCAGCCTGGATAACCTGGTCTCCATGCTTGAAACCGGCATCGATCTGCGTATCAGTCAGCGCCCGCTATTGGGAATTTTTCCTGCTGTGTATACACGCAGTGGTGAAGATGATCCTTTCCCACTGCAGCAAGGCATCCGCATCATCGATGTCGTTGAAGGTCTTTGTGCAGAAAAAGGTGGTCTGAAACCTGGTGACATCCTGGTGGATTTTGAGGGAATGCCAACCACAACCTGGAACAGCTTGACGGATGCCATTATGCAATTTAAAGCGGGTGACCCGGTTAAAGTGACGTTTTACAGGGGTGCTGATAAACTCAGCAAAGTGGTGACGCTCTCCCAACAGGCCATGCCTGACGTGCCGGATACGCCAGCAAAACTGGCAGAAATGCTGTCGAAAAAACAAACTGAGGTCTGTGATCAATTGATGGCTTACCTCAGGATCATTTCAGATGATGAGGCATCCTTTAAACCGGCAGGCGAGGAATGGTCGATCAAGGAGATCATTGCGCATTTTATTCACAATGAGCGTGACCAACAACTCTGGATCCACAACCTGGTGCAAAATTCCGAGCCTCTGGCTGAAGGAGAGCCTGAGAATTTGATTGCCAGGGTCAGGGCAACCGTGGAACTTTACCCAAGCCTGCCCCAACTGCTTGAATTACTCCGTGCCAGTCTTAAAGAAACCAGCACCTTCATCGCCAATTTACCTCTGGAGGTCGTCGGGGATAAAAGCGTATTCTGGCACCTGGCGTTTGTCAGCCTAGAATCACCATTGCATATCCATTCACATTTTGACCAGATCGCAAAAAATCTGCGGCAGGCACGCGCAAAAAACAGCCTGCAATAAGCAGCTCGGTAATCTTATAAAAGTAAATGGCAGCCAGCAGTGAATACTGCCGGTCTTTACATATCAAATTCTTTGGGGCGATACTGCAGGGCTTCTGCCAGGTGTGTCTGTGAGATCATGTCCATACCCGCCAGGTCTGCAATCGTGCGTGCCAGTTTGAGCACGCGGTGATATCCCCTTGCGGAAAGCTGAAGCTGCTTCATGGCAACACGCATCAATGACTGGCAGGGTTCATCCAGTTCACAATATTGGCGCAACTGAGTTGGGCTCATATCCGCATTGCAGACCAACCCATTACCGCTGAAGCGAGCAAGTTGGCGCTGACGGGCTGCTTCCACTCGTGCCTGAATCACTGCGGAAGGCTCACCCTGGCGGGCGCTGCTCAATTTTTGATAGTCCACGCGGGGTACCTGCATATGAATGTCTATGCGATCCATCAAAGGACCAGAGATACGCTTCTGGTAGTTGGAAACCATGGAAGAGGAGCAGGTGCAAGCTCTCAAATTGTCACCATAATAACCACAAGGGCAGGGATTCATGGCTGCCACCAGCATGAAGTTGGCAGGGAAAGTGAGCGAACCGCTCGCACGGCTGATCGTAACCACTTTATCTTCCATGGGCTGGCGCATGACATCCAGCACGCGTGAACTGAACTCAGGCAGCTCGTCCAGGAAAAGAACACCGCGGTGGGCCAGTGAGATCTCGCCTGGATGCGGCTGGTTGCCCCCACCCACCAAGCCTGCATGGCTGATGGTATGATGCGGTGAGCGGAAGGGTCGCGTCCTGATAAGTGGTACATCCGAAGGAAGCATGTCAGATACCGAGTAGATACGCGTGACATCCAGAGCTTCGTCAATGGTCAGGTTTGGCAAAATGGAAGGCAGAGCTCTTGCCAGAAGCGTCTTCCCAGCCCCTGGCGGACCGACCATCAGGCAATTATGTCCTCCTGCTGCCGCCACTTCCAATGCACGCTTGACGTGCTCCTGCCCTTTAATCTCTGCAAAATCCGTCTGTACCTGCACGGTGATCGCCTCGTCCAATTTGACAGGCTTAACAGGCGCAATGGGATCATCCCCATTTAAATGGGCATACAGGGCAGCCAGTGAAGTCACCGGAATGACTTCCAGACCGGGGATGAGCGCCGCCTCTGAGGCATCCTCTTCAGGCACAAAAACCCGTTTATAGTCCTGCGAACGTGCCAGCGCAGCCATTGGCAATACCCCGCGTACATGCCGTACCGTGCCATCCAGGGATAACTCGCCAATCACCAGTGAGCTTTCAAGTTGTTCCTGCTGAAGTTGATCGGTGGCAATGAGAACCCCCAAGGCGATTGGCAGATCGTAAATCGGCCCTTCCTTGCGCACGGAGGCTGGTGCAAGATTTACAGTGATGGGCTTGCGGGGGTAATACAGACCAGCGTTCTTGATCGCCGAAAAAACGCGCTCGCGGCTTTCCTGCACAGCAGCATCCGGCAGACCTACAATGGCCATATGGGGCAGACCCTGACCAAAATCTACTTCGACTTCAACAATGACGCCATCCAAACCAATAACAGCGCAGGAATTGACGCGTGCAAGCATGTCCTAAGTTTATGGGAAAGGGACAGGAATGTCAACCATCAAATGTCAGCTGTCAGCAGAATTTTAAAAGTGAAACGATAGCACTTCAAAAGTGAACTGTTTTTTCAAACTCCCTAATACTTTACCAATCATAAATAGACAAATTTAGCTATTACCAACAGCTGCGGACCCCAGATAAAACAGTCAATCATTAAGGGAAAATAAATCAATGGATTTGAATCTAGACAAAAGATGGGGGCATGCGTTTTTTTACATTACCAGCATCTCAGTCGCCATGAAAACCCCTTTTGTAACTGTTTCATACTGATGCCAGGGATATTGACATTGATTATCGAACATTGGAATATGGCTACATCCAGGTGCCATTAGCTCCTCCCTGTAAAGAGTATTTAGATTTTGTTCATAAAACTGTTGCATTTTCCCGATGCCAACGATCTGAGTATGGACTTCTTTAATCGGAGGTCCTCCCCAATGAGTTTTGTGTAGACCAACATTAAGTGGGATGCTATCAGCGTAACACATATTTATGGCAACATCATTTAAATGAATCTTAGTCGAACGCCAAAGTGCAATACCTTTATGTCTATCCTCATGAGTAGCATCGTAAGCTAATGTCCAATTATTTTTGATTAGCTCAAACAATTTATCCTGATTGGAATGAGCTTCAATGTCCCCTATCAATATGCATCGTTCAATATTAAAGATTTGCGTGTTCATCAATATGGTGGATTGAAAAAAACCTAAAGGGAGCCCATTGATCATTAAAGGTGTTTGAGATAGGTTAAGAGCAATAGACTTGCCACTTATTGTGAATTCTTTTTCAGACTTAAGATAATTGACTGAGAAGAAAGGTCCTGCGAAATTCAAACTTTCAATACTCATATTTCATTTCCTCTGGTTAATAGTCTGGAAATGTGCTTATATGCAGGTTCGCCTGCATAAAGAACAGGGATGCTCCAAGGTAGAGCGTGTATTTTATTTTCCATTAGAGCAAAGGGGATTTGACTCATTAGAATACAATCGACCCCGATTTTCTCAAATTTCCTCATTTCGTTAATCACAATCTTGTCATGAGATTCATAATCACCGTTGTTAAACAGTGTTAAGGCTTCGGAATCACCGCTAAATATCAAATTTATATTTTTCTTTAATTTTGTCGCCCGAGTTTCAAGCTCTTCTGTTACATACGGGACTACATATTCTGTAGTCTTTATCACTCCAATTTGGAGATAATTGGCTGCAACCATATCCAGAATAACAGAGTCCAACTGAATGAAAGGCACATTTATCACAATTTTTGCATAAGCTGTTGCTCGTGGCATAAGGCTGCAACAGGAAACAATCACGCCACATCCAGCCTGTTCTAGTTTCGAACCAAATTCAGCATATCGTAAAAGGTTGCACTTCGGTGTTGTGCCTATCGGGGAAGCGAAGTTATCGACTTTTACTCTGCTGTCATAAATGTGAAGATACTCCACACCCGGCAAGTATTTAACCATACCAGTTTCTACCATTGAGATTGTGGCTGGGGTAGTATGAATGAAACCAACTTTGAGACGATCCATTAGACTAATCCTTAGGCCATTCAAAAAATTCGATATAACCAATGATCTCATGGCGCAGAAAACAAATCAAATTGTTTTGGAAAACACCTTTACTGATTGGTTCAAATACAGTGTACTCACCAGTGGCCAATAAATCATTGTAAGTTTTATGAATGTCTTCAACATCATAACAAAGGTGGTGAAGAACGAAAGGCGCTGTGGAGATGCCAAGAGCATCATCGAGAAAGCTGGGTTTTGAGGTATCAGCAGGGCTCATAATCTCCACAATGGTATCATTTAGGCGTACCCGCATCACGAACATGTTTTTTGGCTCATGATGTTTGATTGATTCATACATTGGTTTATAACCAAGATCAAGAAATGTATTGACTGCATTAGTCATATTGCGTGCGGCAAAACCGAGATGATTAAGCTTCATTTAAGGTTCCTCCAATAAAAAGAATGACAACTTTGTATATCCATAGTATTGATATATCAATTATATATCATGTCTGCAAAAATGAAGGACTAGATTTCTCCATCATAAAGCAATATAGGCTCATTTTATGCCCTGCAATCTGAGTAACCTTGCCTTAAAAAAGTGAGAAAAATTCAATAGCCTGCCACGCTAATCACCTATGGCAAAAGGGTCTCAATTACCACCATGAAATTTATACATTAATGGCGACATTTCTGCTCAACGCAATAGGAGATTCTTTTACCGTTAACATAATCATAACAATCTCTATATAAACCCTTGACAACTTTTACAATTAAGTATATTATTTTATTGATATATAATTGATATATCAGACTCACAAATAATTGAATTGCCACCTCTTTTGACAAAGGAATTATATATCGCTTAATCAAGCCTTAGGTAATATTCATTAATATTTAATCTCATTTATGCGCACGCAAAGAAAGTATAGTTTTTATTAATAATAATTGATATAGGTGTTGGCAAGCGAACAAATAATAAATGAAAAGAAGGATCACAAGTGTCTAAAGTACGAGAATGGTTTTATCATAAAAGGTATTGTGGTCAATCTTACTTCAAGAAATATCCCGGATTTACCGCTTACCTTGATAGGGAAGTTCCAAAAAGCATATTTTATCCAGAAGGTGCAAACATTGAAATCGCTTATTTGTGTGAACTTAATTCACTTTATCGGAGGACCTGTCTAAGACAGGCAAGTTCATCGATCAAATCAAAAAAAGGAGGTAAGCTTGAATGCTACGCTATATTCTGAAGCGTTTACTGTGGATGATTCCTGTGCTATTGGGGGTCTCGTTTATTGTTTTCACACTGATGCATTTTGCGCCGGGTGATCCTGCTGAGTCCGCACTAGGCTATGAAGCAACTGATGAGCAAAAAGATAAATGGAGGATTGAACAGGGACTGGATAAACCATTCTTGGTGCAATATGGAACATACATGTATAAAGTCATCACCAAGCTGGATTTTGGTACATCGTACAACACCGGTCGCCCGATCATCACAGAAATCAAAGATCGTTTTCCAACAACTGTGTCGGTGGCCCTTGTAGCCGTTGCACTTACGCAATTGGTGGGTATCCCAATTGGCATCATTTCTGCAGTCAAGCAGTATTCTGTTGCTGATAATGTTCTGATGATACTGGCCCTGATTGGGGTGTCAATGCCGTCCTTCTGGGTGGGCTTAATGTTTTCAATCATATTTGCACTTAATTTAAGATGGCTTCCGGCATCTGGTCTTTATGGGCCCAAGTACTACATTCTCCCTTGTACTGCACTGGCACTTTGCAGTATCGCCATGAGCGCCCGTATGACTCGCTCTAGCATGCTGGATGTCATCCGTCAGGATTACATTACAACAGCTCGTGCAAAGGGTGTTTCGGAAAATAAGGTCATCACCAAACATGCCTTGAGAAACGCAATGATCCCGATCATTACCCAAATCGGCATGTCTACCAGCATGTTGATCGGGGGTGCAATGGTCACAGAAATTGTTTTCGCTATTCCAGGTATGGGTACCTACCTTGTGAATTCCATACGTGCATTGGATTACCCGGCAATCTTGAGCACAGCCATTGTTATCGCGTTCTTCACCAGTATCATTATGCTGATCATCGACCTGGCTTATGCCTTTGTTGACCCGCGCATACGGTCCCAATTCAAAGGTAAAAAATTGGTTCCAAGGAGGAAAACAGCATGACTGAAATGGTTTTTAATGAAACAGCTGTAAAAGCGGAAACCAAAAAACAAAGCCTCTGGCTGAATGCCTGGCGCAGGCTGAAGAGAAATAAGCTTGCCATGGTAGGCATGGTGATCATTATCATCGAGGTTTTCATTGCGATATTAGCGCCTGTAATTGCGCCCTACGGTTTTGACGACCAGAACCTTGATATTGCATTTCAATTCCCATCCAAAGCACATCTCATGGGTACCGACAATCTCGGGCGGGATATTTTCAGCCGCCTCGTGTATGGTTCGCGAATCTCCTTGAGGTTGGGTCTGATCTCAGTAGCAATTTCCATGTCCGCCGGCATCTTCATCGGCTCGGTCGCAGGCTATTACGGTGGTAAAGTTGACAACCTCATTATGCGCATCATGGACATATTTCAGTCCATCCCTTCCATGCTATTGGCGATCACAATTGCAGCAGCGCTCGGCCCCGGAATGACGAACGCCATGATCGCGATTGGCATTGCCAGCACGCCAGGCTTTGCCCGGCTTATACGAGGCTCAATCCTCTCCATTCGTGAAAATGAGTATATTGAAGCCGCCCGCGCTATCACAGCCAGCGATGGAAGGATTATTTTCAAACACATCCTTCCGAATGTACTATCTCCAATACTGGTTCAAGCGACATTGGGAATTGCAGGGGCAATTATTACAGCCGCAGGCTTGAGCTTTATCGGTCTCGGCGCACAGCCACCTACACCTGAATGGGGCGCAATGATTGCAGGCGGAAGAAACTATATACAGAATTATTGGCATCTGGTGACTTTTCCGGGGCTTGTAATCATGCTGACGGTCGTTTCCTTCAACCTGTTGGGCGACGGTATCCGTGATGCACTCGACCCGAGATTGTCACGGTAGAGGTGATGATGATGAATGAACAAAAACCATTATCCATCAAAGATCTTATAGTTGAATACAGGACTGATAACGGTGTCGTTCATGCTGTCAACGGCATCTCATTGGATCTGAACCCTGGTGAAACACTTGGTCTGGTCGGTGAAACAGGCGCAGGCAAGACTACGATTGCTATGAGTATTCTCCGCATCCTGCCCACCCCACCCGCAAAAATTGTTTCCGGTGAGATCCGGTTTAAAGGACAGGATATTGTCAATTTGAGCGAGCATGAAATGCGCAATATGCGAGGCAATAAGATTTCAATGATTTTCCAGGACCCGATGACTGCCCTTAATCCTGTTTTTACAATTGGGCAACAGATCTCTGAAGGCATAATTTTGCATCAAAAACTTAAGCGGGGAGATGCAGAACTGAAAGCCATGGAAATGCTGGAGATGGTGGGGATAAGCCGCGAGCGTTTCACTGATTATCCACATCAATTTTCCGGGGGTATGAAGCAGCGTGTGGTCATCGCCATTGCGTTGGCATGCAATCCGCTTTTATTACTTGCTGATGAACCGACCACCGCACTGGACGTAACCATCCAGGCACAGGTACTGGACCTGATGTTAAAGCTTAAAGAGGAGCTGAACACTGCCATGATCATGATCTCGCATGACCTTGGTGTGGTTGCTAAAAGCTGTGATAAAGTGGCAATTATTTATGCCGGTAACATCTTTGAGTATGGAACAAAATACCAGGTGTATGCCGAGACAGCACATCCTTACACGCAGGGATTGTTTGATTCGCTACCAAGCATTAACAAGGAATCAAATCGACTTAAACCCATTCCCGGTTTGATGCCTGACCCGATGAACCTGCCAACAGGCTGCCCGTTCCATCCAAGATGCCACAAAGCTGTACCGGAATGTTCCATGCATAAGATTGAATCTACAGAAATTACTCCTGGGCATTTGGTTCGTTGCATCAATCCAATCAATAAGAAAGGGGAAGACGCATGAGCACACCGATTCTTGAAGTAAAAGATTTAAAGAAGTATTTTGAAACCCCATATGGTATGCTGCATGCTGTTGACGATGTCAATTTTTCAATTGACCGTGGCAAGACGCTTGGGGTCGTTGGTGAATCTGGCTGCGGAAAATCGACTCTCGGACGGACAATCTTACACCTACAAGATAGCACAGACGGTCAGATCTTTTTTGAGGGACAAGACGTTACTCATGTCAGCAAAAAACGTCTCAAGGAATTACAACCTCAGATGCAAATCATCTTCCAGGATCCTTTTTCGTCGCTTAATCCACGTATGACGATCAGTGAGACCATTAGCGAACCGCTCATGCTTGTCAAGAAATTGCACAGAGAAGAACTAACAAAGGAAGTGCACCGTTTGATGGATGATGTTGGTTTGGCGCAGCGTTTAATTAATGCCTATCCACATGAGCTCGATGGCGGGCGCAGGCAGCGCATAGGGGTGGCACGTGCATTGTCGCTGGATCCAAAATTTATTGTCTGTGATGAACCCGTATCTGCCTTGGATGTTTCAATTCAAGCACAGGTGATCAATCTGCTGCTGGATCTGCAGGACAACCGGGGGCTGACCTATATGTTCATTACGCATGATCTTTCGGTTGTCCGATATATTTCGGACGAAATCTGTGCAATGTACCTGGGTCAAGTCGTCGAAAAATGCGCTGCTGACGAACTGTTCATTAATACGCTCCATCCCTACACACAGGCTCTGCTGTCTGCAATCCCCAGCCCGGATATCAACGACAAAACAGAACATGTTATCCTCCAGGGCGAACTGGCTTCGCCGATCAATCCAAAACCTGGCTGTCGCTTTGCACCCCGCTGCCTTTATGCATCCGAGGAATGCCAACAGCCACAAAAACTTGTTGAAGTTACCCAGGGGCACTTTGTTGCATGCCGTTGGGCTGAGAAAAATTTAAAATACTGAAGGAGAAAGGAAAAATGTCTAAAAGAATTCTGTATTTTGCACTGGCCGCATTGATGGTCGTGACACTAACCCTGTCCGCCTGTAAGCCAGCAGTAGTGACTACTGAGGAGCCAACGGAGGAAAAAACAGCTGTGGAAGAACCTGTTGGAGAAGAACCAACCGCGGAAGAGCCAGCTACGGAAGAACCGGCTGAAACAAGAACTACGACAAAAGATACCCTGATCATCGGAAACATTAATGATGTGGGAAACATGGATCCCTATGGAGTTTCTGCTATGCAGCGAGCTCGTGTTACGGGTCAAATCTATGAGACTCTATTCCGTGAGAACATGGACGGTTCGTTTTCGCCTTTGCTGGCTACAAGCTGGGAGTGGACGGATGATACCCATTTAACAGTGAATCTCCGACAAGGTGTCAAGTTTCATAACAGCGATGACTTCACCGCAGAGGATGTCCTATTCACATTAAATTGGGCATTTAACAACCAAAATTGGTCTAGCTACTTTACAAAATTTGACCTTACCAATACGAAGGCAATCGATGATTATACAGTCGAATTTGTATTATCCTCACCCGATGCTATGGCGATGGAAAGCCTTGCCAGTTTTATGCCTATCGTAAATGATACTACTCTTAATGCTGACCCAGCGGCACTAACGAATATCGCTGTTGGCACAGGTCCTTACAAGTTTGTAGAATGGGTCACCGGAGACAGCGTCACCCTGGAGAGATTCGACGGTTACTGGGGTGAAAAACCCATCATCAAGACCGTAATTTTCCGCAGTATTCCTGAAGTTACGCAGCGGTCAATCGAACTGCAAACCGGCGGAATCGACTTTGCTTATGATTTGGGCAAAACAGATGTTGCGGGTTTTGAAGGAAATCCCGACGTCGCTGTCTATCAAAATGCCGGCGCTTGTGTCCACAACATTCACTTTAACGCTTCAGAAGGTCATATATTCGCAAACGAAGACCTGAGAAAAGCAGCTGTCAGCGCCATCAGCGCAGCGGATATCCTTAAAGGTGCTTATGATGGCGGCGGTTGGGTTGCGAACAGTTATGTCAGCCTTGCAGCCCCTGGCTTTAATACAGCACTTACGAGCGAACCATGGCCGCAGGACATCGAGAAAGCCAAAGAGTACTTTAAAGCTTCCGGTGTTGCGGAAGGCACCCAGATTAAAATTATCGTTGATGACCGTGCCTACCGGATCGCGACGACCGAAATCATCAAGAACCAGCTGGCACAGATTGGCTTGGATGCCACCATCCAGCAGTATGACTTCACGACAGCGTACGGTTACGCACAGGACGTGACTAATGATTGGGATATCTACCCGCTTGCCCAATGCCAACCATCGGCAACCGCTCAGGCCGCTCGCCTGACCAATGCTGTGAAATATGTAACATTTCCAGATACACCAGCCGGAGCAGATCTGTTGGCTATGATCAATGAACTTCTTGGCACAGTTGATTTAGCAAAAGCTCAAGATCTGAATAATCAGATTCAAGTTTATGTGAATGAACATGTGGTCCTTTACCCGGTTGTTCAATCCGAGGTGCTGCATGGCTACAATACACAGTTGCAAGGTGTTCCTGAAGGTATGTTGAGTACTACGATAATTTACTGCCAAAATCTCTACTTCAAATAACTTAATTAATACCCGTCCATCAGCCAGAGATTCTAGCTGATGGACGGGTTTTTGGATAAAAATTCTTTGTAATTATTAGGCTTTATTTATTTTTTAGTAAAGATATCTATATTTCATTAAGAAGAGAATTTGGCATTAAGAAATAAATTGCAATCTAAAATATAATAGGAGGAATCATGGCATTACTTCATGCAAAAACAACAAGCGGTTGGGTGGAAGGATTACCCTCCGGCAACCAGCGGATCAGTGTATTTAAAGGCATTCCCTTTGCGGCTCCTCCGGTAGGAGATTTGCGCTGGAAAGCCCCACAGCCCGTAAAACCGTGGGAAGGCGTGCTCACAGCTTATAAATTTGCAGATATTGCCATGCAGGAGCGGTTTGCATCTGAGGGTGGTAATGTTTTTGCAAAAGAGGAGTTTTATGTACTCGAGTTTCCCATGAATGAAGACTGCCTTTATCTCAACGTGTGGACGCCTGCGAAATCAGAAGATGAAAGACTGCCGGTAGCTGTCTATTTTCATGGGGGTGGTATGCGGACGGGTTACAGCTATTTGAATGCCTATGACGGGGATGGCTTTGCCAAGCGAGGGATGGTGTTTGTAACCATAGCCTACCGTTTGAATGTGTTCGGATTTCTGGCGCATCCAGAACTGACTGCAGAGGATCCACATCATAGTTCTGGAAATTATGCACTGTTAGATCAGGTGGCGGCAATCAAGTGGGTAAAGGAGAACATTGCAGCATTTGGAGGTGATCCAGACAATATCGGCATATTTGGTCAATCAGCAGGTGGAATGAGTGTGCGTTATATGAGCGTCACGCCGCTGACCAAAGGCGACTTCAAGCGAGCCATCATCCAAAGTGGTGGTGGAATGATGTATCCCACTATGCTTGTTGATTGGTCACTCGCAGATTCAGAAAAGCAAGGAAAGGAATTATTTGATTTTCTTAATGTAAAAACAGTGGGGGAAGCCCGCAGCCTGGCTGCAGAAAAGATATTGGCTGGCATGTGCAGGTTTGATAAGGAAGTTCACTATTTCAATAACGCTGCAACAGTCGACGGATACCTACTGCAGGGGAGTGAAGTTGAGATTTGCCGTCATGGCGGGCAGCATGATATCGATTATATGCTTGGCTGCACAAAGGATGAGTTTGGCGCCATGGGATCTATACCAAGTGCAAACTGGATCAAAGCAGAGGCATATCATCTTTATGGCGAAGCTGCAAAGCAATTCCTGGAGATTGTCAAGCCGGAAGATACCGCATATTACAACAATGAAATCCATCAACACAGGATGTCGGATGAGATGCTGGCAGGGGCATTAAGCTGGTGTGAGATGCAAAACAAACTTGGTAGGAAGCCAGCTTATATGTACTTTTTCACCCAAGTGCCACCTGGAAATGAAGTAGCATTTCACTCAGCGGAACACCACTATGTCTTCCAGACCTATACACGCTCCAATCTTCCCTATTCTGGAAGGGATTTTGACCTTTCCAATACCCTGGCAGATTATTGGGCAAATTTCTTGAAAACAGGAAATCCCAATAGCGAAGGGCTGCCAAAGTGGAACCCCTATACTATCGAAGAACCACAAGCAATGGATATCAACTATGATCTTCATATGGTTTCAATGCCGGAGAAGCCCAATGTGAAATTTATGAAAGATTTTGCGGTGAGGGGATAGTTTTAATAGCTGGAGAAAATAGAATTTTTGGAAAAGCAAATGATCGAAAAACAAAGCAAGTCATTAAGTGAAAATTTCCTGCCCATAAAAAATTTCTTGCACATCAAATACCAGTACTGGAAAATCTTAACAACTTGGAATTAATTGATCTTAATTGCTATTTGATCGCATTACCTTTAAATATAAATGGAGGTTCAGCATCGCCTGTGCGTGCCATCGCGTTAGTTTGATTATTATGCTTTCCCATGGTAATAAATTATTAATGCAAAGGATCCGAATTTTCTGAACGTTGACATACATTATTGTTGATTTATAATTAGAAACAGGTGTTCAACTGATACACCGATGGAATATTGATGGAGTGTTTTTAATGAGAGATAAAACTAAAAAGTTAAGTGATGTAGCCTATAAATCGCTGAAGAAAAAAATCATGACCCTAAGTGGAGGAAGCTACATCAGTGCCAGGCAGTTTTCACGCGAAGTCGGAATGAGTTATACACCTGTGCGGGAAGCATTTCTTCGGTTACAAAAAGAGGGCTCACTCAAGCTGGTACCCAATATTGGTTTTTTTGTCGCAACATTAGATATATCTGATCTTATTCAAATATTTCAAGTGCGTGAATGTATGGAAGCTTTCATTCTGGATAAAGTGTTTGATCGCATTACAAAAGAACATATTGAACAAATGAAGCAAATTAATGCCGAGCAAGTTGATGCGCTTACTCGAGGAAATATTTCTGAATATCAGCAATTGGACATCAATTTCCATGAGGTTCTTTTCAATATTTATGGAAATAGACATTTACTTAATTTTTATAGAGATATCCGTGAGCAATATATGATCTGTTCCAAAGAGATAGCAAATATGCACAGCCATGATGCGGTTTTGGAGCATTCTGAATATTGTGCATGCTTGGAATCAGGCGATAAAGAAAAAGCAATAAGTTGCCTTAACAATCATACACTTAAGGCAAAGTCGCGCATGGTAGAAGGTTATATTAATGTGATCAATGAAAGCTAATGGGGGCTTTTATTTTTTTTACATGTATGATATACTACTGATACATCGGTATGTTATTAAGCAGTTGTTCAATGTAAGAAGAGATAATCGGAAGAAATGATGACAAAATTTATCGGTAAAGGTGTTATGCAACAATTTAGCCAGGAAGTCATCCTTCAAACTCAGATAAGTGTTGCCAATTTACCCAGACTTCTCCAAATGCCTCAAGAGTTGGAAAAAAACTTAATCGTCGTACGGGATCACCGAAAGTTGGATGAGAACGATTTAATCCTTAACAACGATGAAATATATCTTTATTTGGCAGTAATGGGTGGATAACCCAAATAATTATTAGGAGATAACATTATGATCCATGTAATCACAAGCTTTAAGAGACCTTCCTCAGAAATAATTAAAGAATTTTCTACCATGGCTTCAGCCACAATCCATGAGGCTTCTGGTCGCAAAGGTTATATCGACTGCGCGATCAAACCAATTAGCAAAGGTATCAAAGTCTGCGGCCCTGCCTTTACCGTGCAATGTGCACCCGGGGATAACATCATGCTCCACAAAGCGCTCGAACGCGCCAAACCGGGAGATGTCCTCGTTGCCAATGTTGGCGGTGCTTATGATTACGGCTATTTTGGGGATTTAATGGCTACAAGTGCCATTGCCAGAGGGTTAGGTGGATTATGTATTGATGGATGTATCCGTGATAGTGCAGAGATCATTGCATCCGGGTTCCCGGTTTTCGCAAGAGGTTTCTGTATTCGGGGAACTGGCAAGAGTACGATTGGAGTCATCAACTACCCCACTGTCTTTGGCACTCAGACGATATTCCCAGGCGATTTGATCGTTGGCGATGATGATGGCTTGGTCGTGGTAAGGTTGGATGAGTGTGAATCTGTCCTGGAAAAAACAAAAACCCGCGTAAGTAAGGAAATTGAGAAAGAGGCTGTTTTAAAGACCGGTCTCTCAAGTGTGGAGTTTAACAAGCTAGGTCCGATTTTAACAGATGCGGGCTTAGTCGAAGAATAGGGTTGAGAAGCGAGGTTATTCTAATGAAAATTAACAGGGAAAACCTTTTAGCTTGTACTTATGATCTATTAATTACTGCGGGTGAAGGCCCGGACGGTGCACAACTCGTTGCAGAAAACTTCTGCCAGGCAGATTCAAGAGGCATAACAACCCATGGCAGTTATTTATTAACCCCAATTTTCCATCGTGTAGAGGTTAAGCAATTATCCTTACCCACCAGAGCAACCGTTGCTGTTGACGAGGCATCTGTTGCTGTCATTGACGGTGGTAATGGGCTGGGTCCGATTGCAGGGAAGCTTGCAGTTGATCTCTCAATTAAACGGGCGTCAGATTATGGCATCAGCCTGGTTCTGATACGAAATACCAATAACCTGGGCTCTCTGGCTTTCTATACCGAAATGATTGCCAGGCAAGGCATGATTGCATTAATGAGCTGTAATGCTGCACCCGCCATGGCACCATGGGGTGGAGCAGAAGCTTTCACTGGCACCAATCCCATTGCGATCGCAATTTATACCGGCAAGGACATATTGTTTTCAGCGGATATGGCCACAAGCGTCGTTGCAAGAGGAAAAATTCGCCAGGCAGCCAGGGAAGGAAAATCAATACCTGCTGATTGGGCTTTGGATTCCTATGGAAATGTGACAACAGATCCCGCTGCTGCGTTAAAAGGAACACTCTTACCGATGGGAGGTCCGAAAGGATCAGCAATTGCCTTGGCTGTTGATATTCTTTCAGGTATTTTAGCGGGGGCAGAACACGCGCCTAATCTTAAAAGTTTTCACGAACCTGAAGGTAAAACCGGCGTTGGTGCAACTCTAATCGCTATTGATATCAAAAAATTTATGGACTTAGACCAATTCTCCTCAACCATGGACGAATATATTCAAAGTTTAAAGGGAATGAAAAAAGCGAATTTTGCATCTGAAATCTTTGTACCAGGTGAAATTGAATATAAACGGGAGATGGCGAGCAGGGAAATGGGCATATCCCTGGATGATAAGGCAGTCGATGTGCTGAACCAATTGCTTAAGAAAGTTGGATCCAGTAAACGTTTGGAGTCCATGGCATGAGGAAGATCATTCGTGTTGATGTTCGAACTGGTAATATCACTACTGAAGAGGCATCGGACGAACTTAATCGCATCTGTGGTCGCCAATTTATTGCTCACATACTCAATAACGAGGTTGACCCCACCTGTGAACCACTTGGTCGAAAAAACAAGTTGATCCTCGCGCAGGGTTGGTTTTCTGATACTAACTTATCCACCACAGGCAAGCTTTCCATCGGGGGTAAAAGCCCTCTGACAGGTGGCATAAAAGAAAGTAACAGCGGCGGTCATTTTGGGAAGAGATTGTCCAGGCTGGGCATCAAGGCTGTCATCATTGAGGATACACCCGATAAAAATGTTCCAACCCGCGTTCTTTACATCAGTGGCAATGCAATTGAATTGGTCGATATGCCTGAACTTCAATGCAAACCTGTCTCTGAAACAATTCAATTGCTGAGAAGTAGGTTTGGTAGTAATATCGGAATTCTTTGTATCGGTCCGGCGGGCGAACGCAAGATGCATGCTACAGGTGTTGCCTGTCCTGACGATAGAGACGTCCAGATTCGCTATGCTGCCCGAGGTGGCTTAGGGGCATTGATGGGATCCAAAGGCATTAAAGCTATTGTAGTGATTGCGGATAAAACAATTCCTCCAGAAGTAGCAGATTCGATTTTACTCAAAGATACCGTAAAGGAAATTGCTTCACTCCTGGCGGCTGATCCTAAAAGTAAGAACAGAAAGTTATATGGCACGTTGGATATTTTGGATATGGCCAATCAGATCGGCATCATGCCCACCCGTAATTTCTCTGAGGGGTCATTTGAAGGTGCGAGTGAAATGACAGGGCCAAGTTTCTCAGATATTGTAGCACGACGAGGTGGGGTCGGTCGAAGTGGAACACCCTGTGTTCCAGGATGTACGATCCAATGTTCAAATGTTTTCCCCAATGAAAAAGGTGAAAGGATCGTTGCGTCGCTTCAATATGAAAGCCTTGTGTTATTGGGCCCCAATCTCGGCATTGGCAATTTGAATGTAATTGGCGAGTTGAATGATCTGTGCAATGAGGTCGGGGTGGACACGATTGATTGTGGTGCAGCAATAGGGGTTGCAATGGAGGCGGGAGTTACTCCATTCGGGGATGAAGAGGGAGCAAAAGATTTGGTCCGCCAGATTGGAGAAGGGACTTATCTCGGCAGGATATTGGGTAACGGGGCAAAATTCACAGGCCAGGCCTTTGGCATTCAACGGGTTCCTGTAGTCAAAGGGCAGGCTATGCCGGCTTATGATCCCAGAGCGCTTAAAGGCAATGGCGTGCTCTATGCAACATCGACCATGGGGGCAGACCATACCGCTGGGAACGCCTTTGAAACGGCACGTACTAATAATCCCTTGGGAACTGAAAAACAAGTTTACAATTCCCGGCAACTACAAATTCGGGCAGCCATCCTTGATTCAATGGGAGTCTGCATCTTTATTCGACCAGCATTTGTAAAGAATCCGAACTTATTGGTGGACTTGTTTAAGGCGAAATTTGGATGGGAACTAACTTACCCGGAGATCCGCCAAATCGGTGCGGATATTTTGGAGGCGGAGAGGCAATTCAATGAAAATGCAGGGGTTTCTGAACGTTTTTGCAAAATACCTGAATTCATGCGTGAAGAGCCTTTACCCCCAAACAATACAGTATTTGATATTGATCAGGAAGAATTAGAAAGCATTTGGAATGTTCCTATCAGGACTGATATCTTTTAATATATAAAAACTAAATGGAGATTACTATGTCTGGATTAAAGTGGGTTGATATCAATAATGTGAAAGGAGTATACCGGGAACCACCGCGGACCAGTTGGATTTTAGTCTCTGAAAATACCGTTGGCGCACAAAACCTTGCCATGGGTGTGAATGAGACCCATGTGGGTGGCATGGTTCCAAAGCACAAGCATGAGACAGAAGAAGAAGTGATGTTTTTTATCCAAGGTAAGGGGCAATTTATAACGGATGAAGAAGTAATTGAATTAAAGCCAGGTATTTGCGTTTATAACCCTCCTGGTTCATTTCATTCTATTGTAAATACTGGTGATGAGATCTTAAAATTTGTCTGGATTTACGCACCGCAATTAGAAAGTTACCGAATTCAAAAATAAATCAAAGGAGATTATCATGACAAATTGGCAATTGCCACCGAAAGGGGGGCATATGGATGCTCCCTCAAAAATATATTTTCAAACCATGACAAAGCTGGATGTGGAGCAACGTCTCAAAGAGAATGATATTATTATCATCCCAGTCGGCTCGACTGAAAATCATGGAGCGTCGGGTCCTATTGGAGAAGATACATTTATCGTGACCAGGATCGCGGAGATGGTCGCAGAAAAAACTGGTTGTACAGTCGCTGAACCAGTCTGGTATGGTTCACATCCTTTTCATCATATTGGGCAACCATTAACCATCCCATTACCTGATTCTGTCTTCATTGACTTTTTGCGTGCAATAATTACAGGATTTTGGAATTCTGGTTTTCGCAAACAAATCTTCATCAGCATGCATGGGCAGGAATATTCCTTACCTGTTGCCATCCAGGAATGGGGGAAGAAGTATCAAGTTCCCGCGATGCTTTACTTTATCGATGTTCCTAGAGTGATGGGTCAGACGCTTATGGATAAAGCCCATGGTGGCCCATATGACAGACCTTTCCAGCATGCTTGCGAAGCGGAACAATCTGTGTCATTGGCCCTATTCCCCGAGCTTTGTGATATGGAACATGCCGAAAATACGGATGTTAAGGGGTACCTGCCCGCAGGTCACGTGGATCGTGGCGGTGACATTTATGGTTATCCTATTCCAGGACATTGCGCGGTTGGAAATGTCGGTATTGAATGTGTCACTTTCCCTGAAGGTGTGCTTGGGCATGCCAAAGATGCTGATCCCGCAAAAGCAGTACCATCTGTAGAAAAAATTTGTGACTATCTTGTGAAACTGATGCATGATATCCATGAGGTATTCCCGGTAGGTGAACTGCCACCAGCAGAGATGATGAGTCAACGTGATCCTGAAGAGATTGAGAAACTTCTTAAAGGCCCATTGCATGGTGGCAAGCACATCTATACACTGGGATGGCCAACTTAAAATCCCAATTGAGAAAAGGAAGATAACAAGTAAATATGATGAAAGCTTTAGCTTATTACGGCCCTGGTGATCTGCGTTTAGAGAATAGACCCATTCCTTCCCCTGGAAGGGGGGAAGTATTGATCAAAGTACGAGCGGTATCAATTTGTGGATCTGACCTGGGTGCTTATCGACTTCCTAGTGTTTCAGACCGATGGGAGCCACCTATTGTGCTGGGTCATGAATTCTCGGGAGAAATTGCAGGCTTGGGCGAAGGCGTTGAAAATTTTCACATTGGACAACCTGTTACAGCCAACCCAATTCTTTATTGCGGTAGCTGTTATTACTGCAAACATGGCCAATTTAACCTTTGTCCAAATCGCTACAGCCTTGGTACATCCATCGGTGGAGTCAGGCATGATGGAGCGATGCAGGAATATCTGACCATAAGAGCTTCTGCATTGTATCCACTTTTGGATGGCGTAAGCTTTATTCAAGGTGCTTTAATGGAGCCTTTGGCTGTTTCACTTTGTGCAGCACGAACAGGTGACACTGGAGAGAACGAAAAGGTTGTAATCATTGGGGCTGGACCGATTGGGCTGGCGATATTGAAATTCCTTAAGACATCAGGAAACAAGACAGTTTTTGTGTCTGATATATTACCAAGTCGGCTTGAGCTTGCAAAAAGGATTGGGGCTGATGAAGTCATTAATGGACGCAGTGATGTTGTTTCCCTCATCAAAACCCTCACCGGGGATATTGGAGTCGATCGTGTCGTGGTTGCCGCAGGTGTCCCAGGTATATTCGACAAATCTCTGCAAATGGTACGCAACGGTGGAAGTGTTGTCTTGGTGGCATTGATGCACCAAAAGGTTGAACTGGACCTGATACCCATTGTGACTCGCCAGTTATCCTTGTTGGGAAGTTATATGTTCACCAATGAAATCAGTGATGTGATGCTCAGTGTCGCACAAAAGAAGGTAATTGTTGATGATTTAATTACCTCAGTGCATCCTCTAGAAGAAGGTGCTTCTATTTTTAATGAGTTGTGCAAAGCAGATTGTAAAGAAGTCAAGATTATCCTAACAAATGAATAATTGTTTTTACGGAAAATCGTTATTGAGTTTATAACAAAAAGAGGAATTCGATGAAAGCATTGGTATATTACGGCGCAGGGGATATTCGATATGAAGATGTGGAAACACCAAGTCCAAAAGCAGATGAGGTTTTAATTAAAGTAAAGGCAGTGTCAATTTGCGGTTCAGACCTTTCAGGGTATAGGGGTGGAAACCCGATGAGGGTGCCACCATTAATTATGGGACATGAATTTGCAGGTGAAGTTGCCGTGCTTGGTGAAGGCGTTACGAATTGTAAGGTTGGCGATAAGGTGGGGGTGATCACAAACCTGTTTTGTGGCGAATGCCCGGATTGTAAAGCAGGTCTCCAGAACGTTTGTGACAATCGCAAGATCATCGGGACAACTATGAAAGCGGGCAGCTATAATGGCGCCATGGCTGATTATGTCGTTGCTCCAGCGGAAAAATTGCTCCCCTTATCAGGAAGGCTTTCCTTCGCTGAGTACTCCTTGATGGAACCCCTCTCTATATCATTACGCGCGACAAAACATGCTGGTGACCTCACCGGCAAAACAGTTTGTGTGATAGGTTGTGGTCCAATTGGATTATTAGCAATTAAATGCATAAAACTATTCGGAGCGAAAACCATCATTGCAACCGACATAGTTGATGACCGCCTGATCGCAGCCAAAGAAAGTGGTGCAACTCATACTGTAAACTCAAAAGCGGATGTGCTCGCATATACACGTGAAGTGACCGATCAGGTCGGCGCGGATGTCGTATTTGATGCCGCTGGCGTCGCTGCCACCATTAACTTGGGTGTCGATATTGTTCGCATGGGCGGAAAAGTAATCTGGATAGGCATGGCAGCTCCCAAGATTGATTTTGAATATAAGCATGCAGTGTGCAAGAAAATCAACTTTCAGGGAAGCTATATGTATACGACTGAAATGGAGGAGGGATTGGCACTGCTCGAGTCCGGCGAACTTAAAGTGGCTCATCTCATTACATCAGAATATCCAATGAGTGAGGGAGCGCGCATCTTCCAGGAACTTGTTTCAGGGAAGACAAAAGATATTAAAGTGGCACTAACCAATCCATAAAGGAGCAAAAATTGAATCCCAGACTGAGTTTTTTTGGATTTACCAAGGACATCGATGCCATTGCTGCTGCTGGCTACGATTGCATTGAAATGCATATGCGAGAAATAATGGGAATGGATGACGCAACATTTACAATGGCATGTCACAAGCTCAAGGATTCGCTCCTGGTCTGTGAAGTCCTTGATAATCCAGTTCCCCTGGATCAGTGTATTGCTGATGAGAGTTTCGATCTTGATTATTATGGAAGCTTCCTACAAATCGGCTCAGATCGTGCCGCTCAATTAGGAGTCAAATATTTTATATTTGGCAATGGACGTACACGCAGCCTGCCAACTTCTGGCGATATCAAAGCAGCTCAAGATAAAAACCTTTGCTTTATGCGTATGCTGGCTGATATCACAGCGGAAAAGGGGATCACAGTACTCATTGAACCGCTGGCACCCCAGGTTTCCAATGTGATTTATAGCATACCTGAGGCTGTTGAATATGTAAATATTGTCGGAAAGCCCAACCTTGGTACCTTTTTGGATTATCGCTGGTTTGTTGATCGAAACCATCCTTTCAAAGTTATTGAAGAGTATGGGCAGCATATTCAGCATGTGCATATTGATAACCCGATTTCACCTTTCCCAAAGCGTGTGGTACCTCGCATTGATGATGGTCATGACTATTCTGACCTCTTCCGCGCCCTCGAGAATATCAACTATACTGGGATCATTTCTATAGAAGCAAATACATTTACGGATTTTCCACAGGATTTGCACGATGGAATTGCCTTTTTTGAGGCGTATGGAATAGACAGAAATAAATAGATATCAAAGGATTTGCTGGACTTGGCGAATTTATTTGAGGACGAACTGAGCCGATACTCACAAGGGACACTCATCCCCGAAACTGGCTTGCAGAGACAGTAAATCATTAAATCTTCTTTGGTCTTGGTTATAAGAACTGGCGGTCTTGGACCGCCAGTTTCTTTAAGTTTGACAGCGACAGGGATTGACAGAATTGGCCTGGTGGATCGTGATCCTGTGAACTTCTCCAATCTCCGAGGTAAATTATTCATCGAACAAGCCAAATTGGGAAAAAGGAATCCTCCCCGCAGCAAGCTGCGGGGAAATGCCCTCTTTTAATAGATTCCGCTGCTAATGCATTCTTGAAAAACTTGATTTGAGCAATGGGTACATTTCCTGATACAGGTGGTGCGATTCCCGGTAAACCTGTGCATGCGCCGGGTCGGGGTTGGTTTGCCCAACGATCTTGATGGTATCACGGCAGGCGGTTACGACATCCGGCCAGGCTCCAACGCCAGCCCCAGCCAACAACGCTGCACCAAATGCAGCCCCTTCGGATGTATTCACAGTTACAAGTTCGCTTTCCAAAACAGAGGCGAGGATTTGACGCCACAAAGCCCCTTTGGTGCCACCACCTGAAGCACGTACCTGGACGATCCTTTCCAATCCAGCAGTGCGGATAAGGTCAAAGCAGTCTTTCAATCCAAAAGCTACTCCTTCCAGGATTGCACGCGTCATATGCCCGCGTGTATGCCGGATGGTCAATCCGATGAACGCAGCCCGTGCCAATGGGTCTGGGTAAGGTGTTCTCTCACCACTCAAATATGGTAAGAACAGCAATCCTTCACTTCCAGCAGGAACGTTTTCTGCTTCCTTAAGCAAATCGTCAAAACTGAATTTGGGTGCGAGTGTATCCCGGTACCATTGCAGGCTGCCAGCAGCAGAAAGCATCACTCCCATGAGATGCCACATACCCGGCACTGCATGGCAAAATGCATGCAGACGTCCCTCAGGCTCGATTAACGCAGAGGGTGTGGCAGCAAATACAACCCCGCTGGTACCTACGGTCAGCCCAATAATGCCGGTTTCAACCGCCCCCACACCCACCGCCTGGGCGGCTTGGTCACCTCCGCCGGCGGCGACAGGTGTTCCTGCAACCAACCCGGTAAGGGCTGCTGCCGGCACTGAGACTTTGCCTGTGAATTCAGGACCTTCATAAGTGGCAGGCATCCACGCGGCAGATATATTCAGCGCAGAAAGTAATTCAGCCGACCAATCCCGCTTTTTTAAGTCAAAGAGCACCGTTCCAGAGCCATCCGCCTTATCCATGCCAAATTCACCAGTCAGACGGTAGCGAATGTAATCCTTTGGCAGGAGAATGTGGCGCACCCGGGCATAAATTTCAGGTTCGTTTTGGGCAACCCAAAGTATCTTGGGGGCGGTAAAGCCCGTCAACGCCACATTACCGCTGATCTGGATGAACCTTTCCCGCCCGACCCTTCGATGGATCTCATCACACTGCGCCTGTGTACGCTGATCATTCCACAAAATGGCAGGGCGAAGAACCTCGCCGGCGCCATTGAGCAGCACCAGACCGTGCATCTGACCCGTCAATCCAATGCTGGCAATCGCTCCTGGCTGGATCCCTGTCTCCTGGATGACTGACCTGATGCTCTTAATCACGGCATCCCACCACTCATAAGGGTCTTGTTCTGACCATAATGGTTTTGGCGTGGATAACGAATGTGGCGATGAGCAAGTCCTGAGAACCTGACCACTTGTGTCGATGATCAGGGCTTTGCTTCCCGTTGTTGAAATATCAATGCCCAGGAAATATGTCATACGCATTAATTCTCCTTTATCGAGCTTATAAATCCTGACCTGTCGAAGCAGCTTGGCTTACACCCACTGGGCAAACAAATACCCGTTCTTTTACTGCTTGTATGCCATCACCAATGATTTCAAATTCACTTTTTAGGTGGATATCCACCGAAGAGCTGCCAACCATGACTTCAATCTTTCCTGGCTCAAGGATCAGGCGCAAATCTTGATCATAATATGCCATCATGTTGGCTGGCAGATGGAAGGTTACCCTCTTGCTTTCACCGGCTGCCAGGCTCACGCGTACAAAGCCACGCAGTTCCTTGACCGGTCGCGGCATACTCGCATATTTATCGCGGATATAAAGCTGAACCGCTTCATCGCCTGCTGCTTTACCCGTGTTTGTGATCTTAAGGGAGATATCAACACTTTCATTGATGCTGACCTGTTTGCGGTTCATGACCAGGTCGCTGTACTTGAATTCGGTGTAACTGAGCCCATGACCAAATGCGAAAAGCGGCGTCACACTCTCAGAGACATAATCCCCATAGATATTGGAATGCATGCCCGAAGGTTTGTAATTATAAAAAACCGGCACCTGTCCGACAGATCTGGGGATCGATACAGGCATTTTTCCACCAGGGTTGATATCACCAAACAAGGCGCTGGCAACTGCCCTGCCGCCCTCTTCTCCCGGTACCCAGGCTTCAAGGACAGCATTGACACCTTCAACCAGGGTTGGGATGGAGGCTGGGCGCCCGTTGATCAGCACCAGCACCACAGGTTTGCCTGTTTCGAGGATGGATTGCACCAAGGAATCCTGTATGCCAGGTAAGCCCAGGTCAGAACTATCGCGGAACTCGCCGGTCGTACAGGACAGCCCCAGCCCTGAGCGATGCCCCATCACCAGGACGACAGCATCCGACTCTTGAGCCAACGCATTGGCTTCAGCAAAACCGGACACATCCTCAGTATTGATATCACAACCCTTGGCGTAGCGAACGGACGTGTCGGTTGAGACTGCATTTCTAATGCTCTCCAACACTGTAGGCATTTCCACCGAGGTTTTTTCAATTTCATCTGAGTTAAGCTCACAAAATCCAGAATCAGGGGGTGGATCCTGGTGCATTAATTCAAGAACAGCCGCAAACGAATAATCTCCCATCATGTTCCGTCCCGAATCAGCATTCGGACCGATCACAGCAAGGCTTTTGATCGATTTACTCAGAGGAAGCAAGCCATCGTTTTTAAGCAACACCATGCTCTGACAGGCAATTTTGTAGGCCAGTGCACGATTCTCGGGTGTTTCAAATTCAGTCAGGGTATTACCTTCATCGACAAAGGGATCATCAAAAAGCCCCAACTCATATTTCTTTTGCAAATGGCGACTGACAGAAAGGTCGATCGTTTCAAGCGAGATCCCGCCATCATCCAATGCATCCAGGAGGTCCTGTCCATAGCAGGTGACTGATGGCATTTCCACATCAATCCCCGCAGTCAAAGCTTTGATGGCTGCTTCTTTTTTGCTCACAGCAGCGTAATGGTAGTTATGGATCATCATGACGGCTTCATAATCAGATACGACCAGCCCATCAAAACCGAGCGTCGATCGCAAAAGGTCTGTCAAAATGCGTTTTGAAGCTGCCACAACTTCGCCATCCAGTTCAGGATATGCGTTCATCATAGATTGCAGACCTGCATCACGAATGGCAGCCTGGAATGGCACCAGGTAGATATCCCACAAATCCCTCGCACCGAGGTGAACCGGACCACAATTCAAACCGCCCTGTGAGAAGGCATGCCCGACAAAATGCTTTCCGGTTGCCATTACACCATGAGTTGGATCGTCCCCCTGTAGGCCTTTGATGTATGCCACACCAAACTGACTCACCAGCAGCGGGTCTTCACCAAATGTCTCTTCGATCCTTCCCCAACGCGCATCCCGCGCAACGTCCAGCACGGGTGCAAGCCCCTGCCTGGCGCCGATGGCAAGCATCTGCTTCCGGATCTGTGCGGTCATTTGCATGGCAAGTTCGGGCTGGAATGTGCTTGCCAGCCCAATCATCTGTGGGAATATGGAACTTTCAGGGGACATTAACCCTGAGCAGCATTCCTCGTGGTTAATGGCAGGGATCCCCAGGCGCGTTTCTTCCTTTAAAAACTTTTGAATGCGGTTATAAGCCCTGGCTGCTTCCAAGGGCTTGAGATTGCCAGCCCCTGCAATCCGGGTGATCTGCCCAATGCCATGCTTCAATTTCGATTTGAGTTTTTCATCATCAAGTTTGCCATTGGTCTGCAGGTCATAATACCAGTATGACCCTAATTGACTGATCTTTTCTTCAAGCGTCATTGCTGCTAAAAGTGCGTTGACTTGTTTTTTGATCTTTTGTTGATTATCACAAGTTGTCATGAAACTCCAAGTCCATTAAATCCTTTCTTCCAGATGCTTATGATCGCATTCCCAGCAAAAGATCGATAGTGAGTTGATCCAGGCGTTCATACTTCAGACCCCTGCTGGCGATTAAGTTACGATCAAACACATGCGCTTTGATGTCATCTGCTTTTTTGGTTGAATATTTGCCGAAGAAGGGGGTCAATGCAGCATCTTCAGCATTGATCTCATCCAGCAAAGCCTGTATCTCAGGGTCAGCATTGAACTGGGACGCTTTCTCCTTTAACATCAGGTAAGTCCGCATACACCCCCGCGCAAAATCCTTGACCCCTTCATAATCCTCGGTGCGATAGGCATGCGCATCAAAATGGCGTGAGCCTGCATAGCCAACGTCTTCAAGGAATTTGACCAAATAGAATGCGGCTTTAATGTCACGGGAACCGAAGCGCAGGTCTTGATCATAGCGCCCCGGGTATTGGTCGTTGAGATCAATATGGAAAAGCTTTCCCGCTTCCCATGCCTGTGCGACACCATGCATGAAATTGATGCCTGCCATATGCTCATGCGCCACCTCAGGATTAACGCCCACCATCTCGGGGTGATCCAACGTGACAATGAACCCCAGCATATGACCAATGGTCGGGTTGTAGATATCACCGCGCGGTTCATTGGGTTTGGCTTCCAAGGCAAACTTCAGATCATAGCCTTTATCAATGGCATATTCGCAGAAGAAATTCATGGCTTCACGGTTGCGCCTGATCGAATCCACCGCGCTCTTGCTGGAGTCAGTCTCTGTGCCTTCGCGACCGCCCCAGAATACATAGATTTTTGCGCCAAACTCAACACCAAGGTCTATTGCCTGCAGTGTCTTTTGCAATGCATAAGCACGCACCTTGGGATCGTTGCTCGTGAATGCACCATCCTTAAAGATCGGGTCACCAAACAGGTTGGTGGTTGCCATGGGGACTACAAGACCGGTGTCTGCCAGTGCTTTTCGAAAATCTCTTTTGATGGCTTCTGCTTCTGCCGGTGTGGCATCGATGGGAATCAAGTCGTTATCGTGGAAATTGACGCCGTAAGCGCCAACTTCGCCAAGCAAATATACCAGCTCAGCCGGCGTTTTTGCATCTCTGACTGGCCCACCAAAAGGATCACGCCCGATTGAGCCTACGGTCCATAATCCAAATGTAAATTTATCTTCTGGTTTTGGTAAGAATGTGTTCATTTTTATTCTCCTTGAAATCTATTCTTTTACTTATTTAACGATCCCCAAAAATGGGACGATTGGTCTATTATATTCATCCAAAGATGTTGGTTATGCTTTTCAATGATCAAATATTCAGTGCCTTTCGATACCTTAATTTTATGTCAAATTGCTTATTTGTTTTACCACGTTCTACAAAAATCCACTTTCGCTTGAAAGAGAGAATGATCACTTTCCGGTGAATAACAGTAATATTATGAATATCCTTCTTTCATATCCAATGAAAAAGATAACAGATTTTCATCCTTCAAGTGATATTACAACCTCATTCTCACTTTCCAATAAATTGATTGGGATCAAATTCCCGGATATCAAAGCACCATTGAGCGTCATTTGATTAACACCCTTGTTAACATGCTTTGGATTTTTGACAGTGATGTTTACAGACAGGTCACGAAATTTACGCTTAACTGTAAACCCATCCCACTTTCCCGGGATGCATGGGTCTATGCGAAGTCCATCCAACTCAGGAACCAAACCCAGGATAAAATGCGTTGCACTGAAATATGACCAGGCAGCCGCACCGGTTAACCATGAAGTCCGTGTGTTGCCGGCACGCGGCGAAAAAGTTGAGTATGTCGTTTGCGCCTGTACATAGGGTTCAGATTGGCGTATCTCAGCCCGCGTATTATAGGCTGCCGGCATGGATGCCCGCCAATATTCATATGCCTGATCGCCATGACCAAGCATACATTCAGCCATCACACCCCACCCCTGGGTATGGTTGAAAATGCCAGCATTCTCTTTGATGCCAGTATTAAAGACTACGGCTCGCATGACATCCACTGATGTCTTCACAAAAGGCGGTGCAGCCAGCATCAACCCAAAAGGTGTCGCCAGCTTCTCTTTGACCGCCAGCATACAACGCTCAGCCTGATCTGATGAGGCAGCGCCACTGATCACTGACCAGACCTGTGTATTTAAATAGATTTGTCCTTCCGCATAATCCTTGGTGCCATAAACCTTGCCATTTTCATCGATAGCCCAGATGAACCAGGCGCCATCCCAGGCGCAGGCTGCAATGTTGGCATCCAATTCAGCAAGTTTTTCTTTGGTCCAAATGACATCGTCCATACGACCCAGTTGCCTGGCAATCTCGCCAAAGACCGTCAAACCAAGCCTGACCTGGAATGCCACAAACAGGCTCTCTCCATGGTAACCGAGGCGAAGGCAGTCATTCCAATCTGCTGATAGTCCGCAGGGCAGGCCATTTTTACCAGTGCGTGTCAGATTAAATTCAAGCGCACGCCGCAGATGATCAAAAACGCTGTCCTCCCCCTCATCCGCATATGGAACGATTTTCTTATAAAAATCAAAATCTCCTGTCTCATTCACGTACTCTGGAATGGTATTGAAAAACCAGAGGCAGTCATCAGAGCGGAATTCTGCGGGATCTGGCATCTTTTCGTGACCGGGATGATGGTCAAATGGTTTAATGACTGGAAGCGCACCTCCGTTAGACAACTGACCGGTTAACATCAGTTCAAGTCTTTTTCTGGCTTCCCCAGGAATGGCACTGACAATGCCCAAAACATCCTGCACAGAGTCACGAAAACCGAGTCCATCGCGTTCCCCGTTATAAACCAGACTGGCAGAGCGTGACCAGGCAAAAGCGATCAAACTGTTGTAAAGACCCCAAGTATTAATGGTATGGTTGAATTCCTCATCAGGCGTATTCACCACAAAATTGCCCAGCTTCGAATGCCAGTTGTTTTTCAACTTTTCCAGTTCCAAATCAGCCTGCTTAAACGAGCCAAAGTTCAATAATTTCTTTTTGCCTGTAGTACGTGCATCACCTATCCCCATCAACACCAATATCTCACGGCTCTCCCCCGGGTCAAGGGTCAAGTCTGCCTGCAAACTCCCACAGGCATTATCACCACAGGCATCGCTGTTACTGCAATGACCCCGCTCCAAGGCTATTGGTCGATGATATCCTCCGTAGGTACCGATGAAGCTTTCACGGCTGGTATCATAAGCCACCACTGGCGCGCCAATCAAACCCATCCAGGCATGGTTGGCGATATCACTTGAATTATCCGTATCGGGTTTTGAACTCAAATTATCCTGGATCGCAATCCGCAGCAAGCCAGAATCGGTCATCACTCCGCGCACAATAAAAAGAGAATATTGCAGATTGACCTGGTCTTGCTGGGTATCCCATTGATTGGTAAATTCACAATAGGTGAAGATGGATAATTCTCGGATCCTTTCAGTTTCATTGGTGATCTTTAACCGCCAATATTCAAAGGTCTCTTCCAATGGGACAAAGTAGGTACTTTCGCTAAGGATCCCATCATATTTCGAACTGATAATGGTATAGGCCGTGCCATGACGGCAGGTGGACAGGTATTGTTCCAACGGTTTCCCAACAGGCTGCCAGGAAGCACTCCAATAGTCCATGCTCTGTCGATCGCGGATATAAAAATATCTTCCTGGCTGATCCATGGGAACACTATTGAAGCGTAACCGCAGGAAACGCCCGCACGCACCAGATTTATAGAATCCATACCCGCCTGCATTGTTGGTAATAATCGCACCATATTCTGTTGAACCCAGATAATTACTCCAGGATTGGGGTGTATCTGGTCGCGTGATCACATATTCTTTGTTTTTTTCATCAAAATAGCCATATTGCATCTTTTAATTCCTCACTGGCAGTCCAGCCATTCAATAGGTTGACTGCCTGAAGCCAGGCTGGTAGTCTTGCCCCCTGTGCAGGCTGCAAGCATAAGGATGATAGAAAAAAATATTAATATTCTGGCGATCCACCTCATGCCCCTTCTTATGACCAAAGCTATTTCACCCTTGCGAGCACATTCACTTGCGTAGTTCCATCAATAGGAAGAGGAATCACAGTCCCTGCAATTGGATGCCCATTCACTTCAAGTTGGACAGCATTACCAGTGCCGCATCGCTCGACCTTGATCAGATACAGTACCCCGCGAAACATTCTTTTTGCTTCAAAGCCTTGCCAGGCACTTGGGATCACCGGGCATATCCTCAGCCCATCAAACTCCGGGCGGATCCCCAGAATCCTTTGCGTGATGGCAACATAATTCCACGAAGCCGCACCGGTAAGCCATGAATTCTTTGCTTCACCAGGCTTGAGGGCTTCCTTGCCAGAGATCATCTGGGCATAGACATACGGTTCACAGCGATGGATCTCACTGAGATCTTCCCTGGCGGAAGGATTGATCCGCAGGTAATAATCAAAAGCATTATCTCCGCGTCCGATCTTCGTTTCTGCGATCATGACCCATGGATTCGTATGACAAAAGACACTGCCGTTCTCTTTATACCCTGGCGGGTAAGATGAGATCTCACCGAGGTGGATATAGTATTCTTTGTAGGCTGGATCAAGCAGGATTATGCCTTGCGGGGTTGCCAAGCGCTCTGCAACCGCATCCAGGGCTTTCCGTGCATTACCATTGTCTACTCCCACACCTGCAGTGACACACATGCCCTGTGGCTCAATGAAAATTTGACCTTCCTTACATTTCTGAGATCCAACCGGATCACCAAAATTATCGTAAGCCCGGCGGAACCACTCCCCATCCCACCCGGCTGTATTGATCACATCCTCCATTAATTTGCGATTTTCATGCACACTGCTGGCTTCGTCTTCACTGCCAATGTGCCTGGCAATGGCTTCCGTTTCTTCAGCAGCCAGAACGAACAAACCTGCGATGAAAACACTCTCAGCCACCAGGCCATCCCGATTGATCGTGGTCTGAAAGGATTGCCCTGGTTTGTCAGAAAAACAATTTAAATTCAGACAGTCGTTCCAATCCGCCCTCCCGATCAGGGGTAATCCATGCGGACCCAGGTTATTGAGGGTGTATTGGATGGATTTCTGCAAGTGCGTGTAAAGAGGGGCTTCGCTACCTGGTTTATTATCAAATGGCACGGGCGTTTTGAGAATATCCCAATCACCGCTTTCCTTGACATAGGCAGAGACAGAAAGAACCAACCAGAGCGGATCGTCGTTAAAATTACTGCCAATGCCATTATTCCCCAATTTGGTGAGTGGCTGATACTGATGATAGGCACCCCCGTCTGGGAGTTGAGTCGCCGCCAGGTCCAGGATGCGCTTGCGAGCTTTTACAGTATCCAGGTGCATAAATCCCAATAGATCCTGGTTGGAATCACGGAAGCCCATCCCTCGCCCGATCCCTGATTCAAAATAGGAAGCAGAGCGCGAAAAATTGAATGTGACCATCATCTGATAAACATTCCAGATGTTCACCATGCGGTTGGCATGCTTATCTGGCGTGATTACCTGGAATTTGGAAAAGAGATCAGCCCAGGATGCCTTAAGAGAGCCAAATGCTTCTTCCACCTGTTCATGCTGAAGATAGCGGTTAATGGTTGGCAACACTGTCGTTTTATTGATCGTCTGCGAACCGGGTGGGTCAAATTTTGCATCGATTGAGTTCTCATGGTAACCCAGCAGAAAAATGACGCTGCGTGATTCCTCCCCTGGCTTCAGCGTGATTTTCAAATGATGCACCCCGACAGGCTGCCAACCCACCGTCAATGATTGGCTGGTTTCCCCTCTTTCCACAGCGATGGGCGCATCCCAACCCCTGTAGTGCCCGAGAAATGCTTCTCTAGACGTGTCAAAACCAACGAGAGGTTCAGAACAGGCAAAGTAAGCAAAATGATCGCGTCGCTCGCGATATTCTGACTTGTGATAGATCACGCCATCCACCACTTCAACTTCACCGATGGAATAATTGCGCTGGAAGTTATTGGCGTCGTCCAATGCGTCCCACAAACACCATTCAATCGCAGAAAAAACGGATAAATCCGCCTCCTCCGTACGGTGGTTTGTGATCTTCAACGACCAGATCTCCAGGTTTTCACCAGGTGGGATGAAATAGGTGATATCTGAGCCGATACCTGCCATTTCTGACTTAATTCTGGTGTAGCCCATCCCATGCCTGCATTCATAAAAATCAAGTTTGGTTCGGGTTGGTTGCCAGGTTAGCGACCAGAAACACGGTGGATCCATTTGATTGTCTCTCAGATAAATGTAACGACCACCGTAATCAAGGGGCACATTATTATAACGATAGCGGATCAACCTGCGCAGGCGGGCATCCTTGTAAAATGAATATCCCCCTGCGGTATTTGAAATGATCCCAAAATAGGAGTTCATCCCCATGTAATTGATCCATGGGAGGGGAGTATCGGGTCGAGTTATCACATATTCGCGTTGTTCATCATCAAAATAACCAAATCGCATGCTCAATCCTCCGGTGGCTAAATTCTACATTTGATTAATCCATTCAGAATTAACCCTTGGGTAATTTTTTCAATATTCTGTCAATATTGAATTCGGGATCAGTAAACGGGCTTTTACAAGAATGATGCTGATCAGACAGGTTATTGAATGCTTTTATTCCTTTACTGCGCCCATGGATATACCATTAACAATGTACTTGGAAAACAAGAAGTAAATGATGATGATTGGAACAACAGACGCTGCCAGACCAAGGTAAATGGCACCATATTCATGGCGATAAACATCACCGCGCAACGTTTGTACCAGCATTGGCAGGGTGTATTTATCACGGGAGGTGATCAATATGAATGCGTTGAAGAAGTTGTTCCACGAAGCTACAAAGGCAAAGATGCCCATCGTAAATGCGCCAGGAGCTGCAATTGGCATCATGATCCGGTGAAAAATTCCCAATTCACCGCAGCCATCAATTCTGCCTGCGTCAATCAATTCCTGGATCATGATCGATTCCAGGTATTGTTTGGCAAAAAATACCGAACCTGCGGACGCAATGCTGGGCAGAATAAGGGAGGCATAGGAGTCCGTTAGCCCAAGTTTTGACATCCATTGATAGAAGCCAATGATCGAAAGTTGCATCGGAATCATCACCAGGACAATAATGGAGTTATTCAGGAACTTTTTACCTTTAAAATCATAGCTGACGATCCCATACGCAGTTAACATTGAAAAATAAACTGTCACAATGGTTGTAAGTACGGAGATAGTAAGGCTGTTCAAAAATCCACGTGGGAGGTCCAGGCCCTTACTGAGCAAAATTTTATAGTTGGTAATCATGTATTTACTGGGTAAAAAACTAATACCCTGTTGAATTTCCACAGTTGAACGCGTCGCATTTACAATTAATAGCCAGATTGGGATGATGGTGATGACAAGGAGAATAACCAGTACCAAGTAGACAAAGAAACGATAAAGATTTGTTGAGTGTTTGTAGTTTTTTATCATGATCAATTCTCCTTAAAGTTCCTTTGATGAA
>CAZINW010000001.1:0-100591 GCA_964540765.1 uncultured Anaerolineaceae bacterium | reverse complement strand
GCTTTCGGATGAATCACTATTATCGTGATCGTTAGGCGGGGAGGGAGGGATTCGAACCCTCGGTTGAGCTTTTATCACCCAACAACCGCTTAGCAGGCGGCCCCATTCGTCCACTCTGGCACCTCCCCATGTTTATGTGTTAACAATTCAGGCGGAAGGAGTGGGATTCGAACCCACGGTGGGTTTCCCCACACTTGTTTTCAAGACAAGCGCCTTGAACCACTCGGCCATCCCTCCAATCAGAAATGAGATTTTATCATAAAAGCAATGGCATCACAAGGAAAATGTCGGAGAAAATATTTAAAATATTTTAAAAATTGGTTCAAAGCCCATTTTGCGAGGGAAGAATCAGGGATAGTTTGGGGATTGGGTATTTGTTGGCCAAAGTGTCACGGTTGGCTCAGGAGGCTTATTCACGAGGGTTGGGATGGGCGTTGCGATCGCGTCCGGCTGCAAACCTGGTTCTGAGGGACGCCCAGTTCTGGTGACTTGAGGGAGGGGCAGGTTGCTCTCAAGGTCATCCTCACCAGGCGCGGTTGGAAAGATCAACGCCGGTATGCCTGTGGGGTTGGGTTCCGCTTCCCATGGCATTTTGACCTTGATCAAACCAAGTTCACTGGCGATGTGAAGACCTGCAAGGGCGATGACCAGAAGCAGGGTAGCAGCAATCCATGCGATTTTTCTCTTAAGAGTGTGCTTTCCCGATTTACCAGGCACTTCCAGCACAATCTGGGTGATATTGTCATGCCCACCGCGTTGGTTGGCAAGCTCTGTGAGACTTTCAATGGACGTCTGCGGATCGAATTTCCTAAAGTGTTCATTGATTTCGTTGATATTGACCAGGTCACTGAGCCCATCGGTGCAAAGGTAGACCAAATCACCGCCATTCAGAGTAAGGCCTTGATTTTTGATGGCAACAGCATCGCTTTCATTTGGACGCAGATGCAACCTAAAATCAGGTTCAGGGGGCTTAAGGGAACCCAGGTAACGCCTGAGGATATGTGCATTGGGATGCCCGATGGCTTCTTTTTTGGTTAATATTCCAGCCTGGATGCTTTCTTCAAGCCAGGTATGGTCAATGCTCAGTTGCTGGATGGTATTTTTTTTAATAAGATAGATGCGGGAATCACCCACGGACGCAGTATATAAGACATCACCAATCATTAATACGCAGGCACATGTTGCCCCCATGCCGTATTGTTGAGGATCATCCTGTGATTGAGAATAAATGACGGCACTTGCATTCTGGATGCTTTTGCGAAGCGCAAAGATCGGATCGCTGATATCTGCGGCAGTCATATCATATGTGATGGTGTCCACTGCGATCTGAGCCGCAATCTCCCCAGCTCGATGACCGCCAATCCCATCCGAGAGCACAGCCAGGACCACTGGACTTGACTTGTCATCATCGGTTTTGAAGGCAGAAATTCGGTAACGATCTTCGTTTTGCTTGCCTTTCATGCCTGCATGCGTTTGGGCATAACATTTGAGATGTGACGTGGAGGATGGTTTCAGGCTCATAATTCACGCTTGTCAGGATCGCTTTTGTGGATCCTTGTAACTGATTAAAAATCGAAATGCCACCCTGCCAATATGGATCAGATCGCCGTCCTCCAAAGGGGCTCCCATCTCACTGACAGGTGCATAATTCACCCAGGTACCTGAGGAAGACCCAAGATCCGCCAGGATGAATTTCCCGTTGGATAATTGCAGCAGGCGGGAATGCGTGCTTTCAATTGAAGGATCGGTTAACCTGACATTTGCCAGGATGGGATCTGAACCAAAAATCACGATGGGACCGGACAAGCCGATGGGTTCTTCCTGACAGGGTTGATCGTCTTGATTGACCTTGACAAGCCTGGCAAACGAGGCGGGGCGTAAATAGCCAGAAGACTTTTTTTTCTTTGGCATTTTCTGATGAGTACTGGTCGATGATCCTTTCAATTTCAACGCGGGGGATGCTTTTCTCTTGCTCAGCTTAATCAAGGTGGTGACCAATGCCGTGAGGGCGGCAGCGGATACGATCACTGGGATCAACCATTCCGAGTTCCAAATCTCATTTTTTGTGGATTCAGGTTGCACCTGTGTCACCTTGACCTGTACCGGAATTTGCGCTGAGGTGACTTGCAAGCCCAACGAGTCTTCGAGTTTTATCTGCAAGAGGCAGGTTGTGTCTGTGGTGATGTTGCTGTAATCCCAGATAAATGTTTCAAAAGGCGGTTCCAAATTTTCCTGTACAAGTTCATCATTGACGAACAGCCTGACATATTTCAGGGGGCGGGGATGCCCGTCAGGGAATTCGATTTGAATATTGATTTCTTGTGTTGCCTGGCTTTGTGGGTCGGTCAGTGATCCATTTACAGGAAGGATCTCACGATCTATGTTCATTGGCGGGGAGGCGAAAATGGGGCTGGGTGGCTGAACGTCCACATAGAAAGATAGCTCTGAGGAAGTGACCATTTCCCCATTCATATCAACGGTGATTTGAGCAGTATGTGTTCCAGACGACACAATTTTTGAAGTATAGATCAGTGAATATTTATAACCCAGATCGCTAAAATAAGCTTGGGGATCGGGTATGTCCTGGTTTCCTTCAAAAGTAAAGAAACTGCCGCCAGTCTGCTGCGCCAGGTTGAAAAGCGCTTTACCGCGTTCTGTATCGAGGACATATTGTTTGCCAACCATCCAGATATGGATGCTGAGTTTTTTCCCAACGGCTTGCTGTGTAAGGCTCAATAATGTTGGGATGTCCTCGGCCAGAGGTTCAGGAGTGATGTAGATTAAAACCTGGTCCATTTCTGTGGTATCCAATGCCGCATTATCGATGGCTGCCGTGAGGCTGGTCAGATTGCCTTGAGCATTCCTCAAATCAGGTTGATAATTTTGAATGGCAGTCAGCCATGCCTGCCGGTCAGTGAGGCGAATGTACTGTCGCCCCTGGTTAAGGGTCAGGCTCCAAAGATTCCCTTCATTGGTCGAGTCTACAGACTGCCAGGAATCAATGCTGGAAATCAGTTTTTCATAATGGGATGTTCCTGTTGAATCACGCATATCCAGGTCACGGTCTGCATTGATCGCCAGGATGGTATGAATGCCGCTGTAGGTTTCCTTGAGACCATCCAGTGGAATGGATTGACCATCCTCAATGACTTGCACTTGGGATGCCTCTAATCCAGCGATTGGGCGCTGATTGGTATCAAATATTTTTAGAGAATATCGAATAGTGGGAAATTCGCGAATGTCCGGCTCGATGATGGAGATGTTTTGAGGATCGAACCTGGCAAAGACATCGCTCCTAAAGGTTGAGGTTGAAATGCCAAATATGATGAGAGAGGATAAAATCACTAATATTCTGACAGGAAAACGGCGAGTGGTTGGACTAAACCCTACCGCCTGATCA
The DNA here is from genome assembly GCA_964540765.1 of uncultured Anaerolineaceae bacterium. Lineage (GTDB taxonomy): Bacteria > Chloroflexota > Anaerolineae > Anaerolineales > Anaerolineaceae > CAZJLN01. The sequence goes on along the minus strand of CAZINW010000001.1, from coordinate 97,191 downwards.
ATTCTCCGGATATTATTCCTTTTCGTTCTCATCGTCATTGAATAAATTCATTCCCATTCAATGGTTGCCGGGGGTTTGGCAGTGATGTCGTAGACAACGCGGTTGATGCCGTGAACTTCGTTGACAATCCGGTTTGAGACCCTGGCTAAAAGATCCTCTGGCAGGCGCGCCCAATCTGCCGTCATAAAATCATCCGTGGTGACTGCCCGCAAGACGATCACCTGCTGGTAGCTGCGTTGATCGCCCATCACGCCCACTGATTGGGTCGGCAGGAGCACTGCAAATGCCTGTGAACTGCCTGTCCGCTTTCCATCAGCGGATGGTGCCCAAGTGAGCAACCCTGCTTGAGCCAATTCCTGGGTGAAAATTGCATCAGCCTGCCTCAACATTGCCAGACGGGACTCCGTGACCTCACCGATGCACCGAACTGCCAGACCTGGACCAGGGAAAGGCTGGCGGTAGACCATTTCATCTTCCAGACCCAAGGCTTTACCAACAGCCCTGACCTCATCTTTGTACAAATACCTTAATGGCTCAATCAACTCTAAATTCATTTGTGAGGGCAATCCGCCCACGTTGTGATGTGTCTTGATGGTTTGTCCTTGATCGGCACCTTTTCCCCTGGATTCAACCACATCAGGGTAGATTGTGCCCTGGACTAAAAACTTGGGGTTACCGCTCTCTTGTGCCACCTTTTCAAAGATGCGGATGAAGGTTTCTCCTATGATGCGGCGCTTTTGTTCAGGATCAATAACACCGTGCAGGTTTTGCAGGAATGTTTTGGAAGCATCAACGACTGTCAGTCGGTCACCGAGTCGTGGTTGAAAGACAGCTTCAACCTGTTTGCGCTCCCCCTGGCGTAAAAGCCCGTTGTCCACAAAAATGGCATGCAGTTGATCCCCAATGGCGCGCTCTGTGAGCGTGGCGGCTACTGTGGAATCAATACCGCCGCTGAGACCTACAAGCACTGCAGCATTACCCACCTGCTGCCTGATTTTAACTATTGCTGTTTCGATAATGGAAAGGGGCGTCCATGACGGCTTGCACCCGCAAATGTCGATCACAAATCGACGCAGGATGGCAGACCCGTTGGGTGTATGGCTTACTTCAGGATGGAATTGGATACCATAGCGTTGGTAAGTCAGATCGCCCATGGCAGCGACAGGGCTGTTATCTGATGTTGCCAGTACCTGCCAACCCTCAGGTTGGCAGGCGATTATGTCTCCATGGGACATCCAGACGTGTTGTGATGGCTCAGTTATCAGCGGGTTTTCTGCTATGGTATTGATTTCAGTTTGACCAAATTCCCGTCTTGATGCTGGGATCACTATACCACCCAGGCTGGTAGTTAATGCCTGCATTCCGTAACAAATGCCAAGCACCGGTAATCTGCTTTCAAGTACATATTTGGGCAGTACGGGCGCGTCCTGGTCATAAATGGAAAGGGGACCCCCTGAAAGGATGAAACCTTTTGGCTCCAAGCTTAATACTTCATCTTCGGGGGTGAACCATGGCATCAGTTCACAGTAAATTTGAAGTTCCCGGATCCGGCGTGAGATCAGGTGTGCATATTGCGAACCAAAGTCCAATACAATTATGGTATCTGTCATGTTAGTTTGCTTCCAATTGAGCTCAAAGCAGACTTTTGCTCATCAATTCAATCTGCAAAAACAATCCGATCATCATCCATTGAAATGATGGTTACAAGGGCATGGATGGGAATATTTAAATAAGACAAATGCTCACGACCGCCTTCAAATTCTTTTTCGATGAGCGTACCAATACCAACAAGCGTTGAGCCTGCGGTTTGCGCCAACCGGACCAGACCGGCAATGGTGGCTCCTGATGCAAGAAAATCATCAATGATCAGGACGCGCTCATTGCCAGCAAGATATTCCGGGGAGACGATCAATTCAACCAGCCTGCCTTTGGTGTGGGAAGGCGCAACAGTTAAGAAAACTGCATCTGGCATGGTAATGGGTTTGGTCTTGCGAGCGTAAACAACCGGGATATTAAGATATTTGGCAGTCATAATGGCGGGCGCTATGCCAGATATCTCTGCGGTCAGCACCTTGGTGGGCTGTGTTCCTTGAAACAAATCAGCCAAAGCCTTGCCACAAGCATCCATCAAATCTGGATCGACCTGATGATTGATAAATCCATCAACCTTGAGAATACCTTTACCAAGGTTTTCTCCCTCATGGATTATGCGTTGTTTTAATAATTGCATGGGTGAGCCTCCATATTAATGTCATGAAAATTGCATTTGTGTGTTTGGTTTTGAAATGAACAAATCAAAAAACCTATCCTTCAATGTTAAAAAAGTCTTTAGCATTGAAAGTTAGAGATCAATGGATCATTGATTGATGATAGAACCAATCAGCCCAGTATTGATGAAGTATAACATGTAAGCATATCCACGGTCATTAAATTGAAAGAGAAATAAATTGAAAGAGACTTTACATGAAAGTCTCCTTTAGAACCTGCTGGAAAGCAACTTTAATTAAGTGCCTGCTGGAAAGCACATTCTATTGATGCACCAAGTCTCCTCTGAGGACGGTAATGGCTTTGCCTCCAATGAAGGCTCGATCTTTGGTCAGACGAACCCGCACTTCTCCTCCCCTGGGTGATGCTTGATATGCCAAAAACTTCTCTTTGCCTAATTTTTCTGCCCAAAAAGGACCTAAAAGGCAATGAACAGATCCTGTCACAGGATCTTCATTGATCCCCAAGCGCGGCGCAAAGAAACGTGAAATGACATCGTATTTTGGATCTTCCGATCTGGCAGTAATGACCACGTCATTGAAATCAAGGGTGGACAGCTTCTTAAAATCGGGCAGGAAATCACGGATAAACTCATCGGATTCATACTCTGCCAGGATGGACTTATCCTCAAAAGTGGCTGTGGACACAGGCTGCTTTCCCAATGCCTCTATCAGAGAGGCAGGTGGGGCGATTTTGATGGGGTCGCGTCGGGGCATATCCAGCTCAATGAACCCATTGTCAAACCTGGAGATCAACTTTCCGCTGCGGGTAAAAAATTCGATAGGTTCGTCTTCCTCATAGAAACCAAATTCATAGAGGATGTGTGCACTTGCCAACGTTGCATGCCCGCACAGATCCACTTCAGTGGTCGGGGTAAACCAGCGCAAATGATAGCCATTCCCTTTCGGAAGGAGGAATGCAGTTTCTGACAGATTCATCTCAGCAGCAACCGCCTGCATCCATGCATCATCTTTGGCATGTTCAAGGATACAAACCGCTGCCGGATTGCCGGTAAATGGTTTAACCGTGAAAGCATCAACCTGGAAAATTTGAATGTTCATATGCGTCTCCATTTAAAGAGAAAATTTTTTAATGACCTTTATTTTAACTGAAAATTCGCATTCATGGTTAAAAATTTGATACATAAAAATTTGATACTTTTATGGCGAGTTTCTGAAGGTTTTTCCTCAATTCAATGGAATGGCACAGATGGTAAAGTCTTCCATCTGTACCTGCGCAGCGCTGATGAAATTATCTTGATAAGTGCTGGAGACTATCGGCACATCACCAGGTTTGGTTCTGGCTGGGGGATCAAGCCCGGAAATAAGGACTTCATTAAGAATGAAGTGACCAATCGATATTCTTCACTCGCACCCTCATCTCTACAGAAAATCTCGAAATTATCGCATCCATGAGCCCTTAGAAAAGTGACCACCCGGCAGAAACTCAAAACCTTGTATTCGGCTCATGCCAACAATTATTAAAAGCACTCAACCAAACTGCCGTTTAGATTCGCAGATCACACCACTGACAGGTTTTAATTGAACAGCCCAGCGATCCCCTTTATCTGTGATTGCGTCTGCATCCCCATGGACAGGCAAATACTGTCCATCCCCTGGTTGTTTGGGTATTTCACAGTGCGACCATTGGTTGGCGGGATTAATGGCAATCAGGAGTCTCTGGTCATGTGTAAAGCGGGAATAAATAAAAGGTAGTTTACCCTCTTCCGCAAAAAGCGGCTCAAAGGATGCATCAGCATCCAGCGCAGGATATTTTTTCCTGAGAGTGATCAAATCCCTGACGGCGTTAAGCAACGAATCTGGAGACCCTTGCTGACTCTGGACATTGATACCCTTTAACACTTGGGGAACTGGCAGATAAAGCCGGGCGGGATCTGCTGTGGAAAAGCCGCTGTTGATTGCATCAGACCACTGCATGGGTGTGCGTACACCAGTGCGGGCGTAGCCACCTTCTTTGGAAGGCAGCCCTGGCATATACTGCATGCCTATTTCATCGCCGTAATAAATGATCGGCGTACCTGGCATGCTCAGGAGGAAGAGGTAAACGAGTTTCATTAATGCATAGGAACGACCATCAGCAATGCGTGGGTGGTCATCATGGTTGCCAGTGATGAAAGCCATGTAACCCATGTCCCGGGTTTCTGTGTAATAGTGCATGTATTCATCCAAAAACTGCCGAATGTTGCCATGTCCGGATTCGTCAAAAAATGACCAGCCATATGGGTCACGATGGTTGCCAGTGCCGCGCTTCCTGAAGAGGGAAATAACACCCGGGTTACTGTAGTTCAACAACATGTCAATATGGAAGCCGGCTGGAATAGCTTCGGGGGGTGTTCCCCATTCGGATATTAAAACCGCATCCGGGTAAGCCTGATCCAACCAGGCACGCACCTCAGACCAAAATCGGGCTGTCTCTTGATGCCCCGGGTCACGCTTGACCAGCGAGGCAGCCATATCCACACGGAACCCGCTGACGCCTTTTTCCAGCCAGAAACGCATGATGTTTTTAATCTCCTGCCGCACTGCCCGCGGTCCAGGGGCATGGACACTCTGCTGCCATGTCTGGTAAGGGTCAGGATTGGCAAAGCCAAAATTCAGGGCGGGTTGAAAATAGAAAAAATTTGTGATGTAACTGGCATCTCTTTCAGCGTAGCCACGTACTGCCGGTAAATCCCAATCATTGGCATTCCAGACGCTGTCATTCCAGATGTACCAATCTGAGTATCGGTTTTTCTGAGTTTTTTGGGATTGCTGAAACCAGGGATGGTTAACAGAAGTGTGCCCGGGCACCAGGTCAAGGATGATACGAATATTTCTTCTGCCAGCTTCGGCAATTAACAATTCGAGATCAGCATTTGTGCCATAACGGGGCGCAACCCTGTAATAGTCCGAAACATCATAACCAGCATCCTGGAAGGGTGATTTAAAGCAGGGGGTCAGCCAGATGGCATTGACGCCAAGGCTCTCAATATAATCCAATTTTTGGATGATACCCGGGATGTCACCAATGCCATCAGCGTTGGAATCATAATAAGACTGGGGGTAAATCTCGTAAAAAATGGCTTTGCGGAGCCAGGAGGGCATTTTTGTTTTCATCGTTTCCTTATGTTATCAATAAAATGCATCCCTTTTTGGCATGATTGCTCCAACTTGAAATTAGGTCAGGTTTGTAAATAGGTTGACCTTGCCTGAGTTCCAACTTTGAGCCGGATGAATAATTGAAGAGAAATGGAAATCATAGGAATGCTTATGGAAGATTATACCAGTCCGTAATTGAAACTGATTTACCCTTTATAATTGAGCTATGCGAAAATATTACTATCAATTGTCAACGGTTGGCTGTTTTATCTGCGTCTTCATGTTTATGGATGCCTTTAAAGTGGCTGGCACTGTGTCGGCTGAAGGTCTGACGCAGGATAACCCGCCTGGCAGCAGTTTCTACAGCACACCTGTTTGCCTGCCTGACCTATACCTGTCTGACCCAGGAGCTTGTTTGGCTTATGGACCGTCGGAGACAATTGCTGACTTGGCTGAGATGGGTTTCCCTTATCCCTTGAGGGACACTCCCGCCGCGCCGCCGGATGCATCATTGAGTGAGATTAATGCAAACATTGCCCGTATTAACTTGGATGAGACAGAACCAGCCCCGCTTTATGCCAACTTTGAGGACGCGGTGGCTGAAGCGAACCCTACCCGGTCCATAGCACCGGGCGTTCTGCGCTATGTCAGCTATATATACCGCAGTGAATACGAAGGCAAGACATACCTGCAATTGGCTAGCGGGGAATGGCTGCGGGCATCCCCGGTTGCCTACAATAAGTTTCAGGGGTTGGAATTCACCAAAAACCCGGGCAATGATTTCGGATGGATCGTAGATGAAATACCCGGGTATAGTGCCCCAAGCTTTGGTGCACCCCAAACCGGGAATATCCATTATAGAACGGATTTGGTCCAGATCTATCAGACTGTTGAAGCCGAGACAGTTTACTGGTATCAGATTAGCCCTGGAGAATGGGTAAATTCATTAAAAACGCGCAAGATTCATTTTGACCCAACCCCTCCCGCTGGAATTTCCACAGATCGCTGGATTTCACTGGACCTTTTTCAACAGACCATGGTTGTTTATGAGGGGGGAGACTTGAAGTTCGCCACTTTAATGGCGAGCGGTTTGGAACCCTTCTATACCCAACCTGGTACCTTCCAGATCTATAAAAAGTTGCTTTTTGAAACCATGACCACTGGCGATCTTTCAGATTTTTATTATTTGCAGGATGTGCCCTGGACGATGTACTTTGACCAGTCGCGTGCCATCCATGGCAGTTATTGGCGTACTTTTTATGGCTATCCTCAATCCCATGGGTGCATTAATTTATCTCCAGGGGATGCCAACTGGGTTTTTCAGTGGGCGAATGAAGGCGACTGGGTTTATGCCTTTGACCCGTCCGGCAGGACCCCGACCGACCCTGCTTTGTATGGACCTGGAGCGCCTTAGAACATACCCCCCTTTTGTAAACGAAAAACACTCCCGATCAATATTTTATCGGGGAGTGTTTGATTTAATTGATTTTAGAAGCCTATGGTGCTACGGGCATATCACGGCTGGCAAGGATGTCAATGCCTGTATCCAGGATGTTCTCAACCACGACCTGATTGATTGTAACTGGTGCTTCAATCTCAACTTTTCTCAACGCATCAGCCAGTTTGGGAATGAGCGGCTTTGGAAATGCCTTGGCAGTGTAGACTGCGACCAAAGGATGACGACCGTTTTTAACTTTGACAGATGAGGCAACCATACGCCGGGGGTCTGTCAATTCACAAAAAGCATAGTCCTTCCCGCGTTTACAACCGGCTCCAACCATATCAAGGATCTGATTGCCTTGATGCAATACTTTTAAAGTGCAGCCTTTTGGGCAGGTTACACAAATGATTTCACGCTCAGTTGGCATATTACTTACCTCAAATTACTTATATCAGAAATTTCGCCATTTACAATGCATAGACTTCTACACGAGTTCACTTTTGTATTCGCACACTCAATGCTTTTGCCTTGTGGGCATTGTCATAAGCATCCTGCTTGATTTCCATGGTGATGATCTCGCCCGGGCGGGCATAGGGCTCGGCATGTCTGGCAAGGGTGTTGCCTTGCTCATCTTCAACCACAATGCGGACACGCTCCTCCACGGGAGAAGTGACGCGCATTTGTAAACGGATGGGCTCCGTTTTCAGGTTCTCACTATCAAGGTATTGTGGCACCACGTAGCGAATGCCATCAGCGGCATTCAAGGGAATTCGATGGGTTGAGGCTGTGCTGGCTTTTTGGGCGAACAAGGCAGCACCACGACCGGCCACAAAACCAGCCTCAGTGACCCAATCCACCAAGTCATAAACATGCACGACGTTGCCTGCAGCAAAAATTCCCGGTACAGAGGTCATAAAGCGATCATCCACGAAAGGTCCGCCGGTGATCGGATCCAGCAAAACGCCTGCCTTTTTTGAGAGCTCATTTTCAGGGATCAACCCCACGCTGAGCAGCAGCGTGTCGCAGGGGATGATCTCTTCGCTTCCCGGGATGTGATTCCATTTCTCATCAACAGCCACAGTCTCCACGGCTTCAACCCTGTGGCCGCCGAGGATGTTCTTGACTGTATGGCTTTTTTGCAGGGGTATGTCGTAATCCATCAGGCATTGCACATAATTGCGGGTGAGCCCTGTCAAATAAGGCATGATCTCAAGCACACGTTCCACCCTGGCTCCCTCGATCGTCAGACGACGTGCCATGATCATGCCGATATCCCCTGAGCCGAGGATCACAAAGCGCTTACCCGGCATGTAACCTTCAATATTGACCCAACGCTGGGCGGTGCCGGCGGTATAAACACCGGCAGGGCGGGTGCCTGAGAGGAGAATTTGCGAGCGTGTGCGTTCACGGCAGCCCATGGCAAGAACAATTGCCCTTGCATTCAATTCAATGAAGCCGGTATGTTTACTGATGGCTGTGATCTTGCGATCAGCGTCGATATCTAGCACCATCGTATCCAACAGCACTTCAACGCCCAGACCGAGCGTCTCTTCAATAAAATGTTGGGCATAACTGGGACCAGGCATGTCCTTGTTGAAAATCTCAATGCCAAAACCATTGTGAATACACTGAAGCAGAATGCCACCCAACTCCAGGTCGCGTTCGATGATCAAGACATCGCCTGCCCCATTCTTTTTGGCTGCAATGGCAGCAGCGAGACCACCCGGGCCACTTCCGATAATGATGACGTCGTAAACTTGCTTCATTTCAGGCAGCCTCCTCCAGATCCTTCGTGTGTCGGTAAAGGTAGGGTGATCCAGATCCTTTTTTGGTCACCTGCTCGGGTGGAATGCCCAATTCATCCGAGAGCATTTTTACCACACGCGGCATGTCGAACCCACCCTGGCAGCGACCGGTACCTGTCCAGGTGCGTCGTTTAATGGCGTCATAGGTGCGTGCCGGGATGGGAGCGTGAATTTCTGCAAGGATCTCACCTTCTGTGACAGTCTCACAGCGGCAGATGATGCGACCATAACCCGGGTCACTGGCGACCAATGCGGCTTGCTCCACTTTTGAAAGGTGGCGGAAGACTGGTCTGGCAGGACGAACTGGATTCCAGTAAGGCTTTTTCTGCAGGGGTTCGCCAGCCTGTTTTAACAAATCGATGACCATCAGGGCAATGCCCGGGGATGCAGTCAATCCTGGTGATTCAATCCCGCCGAGATTGACGAGCCCCTGAACTTCGGCGGGGATTTCAATGACAAAGTCGCCGCTGTAATTGACCCCCGGAGTCAGACAGGCAGCATTACCATGCGCACGCAAACCGGCAAATTGGGCGATGATATTGCGGCGATTAATGCCCGGAATGATCTTCCTGGCACCTTCCCAGATTTCATTGAAGCCTGCCTGGGTGAAGGTTTTATCTTCTTTTGAGTCGACAAAGTTGGAGTTAGGACCAACAATGGTGTTGCCGTGCATGCTGGAGGTGACGACAATACCTTTGCCTTTGTCAGTTGGCGTTGGAAAAAAAACTGCTTGACGGGTGAGGTTAAAATCAGCTTCATCCAGGATGACATACTCACCGCGGCGGGGACGAATGACAAACTCCGGGCGCACCCCTGCTTTGTGCATGACGTCATCCGCATACAGCCCGGCGGCATTAACCACCCAACGGCCATGGTAATCTGACCCGGGTGCTTTTACCCCGATGATGCGCCTGCCTTCCCATAGAAAATCCACAAAGGGTGTTTCAAGCATGACTGTCACACCGTTCATCACGGCATTTTCAGCGGCTGCCACTGTAACGGCAAACGTGTCCAGAATGCCTCCGGAAGGCACCCAAAGGGCAGCCAGCGCGTCGGGGGATACCATTGGCTCCCGAGCACGTAATTCTTCCGCTGAGATGATCTGGAGCTCCGGAACGCAATTTTGGAGACCCTGCTGCCTGAGGATATCCAGGGTTTCAAATTGATCCGGCGCTGTGGCGACAACGTAATCTCCACAGCGGCTGAAGGGGATGCCGAGTTCCCGGCTGAGGTCATCCCAGAGGGGGGCAGAGATGGCATTGGTTTTGGCTTTCAAGGTGCCTGGCAGGGCATCATAGCCGGCGTGCATGATGGCAGAGTTGGCAGAGCTGGTGCCCATGCCAATATCGCTTTCCTTTTCGATCAATAATATATCCAGCTTGTACCTTGAGAGATAACGTGCCACCATACAACCAACCGCACCCCCACCGATGATGATGACATCATAATCTTTTGCCATGCAGACCTCCATGAATGCAAATGTGCAAAAATTTAATCAGGCATAATTATACATGCTTCAGGCATTGCGGGTTAAAAAAGGATAAATAGATCGATCTTGATGAGTCTTAATGAAATTATGGCTCTATGAAAAATTCCACACTGCTTAAAGCGATATTTCCGGGGATATTGTCGCCCATTTGACGGATAATCAGGCGTACATCCTGCCGTTCAGCAACCTCATTCACAGGGATGTCAACAGAGAAGGGAAAATACTCCGTGTTGGATGATTCTGGAACGGGTACCTGGCGTGAGCCAAGAATTATTCCGGTTGATGTCATGATTTCCAGGATAATCGGGTTATTGCCACTCGGCAGCATTTCTCCAGAAACCGTAATTGAGTTGACTGGAAGCGCACTGCCGGCAGTTGGAGCCAGAATCTTAAATACCGGTTTTGAATCTGCGGGTGGGGTGATTTTTGAATGAGCAGCTACAAGGTTGACATCGACAGAAGAAAGTGCGGCAGGTCGGTCATAACGATCTTCAATACTGACTACAATCCTGGCAGGGACAGCTTCTTTTTGAACGTCAAAATACATTGACACAGCCAGGTCTGCAATATCTCCCTGGTCACAATCCTGCCTGATGATCTGGCGGGAGAGCACCAGGTTATTGGCATCCATCAGCGAAATGTTAACCAAACCATCCGCACCACATGGTGTGTGAACCTTCAACAGTAGCGGTGAGGTAATTTGCGATCCCGGACCGGGAGATTGGATCTGAATCATCACAGGGATAACGGTTCTTACTGGATCGGGGGTCATGGATGCAGATGTTAAGGGGATCATCAAACCTGCAAAAAGAATAGAAGTAAGAAACTTTGTGATCTGCAGTCTTGTCATTTTTTCAACCTGGCATTCATCATGCTGTTCATTTTACCCAAAAAACAAAAAGGCATCGAGGTTTTAACCATCTGCAGCGATGCCTTTTATGCAAATCAAGATATTATAGGTTGTAGATTTTTTTGTATTTTGTGTTTAAATAGCGAATATAAGGTTCAGCTGTGAGCTTGCTTCCTGTGATTTTTTGAAGCAGTTCCTGTGGTTCATATTTTGATCCGAATTGGTGTACTTTTTCGCGCATCCATCCAAGAATTGAGGTGAAATCTCCATTGGACAGTTCTCCAGGAATGCCAGGTTTATCTGCAAGCATGCTTTCCCATAACTGGACTGAAATGAGATTGCCCAGTGCATAGGTCGGGAAATACCCGATCATGCCGCCTGACCAGTGCACATCCTGTAGGACGCCCAAACTATCACTTGGCGGTGTGATGCCGAGATAATCCTTCATTTTTGCATTCCAAATCTCAGGCAGGTCCCTTGAATCGACGCTGTTTTCGATAAGACCGATCTCAATCTCCATGCGCAGCATGATATGCAGATTGTAAGTGGCTTCATCGGCTTCCACACGGATCAAAGAGGGTTCCACACGGTTTATGCCCCTGTAGAATTGGTCGAGATTGACATTGCCAAGATGTTCCGAGAAGAGCATCTGGAAAGTCGGGTAGAAATATGACCAGAATTCGTAGCTGCGTCCGACCAGGTTTTCCCACAGCCGGGATTGTGACTCATGAAAAGCCAGGGAAGTGCCGCCCTGCAGTGCAGTACGATCGTATTTTTTATCCAATCCCTGTTCATACATGGCATGTCCGGCTTCATGCATGCTGCTGAACAAGGCGGAGAGACCGTCATCATCCAGGTAACGCGTGGTGATGCGGACATCGCCCAGTCCGAACTCAGTTGTGAATGGGTGCGGAGCCAGATCCAGCCGTCCGCGTGACCAATCAAACCCAAAGCGGGTGATCACAAATTTACCGAATTTCTCCTGTAATGCCTTGTCATATTTCTGCTTTATGAAGGTGTTATCCACCGGCTCAGCCTCGCCGATGGCTCTCAGAAGTTCAACCTGTTTTGGTCGCAAGATATCGAAAATCTCTTTCACCTCAGCAGTCTTCATGCCTGGTTCATATTGATCCAAAAGTGGATCGTAAACATGATCGTAGGGTTTAAAGATTTCAGCCTGTTCTCTTCGTAATTCTATGATGTGCTGCAGAATGGGTTGAAAACTCTTAAAATCATTGTTCTGCCTGGCTTTCACCCAAATGTCGTGTGCCAGGGTGGTGACTTTAATAAATTCAATCAGCTTATCAATCGGAATTTTTGTCTGAAGCTCATAATTCCTTTTGGCAACCTTGACAATGCGGGCTTCATCTGTATCTGCATGCAGATCACCCAGTTCTGTTTCAAGGTCTGAGATCAGCTTTCCCATTTCATCGGATGTCATCCGCTCATGGGTCATTTTGCCGATCAAAGAGGCCTGGTTGGCGCGTTCTTCTGTACCACCCGATGGCATTAACACCTGCTGATCCCATCCCAAAAGCGCTGAGATGCCGTTAAGATCAGCAATCTCTGCAATTTTGGCATTCAGCATGTCTAATTTTTCACTCATCGTACTCCTTTTATCAATGTTGACATTTTTGTTTTCGAATCAAGCAACTTTCCAGCGGGCGGGCTTTCCTTCCAGAATATTCATGACTTCGCTGGCGATATCGATGGCTGCACGAACCTGGGCTTCCTCAGTTTGAGCACCGATATGAGGGACTGCAATCACCCTGGGATGTTTTGCCAAAGCATAATCAGTGGGAGGTTCTGTTTCGTACACATCCAAGGCTGCACCGGATACCTTGCCGGACTCAAGTGCTTCCAGCAAAGCGGCATCATCAATGACGCCGCCCCTGGCAGCACAGACGATTTTGACCCCGTCCTTCATTTTTCTAAATGCACCCGCATTCAGGATGTGTTTTGTGGAGGGAATTAAGGGAATATGCAGGGTGACGATATCTGCCTGTGCAATCAGCGTTTCAAGGGTGACAGGCTCTGCGCCACTGGCTGCCACTTCCTCATGCGGTCGGATTGGATCAAACCCCAGCACTTTCATATCAAATGCCTGTGCACGCTTGCTGACAGCCTCACCAATGTGACCGTAACCGATGACGCCCAGCACCTTTTTACTGAGTTCCGTACCTGTGAGTTCTTTTTTTAGCCATTTTTCAGACTTCATCGCGGCGTCTGCCCTGGGAATTTCACGCACAAGGCTGAGCATGAGCGCCATGGTCAGCTCTGCCACGGCAATGGTGGTGGCAACCGGCGCATTGACAACTGTAATGCCACGCGCTCTGGCTGCCTGCAGGTCGATATTATCCACACCGACACCCATGCGCCCAACCACTTTAAGATTTTTTCCGGCTGCCATAACGGCCTCCGTAACCTTTGTGCGACCGCGCACGATTAACGCATGGTATTCAGGAACAACGGTCAATAATTCTTCGTGAGTAATGCCTTTTTTATCGTCAGCAACACCCTTGGATGCGATGATCGTTTTACCCTCTTTCTCAATGCCATCTGTGATCAACACTTTCCAACTCATTTTATTCTCCTTTGGTTTAGTAAATTAATCGTGAGTTTTATTCATATGTTTAAGTTTACGCAAGTCTCCCTGTCGGATCGTCAACCCGATTGTATCAAGATGTTCGAGGACTGCCAATGCATATTTTCTGCTGGTTTGGAATTCATCCCGCAATTCAGACAATGTGATCGTTCCGTTTTCTATTAACTTGTCTTTGATGAAGCCCGTCATTGCCTGATATGCCTGGGGAGAAAATATGACATCCTCAGAGACACGAAAAAGGCTCCCCTCAGATATCAAAACACGCATGATGTCATCTCCCAGCATTTCCAATCCTTCCTTGTAGCCAGGTGGATTGTAAGGTGAGACGTTCATCTTTTCCATAAATTCCTGGATCAATTTTTGCTGGGAATCGCTAAACTCGATTTTGTGAGATGCCAGTGCAATGGTTGTCCCTGAAATTCTGATCAGATCCTCTTGAGAGAGCTTGCTGGTTATCAGCTCAAATAATAAAATGGATTGTGTGGTCTTTGCCCTTAAACTTTCCTTGGATATGCCAATTTTCAGAGGATTTGCCTGGTGAAAATCCTGCAAAGAATCCATAATCAGGCCACTTTCCTGGTGCCAGGTATGCTGACTGATCACTCTTTGCTGGGAGAGCGAATTTTCAGGACCGAGCTGGATCAATGAATTTTCGTCAAGCATCTTTTGAACAAGTTCCAAGCCATCCTTCAAATTCATTCCTGCTTTTGTGATGAGGTCGGTCACAGTTGGTGCCTGTAAACGATCAACATTCTGCAGGATGATCTCAGCAGGGTCACCTTTCAGGAGTTCAGCCAGGTTTTTAAGCATGGCTGCATTATAGCGGCGGTGAAGTTTTTGAGGGTGTGGATCAAGAATAACCCCACCACCCCAAGTCTCCGGGGGAGAAGGGCGACGGATAATATATCGGTCTCCACGCACTGCCACAACCGGGTCAAGCAAGCGTAATTGAATAAATCCTTCTTCTCCAGGGTTTATTTCATTGGTACCAAGCACGCGACACTGTGCCAGGACTTCGGCAGCACCCACGAAAAACTTGACTTCAGTATTATGTTTTAGGCTCGTTTGTGCGTCTTTTAACAAGCGAAAATGAAGATCAATCAGGTTTGTTGAGGCATAATCACCAGGATGTGAGATAACATCACCGCGCCTGATCTCACTTTTGTTCAACCCGCTGATATTGATGGCTGTGCGGCTGCCGGGTACTGCTTTATCCTCTTTTTGTTTATGGCTTTGCAGTCCGCGAATACGACCTTTCAATCCATCAGGCAGAACGGTGATCTCGTTACCAACATTAAAGCTTCCATCCAGCAGTGTCCCAGTGACGATGGTTCCAAACCCTGCCAGGGAAAAAACCCGATCCACCGGAAGACGCGGACGACCCAAATCTGCATGCGGTAATTTCGAACTTAAGACTGCCTGGATTGCCTCCCGCAGATTATCAAGCCCCTGCCCGGTTTTCGCGGATACCCGTATGATCGGTGCATCCTCAAGGACGGTATCTTTCATGACTTCATGCACATCCAATTCAACCAGATCCAACCAATCGGGGTCATCAATCAGGTCAATTTTGTTGAGAACGATGATGCCCGATTCAATTTGAAGGAGATCAATTATCGCCAGGTGTTCCCTCGTTTGTGGCATGACGCCCTCATCTGCAGCGATCACCAGGAGGACGGCATCAAGGCCCCCCATACCGGCAAGCATGTTTTCAATAAAATCACGATGACCTGGAACATCGACGATCCCAACGGACATATGACCGGGCAGTTCCATCCATGCGAAACCCAGGTCAATGCTCATTTCCCGGGTAATTTCTTCTTTCAGTCTGTCAGGATGCATCCCTGTCAGTGCAGCAACCAGGGCTGACTTTCCATGGTCTACATGACCGGCAGTTCCGATGACATGCATTGAACCACCCCGCTACTTGGTTTTATCCAGGTTCGAAGCGGATTGTAAGGAGTCCTGGTAAGCATGCAAGAACAATTGCAATCGCTTAACTGTCTCCTTGTTAGACTGCTGAATAACATCCTCCATGCTACGGGTAATCTCATCCAATGATGTTATTTGACTCGCCAATGACTCCAGTTCACTTCTAATTTCGCGGAACTGTTCTTCCTGACCGAGGCTGTAGTTGGTCCATCTTTTTTGATCATCAGCCTTGAATGTGGTCCATTCCTGCCTGAAGCGTTCTTCGTTCAATCGCTGTATCTCGCTGATTTCATTGATACGGCGATCAAAGCGCGTTGTGACCTCATCCAAACTAAGAAGCGATTTCTCAACTGACCTTTGAATTTTTTCAAGAGAGTCTATTTGATTTTCGAATCCAAGATCAATCTTGTCAATTGCATCAATGCGCACTTTCCATTCCTTAAAGGTGCGTTCGCGTTCCACGGTTTGCATGTTGATTTTTTCAACAAACGCTGCCTGAGCTTCGCGCCGGTCTTTTTCATAGGTCTGTAGTTCATTAATGCGCTTATCAAACTGGCGGAAATTATCAATTGTCATATCGATGCGGCTGCGGTTTTCTTCAATGCGCTTGCGCTGTGCGACAACTTCCCCTTGAAGGTCGGTGTATCTTTTTGTATCCTGTCGCAGGCTTTCCTCAAGCAGAAAGAGAGATCGCTTGTAATCTTCGTCAAAACGGCTGACCTCAACGATCTTCAGTTTTAATTCTTCGATCAATTTTGATAAGCGAACATCCTCTGTATGCTGGCTCTTTATGCTTGTTTGATTGGCGGTAATTGCATCCGGCAGGGTCAAGAGAGGTGAATAAGCTTTGTGAATGGCGTCAATTTCAAGCTTAAAACGTTTTACGGTTTCATTCAGCGCAGGTGCGAGTTTTTCGTCAGTTTCATTGATTTTTTTGGACAGATCAGATGAAACGCGTTCAATCCTGGCATCATACTTATTTGTTTCAATTACTTTGGTTCTCAACCCAGATACTTCGCCATTTAATTCCTTAACCTGTTGAGCAAGTTTTATATTCTCATTCTCAAGTTCGATTAGACGGTTTTGAAGTGAGGCAAGAATGGTTTTATCAGTCCGGCGTTCATTATCCAACCATTCAACACGTTTTTCCAGCAACTCAAACCCAGTTAATTCATCCATATTTCACCTTAAAATTATCGAATATTCCTTAAGGAATATATCAGGCTACAAATCCATGTTTGTCCTCTTGATTATACTCATAAATTAGTTTGAATATCCGGAAAAATTATTCAAAACTGATCTGCCGAGGAATTAGATTTCTTAACCCTGATAAAATATCACTCAGGGGATCACGGAAAATTGCTCGAACATTTTCAACAGGTTCATCCAATATGGAAGAAACCAATGTGGGAAAACGCCGATTAAAAGTATTAATACTGTCATGATACAGATGGGAATAATAAAACGTAGGGGATCTTTGATTGCCCATTTCCTGTCATCTGCATGATCAATCAGAAACGTTTGTCTTAACGTGCGAAGGCTGAAAATAAAAAGCCCAATACTGCCTAGAAAGAGCCAGAGTGAATTGATCAGTGAGGTCTCAATTGTAAGTAACCAGAACATGCGTTTAACTGGGAAACTGGCCAGCATTGGCAAACCTGCCAAACTGAGCTGCCCAAGAAGGATGCCCGCGCTCATAAAAGGATAATTGTAGACAACGCCTTTGATGTTCTCAAAGGAAAGATCTTGTGTTTTTTCCTGCAAAGCTCCCATCGAAAAACACCAGATCCAATACCCAATGATCCTGGGGAAGAATGACATGCTGAGCCAACTCAAGCCATTCTGGGGAACCAGACCGATTGCGAGGATGCAAAAGCCTGTCTCAACCATCACAGCGTAGCCAAATGCCCTGCCCAGGTGTCGTTGAACGGATATAAATAAGCCACCAATAACAACCATTAATATCCCGATTGAAATTAATATGCTGTTTAAGTTGGGCACTGAACGTAACCAGGCGTAGCGGTCAAAAAATGTGAGAAGGAACATTAGCAAGGTTGTCGGCAAGAGCGACACAATGAAGCTGACATTCCATGAATTACTGGTCTCAGAAACCATGGGGAGCCAGGAATGAAAAGGAAAAACAGCCAGCCAGAGCGTAAAACCAAGCATCAACATTACAGTGGCACGTGAAATCAGAGGGCTGGTTGAGGGCGCTGTTTCAATGCCAGAAAGCATCCAACCTGACATAAGGATCAAAGGCATTGCCAGTGTTTGGAAGGTCAAGAATCTGAGGACACCTTTGCTAACGCCTTCATTTTTAGGGGTGAGCAGGGGGACGCTTAAGAGAACTGCAAGCTCAATCAGAAGGGCTGCATACAAAAATGGCTCAACTGCAAGTGCGCTGATGAGGAGGGGAGCGATTGCCAGTGAAATAGGTCTGAACCAACCATTATTTTGAAACCAGGCACTTCCAATGATCCAAAGGGTTGTGATCAAGTAAATCAACGCGACAAATGGTAAAAGCCCGGCGTCAATTGAAATTGATCTGCCTAAAATATAGATGCTGGGTGAAAACTCCATGGTAAATGAGCCAACAGTGATGACAAGGTTTTCTGGAAAGATCAAAGCTGTAAGAAAAAGCAAAAGGGAAACGGAAATGCCCAGTATTGATGATAACTTGGGTTTGGAGGTCGGGAATGACAGCACAATTGCAACGATTATCGGCGAGGCAATCCAGATCAGCGGGGTACTCATTTGCTCACATCCCGATCGGATTTGGTGATCAACCATGCACCAACCAGCACCAGACCCAGGTTGACCCCTGCCAGCAAACCAGCCAGGAGTGTCGAAACCTCGACGACTGCATAAAGCAGTTCAAAGCCAGAAACAAATGACAGCAATCCAATCATGAAATACAATGGATTTGAAGTCATCCCCAGTTGCAATAGACCCATTCCAATCAAAACAAGACCGCCATAAATTACTGAGTCTGCTACAGTGTCAGAAAGGGCTGTTTTAACACTTGGTGTAAGGAAATTAACCAACACCAAAACAAGAATGCCTGCAAGAGCCCGGAATATTTGATTTGCGATGTCCCCTTTTTCTTTAGGCGGCGTAACGGGAGGTTGAGAAAGCAGGGTAATCCCTAAAACTGCGCTTACCATCCAGCCAATGAGCAATTTA
Organism: uncultured Anaerolineaceae bacterium; assembly: GCA_964540765.1. Classification (GTDB taxonomy): domain Bacteria; phylum Chloroflexota; class Anaerolineae; order Anaerolineales; family Anaerolineaceae; genus CAZJLN01. The sequence continues at coordinate 78,523 of CAZINW010000001.1, read as the reverse complement.
ATAACAGCCAATTCTGATGGCCAGACATTCCCAATCAGGATAAACATGCTCAGATATTGGATGACCAGCGCAATTGTATTCAAACGCCATGATCTGATGACCAGGTTAATGAGTGATGCCAGTAAAATGAAAGCAAGAGCGAGATTACTTAGTTTCGCAACCATCAAACACCATCCCCAGCCATGATCACGGTGATGAGAAGCAAGAGGATAAGCAGCGCCCACAATATTCCACCTTCACCTTCAAGCACAGCGGTGATCCCAAATGTCAACTTGCTAAGAAGTTTGGAAATCCCAAGGAGCAGTTGGTAAAGCCATTCAAGGCGGAAAATCTTGTCCACCACTTTGATGGGTGTTTGAAGGGTTGAGATCCAATTGCCCTTGTCAGCCAGCTTTAACGTGATCGTATCCAGTTTGAAACGTTTTACCAGGAAAAGCAAGGATACAGCGATGAGTGCACTGACCAGCCCTGCCCACCATTTCCCCAATGTGAATGAGCCAGGCCACCCAACCAGACCTGTGATCAGATCGCTTTGAATGATGATGATCAAACCAAGTGGGAAAATGATCTTTGCCCAGGTTTCAAGACCCGCGGCTGAGGCTTTGGCATTGAATATAAAGCGGACATACCCAAAAACGAGGATGGCATGTGCCAGGATCATGACCAAGGTCCAAATAGTAAAGTGACCTCCAATCAATCCGTCCCATCCGGTCACTGCCGGTGTAAAGGGAAGGGCTACCAATCCAGCCAGACCGAAAAACAATAAATAACGCAGCCTTTTGAGATGGGGATGATAAAGAAAAAGCATACTCCCGGACAATAAAAGCGCAATTCCCCAGGCACGGCTTGCTTCTGGGTATCCATTGATGGCAGAGTATAAACTAATGGCTGAGAGAGAAATGATCCAATAAGGTTTGGCTTCCGCCTTGTCCTGATGGATTGTCCACCTGATGGCTGTATAGATGGCTGCCAGAGTGGTCATTGCCTGCAGCAGTAACTTCCACTGAGGCTGCATGACAAAGGCATCACTGGGCAGGCGTCCAATCAGGCATAAGCTGGAAGCGACCGGAGCCAGGCGGATGAGCGTGCTTAAACCTCGATTTAAGACGGGTTCGTTAAAAAAGGGCAGGTTTAAGGGCAGGATGCCTAATCGTAAGCCAGCTGCGAGTAGAAAGTAAATACTGGCGCTTGCTGGCATATTTGTGAAGTCAAAAGCTCCCCCAACCTCATGCCAGCCAACCATGGTTGCCCAAAAGAACATCAAAATACTGAGAAGGTGAAGCGCAAATGATAAAAGAATACGCTGGTTCTGGCTGACATCGCGTTGGGTGAAGAGCAGGTAGAAAAATTCAATGATATCCATGAATGCCCATGCAAGGATCATCGTCAGAGGATTACCTGCCAGCAATGCGATCATACCAAAAGCAGTGATTGAAAGGCTCCCTGTCCAAGTGATCGGGCTTAATCCAGAACTGGAACGCGCTGAATCAGTAAATATGGCAGCCATACATATTGTGATCAATGACAACGCAAATGACCAGGATTGATAGTCCAAACTCAGAAATGGAGAAGCTAAAAACAAGGACTGGGGCTTCCAATCAACAAGAGGAAATGTGCTCGGCAAATAGAGGCGCAGGATCAATGTGATCAGCCATGCTGCAAAAGTACTGATCGCTGCAAGCATGAATGAGATTGGATAGTTTTCTTTAGTGCGATTAACTATCACAATGATCAAAGCAGCTAGAATCAGTAAAAAGATGGGTGCAATGATCAGCATGAACTGGTTATTCCTTGAATGCCTTCATTAAATAATCTCACCTGATTCACGCATCAGGTATCTGCCTGAACCAGGCTTGCCAAACCACGCATCATGATCTACGATTCTTTCACCGCGCAGAAAAACCGTTTCCGGGAAGCCTTTCAACTCCCACCCCTCATACAGGTTGTAATCTGTACGATGATGCGCAACTTTGACACCATATTTAACCACTCTATTTGGATCCCAAATGACAACATCTGCATCAGAACCGACCTGCAGTGTGCCTTTTTGCGGGTAGATACCAAAGATCCTGGCAGGGTTGGCAGCCATGACCTCCACAAATTGATTGGGCGTCATGCGCCCTTCTTGCACAGCCCTGGTCCACATGATGGGCAATCTGTCCGCAATACCAGGCAGACCATTGGGGATTTTTGTGAAGTCGTCTTTACCCAATTCCTTGCCGGGGATGGAAACAAAATTTCCTTCATAGTTAATTGGGCGTCTTCCATCAAAGAAAAATGGACAATGATCCGTTGCCACATTCTGAATAATTTGTGTCTCAAGCCCCTGCCAGAGCCGTTGGTTATCAATGGTTGTGCGCATGGGTGGCGAACAAATCCACTTGGCGCCATCGGGTCTTTTTAAATCATCTTCGGTGAAGAAGAGGTATTGGGGACAGGTTTCGCCCATCACTTTAAGACCAAACTCCCGCGCATAAGTCAATTGATCTACTTCTCCGGCAGTATTCATGTGCACAAGGTACAATGGGGCATCTGCCTGTGCTGAAAGTGCAATGGCACGCAGACTGGCTTCGACTGCGCCCCACGCAGGTCTTGTTTTGGCATGCCAGTATGGACTTGTCAGTCCTTGAGCCAGGGCTTCTTCAACCAGTATATCGATGACATCGCCATTTTCTGCATGGAGCATTGTCAGGATGCCTGCATCTTTGGCGGTGCGCATCACTTTGAAGATATCGCCATCTGATAGACGCAAACGACCATTGTAGGCTGTAAAGACTTTGATGCTGCTAACACCCTCACCTGGAAGATCAAGTATCTCTTTGGAGACTTCGTGGTTAAAGCGGGTGATGTTCATGTGAAACCCATAATCGATGCTTGCAAGTGGGTCGGCTTTGGCATGCCAGCGTTGAATGTTCTCGTGCAGACTACCTTCGCCTTGGGGGACAAAGTCAATCAGCGTGGTTGTACCCCCAAAAGCGGCTGCTTTACCGCCTGTGTAGTGATCATCTGATGATACAGTGCCAGACATGGGCAAGTCTAGGTGGACGTGGACATCCACGCCGCCAGGCATGATGAGCTTATCCGCTGCATCAATGATCATGGCGTCATCAGCGTTAATTTGAGGTTCGATCCTGGTGATTTTTTCACCATCAATGAGCAGATCAGCTTTTCGTGTCGCTGTTGAAGTGATGATGGTTCCTGATTTGATGAGAATTTTCATTTGTCAGCTTGCCTGTTTTGCTTATTTATGAATGTGGATGGGTTTATTTTACTAGATTTCAGGATCTTGCTGGATGAGAACACATGACAGGTATAAAAAAGGGTTGATCAGACCATAAAAAAGATACTGTTAATCACAACCTTGAGCGGCACTTTAATTCTTTTTGGTTATCAACCCCAGCAGAGATAAAATGATCGGATCAGAGGGAAGTTCGGGTAATTGCTCAGCATGATATTCATTGGCGGATAGCGCACGTTCGCATAAGGACCGCCAGAGCACATCCCTTTCTTCATCGTGCACTGCCAGGTCATTGATCGTTTCTGCGCTGGCAAGATGCTTCCCGGTAGTATAAAAGAAGGTGACGCGACGCCATTTACCTGCGGGAATCGGTATGGGCAGACGCTCCAGGGGACCTAACTGCAACTTAAAATATTCTTCCTGCGCGCGGGGGTGATCAACCTCATCATGCAACAACTCACGGCGGGTGGTCAGTTCGTGCCCTTTGATGGGGGCGACATAGGAAATTTGCCAGCGCTCATCCTCACTAAAAGCGGCCGTTTGATAAAGAGCCAGGAAATCAACAGAAATAACCTTGGGAGCACTTTTCAATGGGATGCGATACCAGCCCAGCAGCCGGGCAATATCAAGGTCACGTTGATTGAGAACAATGGCTACCAAGATCAAGGCTGTGTCAGGAATATTCATCTGATTTACGCTCCAGTTCTCTTATTTTCTAAATTTTAGCATAACAGATCAGCATAAATCTTGTAAAAAAGGCGCGGGTAATCATTTGACCGCGCCTTCACTTAACAACCTTTCTTAAAGGAGTCCCACTCGATCATTGAATTGGTCAATCAATACGTCAATTTCTGGCACCTGGGATTGAAGTTCCAGCCAATAATCCGGATCGTACCATTGCGCCTGGATCTCCTCATAAGTTTTGCCCTGTTGTTCCACCCAGGTGTAGTACTTCAAATTATGGATGCGCTTTCGCCCATGGTAAGTCAGCTCCTCCATGTTGTCGATTCCCTCACCCTTCAACCAGCGAGCCTCATCGGCGCGGGCCTGGTCGTAAGTGTATTCGCCCATTTCAGCATGCATTTCCCGTAAGCGGCTCATATACAATTCCATGGAATCAGTCAGGACTGTCAACACGATGTCATTTTTTGTCAATTCATTGTATTTGGCAAATTTAATGGCTGAGAGCAGGTTGGAAATGCCGGAAAAACCAAGCATATTCAGATCGTTCACAAGGTTCTCCTGGACACCCTGGTTGATCAATGCTTGATGCCCGGCAGGTTCGTTAAACAGGCGTGCGAGATTGACGACCGCATTGTCGTCAATGGCAGTCACGAAATCAGTATTCTTGCTGTTATGGATCCAGGGGACGTGTTTATCGCCAATACCTTCAATGCGATGCGACCCAAAGCCATTCATCAGCAGGGTGGGGCATTGCAGCGCTTCGCTGGCGACAATTTTACTGCCAGGATAGCGCTTTTTCAGGTAATCGCCGGCTGCAATCGTGCCCGCGGAACCAGTGGCGGAAACGAAACCGCGATAATTATCTTTAGGTCCCATGATTTGATTGAGCAACTCTTCCATGGCATGACCTGTGATGTCAAAATGCCAGAGGTAATTGCCAAATTCTTCAAACTGGTTGAAAATCATCAGGTCCTGCCCAGACCTGCGCAGCTCCCAGCATTTATCAAAGATCTCCTTGACGTTTGACTCACTCCCTGGGGTGGCGATGACCTCACTGGCAGTATTAGCCAGCCAGTCGAAACGTTCGCGGCTCATGCCTTCAGGGAGAATGGCAATGGATTCACAGGCTAAAAGACGCGAGTCATAAGCCCCACCGCGGCAGAAATTACCAGTGGATGGCCACACCGCTTTCTGTTGGGTCGGGTCAAATTGCCCGGTGACCAAGCGAGGAACAAGGCATCCAAATGCTGCGCCGACTTTGTGGGCACCGGTGGGAAACCATTTTCCGACAAGCCCAAAGATGCGCGCATTGACTCCGGTCAGGCTCTCAGGAAATTCAATGAAATTGAGACCACCGAATTGACCCCCCTCTGCCATGGGTTCGTTCTTCCAGGTGATGCGAAATAAGTTGCGGGGGTGTAAATCCCAGAGACCAATTTGACTTAATTCATTCTTGATCTTTTGCGGGATCAGTTCAGGATTTTTTTGTTGTGCAAAAGTGGGGATGATAATATTGCGTTCACGCACGCGATCCACGGTGCGCATAAGACGATCTTCCATTATATTCAAGTCAATATGTGTCATTTTTTCTCCAGGTTAAAGTTTTTACATTTGCATCCATCGAATGTTATTGTTGTTTGGTTTTGAGATCCAGCCGGGTCGGGTCATAGTCCTCTGTAGGCCCTTCTGCCACGATGTAGATGGGTCTGCCCTTGACCTCATCATAAATTCGTCCGATATATTCTCCAATGATACCGAGGCTGATCAATTGCACACCGCCTAAAAATAGTACGGCAATCAGCGTGGTTGCCTGACCGGTCAGTTGAGGGGAAGACATACTGCGCAAAATTATCACTACAATGATGGCGATGATACTGAGCCCGGCGGCGATGAAACCCAGGTAGGTAGCCAGTTGCAGGGGAAAGTAAGAGAAACCGGTCACTGCGTTTAATGCCAGTTTGAGCATTTTCTTGAAGGGGTATTTTGATTCACCCGCATAACGGGGAGCACGTTTATATTCCACACCGATTTGCTTGAAGCCCACCCAGGTGGACATCCCCCGTAGAAAGCGATGGCGCTCACGCATTTTACACATGATGTTTACAACTTTACGGTCAAGCAGCCTGAAATCGCCTGTGTCAAGAGGTATTTTAATATCCGTGATGCGGTATATCAAGCGGTAAAACAGCGAGGCGGTCGTCTTTTTAAACCAGGTTTCACCCTCCCGCTCTGCACGGACGGCATAGACCACCTCGTACCCCTCCTGCCATTTGGCGATCAAATCCAGGATCACTTCAGGCGGATCTTGCAAGTCAGCATCGATGATCACCATGGCATCACCGCGGCTGTAATCCAGCCCAGCGGTTACAGCAATCTGGTGACCGAAGTTCCTGGCAAAAATTACTGGACGTACGCGCGGGTCAGCTTGTGCCAATTTCCGGATGATCTCAGTGGAACCATCACGGCTGCCGTCGTCAACCAGGATCAATTCCCAATCCTCCCCTGTTTTTTCCATGACCTCTGTGATGCGGGGATAAAGTTCTGGAAGGCTACCCAGTTCATTATAAATTGGTGCAATTATTGAATATTTTGGAGAAGTCATCAGATCACTTTCCTTAATGATGTTATCGAGGGCTCAATGATGGGCGCTGTTGGCACTGCCTGCATGCATGCCTTGATGTCTTTCAAGCCACTACCGGTGTTGAGCACAAGAATGGGACTGCCATGTTCCACGATTTGGTCGGCAAGCGCTTTGACGAGACCAGCATAGGCTGTCGCACCAGCCGGTTCGGCAAAGATGCCTGCCTTTCCCAGACTGGCAATGGCTTTGAGAATTTCCTGGTCCGTGACTGTGAGATAGCACCCATCTGTTTCTCTCACGGCACGCAAGGCACGCCACCCATCCCTGGGCAAATTCACGGAGATGCTGTCAGCCAGGGTGTTGGCTTCAACCGGAATAATTGTGTCGGAATTTTGCTGCCAGGCATTAGCAATGGCTGCTGAGCCTGTTGCCTGGATGCCAATTAACCGCGGCAACTGCTCAATCCAGCCCAGGGACTGTAAATCCTTAAAGCCTTTATGAATGCCTGAGATGATATTGCCGTCACCAACTGGGATGAAAATGTTCAAAATTGCATGAGGGTCAAGCTTACGTAAAACCTGTTCCCAGATTTCAAATGCAGCGGTTTTCTTGCCCTCAGCGGTAAAGGGATTGTAGCCGGTGTTGCGGTTGTACCAGCCAAATTCCTGTGAGGCTGCGATACTGAGCTCGAAAGCCTGGTCGTAATTGCCGTCAACCAAAAACACGCGTGCACCAAAGACTAGCAATTGTGCAATTTTGGCCGGGGGTGCGCTTTTGGGTGCCAGGATGACTGCCGGCATGCCGATGGCTGCAGCCATGGCAGCCGTGGCAGCCCCTGCATTCCCGGTGGAGGCCACCACCACAGTTTGCACACCTTCCTGCCTGGCTCTTGTCAACACCAGCGCGCTTGCCCTGTCCTTAAATGAAGCCGAGGGATTGGGGCTTTCGTCTTTGATCCAAAGGCTTTCCAGATTCAACGCATTCGCGAGAATTTCAGGTCTGTATACAGGCGTCCATCCCACCTTGTGGAGGGGGGTCGCGTCAAATCCAGGTTCTGAAACCGGCAGAAGAGGCAGGTAGCGCCAAATTGAGGCACGCTGGGAGTGAAAAATATCCTGTGGATTTACCGTATTGACGAGATGGTTGTAATCCAGCAAGACATCCAGATTACCCCCATCGTGGGGACAGACATAAGTCACTTCCTCAGGATTGTAACATTGACCGCAGACTGAGCATTTAAAACAGTCGATATTCATTCTTATTCTTCTTTACAAACGATCTAGACCTAATCATAATCCAAAGTGGCTAAACATGGATGGGCTCAAAAATTGCCATTAATCCATAATGATCAGATGGGTAAATGACTGTATTTTTGGGATCAGGTTGATCACACACGATCGTGCAATCCATAACATTCAATTCAGGGCTGGCAAAGATGTAATCGATGGTCATATGTGATTCGTCCCGTGTTGTTTTCTGCTTTGCAAGAGTCCAGTTCTTTGACCCTTGCGCCACGCCAAAGTGCCAGTCGCGCTGCAATGGTGTGGGAAAGGTCGAATCCGCCTCAGTGTCATGGCATGCTTCATAAGCGGAGCGCATATACTGCTTGATCCATTGAATTGTGGGGGAATCAGGCGTTGCATTAAAATCACCACTCAGTATAAGGTGCGTTGGCTCAGGCAGACTTTTTAAATATGCAAGGATTTGTTGTGCCTGGGCAAGGCGTTCGGGCGCATGACCGTCATGCCAGAATAAATGTGTGTTCGCTATGGCATATTTCTGACCTGCATGTGCCAGATAGATGATCTGCGCCTTGCGGTTTTGGGGTCCAAGGTCGAGAATGACGTGGTCTGACACAGGTAAGCGTGTGAGAATTGCCAGACCTTCCTGGCCGATTTTCATGCCTGCGTCAGGTGCAATGAAGACCTGGTATCCCTGCAATTGAGAGGCTATCCAAGTTGCGTTGTCGGGCTTAAGAGGCACCTCTTGAAACAGAATAATATCCGCAGAAAGATCTGAAAGTGCCGAGACGATTAATGGACCACGTAAATCCCATTGATCAAGGTCAATCAGGAGATTTTGGGTAACAATTTTAAGTGTCATTTGTTTATGGCACGATCCAGGTTCCTGTTTTTCCTTCAAGAGCCTCTGTAATATGTTCCGGATTGGTGATGAGAGCCTTCTTGCCGCCCTTGTCCATGTACTTCAATATTGCCTGGATCTTGGGCAACATGCTCCCTTTGGCAAAGTGACCATCTTCGAGATACTGCCTGGCTTGGGCAGTTGTCATTGTGTCCAGCCATTGTTGGTTTGGTTTGTTGAAATTAATTGCCACTTTTTCAACCGCAGTGCTGATCAGGAAGAGATCTGCGCCAATCATGGTTGCCAGGATTGAAGCGCCAAAGTCCTTGTCAATGACGGCTTCAACACCGACCAGATTGCCATTTTCAGTTTCAAGGACGGGGATACCTCCACCGCCAACAGCAACAACGACAAATCCAGCCTTGATCAGACTCTGAATGGCATCCGCTTCGACAATGCGCTGGGGAATGGGGGAAGGAACCACGCGTCGCCAGCCCCGACCAGCGTCTTCAACCATGGTCCAGCCTTCCTTTTTAATTTTTTCAGAGGCTGAGGCTTCATCCATGAAGGAACCAATTGGCTTGGCAGGGCGCTGGAAGGCAGGATCATGGCGATCCACAATGGTTTGGGTGACCACGGTGACAGCTTTTTTATCCATTTTGCGAAGGAGGAATTCATTATGCAGGGCTTGCTGGAACATGTAGCCAATGGAACCTTGTGTATCCGCACCACAAAAATCGAGGGGTACTTCGTGCAATTCATGTGCTGATAATTCAGAACGCCGTAAAATAAAGCCAACCTGCGGTCCATTTCCATGTGTGATGACCACATCCCAACCCATTTCAATCATACTTGTGATATGCTTCATCGTCTCCACTGAGCAGGTATACTGATCCTGCACGGTTTGATGATCTTTATCCTTGATGAGTGCATTACCACCTACGGCCACAATAGCCAAGCCTTTTTTATTCATTTATGTTCTCCATTTATAATCTTGTTGCTTATTTTACATCTAATCTTAAAAATCATAATGATAGGTCTTAAAACTCCCAATCCCATTGATTTTACCTAATAATTTGATATGATAAATAGTGAAAATTGATCCTTCATTAAGAAGAGAATAATTTCTGTGGAGAACGCATCATATGATAAACAAAAGAGCATCTACTTTGAACGAGTATGGGTTTTTACGCTTGGGCCTTGTGGTACCTGACTTGAGGGTGGCGGATGTGGCATACAATACTGATGCCATCATCGCTGCGCTTAAAACCATTTCTGGGCAAGGGTGCCAGATGGCTTTATTCCCTGATCTATGCATCACGGGTTATACCTGCGGGGATTTATTTTGGCAATCTCTCCTGTTGGAAAAATCCTGCCAGGCTTTATTGAGTATCACCCGAGCGGTTAATAAGTATCAGATTTCAACATTTGTGGGTCTTCCACTGATGATACATGGTCATTTATTCAAGGCTTCTGCTTTTATTGACCCGCAAGGCCTGGAAGGGATCGTTCTCAAGAAGCCACTGTCTTATGATGAGCAACGCTGGTTTACAGATCCGTTTGAGTTTGACCAGCAGACATTGTTGTTAGACGGCTTGGAAGTTCCGCTAGGGACGAACCTGATCTTCCAGGCGCGTAATATGCCTGAATGTGCTATGTGGGTGGAAAATTCCCTCGGCAATTGTTGTGGGCACTCATCCCATTATGAACGTCCACCGGCACTGGCGACGATACTGCTCAATACTTTTGCATATCGGGAGAGCCCGGGCATGGCTGATTCCATGCGCGAAAACATAAGATTTCAATCGAAGTTTTTTACATCCATCTCAGCTTTTGTCTCCAACGGTCTGAATGAATCAAGTTCGGATGGCGTTTACTCTGGCGCAGCCTTTATTGCTGAAAATGGAGATTCATTGGCAGAGGCAACACGACTTCGATTTGACACGCAGAGCGTGCTGGCAGATGTGGATCTGCAAAGGATCGTCCAGCAAAGGCTTACTTGCAGGTTTGATCGGGAAATGGATAATGAAAAGCCATACAGGTTGATCCAATTCGATCTGCCAAGCACGAAGAATGATCCATCAAGTAAATTTTGCCTGCGTGAAATTTCTCAAACGCCTTTTGTCCCCCAGGATACAGAAAAACACGAAGATTTTTGTCGGGAAGCATTTACCATCCAATCTTCAGCGCTTGCAAGGAGAATGAAGCATATTGGTGTCAAAACCGTTGTACTTGGTCTGTCAGGAGGGATGGATTCAAGCCTGGCACTGCTGGTATGTGTGCATGTCTTCAAATTATTAAGCTACGACATCCAGGGGATCCTGGCGGTCTCTCTTCCGGGTCCTGGCAGTTCAATTGTGTCAAGAGATCATACCAGGCAATTAGCCGGTATGATGGGGGTTAAATTTCGTGAGATTCCCATAGACCAGGCTTTGGCACAGCATTTTGATGATATTGGACATGATCCTCAGGTTTTTGATCATACCTATGAGAATGCACAGGCACGTGAACGTATCCAGATACTTATGGATCTTGCCAACCAGACAGGTGGTTTTGTTGTGGGTACGGGGGACCTTTCCGAGATCGCATTGGGTTGGTGCACCTATAATGCTGATCAGATGTCCATGTATCACGTTAATGCTGGCGTGCCCAAGACGCTTGTCAGGGCGGAATTGGAATGGTATGCAGATGTTTATTGTAAAGGTCAAGATGCATCGCTGATCTACGAGATTTGTGCAAAACCCATTTCGCCTGAATTAATGCCACTGGATCAGAATCAAACATCATCACAGAAAACGGAAGAGCTGATCGGTCCTTTCATTTTGCATGATTTTTACCTTTTCTACCTGCTTAAGTTTGGCTTTTCTCCAAAGAAGATTTTTGCTTTAGCCCAACAGGCGTTTTTTGGCATGTATTCTGAGCAGGAGATCTTACATTGGATGAAAGTGTTTTATGATCGCTTTATTCTGCAGCAATATAAGCGTTCTGCTGCGCCTGATGGTCCTCGTGTGTTTGAAGTGGGGCTTTCTCCACACAAAGATTGGTGTATGCCGAGTGATGCCAGCCCTGCATTGTGGCTGGAGTCCATCCAGAAGCTGGAAGAAGAAATCAGGGTTGGAGAGAAGAATCATACCGATGATTAATCGTTACATATTGATCTTTGGCACTTCAGCCAATCCAATCCATCAAGGTCACATTGATTTGATCATCTCCGGCACACAGGCTTTATTAGAACGGGGAATGAATATTCAGATGGTTGTGCTGATGCCAGTTTACAGGCGTAATCCAATTGACTTGGAGGAAAAGGACAGTTTGCCAATTACTTTTGAGCATCGTTACAGCATGTGCCAGTTGGCTGCCAGAGAGGTGACAAAGCATTTGGCAACCCTCGGAGTTGAGACCTCTGTCAGTTGGTTGGAGGCTGAATTAAGCCAAAAAACTTCTCGTCCAAATTTTACGGCGGAAACCCTGGAAGTAATGCGGGCCAGTACAGATCTCGAGACTGGTTTTATATTGTTTTTAGGCGAAGATGCGTTCTCAGGAGGTGAGCCACCCTTCAGTCGATGGCACCAGGTAGAAAAAATTTTTCACCTGGCAGTCATTGCAATCAGCCCCAGACCGGATTTTCAAGCCAATCAAGCATTTTTAAATGAATTAAAGGATAAAAATGCACAAATCATTTACCTCGATAACCTTAACATACGGGAAATATCCTCCAGACAGATCAGGTCGCGCCTGGCATCAGGGGAAGATCCTATGAAATTATTTACAGAAGGTTTGCTGTCGAAAGAAATTGCACAATACATCAAAGAAAAAAAGTTGGTGTCTGTGTGGAGCAAGCTGAAGCTGATCGATCCTGATGAATCAGACCCCCAACATACATGTCAATAAGGTGTGAGGAAAGATGACAGAAGCATTGGAAGTGAGTATTGGGAAGATGCTCCAGCAAAGGAGACAAACCCTGGCAGTTGGTGAATCATGCACAGGTGGGTTGATCGGGCATCACATTACAAATGTTCCCGGGTCATCCGAATATTTTATGGGAGGAGTCGTAAGTTATGCCTATGAAGCCAAGGTTAACTTGCTCGGAGTACGCTGGGAGACCCTCCATGCGCATGGAGCAGTCAGTTGTGAGACTGTCTTGGAGATGGCCCGAGGGGTGAGACAGCTATTAGGGGCAGATATCGGACTTGCCGTCAGTTGCATTGCCGGACCAGGTGGCGCGACACTCACAAAATCAGTTGGAACAAGCTGGGCAGCTTTGGTCACTCAGGAGGGGGAGTGGGCAAGACATTTCCTTTTTAATGGAGATCGACTGGAGAACAAGGAGTCCCTCTCCCAGGCTTCACTCCAATTGTTGTTGGATTATTTACAGGATAATCTTTCTTGAAGAAAGCCAGGTTTTTAGATCTGAGAGGATCATGTTGGGGGTTGATAGACTTTTTTAGTTGATTTATGCAACACTGACACTTCCAATCCTCCATCTGCCTGATTGGGCGATCGCCGTTCAGAAGATTGGGAGATGTAAATGCTCAGCCATCCAACAACTTCCGTGCAGCGAGATTATGCCTTGAGAGTTGCTTTTGAACATCAAGCGTCAAGAGTTGCCCATCTTTTACGATGATCTCTCCGCCAACCACATTCAGATCAACTTTTTGAGGATTGCAGAATACAATGGCAGCGACGGGGTCATGTAATGCACCAGCGTAATCCAGGCGATCAAGGTTGATGCCAATAAAATCTGCGCATTTTCCTACTTCAAGTGAACCGATATCCTTGCGACCCAAAACCGCAGCACCACCGCGGGTTGCCAATGATAGAGCCTGGCGGGCAGTCATGAGTGGCGGCGCATCCTGACCGGATAGTGAAGCGCCATGAATACCGCTGCCAAGACGGGAGAGCAGCAATGCCTGCCGGGCTTCAGCCAACATCTGCGAGCTGTCGTTGCTGGCACTGCCATCCACACCCAGACCAACTTTGACCCCGGCTGACAGCATGGTTAGAATGGGTGCAATCCCTGAGGCAAGACGCATATTGGAACTGGGGCAATGCGCTACACCGCAACCGACATGCGCATAGAGATTGATCTCTTCCCTGTTAACATGGACACTGTGAGCAAACCAGACATCCTCTCCAATCCAATCAACTGACTGCATATAGGCGACGGGTTTATGCCCAAACATCTGCAGACAGAAAGCTTCCTCATCTTCAGTTTCAGCCAGGTGTGTATGCAGGTGAATATGGTATTCACGCGCAAGCAGGGCTGACTGACGCATTAATTCTCCGGTAACGCTGAAAGGAGAGCAGGGTGCCAGCACTATTTGAACCTTTGAGCCTGGTTTTGGATCATGATAACGTTCAATCAGGCGTTGGCTGTCCTTCAGGATTGTCTCTTCGTCATCAACAACGGAGTCCGGGGGCAAACCGCCCTTCGATTCACCCAGGCTCATGGAGCCGCGGGATGCATGCAAGCGCAGCCCGACAGTGGCGGCGGCTTCGATCTCATCATCCAATTTGGATCCATTTGGGAAGAGGTAGAGATGATCTGAAGCGGTGGTGCAACCGGAGAGTGCCAATTCTGCCAGGGCTGTCTGGGTTGATATAAAGATATCCCCGGGTTGCATCCTTGCCCAAATTGGATAGAGGGTTTTTAGCCAGTTAAAAAGGTTGGCGTTTTGGGCTGCGGGTACGGCACGCGTGAGGGTTTGATAAAAATGGTGGTGCGTATTGATCAAACCTGGCAGCACAATATGGTTTGATAAATCGAGTAAGGTATCGGCAGTTGTTGGTAGTTCATCCATGCGACCGATCTGCTCAATGAACCCATCACGACAGTAAATGCCGGCATTGGTCAGTTCGCGATCCTGGTCATCCATGGTCACGATCACCGCAGCATTCTTGATCAGTAATGTACTCATGGGCTTATCTCCTCACTCATAAAAATAATATCATTTTGCTTGCTTGAGGTCAGCAAGCACTGCCGCATGCAGGGTGTTTTGAAGGAGCATGGCAATGGTCATCGGACCCACACCACCGGGAACGGGTGTGATTGCGCCTGCGACCATGGAGACGGAGTCAAAGTCTACGTCGCCGACCAGCCGGTAGCCACGTTTTTTACTGGCATCTTCCACCCGGTTGATACCAACATCGATCACAATGGCACCGGGTTTGATCCAATCTGCTTTGACCATTTCAGGTTGCCCGATGGCAGCCACGATCACATCCGCCTGCAGCAATTCCTGGGGCAGATTGCGTGTCCGGGAATGGCAGAGGGTAACCGTGGCGTTCGCTTTTGTAAGCAGCAGGGCAACAGGCATCCCGACAATGTTGGAACGACCCAGCACCACCGCTTTGGCGCCGTTCAGATGTGCCCCGGCTTTTTCGAGCAATGCCATGACCCCGGCAGGTGTGCATGGAATGAAAATGGGGTCACGCCCCTTTTGAGCAAGCCTGCCAATATTGATCGGGTGAAAGCCATCCACGTCTTTCTCCAGGCTGATGGCGCTGAGCACCTTTTCATCATCCAATCCTTTAGGCAGTGGTAACTGCACCAAGATGCCATGAATGGCAGGGTCATTGTTTAATTTTGTGACTAGGTTTTCTACATCTGTTTGACTGGAGTCAGTCGGAAGCGTAAAACCAAATGAGTGAATGCCTGCTTCTTCACAGGCTTTGTGTTTTGCGCCTACATAGATTTTGGAGGCAGGATCTTCTCCAAGCAGGACTGTTGCGAGTCCCGGCACGCTTTTACCTCGTGCAAGCCGCTGAGCGACCTCCAACCTGACATTTTCCCTGATCTCTTCGGCAATTTGCTTGCCATCAATGATAACTGCGCTCATGGTACCCTCCAACATGTTTATATAAAAGTATTAAGGATTATACCCGACTGACAGGTTATAATTCTTTTATGTCTAAGAGCAAATCTCCCCTGGTGATTGGCATTGCGGGTGGGTCCGGGTCGGGGAAAACCACCCTGGCACAACTGATCCTTGATCGCATCGGACGAGAAAAAATTGCCTTTTTACCGCACGATGCATATTATCGCAAGCAGGATCACCTGACATACGAAGAGAGGGTCAAAGTCAATTATGACCACCCGGATTCACTTGAAACTGAATTGCTGATTGACCATATAAGGACGCTCAAGGCAGGTCGGAGCATACAACTACCGGTTTATGATTTCACCATTCATTCACGTGTTGAAGAAACCAGATTGGTTGAACCACGTTCGATCATCCTGGTGGAAGGCATCCTGATCTTCTATGAGAAGGAATTGCGAAAAATGTTTGATGTTAAACTTTTCGTGGATGCTGACCCGGATATTCGTTTTATTCGCAGGCTGTCTCGCGATGTTGCAGAGCGCGGTCGATCGGTGGATTCGGTTATCAACCAATACATCACGACTGTAAGACCCATGTACCTGGAGTTTGTGGAAGCGTCCAAACGCTATGCAGATATTATCATCCCCGAAGGGGGTATGAATTCGGTGGCATTGGATATGGTGATTGCCAGGATGGAAAGCCTGTTGGGTGCAGATGATGCAAATGGAAAATTCTGAGCCCAAAAATAAAAAACTTAGCGTCATTCGCATCATCTCACTTGTTTTCGTGATTGCATTAACAGCCCTTTTGGTTATCTACCGGGATAAAGTTCAAGAATTGCAAGCTTTTGGTTACCCAGGCATCTTCCTGTTTTCTGTCCTGTCAAATGCGACCATACTTATCCCATTACCGGGTGTGATCTTTACCTCAGCCATGGGGGCGGTTTTTAATCCTTTTTGGGTGGCAGTGACTGCTGGTGCTGGGGCTGCTGTGGGCGAACTGTCTGGTTATCTTGCTGGGTTCAGTGGTCAGGGGATCGCAGAGAATAAGAAGCACTACGAGAAGGTGATGACGTGGATGCAAAAATATGGTGACATCACCATTTTAGTTCTGGCCTTTATTCCAAACCCATTGTTTGATATGGCAGGTATGGTCGCCGGCGTTTCAAAGATGCCTGTTTGGAAATTCATGATTTACTGCATCATAGGAAAGATCTTAAAGATGATGGTTTTTGCTTACCTGGGGGTGGGCCTCTTTTCTTTATTTGGGTAAGCATTTTCGTGGATTTTGATGACAAAATCACAGCTTGCAGGTAAAATTTGACGGATGGAATTGTAATATGAGTGGAGTGATTGAATTTTTACGGAGGTGGTCTGTAAAATGCCTGATCAAGGGGTGGAAGGTAAAATCTAGTGAAGGAATTCAAGTCAGCCAGAGCCAGGAGCAATGAATCTTGATGGAAAAATTGATTAAATTTACCAGAGAGATTGTTGGTATTCAACTCAGCACAGATCAGGTCAATTCATTTCAGATCTTTGAAGATGAACTGATCTATTACAACAATCAATTCAACTTGACTGCCATCCGTGATCCTGAGAGCATCCGCATCAAGCATTTCTTGGATTCGTTGACCTGTTTGCTGGCGATGGATTTACACAAACGCCCTGAAAGCCTGATTGATGTGGGCACAGGCGCTGGCTTTCCTGGAATTGCTTTGAAAATCATCATGCCTCGTATGCGCCTGACAATGGTGGAATCGGTGCATAAGAAGGCGCGTTTCTGCGAGCATATTGCCGCGAAGTTGGGTTTGGAAAATGTAACTGTGATTTCAGAACGGGCGGAAGACGTCGGACAATCAGTGGAACACCGGCAGGCTTATGATATTGCGGTTGCCCGGGCTGTGGCTGCCACACCCGTGCTGGCAGAGTATCTGCTGCCCCTGGTAAAACTTGGCGGGGCCGCGATCATGCAGAAAGGGGAATCAGCGCATGTTGAAGTGCAGGCAGCCGATAAAGCTTTTGAGATCCTGGGTGGCAGACTTCGGCAGGTAATCCCGGTACTGCTGCCGGGTGTGGTGGAAGAACGATTCCTGGTGGTGGTGGACAAGGTGGCAGTGACATCCAATGCCTACCCGCGCAAGGCGGGCATACCAACCAAACACCCACTGGGGGGATAATCATCTGGTTGGAATAGCTGTTAAAACTTTCATTGTACAAGCTCCTATTCCTTGATCTGGCGTGAATGGAGGTATAAAAACGAAATGACTGACTCCGTGTTATATCTTTAGAATCGATTAATCATTGTTTTGTAACTGTAACGTACAAGGACAGGACCGATATGAAAATTCCAGAACTAACCTTTTATTGTGAACTAAAAGCTGAGCCTCTCAAAAAGCTCTTCGAAAACCGCTTTGTGATGGATGACCTCAAGACGCTGAATGCAAGCCTCAGCCTGGGCATCCTTGATTTCTCTCCGGAGCGTGCCCAGGTGGTTAAAAAGCTGAACAAGCTTGGCATTCCGGTGATCGCCTGGCTTTTGCTGCCAGAAGAGGAAGGTTATTGGTTCAATGCTGACAATCATACACAGGCTGTAGCACGTTATGAAGCCTTTAAGCAATGGACAGCCGAAAACAAACTAAAATGGGCAGGTATTGGGCTTGATATTGAACCGGACATCAATGCCATGAAACATATCCGCACGCAAAAATTACGAATGCTGCCTGAGCTTTTGAGACGCATGGTCGATAAGAAACACTTGCATGTCGCTCAAGAGGCTTATCGAAAGCTTGTTTCTCAAATGCATGAAGATGGCTTTAAAGTGGAAAGCTATCATTTCCCCTTGATCGTGGATGAGCGTAAAGTTCACTCAACGGTGTTGCAGAGGGTGGCTGGTCTTGTCGACCTGGATGTGGACACTGAAGTTCTGATGCTTTATTCCAGTGTTCTGAGACCTCGTGGGCAAGAAGTACTCTGGCAGTATGCCAGGGAAGCTGATTCAATCGGGATTGGCAATACTGGCGGTGGGGTGGATTTGAAAGGTGTGATTGATATTCCGCCGCTTACCTGGGAAGAATTTGCCAATGACTTGCGCATGGCTTATAAAATTGGTAAACCCGTTCATATTTTCTGCCTGGAGGGTTGTGTAGGACAGGGGTTTTTGGAGCGGCTGATCACTCTTGATTTTGAGCAGGAACCTGATATTCCCAAATCGAATGTGATCAAAGTTGCACGAAGTCTGTTGCAGGCAGTTTTATGGACGCTGC
The DNA here is from genome assembly GCA_964540765.1 of uncultured Anaerolineaceae bacterium. Taxonomy (GTDB): domain Bacteria; phylum Chloroflexota; class Anaerolineae; order Anaerolineales; family Anaerolineaceae; genus CAZJLN01. The sequence continues at coordinate 59,855 of CAZINW010000001.1, read as the reverse complement.
AGCGTCCATGGGTGATCCTTGTTGGCATCCTTGGTGTGATTGGCAGTGTATTGCTCTTCAAGCGGAAAAAATAACCCTGAATCATTTGATATATTCTGCAGAGGAGCGCCTTTTCAACGCTCCTCAATAATTTCAGGTTTGTCCAACGTTCTTTATTTACTCTGACTGGGTCACCTCCATCTTTTCAAGTGCAGCAGCCTTCTGGGCATGCATTTCAAGCACCTTCTCCTGCACTTCTTTTAAGTATTTTCCCTTTAAAGGATACAGGAATAACAGCAACACACCCAAAAGGCAGGCAACCCCCGGAATGATCCCGATAAAGGTTTTAATGCCAAAGATGGCACTGGCGGGTTGATTGAGATAGATCTGGTCATTGTTGGCTGCCCTGGTTACAAAATTTGTTGCTTCAAGGATGGCGGGTACGATCCAAAGTGCCACTGATTGGGCAGGTTTTGTTAAGAGGGCGTTGACGCCAAAAAATGACCCTTCACGTCTCACACCAGTCCTGACTTCATCCTCATCTGCCACCTGGGCAAAAAGTACATTGGTTAAAGTTTGTGGACCGGCGAGCCCAAATCCTGCCAGGATCAGGCACACAGGAATGAATTTGTCAGGCACAAATGCTACTGCAATCAAACCAACACCGGCAATAATCAGAAGAAGCTGCTGGGCACCCACAACTCCCAGTTTTTTGCGAATTAAATTCGTCAGTGGAATACCGATGATCAGTGGGATGAAAACGTAAATTAAAAGGTTGATCACAGCCGTTTGCATGACGTAATCCGCCAAGTAGAACATGGAACCCACGATGAGCGAACTCATCAAGATGGACATAAAATTGGCAGCAACCAGGATCAGGAAAGATTTGCTGCTGAAGGTGGTTCGGATGGCTTTCAAGAGGGGCAAGGGTTTATCAACTTGCGTGAATTCCTTGCGTTCCTTGACTTTGAGGGTGGTGGCGATGATCAGGAGCATTCCTACAATGGCTATTACGATCATGGCAAGCCTGAGAGGCCATAAATCAGTTTCTGCGCCTGTCTTGGGACGGACCATGTCCGGGATGATGAAGCCTAAAATCATACCAAGCATGGCAAACAAGGAGCTTGAAATCTGTAGCCCATTGCGCTCGCTGTCCGATTCTGTAACTTCTGGTAAAAGCGCTGAATAAACAAGCCCAATAATGGTATAGGCAGTATCATACAGAAGCATGGACCCTAACATCCAGCCAAAGAGTAATAATTGGCGCGAGTCCCCTACCAAACTGGTCTTGTCAGGTGCAAACCAGACAGCAATGAACGTGAGTGCCAGGAAGGGCGCAGTATAGCGCATGAACGGGATGCGCCGACCGTGCTTGGAGCGGGTATTATCGGTGATGTAACCGAAGATGGGATCATTGATTGCATTCCAAATGGCGTAAACAACCGCAGCGATGCCGATCCATTTTGCGGTGACGCCGAGGTAATCCTGGTAAAAAATGGTGAGCAAGCCGCCATAAACACCTGAGATCATCGAGGTTCCGAGAGATGCAACACCCCAGATGACTTTGTAACCAAAACTTAATTTTTTCGGTTGTAAAGCAGAACTATTAACTGTCATGTTTCACTCCTTTAATGGATTAAATTGGGTTATTTGTTAAGGTTGAGGCATCAGGTTTTTCAGTGCCTGGTAACCAATCACCTGAATACCTTGCTCTTCAATGTATTGCCTGGTTGCTGACTTGGTAAAGGTTTCATAATCAGCCACACGGCAAGCCCAGGAATCTGTAATTTGGCGCAGTTCAGGGGTATTTTTGGAGGGATGGATGATGAAATGTGTGATACCTGGCTTCAGCGCACTCAGGGCTGCTTTGGCTTGTTCAAGACGATCCTGTGCATGTTCCAACCCCAATCCAGACAGCCCATCCAATAATGGGATGCCTGCTTCTTCCAAACTGTTTACCAACTGGGTGGCCATGGCTGCAATCTGTGGGTCAATCCCGCCATACGCGACCCACTCTGCTTCGCTCAAACGCGGGAGCATGAGTGGCAGTCCAAACTGGATGGCGAGCTTAATATAAATTTGAATGAATTTGGGGTGAGCCACCGAACCCATGTGGGTGTCAATATGGGTTGGATTGATCCCTTCAGCAATTGCCAGGGAGATTTGAGATGTAAGCTCTTCTTCCACGGCATCAGGTTCGGCAGTTGCCTGCACCTGTGCGCTTGTGCGCGGGAAAAATCCCTGGTCATCAAGCAGACCAGTGGCACGGCTTCGGGTTGAGAGGGGACCCCAACGATAGATCTCCCACTCACTTGTCAATGTGAGATGAATACCCAGGTCAGCCTGGGGATTGAGCCTGGCGTAGCTGGCGGCGCTCAAAGCCCATGGGCATGGCATCATCACGGCACCGGATGAGATCAAGCCAAAACCAACCATTTCTGTAAATGCATCAATGCTTGCCTGGCACATGCCAATGTCATCAGTATGAATGATGACAACGCGGTCAGTATTGGAAAAACCAAGTTTCTTGAGAACGGGGTTGGGCTGCATAAGGACTCCCTTCAATGTGAGATAGTTTATTATAGCAGAATATGAGGATAAAATGTTGAAATTCTTACCATCCCCATGCCAGGATTTGAGCTGAGAGTTACACCCTTTATTCTGATCAAGCAGTTCCATGTTAGAATCTCAATGCGCATACCTTCGGAAATCGCAAAAAGGGATATTGAAAAATACTGTTCAGATGAGCCAGTTTGAAACGATAACGATTGTTATTCCCACCTACAATGAAGCTGAAAACCTGCCCATTCTTGCCGACAGGGTATTTGCCATGGGTATTTCCGAATTGACAATCCTGGTCGTGGATGATAATAGCCCAGATGGCAGTGGGCAGGTAGCTGATAATCTACATCAAAAATATGGTGACCACCTGCAGGTGATCCACCGTCAGCGGAAGGAAGGACTGGGAAGGGCTTACATTCAAGGGCTGGATCATGCACTTAAGGAAGGTGCGTCTATTGTCGGCATGATGGATGCAGATCTATCCCACCCGCCTGAGAAACTGAACGAAATGCTATCAGCATTGAGGGACGTAGATGGTGTGATTGGATCACGTTATGTCAGGGGTGGAGGTCTGGATCGCGATTGGCCGGTATGGAGAAAGGCGCTCTCAGCCTTCGGTAACTTCTATGCGCGCACGATCCTTAACTTGCCCGTCAAGGATGCAACCGGTGGGTTTAAGCTCTGGCGACGTTCTGCACTGGAGTCAATTCCATTTCGGGAGTCACGTTCAAATGGTTATGTTTTTCAGGTTGAACAGGCTTATTTGGCCAAGCTTGCCGGCTTGAAGATGGTCGAAGTGCCCATTTACTTTGCAGAACGGAAGCACGGGGATTCAAAGATGTCATTCAAGATCCAAAAAGAAGCCGCACTACAGGTGTGGAAGCTCAGGCGTCAATACAGGGATTTTCCGAAACAATCCTGAGCCTGATAAAGAATTAACTTTCTTCTTTTGTAGTGTTTATGCTGTGATAAAGCATTGTAAGCTTTTTCCACTCATCCAAGGTGAGCGATTCTGCGCGCCTTTGAGGGTCAATATCTGCCTGGATGAGCAGCTCTTTAATCTGGTCGGCAGTGAACGGCAGGCGTGAGGAAAAAGAATTACGCAGCATTTTTCTTTTCTGACTGAAACCAGCATGGATCAAAGTGAAGAAATCATCCAACTGGGTTGTTGGAATTAGGGGGTGTTTGTATAATTCAACCACAAGAACGCTTGAATCAACCGTCGGAACGGGATAAAAACATCCGGCCGGGATGGGGGCTGCGATTTGAGCTGTTCCAAAGACTTGAACAGAAAGTGCGAGCAGGCTCATTTTCCCGTCTTTTGTACAGATGCGCGCCGCCACTTCTTTTTGAATGGTCAACACGAGACGTCTGGGTTTTAGAGAGGCTTCCAGCAGGTGCCGTAACAGGGCAGAGGTAATGTAATACGGAATGTTGGCAACGACCACATAATCCTGCATCTGCATGATCTCGGCTGGGGATAACTCCATGATATCCCCCTGGATCAGGGTTATATTTGGATGAGGTTTGAGAACCTCCTGGAGAATCGGTATCAGATGGCGGTCGATTTCAACCGCAGTGACATGACAGGCATTTACAGCCAACAGGCGGGTGAGGCTGCCCAACCCTGCACCGATCTCAAGCACATGGTCTGTACTTTCCATCTTTGAAGCTGAAATAACGCGTTCAAGGGCTGTTGGTTCGATCAAGAAATTCTGCCCGAGTGATTTGCGGGGCGTGAGATCATACTGCCTCAGCAACTGCGGCACATTTAAGGGTGGCAGACTCATGGCAGTTGATAGGGTATATATGAGGGAACCGGGATCAGGAAATACATGCTGACCCATGAATGCCAGCCAACATAATCATTGTCGCTGTAGCCCAGATCAATCCAGGGTGTTCCAGAAATGCCCCCGCCTGTGTCAGCGATGACGCCATAGCCATATCCAGGGATGTAAACCTGCTGGAATTTCATGGCACGGTACCAGCTGGTTAACACTGCAACAATTCCTTTTTCCAAAGTCCGACCTGAAGCAGTTTTTTCTGAATACAGTCCCTCCACCCCCAGGTGGCTGGGAGAATATGAGGTGGCATAAACACTGATTTTGCGCCAATAGTCAATGTTTTGACCATCGACAGTCTCATTACGTACGACGACTTTTGTCCCATACCCTACAATACCATCGCGGGCTTCGCTTGCCTGCCACGGTTCATCGTCTTGACGTGAGACCTCGTCACCGTTTTCATAGCGAATGCGGGAACGGTTGATGATCAAGCCTAAAGAACCCTGTTCAATGACAGATCCCTGATCCAGTTCCGTATTAGGGTCAGGCTCGTAAGTGACAGTAAAAGGGAACTCCTCTTTAAGGAAGGCAAGTCTCTCGCAGACCTTGACCAGGGTGATATTACCATTCTCTGGCACTGGATCACCTTCGGGAGGGATGGTGTAATCCAAAGCCTGCAAGGGTATCCCAAGATCCAGAAGGGCTTCATCAACCGTTTGTGCCGATGACAGCCCCTGGATGGTTCGATCAGCCACATTGATGCTGAGTTTGCGCGCTGTAAAGATTGTCACTTCCAAAGATTGGTCGAGGCTGGTTTCAATATCAGTTGAGATGGCGTCTTCAGGTTTGAAACGAATGCCGGCTTCACTTAATGCCATACCCAGAGTTGGTTGGGCTGAAAAAATGACCTGGGGCTGCCCATCGATTGTGAGCCTGATTTCCTGGGCGGGTTTGTATTGGATCATCCCAATTTGATCTGAAGTTATCGGCTCATCTGTGGCAACCTGGGCACCATTCCAAAAAACCTGATCTTTTGGAAAAAGGGGTATTCCAGCTTCTAATAACAGATCAGCAGGGACACGGTTTGTGGTGGAAAGCAAAGTCAGTTTGCCTTCATTCAAGATTTGAACACTTTGAGCTCGTTTGATCCGGATGGCATTGGGAGAAAAAAACAAGGTATCCAGTGGTGGGCTAACCTGGTCATCTTTATGAAGATCCACACCGGCAGATTTGATCGCTCCTGCTGGCGTGAGTGCGAAAGACTTCAGCGTCTGTATCTGTCCGTCGATGACAAGGGCGACATTTTGCTGCAGTGAAAAGATGATCAGGGTTATTCCAACCAGTACCAGCAGGATTGAAATGGCAACGGACCACTTGGGATTTGTTTTGATAAAGTCAATGATTTTTGTTTTCATCGCTAGTTTCTTGAATTTGCTTCAATTGCAGTATATCATTTTTCCAAACAGCAAGCCGCCGGTTGAATGCCATAATTTGGGAACAGTAACGCTTTGATGAGAGCACTCGTCTTCAAATTTATCAGCAATTATTATTAATCTAAGGATATTGTGATTGTTTATGTGTACCCTGAACCTTCAAGTTTCAGGAGCAGATCCATCAGGTAATCCTGCCAGGAGATATCCTTTATCGGGCTCAAGGGGATGCGGTAGGCATTTTTACCCACTCTGGCAATGGAATCGACGGGCACCAGGTCACGCTGTTTGATCCCCTGCAGAAGGGGAGGGTATTGCAGCGTCAGTTGATCGTTTTCCAAGGAGATGGATGCCAGACCGGCATGCAGCGCTCTTATCTTCACTTTCATTTGCCATAATAAATTTTCAACCTGCTGGGGGAGGGTGCCAAACCGATCCTCAAATTCAATGGCTGTGGCAGTAATGTCTTCTTCATTGCGCAGATTTGCGATGCGGCGGTATAAATTTAACCGCAGAGCCTGATCTGGGATATATTCAATGGGTAATCCCATGGTGAGGGGCAGTTCAACATTGATTGGCAGGCTGGGTACATCAAAAACAGGCAGTTCCCCCGTCTGGGCTGGCTCTCCAAGGGTTTTCCGAAATTGCTGGATTGCCTGCGAGAGAAGTTTTGTATAGAGATGAAAACCAACAGAAGCAATATAGCCCGATTGACGCGTTCCAAGCAGATCACCCGCACCGCGCATTTCCAGGTCACGCATGGCGATGGCATAACCGGAGCCAAGCTGGGTGTTTTCTGCAAGGATTTCCATGCGTTCCTGACCATCCATGGTTGGTGGGCGATATTTGTGCCGAAAGAGATAGGCATAAGCACGTTGAGCACCCCGCCCAACCCTTCCACGTAGTTGATAAAGCTGTGCCAGACCGAATGTATCTGCACGATCAATGATCAGGGTATTGGCGTTGGGAATGTCCAGCCCTGATTCAATAATGGATGTGCACAGGAGGACGTCAATCTGTCCATCGTTGAAGGCATGCATCACATCCGCAAGTTCCTCTTCAGGCATCTGCCCATGCCCGATGCCAATGCGAGCTTCAGGGATGAGATTGCTGAGGTGATTGTAAATCGAGGTGATTGTTTTAACACGGTTGTGAACAAAAAACACCTGACCCCCGCGTTCCATCTCGCGCACAATGGCTTCCCTCACCAGTCTTTGATCATAAGGACCGATGTGGGTCACTATAGGAAGCCGTTCTTCCGGAGGGGTATTGATGTTGGAAATATCACGGGCACCGGTCAGTGCCATGTAGAGGGTTCGCGGGATGGGCGTGGCAGTCAGTGTGAGCACATCCACCGAAGTGCGCAACTTCTTCAGATGTTCCTTATGGGTCACGCCAAAACGTTGCTCTTCGTCAATGATCACTAATCCCAGATCTTTAAATTGGACATCCTGTGAGATCAGGCGGTGGGTCCCAATGATGATATCGATCTGCTGGTTTGCCAGCTTTTTAATGATCAGGGATTGTTCCTTTGGTTTGCGGAAACGAGAGAGCATTTCGACCTGGACTGGGAAAACAGATAAACGCTGCGAGAATGTGTCAAAATGCTGCTGGGCAAGCACAGTGGTTGGCACCAAAACTGCCACCTGCTTGCCATCCATGACTGCTTTAAAGGCTGCCCGGAGGATCACCTCAGTCTTGCCGTAGCCGACATCACCGCACAGGAGCCGGTCCATCGGGCGCGGGGATTCCATGTCCCTTTTGACTTCGTTGATGGCTTTAAGCTGATCATCTGTTTCGATATAGGGGAAACTGGCTTCAAGCTCTTTCTGCCAGGGGGTGTCAGGGCTGAACTGATAACCACTCGTCATTTTGCGTTTGGCATAAAGCTCAAGCAAATCAATGGCAACTTCCTGAACTGCATGCCTGACGCGTTGCTTGGTCTGGGTCCATTCACTGCCACCCAATCGGCTGACATTGGGAGTATCAGCACTGGAGCCTACATAGCGGGTGATGCGGTCTGCCTGATGGATGGGCACAAATAACTGGTCGTTATCCTTGTATTCAATACAGAGATATTCGCGCTCAATATTGCCTTCCTTGGGTTTGATCAGACCCATAAATTTCCCGATGCCGTGATCAATATGGACAACCCAATCACCGGGCATCAGGTCCCCATAGATTGACTCAGGCGCTTCTGCGGTCGGTTGGAAACGCCGCCTTGGTTGGGGGCGTCCCCAACCAAATATCTCACTATCAGTCAATAGATGATGCTGATTATTATCGGGCAGATGCAGCACCCAGCCACTTGAGAGGGAGCCTTCAAGAAAACGTGCATCGAGCTCACCATCATCGAGCCCAAGGTGGGTTTCACGCCACAAATCGCGTAGACGGGAGGATTGACGTGAGACAATCGTCCAGGGATGTTTTTGATTCTCCAGGCTGTTGAGATGCGTGAGCAAATCTTTCAGACGACCATTAAAACGGGGACCGGGATCAAACGCCTCTGCAAGAGGGCGAATGTCGGAAGTATTGCTATGACCGAGCTCAATCACCTGTTTTTTATGGAAGCCATCCTCAATTTCAGTCCAGGTGATATAGGGAATGGGTGCATCCTGATCCAGGGTGCCTGCGGCAATGGCGTCCTTGCGCCTGATGATGGCGTCTTCTTCAATGTCATTCACGGCGGCTGCAATGAATTCCTCACCATCTAGGAGGATCAACGTGGAATCAGGAAGGAAATCCATCAGGCTTGAAGGAAGTGGATAAACCAGCGGGAGGTGTGACTCACTCAGCCTTTCAAGAACAAATCCGTTCTTCTCAGCATCAACAGGCAGCAGCTCATGCGCCGGGTAAACCACGGTCTGATCCAGCGCTTCCACCGTGCGTTGGGTGGCAGGGTTGAAGCTGCGCAAGGTGTCAATTTCATCACCGAAGAACTCAATGCGAACTGGCAGCAGGGATCCGGGAGACCAGATATCCAGAATACCACCCCTGCGAGAAAACTGTCCCATTTGCACAACAATGTTGCTGTGCTCATAGCCGACGCCAACCCAATGCCTGATGATTTCTTCAGGGGAAATAGTCTTGCCGGGTTTGAGGATTTTTATGTTCCGCAAAAAGTCACGGCGCGGGAGGGTGCGGGTCATGACAGAACGAATGGGCGCAACAATGATCGGGGGGGGGGAAGGCTTTGATACTCCAGGAAGATGATAGGATGCCAGATCTGTCAGGACTTGCAAACGCTCCCGGTGGGTTGTGAGTGACCAGCCTGTTTGATCGTAGAATAGTGAGCTGGGTTCAGGGAAATAAAGCCGCCTGGCATCCGGAGCCCAGAAAGCAAGTTCATCGAAAAGTGCCAGGGCACGGTCTGCACGGTTGGTTAACAACAGGAAAGGAAGGTTCAAGTCAGTATGCAGGTTTGCAAGCACCGGCAACCTGGCGGCACGCGGCAACCCAAGCCCTGAGAGAGACCCCTGTCCGGCTTTACCTTCCTGTATTAATGAAAACAGGTTTTGATATGCAGGTAATGCTGAGATGTACCTAAGCAATGGACTAACCGATTCCTTTGTCTCCATTATAGGTGTTCATGGCTTTATCCAGCCCATCGAGAATGAAAGTTTTAAGAGCTTTTACAGCTTGATCAAGGACCTCTTCCATTATAGGAACTTGATCTGGCGTGAAACTTTGCAGCACGTAATCCACTGGATCCATGCGCCCAGGGGGGCGTCCTATGCCCATGCGCATGCGTGGAAAATCCTGACTGCCAAGCTTCTCAACAATGGATTTCATGCCTTTTTGCCCCGAGGTGCCCCCTGATGGTCTTATTCTGAGGTTGCCAAAAGGGATATCCAGATCATCATGAACAACGATAAAGTTTTCCAGAGGAACCTTGAAGTAGCGCAAGAGAGGCGCAATAGACTCACCGGAAGCATTCATATAGGTTTGTGGTTTAGCCAAAATGACCTGTTTATTTTCGAACGTTCCGATACCAATCATTGCTTTGAATTTCACCCTTTTGATGGGAGTTTCCAAATCTTCAGCAAGATGATCAATCACCATAAAGCCAACATTATGACGAGATTGGCGGTATTCCTTGCCCGGGTTACCCAGACCTGCGATCAGATAGATGTCAGCAGCGTAATTCATTTTTGTGCACATGACTTTAAGTTTCCGATTAATTCAAAAATATCCTAACTTTTAAGTTTAACACAGAAAATGACTGGCAGCAAAATAGACCTGGTGACAAAAAAATAGACCTGGTGGTAAATAAATCTGGCATCCATGATGAAAGCCAGATTTGCATCTCACCGGTTGATAGGTCAGTCTTTTTTTTCAAAAATCAGACTTTATATTTCAAGTACTTGTCTACGAACTTGGGGTAATAATCGAAAAGATTACTAACACTGCACCTACGATGCACAGGCATAAGACCACCAGCACAATGATCACTATTGCCCACCATGGGAATCCCTTCTTTTTCTCTGTTTGAGATGGTTCGGCATCAATGATCTTTGGCTCGCTGCTGGTATCCATTCTCTCTGGCCCCCAACGGTTGGGATCCGTATTTTCGGGTGTGGCAACCGGCGCACCCCAGCGATCTGTGGGTATTTTCTGGGTGGGTTCAGCTGGGACAATTACTTCAGGTTCGCTCCATTCCTCTGCCGAAGCATTCGAGAAATCATCAGCTGATTCCTCGGGCTTTTCAGGTTTGCTCCATTCTTCTGCTGACGCTTTCATAAAGTCGTCTGAGTTATCCGTCATTTTTCCTCGCTTTCATTTCCACTTGTCCAATTAGCATCATTATACATCAGATGATTTCCGGTACCCCACGATAAATTATACAGGTTGCAGAGGAAAGTATTTTACAGCGTATCTCGACATCATATATAATGGAACCAGCGGTCAAATGGGATCAATTTTTATTTATGAAATACACAGAAGTTAAAGTCAAGAGCATTTTGAACAGCATTAAAGGAGAGGATACTCTTTTTGGGCTTTCCTACAATATGAATCTCTACCGGGGGTGCGAACATCAATGCATCTATTGTGACACACGCAGTGAATGTTACCAGATTGCTGACTTTGAAAACGAAGTCTTGGTCAAGGTTAACGGTGTCGAATTATTAAAAAGGGCTCTTCCACGCAAACAATGGGTTGGCACGATCGGGTTTGGCTCCATGAATGATCCTTACACTCATGCTGAATCCCGCTACGGGCTGACAGGTCAGGCGCTTGAAGTGATCGCAGAGCAGGGTTGGCCAGTGCATATCATTACCAAGAGTGACCTGGTTTTAAAGGATCTAGCACTCTTGCAGCGTATTAAGAATACTTGGGCGCAGGTCAGTTTTTCGATCGCAACAACCGATGATGACCTGGCAAGCAAGATTGAACCTGGTGCTCCCGCTCCCTCCAGGCGGCTGAAAGCCATGCAAACCCTGGCTGAAGCCGGCATTTATACCGGACTGGTGATGATGCCCATGCTTCCCTATATCACAGACAACCAGTTAAATCTGACAAGCATCATTGAAAAGGCTCATACCTGCAAAGCAGCATACATTATTCCGTCATTTGGCATGACCTTGCGTGACCGGCAGAGGGCTTTTTATTTTTCCAGGCTTGATGTACTTTTCCCTGGTCTGAGTCAAAAATATGAAAGCGAACATGGAAATGCCTATTCGGTCCAAGCAAGACAAAAGGCTTTTCTGGAGGGTTTGTTCTTCAGATTATGCGCACACAACGGATTAGCAACCAGCGTCAAAAGGTTTATTCCGATGAAACGCATGGAACAACTCAGCCTTTTTGTTTAGTTATTAACAACTTTTTATTGATATAATGTGAATTGTGTCATGTCTGGTAAAGATCAGGAGGATAAATTCCTATGAAGAAAGCATCTAGTGAATTTCGTGATTTTATTATGAAGGGTAATGTATTAGACCTCGCAATAGGCGTGATCATCGGTGGTGCATTTGGAGCAATTGTAAATTCCTTGGTGAAAGATGTCATCATGCCGCCCATTGGCTTGTTACTAGGCAAGGTTGATTTTTCCAATCTTTACATCAATCTTACTCCCAATAAAGTCCCACTTGAAGCTCGAACATCTTTGGCTGCTGCCCAGGAAGCAGGTGCGGTTACATTGAACTATGGGGCATTCATCATGTCAATCATCAGCTTTTTGATCATTGCGATCTGCATTTTTGCCATTGTGAAGGCAGTTAATAAGTTAAGGGGATCAAAAAAGTCAGAAGTTCCCGCAGAACCCACAGAAAAGACCTGCCCATTCTGCATTTCAACCATTCCGATTGCGGCTACTCGCTGCCCTCACTGCACTTCAAAACTAGATTGAAGGATTTTATTGGAAAGCTTTCCAATCATAGGAGCGCCTGTTAATTGAAATATTCCAAAAGGCTATGACTGCACATAGCCTTTTGCTTTGATCTGCGTCAGTTGGGACATGCATCTTTCAAAGACATGTTAAAATGAATGCCATGCAGAATCAAATCTTCTTTGGTGACAATCTTGAAATATTGAAAACGCTGCCGGACAACAGTGTGGATCTGATTTATATTGACCCCCCATTCAATACTGGAAAGGTACAATCCCGCACTCAAATAAAGACGGAGCGATCAGAGAATGGCGCTCGGAAGGGGTTTGGCGATCAGCTGTATGATACGAAGATCCTATCAGAAAGAGCTTATCAAGATCGTTTTGATGATTACCAGGCGTTCCTATTGCCACGCATGCAGGAAGCTTATCGCATTCTGGCTGATCATGGCAGCCTTTATTTTCATATTGATTACCGGGAAGTGCATTATTGTAAGATCATGCTGGATCAAATCTTTGGACGGGATTGCTTTCTCAATGAGATCATCTGGGCTTATGATTACGGTGGCAGAGCCAAAAACCGCTGGCCAGCCAAACATGACAATATCCTCTTTTATGTGAAAGACCCAATCAATTACACCTTTAACCGCGATGCAATTGACCGTATTCCTTACATGGCACCTGGGCTGGTTGGGAAGGACAAGGCTGAGAGAGGCAAACTCCCCACAGATACCTGGTGGCATACCATTGTGGGAACGAACAGCAAGGAAAAAATGGGCTATCCGACCCAAAAGCCATTGGGCATCCTGAAGCGTATTGTGCTTGCCTCCTCAAACGAAGGTGACCTGGTGATGGATTTCTTTGCTGGCAGTGGAACAATAGGTCAGGTTTGTTTGGATTTGGAGCGCAATTTCATCCTGGTTGATAACAACCCCCAAGCAATCGAAATCATGCACAGAAGATTTGTGGGTTGTAACGACATCGTCTGGCATGAATAAGAGGATTATGGATGGATCCGTTCACAGTTAAAGAAGTTTTCCCCATTTTGGAATACGATTCTGCGCCAGAAGCGATCATTGAACCTACCCACTTGATCAGACGCCAGGACGTTCCCAAACACGCTGTCATTTGTTTTTTCGCAGAAACCATTGAAAAAGTGGTTGCGCAAACCAACGCCAGGATCATATTCACCTCACAGTCAGAGATGGGTGACCATCCCATTTACGAGATGGAACATAAAGGGCAACGCCTTGCTTTCTATCATCCGGGCGTGGGGGCTCCCCTCGCAGTAGACTTGACGGAAGAGGTGATTGCTTTGTACCCCGTATGGGGCACTTTGGGCGTGGAGAATTTTATCGTGTGTGGTGGATGTGGTGTCCTCGACCGAAAAATCACCGTAGGGCATATCCTCCTGCCAGTGGCGGCTATGAGGGATGAAGGCACTTCTTACCATTATGCAGCGCCTTCAAGGGAGATTTCCGTCGATGCTGATGTCATTGGGATGATGGAATCCATACTGAATTTTCATAATATTCCTTATATCAAGACCAAAACCTGGACGACAGATGCTTTTTACAGGGAGACTACAGCAAAAGTCAAACAATTCCTGGCTGAGGGTTGTTTAACTGTTGAAATGGAAGCTGCTGCCTTGATTGCTCTTGCAAAATTCCGTGGTTGTCCGATTTGGTCAGTACCTTTATGGTGGTGATGCAGTCCTGTCGGAAGGTTGGGACGGACGCAGTTGGAACTCGCGCCAGCAGATCCGCGAAGAATTATTTTGGCTGTCAGCAGAAACTTGTTTGCATCTGTAACCAGGATTGGAATTCAGCCTTTTGTTTGTTTGGTAAGTTCATGCCACATTATTTTTATGGAGATAAAAATGCCTGATCTATCAGAAAGCGTTTTACCTGGCTTGATTGACCATTCCCTACCCAATATCCCATTCGCAGATGATATTCTCCTACCCAGGTATGCTGGCTATTCGCTTTCAAATATACCCGCCACCATCTGCCATTTGCTGAATATCCCTGCATTTGGTGAACCTGCACTGGCGCCAGGTTTAATGCATTTTTTGGGTGGCCCATACAAAAGGGTCATTTTGCTGGTTGTGGATGCCCTTGGCTATCATTTATTCAGGCGCCTTATGGAAACAGGGCATGCTGACTTGTGGCAAAACAGGCTTGCTGAGAGCGTGTTTTTCCCTCTGACCAGCATCGCTCCAAGTACGACCTCCTCAGCCCTGACGACACTGTGGACGGGGGTCAGCCCGGCAACCCATGGGATTGTGGGATACGAAATGTGGGCTAAAGAATATGGAATGGTCATCAATAACATTTTGCACAGTGCCATGAGTTATTTGGGCGATAACGGGGGTTTAAAGAGAACAGGATTTGACCCCATTGAGTTCCTGAATCACTCAACATTCGGGGGGCATCTTATAAATCATGGCGTTGAAGCGGATGCTTTCATGCATTATTCCATCGGCACATCTGGCTTGTCCTCCATGCACCTGGACCAGGTGAATTTGCATAATTACGTCAGTGAATCGGATATGTGGGTGAGCATACGTAATATTCTTAATACTGTGCCGGCAGGGCGGAAATATATCTACGCTTATTGGAGTGTTATCGATACCCTTACGCACCGGTTCTCATTGAATGACGAACGTATTGCCCTCCAGTTTGAGGATTTCAGTCTGATGATCGAGCAAGCCCTGATCAAGGGTTTGTCTGCATCTGCGCGAAAGGATGCTTTGCTTATTCTCACGGCAGATCATGGATCTGTTTACACGCCGCGCTATGGACATTTCAACCTGACAGCGCATCCCGAGTTAAATGCCATGCTGCGCATACAACCGACCTGTGAAAACAGGCTGGCTTTCCTGTATCTAAAACCGGGAATGGAAACATCAGTGCGGCAGTATTTTGATACAGCCTGGCCGGGAAAATTTATGCTGGTAAGTGGGATACAAGCCATTGAAGCAGGCTTGTTCGGGCCAGGCCCACTGTCCCCAACCTTATCGGATCGGGTTGGAGACCTGGTTGCCATTGCCAGGGGGGATTCCTACCTGTGGTGGGCGCCCAAGCAGAACGTCATGCTTGGCAGGCATGGGGGACTGCACCCGGAGGAAATGCTGATCCCATTTTATGCAATGCCCCTGTAAAACCTAAAAAATTCTTAAATATGGGATAAAGCCCCTGCAGTGCATGACGCAGGGACTTTTAGTCAATGGCGATAATTACCCTAATTGCCCTTGACATAGAACAAATATTCTGTATAATAAAAGAACATAGGTTCTATTTATTTCGGGAGGTAGCGGATGAGTACGATAAACTTAACAACTGTTGGAAGCAATACTTTTGATGCTTATCTGCAAGAGGCAGAGCCTGTCCAAAAATGGTGCCGAAAATCGGATAAACAAAAATCCACCGGGCAAGGCAAAAATACAGTAGGGCAATTAATTAGATCCGCTGGAACATTACCTGAAACAAGTCTCATGTTGGGAGTTTGCGCAGATGGAATGCCTTTGTTTATCAATTTATTCCAGGTACCTGTTTCTCCCATCCTGATCACCTGTGGTCAGGGGTGCGGGAAGACCCATCATCTGCAGGTTTTGGCGGATTCAGCCATGCAATTGCAAAGGAAAGGCAACCTTGAAATTGCAGTCCTTTCGTTTAATCCTGCTGAGTGGTCTGATCTCTGTGATCGTCCATCCAATCGGCACGTAATTCTTGAACATTGCACCTGGTATGAGCCAAAAGCCAAAAAGATGATTGAAGGTTTGACGGAGTTGGCGGAAAGACGTCGCATGCGTAAGGATAGCGATGATGATATCCTCTTGTTTTTGGATGATCTGGAGGGATTGCTTGATCTCGACAGGGAATCCCAGGTAAATTTACGCTGGCTGCTTGAATATGGAGCCCAATCACATATCTGGCCAATAGCAACACTGGACAGCGATCAATCGGATGGGTTCGATTTTTGGGTGGAACCATTTAAGACGACCATTAACGGTTGTGCAGGCAGGCAGATGGATGCTGGTTTTGATAAATTGCAGGCAGGCATGGTCACATCCTTGCTTGAGCCAGGTGAATTTTCAATGCCCATGGGAAAACGCTGGTTAACTTACCACCTGCCAATGCTGGGAAGCTGAGGAAGCCATGGAAAGTGGCATGTTGTGGTTTGATAATGATCAAAAGACAGATCTTCCAGCCAAGCTGAAGGTCGCAGCCAATTATTACCGTAAGAAATATGGCTGCAAACCTGACATTTGCTATGTTCACCCAAGCATGCTTCCAGCAGGGTTGGCTGAATTTGAAGGCATCCGCTTGTGTTCAAGTCCATCCATTGTCCCTTATCATTTTTGGATCGGGGTTCATTTGACGGAGCAAGTTTATTCTCAGAAGAAATTGGAACCAGACACAACCAATCTGCAGGTCTGATTTCTTTGATATCCCCCAAATGTTATGTTTAAAGATCTGTTGAATCGATCAGGATCTCCCTGTACCCGTAAGTGTTCAGGATGGTGGTTTCGCCCAATTTACTTTCGCGGACCTGCCCTGGATTATAAAGATGGACATGACCATGCAGATGGTACCTGGGTTGAAAAACTTTGATCAACCATTTAAATGCCTGAATGCCTTGATGCGCCCTGTCCTCTTCATCATGAATTCCTTTGGGAGCAGCATGGGTCACAAAAATATCCAGGTATCTGCCAAATCTGATCTTATTGAAGATTAAATTTGGCACCATGCTCAAAACCATTGTCCACATTTCCCCCTGGGTATATTGATAAAGCCCCTTGTTATAGCGCAGGCTACCTTCAATTCCAGCCAGGACCAGACCGAATTTCTGATCATAAACAACACGCCTGTGAATATCAATTGCGCCCCATGGGTCCCGGCGTGAATCACTGGATGAAAATTCTTCGACCGGGGCATGGTTTCCCCGCACATAATACAAGGGAGTGTCCAGCATGCTGATGATGTATTCAAGATAATAATAACTGAGATCTCCGCAACTGATCACCAGGTCAATATCCGGGAAGCGTGATTGGATCTGTGAATTATAGATGATTGGATGTTCAATATCACTCAATGCCAGGAGTTTTACAGATTTTGATAAATTCCTTCTCTCCTTCATGGCATCAAGTCTCTTCAAGTTGCCACTGCCATGGCGATGGCTTTGTCCCGGTCATGACTGATGCTGACCGACCACTCTGTCAATCCTTTTTGATCAGCAACCAGGGCAGCATTTCCATGCAGGTGGACGGTTGGCTCGCCGGTCGGAAGATGAATGATCTCTATGTCTTGCCAACTCACAAATCCAATGCCAGTCCCTAAAGCCTTGGATACTGCCTCTTTGGCAGCAAAAACGCTACTCAGGTTTTCAAATTGATCATGTGCCTGGGTCAATTCAAGTTCAGTGAACACACGTTTGAGAAACCGCGTTCGGATTTCCTGTTTCAGGTTTGCCAGGCGCGCAATCTCAATCGTATCAATACCACACTTGATCATCGTAATGCCTTCCCCGCTGATGCAACAGCCAGGCTTTGAAGGGAAAGATATTTTCGGGATGCGGTCAGGATATCTTCCTTGGTGATCGATTGGACCAATTCAGGGTAGTTTCGGAGGTAATCGAGCCCCAAATTGAATCGCTCCAGGTTCAAAAGTGAGACTGCCACACCGCTGTTGGATTCATGCAACAAGGGTAGTCTTCCGATCAAGTAAGATTTGGTGTCGTTCAGTTCATCATCACTGACTGGATCATCAAGGAAATGCTGCATCTCTTCCTTGATCAGTGTAACCACTTTATTGAGATTTTCAGGATTAACGCCTGCCACGAATTCCCATGTTCCCGGTCCAGTACCAGCAGAAAGATCACTTTGGGCGTAATATGCCAACCCTGACTTTTCCCTGACAGAGTTTCCAATCCTACCCATCATGCCGAATTGGCCCAGAATGTTATTGCCCATGGCGCAAGGTAGATAGTCACCTGATGCCCGCCTGGGTGCCAGATTGCCCATCACAATATCTGTTTGGCTTTTCTCAACAATCGTGACATGCTTGCTGGCAGGCTGTTCCAGGGACAGGGCATCTGGAATGAGCGGTGACAGGCGCTTTCTTTCGTCGCTCCAGGCGCCGAACCTGTCACTCACATATTTGATGACATCCTCTGGTTCAACAGCTCCAACAACAGCCATTACCATGCCTTGGGGGCTAAAATGATTCTGATGAAATTCAACTAGGTCTTCAACCCCGATTGCTGAAATGGTCTCGGGCGTACCATCATCTGAACGTTCAAAGGGGTGCCCTTTGAAGATCAGCTCATTAAAGGTTAAATCAGCCATTTCAGCAGTATCCTGTGCAATGATGGCAAGCATGGTGAGATATTGAGCTTTAAGACGTTTAAATTGTTTACGCGGAAATGTGGGTTGCTGTAAAACGTCTGCAAAGATACCCAGCATGGTTGGCAAGTCTTCCACCAGGCATTGGCTTGAAAAACTCGTGGTGAGGGTTCCGCCATGAACGGATAGATTTGCGCCCAAGGTTTCAATGGCATTATGCAGGGTATTGAAATCCTGCTTTTTCGTACCGGTTGTGAGTGCTGATGCTGTCAGGTTGGCGAGCCCAAGTTTATCGTCCGGATCAGAGATGCTGCCACAATCCAGGTACCCGGTAAAGATGACAGATGGGCTTAAAAAGTTGCTCCTTATTAATAAGGTGATCCCATTTGGCAATTCGTGACGGGTGATGTCGTCAGGTCCTGGCAGAGTATTATAGGCAAGCGACTTTGCGTCCATCTCAGACCTCTCCGGCATTTGTTGGATGATAGATCCCCACAACCCGATTTTCATGAGCTAGATAAGTTTGTGCCACCCTCTGGACATCCGCAGGGGTGATTGCTGCCAGATTGTCAATATAAAACCTGAACCAATCATAGGATGCAAATGCACTGGCATATCCCATCCAGAATGCCTGATTGGTGATGTTCTCACTTCCGTAGGCAAAAAGCGCTTTGGCTTGTTTTACGGCTCTGAGGATTTCGTCATCAGATATCAGATGTTCTTGAAGTTGATCAATTTGCTCATCAGAAGCCTGTAGCAGCACCTCGACAGAGCGCTGAGGGTGTAGGGTCAAGCTGATGCTGTAGATGAAGGGATCAACTGTGGCTTGCAGACTGCCATGGACAGAAACAGCCAGCTCTTTTTCTACAAGGGCTTGATACATCCAGCTGGTTTTCTGACCGACCGCACCACTACCAAACATATTCAGCCCTGAAGGGCCGGTAAGCAGGCTGTCCAGAATTGACAGCGCAAAAAAATCAGCAGAATCCGCCTTGGGTGATGGATAGGCAATCTGAATGTAGGTTGTTTCTCCAGGGCCACTGATATCGAGGCGTTTTTCCTCTTTAAGAAAGGTACCTTGAGGCAATTCAAGCTCAGGAACTGGTTTTGCAGGAATATTCTCAAAATATTGACGTACTTTTGTGACCATCTCTGCGGTATCAAAATCACCACTGATACAAATGGTTGCATTGGCTGGCTGATAATAAGTTCGGTAGTGCTGGTAAAGGTCGTCCCTGGAAATTCTGTAAAGATCTTCTTTCTGACCTGTGACTTCGTACCGGTAGGGATGCTGGTCGAAGGCTGCCAATTGCACAGCTTCATCAAGCAGAAACAAAGGACTGTTTTCTGCGCCCTCCCTTTCTGCGATGACAACAGTCCGTTCAAGTTCCACTTCTTTCGGATTGTACAAGCTGTTCACCATCCGGTCAGACTCCAATTCTAGGGCAATCTCGAAGGCATTTACCGGGAGTGTCTCAAAATAAGTTGTCCAATCCATATGCGTGAAGGCATTCCAGGTGCCGCCCAGGCGGGAAATTGTGCGATCCAGCACTTGTGAGGGAAAATGTGGGGTACCTTTGAACTGCATATGTTCCACCCAGTGAGAGATACCAGTTTTGCCAGGTGATTCGTAACGCGATCCTACACCATACCAAATCCACGTGCTGATCAATGGTGCTGTGTGAATATCTTTGAGCAGTAATTTCAGCCCATTGTCTAATTCAAGTGTCGTGAAGTCTTCAAGCATGGCATTTATCAGTCTATAATAAGTGATGATGATCGTGAGAGATTATAACAGAGTATCCAAAGCCACCACGGGGAGGGGGCGGATGAAAGAATTTTTGGGGAAAATTTTGAAAAGGTCGGGGATAGCAATTGGGATTTATTAGTTTCGATCAAATCGAATGAGCATGATCATGCCCACAGCGATCACAAACATCCCAACTTCAACCCCGCGTGCTTGGTAAGGTCCAAAGAATACATTGGGTAGCGGGTGACTACCAAAGCCAAAAACATCTGCCAGAGCAGTAAATACACATATGACATAACCGGTACTAATAACACGTGATCCAAAATCAGCAAGCAGTGAGGTGGCACTGCGCGGCCAAAAGGAGTTCAATGTGAGATAGCTGCCAAGACAAATGGCTGCCAACCCAACCAGGAAGACGGTAATCTGAACGAATCCAATCACCCGACTGCGATCCAGACCAAATATGCCTGGTCGTGCACCAAGTAAAAAGATCAAATACCCGATAATTGCGAGTGTGAGACCGAAGCGAACGCGGTTTTTTGAATAGGGTGCTGCTTTGATTTGATCCTGATCAGAAACCTGAATATCATCCATTTGAACTTACACCTTGATAAGTCGTGTCACAATTTGGCAGGATAAATTCTTAAGGTAGATTATATTCTAACATATGCTGCCAGTTTTGACCCATAATTGCAGCAATGTCATTGGTTGAATAATTCAGGTTCTCCAGGAAAGGTACAAGTTTCTGCAAATCTGCAATGCTATCGAGTTCAAAGGGAGTGCTTTGAAGACCAAAGCCACCGTCGAAGTCAGTTCCAATGCCCACATGAAGGGCATCGCCTGCCAGTTGGCAGATGTGATCCATCTGTTCAGCCACCATTTGCAGGGAAACATTGTTTCTACCACCCCGTAATATCCAATCCCTATCCAGAAAATGATTTAAGGGAATGACACCCATCATTCCTCCCCGTGAAATCAAATGGCGAATGAGATCATCACTCAAATGCCGGTTGCCCTGGTAAGATCGGATCAGGCTGCTGGCATTGGCATGGCTGGCGATCACCTGGCCTTCATACATGTCGAGAGCCTGCCTGGCAGCCAGTTCATCCATGTGGGATATATCGAGGATAAAGCCAACGTCTGACATGACAGCGAGTAATTGTTTTCCCTCAAGACTGAGCGGACCTGGCTCCCCTGTACCCCCACAGTACTTGTTGCCATGCCAGGCAAGCCCAATGATGCGAACGCCTTCATCCCACCACTCATTCAGGTCATCAGGCTTTTCGATGGCTTCAGTGCCCTCCATCAGGACGACGATCCCAACCGGTGGTTCTTTTATATCTGGAAGCTCACTGGAGCAGTGTCTCCAATGATGAATGATAAGATCCAGATCCTTCTTCTGTGTAATCAATTTGAATTTTTCCGGATGATTTCCTTCAAGCCGATGATAGATGTCCAGTTGATCATGGTAAAACTTGCTGGCTTCCCCGGGATGATGATAGGTTTGTGTTGCCCATGGGAATTTTTCAAGGCGTGCAGGGCTGGCAAAAAGCGTGCCAAACACAACTGCCACGTTGCCCGCCTGATATTCAGGCCATCCCAGCATGGTGTCTCCGTTGTCTTTGGATGCAATTGTGCCGACTTCAATGGCGCGGGTCTCAAAAGCTGAACGGGAATAGTCACGCTTAAATGTGGCAACGTTCCAGGCTATATCTTCGTGTGCATCAATGATCAGGTACATGGCAGGTTAAATAAAAGTGCACCGGCTGGATTTCTGACCGGTGCACCTTTTCTTATCAGGCTTCGGGTTCCGACTTTGCTTTATCAGCAGATTTTTCTGCAATTTCCTCTTTCTCGATGACTGGGGCAATATCCTCAGCTTCTTTAGAAGGAGAGAGCTCAATCTTTTCATCGGGTACTTCTATCTTTTCCTCACCCTCAACGAAAGCAGCTATATCTTCGCCTTCTTGAGAGGAAGAAAGATCAATTTCTTCTGCCAAATTCTTCCAATCAAGGTCAGCATATGCAGGTGAATCAACTCTGCGAATGCTCAGTCCGATGCGGTGGTTTTCTTCATCAATCTTGACAATGCGTAGTGTGACCACTTCGCCAACATGAATTACCTCTTTGGGGTGTTCGATGCGGCGTTCGCTGATTTCAGAGATGTGGATCAGTCCCTCCACCTCAGCTTCACCAGGATTTCTCTTCAGCCTGGCAAATGCGCCGAAGTTAGTCAAACGGGTGATCTCACCTTCCACCAGTTGACCGACTTTTAAGTTGCTGACCTGGCTGGCCCAGGGATCATTTGCGAGTTGGCGGATGGAAAGCCCGATACGTCTGCGTTCTTTGTCAACGCTGATGATTTTCACTTTTACTTCCTGTCCAACTTTTAATATTTCACTCGGATGGCTGATGCGATCCCATGAAATTTCTGAGAGATGAACGAGACCATCTGCACCGCTGATGCTGATGAACGCGCCAAAATCTGCCAGGCTGGTAACGCGACCCGTGCGAACTTCACCTTCTACAAGATCATCGATAACTTTCTCTTTGATCATCTCACGCGTCTCCGAACTGGCGGCTCGCTCTGAAAGGATCAGGCGGCGGCGTTCACGGTCAACTTCGATGACACGTACTTCAACATTCTCACCGATCATCTCCTTGTATTTCTCTTCAGGTGTCTCGCCAGAGATGGACATACGCCTGCTCAAGCTTACCTGAGATGCAGGGATAAAGCCGCGGATCGTACCAAGCGGAACCAGTAATCCGCCTTTGTTATAGCCCACAATTTTGGATTCAAAGTTTTTACCAGAAGCCAGCATTGATTCTGCATCGATCCAACTCTGTTCTTCAACAGCACGGATAAATGAAAGAATTAAGTTTCCATTTGAATCTTCAGGTGTGATCACATAAACAGGAATGGCATGTCCGACTATGAAAGTGGATAGTACATCTGGCGGTATGGCTTCATATTCCTTACCGGTTATCATGCCTTCAGATTTTGCCCCAACACTCACCAAAATTTGACCTTCAGAAATGCTGGCGATCACGCCGTCGCGGATTTCACCTGCTTTTGGAAAATCAATATTCAGACCTTCCTCTTCAAGTAAAGTTTCCATTTTGTTGTCAGGTTGTTCCTGTGTACTTTCAGATTCTTCCTCCAGGCTTTTTGTTTCATCGTTTTGTGTCATGCGATAATTGCTCCAACAAGAAATTTGAGTGTGATTATAGTGTACTATCCTCTCTTTTGCAACCCTAATCGCTTCTATTGATGTAAATTGAGGTTATTTTAACCAAAAAAGGAATGAATCTTTCCAGTTCATTCCCTTATCTTTTATTTGTTGCGAAAGAAATTTATACAGATTTTGATTCTACATGATCATCAGGATTGTTATTGATCAACCCAACGCTCATCCATCATGCTGAAATGGTTATGAGTATTTGAATTTAATTCAGCATTTGGGTCATGTTTGATCAAAGAGCCACTTTCATCGGTGCGAAAAGCGTAAATTGTTCCGTTATGCTCTAATATGATGCGGTAACCGGGGGTGACCACCTGGATACAAGCCATGTTACGTTCAGCCACGCCCAAGCATCCATCCGGCCAATCTACAGCTTCGAAAGATACGGTCTTAATCACGTCGGGTTTGATGCCTAATTCTTTAGCCATATATTCTTTGACTAGATCTACAACAGGTGGTTCTTCAATTTCAGGTGCCAGGATAATTTGGCTGCCTTTCTCATTGGTATGAAAAGTATAGATTTTGCCTTCAGCATCAAGTATAACCCGGTATCCCGGCGTGATAATCTGGAGACACTTTGTATCAGGTTCATGAACGCCCAGACAACTGTCAGACCATTCAACAGCCTCATAAAATACGGTATGAATAAGGTCGAGCTTGATGCCATATTCAGTCACCATGTGGTTTTTGACAACCTTCACGATGTCTGGTTCTTCAATGGTGGATGCAAGCACGATATTCTTGCCTGTTTTATCCGAATGGATTTCATAAGTGACCCCATCTGCTTCAAATATCAACTCATATCCTGGCGTGACCACAGTCATGCAGGCGCTTTTAGGGTCTTTAACACCTAGGCACGAATCCGGCCAATCAACAGCTTCAATGGAAACAAGCTTGATATCTTTTACAGATGTGCCAAGTTCCCTGGAAAGGAATTCTTTTGCAGCTTCTTCAATGAGTGTGAAATCAGAATTATCATCAGACGCCAGGGAGTCTGGCAATGAACAGGCGCTCAATAAAATCATGGTTACCAAAAATAAACGAATATTTTTATACATTTTTCCTCCGAAAATTGACTAAAAGAACCTCTCTATTAAAGACGAAATTACGAGATAAATGTTCCGATACACGATCCCATCAAGATGACATTTGCCTGGATGCCCGGGTCAGTTATCCGCAGGAGGCCCACTTTGTCCATAATCTAGGACAGCGCGTACTTGTGTTTGCGGGTCTGGTGCCCCAATGATCCCTTTTTCTTCGAGTTTCTCAATCAGTCTGGCAGAACGCGTGTAGCCGATCCTTAGCTTTTTTTGCAGCAAGGATATTGAGGCCCGACCTTCCTGCCGAATGATGGCGGTGGCTTCATTCGTTAAGGGATCTTCATCCGGATCTTTTTGAAGTTCTTCCCATAAAGGCTCCTGTTTAAAGGGTGCATTCGTTTGATGGGCAAAGCTAACGGCTTGATCAGGTTGCTCAGGGGGTTTGTTCATGAGCGCTTGCTGATGCCAGAAGTGGACCAATGCATTGATCTCCTGGTCAGATACATATGTACCTTGCAAACGTACGGGGGCAGGTGCATCCGGTGCCTGGAATAACATGTCTCCGCGCCCCAAAAGGCGCTCTGCACCCGGTTGATCCAGTATAACCCGGCTATCCACACCTGACGCGACTGCAAAAGCAATCCGGGCTGGGAAGTTGGCTTTTATCAGACCAGTCAGAATATCCGTGGATGGGCGCTGGGTTGCCAGTATCAGGTGGATGCCTGTTGCCCTGGCTAATTGTGCCAGGCGGGTGATGGATCTTTCGGTTTCGTCAGGGGCAAGCATCATCAAGTCAGCCATTTCATCAATGACCAGCAGCAGATAAGGTAAGATTTCATGACCATGAGACGCCTGCTTTGCATTGAACTCTACAATATTACGCACAGCAGCATCAGAAAACTTATGATAACGCATATCCATCTCCCGCATCATCCACTGCAGCGCACCCACCACGCGATCTGCATCGACAATGACAGGAGCCAGAAGGTGAGGGATGCCGTTGTAATTGGTCAGTTCCACGCGCTTGGGGTCCACCATGATGATACGGAGTTGATCAGGTGTCAGGGTCATCAAAAAACCTACCAAGATCGCGTTGATGCATACGGATTTACCGGAATTTGTGGCACCGGCGATTAACAAATGCGGCATGCTGGTCAGATCTGCTGCTGCCGGTCTCCCTGAGACATCTTTACCCAATCCAAATTTGAGCGCCCCTTCATGATTTGTAAATGCTGGGCTTTGAATGACTTCCAATAAGGATACCGGGTCAATGTCTCCATTTGGCAACTCGATCCCAACATAATCCTTTCCGGGAACTGGTGCCTGAATGCGGATTTGGGTTGCCTGAAGTGCCATCGCGATGTCATCTTGCAGTCGGACAATATTACTGACACGAACCAGGGTCTTGCCATTGCGCGTTTCAATATAATCGGGTTTGACCCCGAACATCGTGATGGCTGGTCCGCGCCGGATCTCGACCACATGCGCAGGGGTGCTGAAGGATTTGAGGGTCTCCTCAATGACCCTGGCGCGGTGTTTATCTACTTCTTCATTGAGTGGTGCTTTGGTTATG
The DNA here is from genome assembly GCA_964540765.1 of uncultured Anaerolineaceae bacterium. Lineage (GTDB taxonomy): Bacteria > Chloroflexota > Anaerolineae > Anaerolineales > Anaerolineaceae > CAZJLN01. The sequence goes on along the minus strand of CAZINW010000001.1, from coordinate 33,825 downwards.
GGAGAGAGGATCCGAATTGGATCTGGCAGCACCCAACTATGTTTCTGTGATTGACCTTGTTCAGTGGAGATGTCCGTACCTGGTACCTGATTCTTAGCCAGCGATGCTTGGGATGTGATTGGTCCGGCTTGTGATGTGCTGGAGAGATTCTCAGGGGCAGGCGTTGCAGTGTGTCTTAATGCTTCCTTTGCCTTTTTTGATTTTTCTCTTTGTTCTTTGATGATTTTCCCCAATTGGAGATGGATCCTTTTAACCTTTTCATCAATCCATTTTGACACATCCGCCATGGATAGATCCAATAAGAGGATCAGGCTGGTAAGCATCCATGCCACCAAGGCAACAATGGTTCCGGGTTTGCCAAACCACATCTGAAAATAGCTAATGATACCGGTGCCGATCTTACCCCCCTGTCCGCTTATCAATAACTGGAACCAGGCGAGTAAATTGAAAAAGCCGAGAATAAAGCCTATGACTCTTTCACTTGAAATTTGAGGTATCTTGCTGATTTTTCGCAGCAATAGCCACAAACCTATGATGACAAGGCATGCTGGAAGCATGTAAGCGCCCCAGCCTAATCCATTGATCAGAAAACTGACCCACCAATTTGTCAATTTGCCAGTCTGAGCAGTAGAAAGGCTTAGCAAAGTGATAATACCAATAACAGCCAAGATAATGCCGATAATGTCAATCTGACGTTCAGGTGATATGGGTTTTAAGTGCGTAGCTTGGTTTACCCTGCGGGTGGGTTTTGATGTGCGGGAAGATGTTCGAGTTGACCGAACCGACTTTTTCTTGGAGGCAGACCTGCTTGTGCCTGTTTTTTTGCTTGCTGATCCTGCCATGGTTCCTCTATGCCTTCATTTTTACTTCGATTTGGATTATAGCATAGCAAACCCCACTTGTTTTTTGAGAAGGAAAATTGTTCCCAGGCTTTCTGGGACATTAAATATTTATAGATTATTTTTATAAATTAGCCTTGCATCTGTAAATTTATTCTGTTATAATCTCATTATCAAATCATATAATAAAGCAAGATAAGATATTTTCACTTTACATTAGAGTTGTACGTGTAGAGTATATCTTCCTCCCGAGATGTTATTATTAGAAACAAATCCAAAATCTATCAAAATGGAAAATCCCAGCGATTCTGATCAAATGGGTGAATTTTTACAGATATTTTTACGCTTATAAATTGATTAGTAGTATAAAAATTTTTTGAAAGATCATAATCGATCATCATTTTCAATCTAAAAAAGAGAAAACAAATGGATATATTCGAATTAGAAAAGAAATCATTTAAAGAACTGCGCAAAATTGCTGAGGAACTTAATTTTCAAAAGCCGATCAGGTTAAAGCGTGAAGGTTTGATCATTAAAATTGCTCAGTCTCTCGCTGAAGCTGAAGGTCTTGAAATGCGAGGTGGCGTTTTGGATATCTTAAATGAGGGAATTGGATTCTTAAGGTCAAATTACCGCATTGGTCCTGAGGATGTCTACGTCTCACAGGCACAACTGCGCCGCTATGACCTGCGTTCTGGCGATCTGGTGATTGGCCATGTACGCCCTCCTCGCGAATCTGAACGTCACTTCGGCCTGCTAAAAGTGGAATCCATCAATGGCATGACCCCTGATGAAGCCAGGTACCGACCCCGTTTTGAAAATCTGACCCCCATATTTCCTGACAAACGTCTAAACCTTGAGTATGATCCAAAAATACTATCCATGCGCATGATCAACATGATTGCACCCATTGGTTGCGGTCAGAGAGGCATGATCGTCTCACCACCCAAAGCTGGCAAGACTACCATTCTTAAGGATACTGCCAATGCAATCTCGTACAATCATCCAGAGGTCATGCAAATCATGTCATTAATTGGTGAGCGTCCGGAAGAAGTGACAGACATGGACCGTTCAGTGGAAGCTGAAGTGGTTGCCAGCACCTTTGATGAGCCAGTTACTGCGCATGTTCGCATGGCTGAAATTGCCCTGGATCGTGCCAAACGACTTGTCGAAAATGGGCTGGATGTTGTCATTTTGATGGATTCACTCACAAGGTTGGCGCGTGCCTATAATATGGTTGTCAATCCTTCGGGCAGAACCCTTTCAGGCGGTATGGATCCCTCTGCGCTTTACCCCCCGAAACGACTTTTTGGCGCAGCAAGGAACCTGGAAGATGGTGGAAGCCTGACCATTATTGCCACGGCTATGGTGGATACCGGTTCCCGCTTGGACGATGTTGTTTACGAAGAGTTCAAAGGGACTGGCAATATGGAATTGCACCTTTCCAGGCGATTACAAGAAAGGCGCATTTTCCCGGCCATTGACATTGAACGGTCTTCAACCCGCCGCGAAGAATTACTCATTGAGCCGGAAGTCTTGCAACGCATTTGGTTAATGCGACGCATGTATCTGCAAATGATAGGAACCCCCCCACAAGGTGCGGGCATGGACACAGCAGTGGCTTCTGAAGCCATCATCCAAAGGCTCGAAAAGACAAAAACAAACCTGGAGTTCCTTGAATCACTTGCAGATAATGTATAATGCAAAGTTGACGATAGAAATTTGAGGTAGCTTTTTTGACTGAACAATCAACATCCGATCAAATAACGACTAAAAAGAATGGAATGCCAACCTGGCTTTCATGGGCTGGCACTTTTGTGATTGCCGGATTATTGGTTTCCATTCTCTTCTGGCAGCCTCGCGTTGCCCAATCCATGGCTGATCTGACGGGCGGGCAAACTGATCCGGCAGTGAGCATTGATGCAGAAGATATCCCCCGCGAAGCTCTTGGAAGCATGCTTGAGTTCAATGTTGCAGCTGATGATGTATCTTTACTGCGAAAATCAGATACACATACTGAAGTCACTTCTGTTTTACGCCAGGATGTGATTAATTACACTGTCGAAATGGGTGATGCCATTTTCACAATTGCCAAAGAGTACAATATCAGCCCTGAGACATTGCTTTGGTCCAATTATGATGTACTGAGTGACAATCCTCACCTTCTAAGTATAGGGCAGACTCTGCGGATCCCACCGACGAATGGCATCTGGTATGAATGGCAGGCAAATGATACCCTTGATTCTGTTGCTGCCAAATATAAAGCAGACGTGGATGATATTCTTCTCTGGTTTGGAAATGATCTTGATATAACCAACCCGGTGATTGAGCCTGGCACCTTTGTCATGATCCCGGATGGTCAACGTGAATTTCAGCAGTGGGTCGTTCCGACCATCGCGCGTGGAAAGGCTGGCGTTTCCACCACAATCCTGGGTCCTGGCTCCTGCGACACCAGTGGCTATGGTGCTTTTGGGACCGGGTATTTCACCTGGCCGGCAAGTAATCACTACCTTTCCGGCAATGATTACTGGTCTGGTCACCTTGCAATTGATATTGCAGCGGGGACAGGAGCGCCCATCTATGCAGCCGACAGCGGCATGGTGGTTTATGCAGGCGCCATCTCAGGAGGTTACGGCAATATGGTCATGATCGACCATGGCAATGGCTACCAAACTCTTTATGCGCATCTCAGTTCCATCGTTGCTAGTTGTGGAAGCAGCGTCTACCAGGGTTCGGTGATTGGGTATGCAGGCTCCACCGGTCATTCAACGGGTCCCCATCTGCACTTTGAGATCCGTTATATGGGTGGTTTTATCAATCCCTGGAGCGTTTTGCCTTGATATGGTAAAATTTCATATCGCTCCAGTAGCTCAAATGGATAGAGCAAGGCACTCCTAACGCCTAGGTTGGGGGTTCGAGTCCCTCCTGGGGCATAAAAAAGCACCGGGTTTTTAACCCGGTGCTTTTTTGTGTGTATATGCTGAAAATCTCAGTCAATTCTCAAAGCCGTTATCAAACTCATCATCGAAATCTGTTTCGGTCTCTTCTTCCCTAGGATCACGTCGTACCCATAGGATCAACAAATCACCTTCATCCACACTGACAGCACGCGCTGCCAGGATCGGTGTTTGCTTTGTTAAACCGATACGATCCCGGTATTCCAGGTACATGGTGGATTTATTTTGCCAGGTCTGCTTACATCGTTCAACTAATGACCAGCTGTTAAAAGTGCGCAAGGTCGTGTGCGCCATATCATAGAGAAAAGGGCTCTCCAGTATACCGGCAGTCCATGCCTGCATCCCTGTAAGCGGGTCTTCCTGCAAAGGTTCGAAGGTTGGTGTTGGTCCTTCTATGATCGTGATTTTATCGTCCATATATTTCCTCACTGGTGATGATACCATAAATGGCAGTGAGATACCAATTCATGTGAGATGATTTGGATTTAAAAGATTGCACTGGCATATTTACGGCCAGTGCAATCCAACTCATCATCAAGTTGTGTTTTTAGGGATAGGTATTGTTCCAAAACCAATTGTAGGCATAGTATCCGCTCGCAGATTGCAGCCTTATGGCGATACGCTCTTCACCATAAAGACCTGCGGGAATTTCATAAGCGGCTTCAAAACTACCGCCTTCACCTGTGTCAATGGTTGTGACATAGACACCGCCAATGGCTTGTGTCCACATTTTGCCCATCAAAACATCGAATTCCATGTCTGCGGGGAAGTTGACAGCTTTGATGGTGACGGTATCATCTTCAGCAACTGCCATGATGCTGAAGATGGGAATGCCAACATATCCTGGCGGAGGAACAGGTACGTCGGCGGTGTTATTCCAGAACCAGTTGTAGGCATAATAACCACTTGTGGCTTGCAGGCGTATGGCAATGCGTTCTTCACCCTGTAGAGCCTCGGGTATATCAAAGGTGGCTTCAAATACGCCGCCCTCGCCCGAATTGATCGTGGTGACAAGAATGCCATCAATGGCTTGAGTCCACATTTTTCCCATCAGGACGTCAAATTCCATATCCTTGGGGAAATTAAGCGTTTTGATCGTAACATTGGTGTCTGTTTCCACAGAGAGGATCGAGAAGGTAGGAATGCCAACATATCCAGGGGGAGGAACAGGTACGTCGGCGGTGTTATTCCAGAACCAGTTGTAGGCATAATAACCACTTGTGGCTTGCAGGCGTATGGCAATGCGTTCTTCACCCTGTAGAGCCTCGGGAATGTCAAAGGTAGCTTCAAATACGCCGCCAGCACCCGAATTGATTGTAGTGACCTCGATGCCACCAATGCCTTTCGTCCACATTTTTCCCATCAACACCTTGAAATCCATATTAGCTGGGAAATTATTGGTCTTAATGGTCACATCGGCATCTGTTGTGACTGCCAGGATCAAGAAGGTTGGAATGCCTTTATATCCTTCAGGAGGTGTGGGTGTTCCATCCACCTTGTTGTAAAACCAGTTATAGGCGTAAGATGGTGTATCAACACCCTGCAAGCGGATGGCAATGCGGGTTTGACCCTTGAGCGCATCCGGGATCAAGAATGTGCCATAAAAAGAACCGCCAGCACCGGAATCGACAGTGGCAACCTCAATCCCTCCAACACCCTTGGTACCATATTCACCCATCAACACTTTGAACGATTTTCCTGCCGGGAAGTCGTAAGTATAAATAGTGACGTTCACGTCTGTTTCTACAGCGGTTACGCTGAAGGTGGGAACAGGGGATGCCTGGACCGCTCTGGGAGCTGCTACAAAAGAAAAGAGCAGTATCAAAGTGGTGGATAAAATCATAAACTTTGATTTTTTCATATTCCTCTCCAATTCTAGAACATGTGTTGGAACTTCCGGCGAGCATTCTATGCCATTAGATCCATTTTTGAATGTGATACAAAATTTTTAAAGAACATAGCTAATAAACTTTTCTACATGAAACACAACGTTAAGACGATTTTTCAGTTTATTTTGTTCCCACACCACTAAAATTGGTTCATTTACAAGCAAATCGAATAAATGTATGTTTGTATGAAGATTATAGCAGATTTAATGAGGGAATCAAAAATGCACACTTATACAAGTGTGCATTTTGTAGAAAGTTATTCATCCTATTATCAATATTATTTTTTCTGGATCTTGATTGACTTGGGTCGGGCTTCTTCTGCCTTTGGTATGACCAGAGTCAGAATGCCACTTTCAAGCGTGGCTTCCACTTTACTGGAATCCAATGGGGTTGGGAGTGAGATCACCCTGTGGAACTTTCCGCTTGGAATCTCTGCGATCAGGTAATCGGACTGAGCGTCACGTTCCATTATCATCTCACCAGAAATTGTAACAACTTCATTGACGATTTGAATATTGAGGTTGTCAGCATCCACACCGGGCAGCAGGGCTTTGATCTCATAGCTATCCGAAATGGTTTTAACATCAATCGGGAAAGCTACTTGTGGTTCATATTCATTGTCCATGTCATTCATCATTTGTGCCATTGCGCGACGGTGCATACCACGAAAGTAAGGGTTAAAGTAAATTGTCATTTTTCCTCCGATATTTATTGGGTAGATTATCTTATGTTGGTATGATATCGGAGTATTATTAAAGATGCGCAAACAAAGAGTAGACATTTTATTAGAATTGACCTCGTTCATCTCCATTTTTCTATTGTAAAAGATAATGGAAATGGACATTTCCTCAATGAACTTGAAATTGAAAATACGATTGGTCCTTCTCCCTACTTCAATTTGGCCCTTAATGCGAATGCCGATCCGGATACTATTCCCAATTGCGTTGGCAAGGAAAATTAAAGCATGAAATGCCTGAATTCATTTTACTTAAAGCGCAATATGGACTTTATAATCGTATATAATCTTAGTGTAATTTTATTATTTGAATGGATTGCTTTGGGAACAATTAATGAAAGAAATTGCCAAAGATGTTTTTATTGAGTCAGATTTTTCAGGGGTTGTGGTCGGTGTCATCCGCACAGCCCATGGTCAGATTCTGATAGATGCGCCTTTCCGTCTGGAGGATGTGCGCACCTGGCGTGCAACTTTGGACCAGATCGGTGGTGGCATGGAGCGGCTGTTGATCAGCCTGGATACGCATCTTGACCGTACCCTTGGCGTAAAGGGGATGGAAAGCATGGTTGTGTCCCATTACAAGGCTATCATGATGATCAAAAATCGTCCAGGGACATCCCGCGCACAGGAGGTCGACGCTGGTGCGATGTGGGAAAGCTACGATGGATTAAGCAGCATACGCTGGACGCCGCCAGAGATCACCTTTGATGAGAGGATTTATTTGAATTGGGGAATGCATCAGGTGATTGTAGAGCATCATGCTGGTGCCAATGTAGCAGGTGTGTGGGTCATCCTCCCTGATGAGAAGGTGGTTTTTGTGGGCGACTCTGTTCTGGTAAACCAACCGCCATTCCTGGCTTTTGCAGATATGGATTTATGGCTGCTCGATCTAAAATCACTCCTTTCAGCGAGATTTCATGATTACCAGATTGTCAGTGGCAGAAATGGACTGGTGAACCAGGAGGATGTGCGGGTGATGGCAAAATTGATCAAGTCAATCCAAGCACCATTTGAACGTCTTAAGCAAAAGAATGCAGGCAATGAAGCGGCCGTGGATATTGCCAATAAAGTCATGAATCAGTTTGAAGATCAGCCAGATTATCACGAGATCTATTTAAACAGGCTCCGTTGGGGTCTTGGCATGTATTTTGAACAGCACGGAAATATCACAAAATCCCTCAATATGGTGAAGAATTCATAATGCAAAAGCAGGATATTGTACCTCTTGTCAACCTAACCCGTGGTGACGTCGTAGAGTCAATTCATTCGGGTGCCTTTGTCATCGCAGACCGAACAGGCAAAGTCATCTTTTCTCAGGGAAATCCGGGATTGCTCACATATCCCCGAAGTTCGATGAAACCTCTCCAGGCGCTGCCTTTTATTGAAAAAGGCGGAGACCGTCAATTTGATCTGACACCAAAAGAGGTTGCCATCATATGTGCCTCGCACAGCGGTACGGACGAGCACGTGAATGTCATCAAAAGTATTCATGCCAAAGTCGGTTTGACATTGGATGATCTGCGGTGTGGTGTGCATTGGCCAAGCGATAAAGCAACTGCTGAAGCCATGCGATTGAGAGGAGATCAGCCCAACGCCTATCACCATAATTGTTCAGGCAAGCACAGCGGGATGCTGGCGCATGCGAAAATGAACAACAATCCCCTGAAAAATTATTTAAGCATGGAGCATCCGGTTCAAAACACCATTTTAAACACAGTCGCTGAAATGTGTGAGATGGCTCCTCAAGATCTGGCGATCGGAGTGGATGGCTGCAGTGCACCTGTATTTGCCATGCCACTGGTAAATTATGCAATGGCAATCGCCAAATTGTGCGAACCGGTCAGCCTGCCTGAGAAAAAGGCAGATGCCTGCCAACGGATCACCTCAGCCATGTCTTCCCACCCCATGATGGTTGCTGGGCCAGGGAAGCTGGATACCATCCTGATGCAGGCAATGAAGGGAAAGGTGATTTCCAAGGCTGGGGCAGAAGGATACCAAATAATTGGCATCCTGCCAGGCGCTCTGGGGAAAGGCTCGCCTGGTTTAGGCATTGCCATTAAAATCGCTGATGGTGATCAAACCCGGCGTGCACTTGATTGCCTTACAGTGGAAATTTTGCGTGGAATGGGTTTGTTTGATGAATCCCAAACAGCCGCCCTGGCAGCTTTTGGCAGCAAAGCGTTAACTAATTGGCGTGGCTTGGAAATTGGAGAAATCAGACCTGTCTTTGAGATGCCCGCTTTCCATTGGTAATCGCCTTCCCATGAATGGCGAAAAGCTAATGCAGGAACATCATGACCGCTTGATGGCTGTCCATGCTGCCCTTTTGCATGAGTTTGGTCAGCCAGAGTGGCGCAATCCACTCCCGCCTGTGGATGAGCTAGTTTCCACTTTCCTTTCACAAAACACCAATGACACCAACCGCGATAAGGCATTTGATGCCATTAAAGCGCATTACTCGAGCTGGGAGCAAGTGCGTGATGCTCATCCTGAAGAGCTGATGGAAGTCATCCGAGTGGCTGGTCTTGCCAATCAAAAGGGACCCAACATTCAGAATGCATTAAAGGTCATCACCTCTGAAAGAGGGAAGATTGAACTGGATTTTTTGCGGGATTTACCGGCAGAGGAAGCACGTGCGTGGCTGACCAGGCTTAAGGGCGTTGGTCCAAAAACAGCGGCAATTGTCCTGCTTTTTTCCTTGGGCATCTCTGCGTTTCCTGTCGATACACATATCTATCGGGTCAGTGGTCGCATTGGTCTGCGACCGAAAGAGATCAATGTTGAAAAAGCCCATGTTTACCTCGAATCTATTGCACCCCCGGAGACCTATGATGCCCTCCATCTCAATTTGATCCGCCTGGGAAGAGAAACATGCCAAGCGCGCAGGCCTTTTTGTTTTCGCTGCCCGGTGAGAACCCTTTGCACTTATCCGGATAAAACCGAAGGTTGAGATTCTGAACAGAATTGTGGGAGAGATGGTTTAGCTCAACTCTCCCAGCATGGACCATGGACCCGTCCATGTGATGCGAACATCCCGTTCCTGACCGAGCAAGTCTTGCTGGGTTTCAACAAAAACCAGCTTGTTATTCGGGTTGCGTCCGCGCCAGCGCTCCTTTGATTTGTCTTCAAATAGAACCGATGTGATTTGCCCAAGGGATCTGGCGTTGATCTCTGTTGATATCTGTTCCTGCAGTTCTTCAAGTTCGCGGAAACGACGCATTTTCTCCTGGTCTGGCACGTCATCTTCAAGGAAACGGGATGAATAGGTGTGGGGACGAGGTGAATAGCGCGCCAGGTGGGCAACATCCATTTTTAAATCAGCCAATAATCGCTTTGTGTTGTTAAAGGCTTTATCAGACTCACCCGGAAATCCTACGATGATATCGGTTCCAATGGATACATTCGGAATGCGGTCACGTAACTTTTGGATGAGCAGGCGGTAATCATCAGAGGTATAACCGCGACGCATCGCCAGCAAAATACCATCATCCCCGGCTTGAATGGGAACTTCAATATGTGGCATAACTTTGGGAAGACTGGCTACCGCATCGATCAGCTTGCCAGTCATCCAGTTTGGATGGGAGGTCAGAAAACGCAGGCGTTTCAGATCAGTGATTTTGGAAAGCTCGCCAAGCAGCTCATCCAGATGCGGACTGCCGGGGATGTCCAACCCGTAACGATCGACGATTTGACCCAGCAAAACAATTTCACGAGCACCGTGTGCCACAAATGCATTGGTTTCCTGGATGATCTGATCAAGGGGTCGGCTGATTTCCCTGCCGCGTTTATATGGGATCACGCAATAGACGCATGCATGTGAGCATCCCAATACGATTGGCATATTTTCAGAAATGGACATAGATTGATTTTCCGCAGGTAGGACGAATTCTTCATCGAGGATGTCGTCAATCCTGGCACGCCAGGAGTCTTTGTCTGATTTCTCCATCCTGGCTTTCAGGAATTCCAATAAAGGTGCTGGGTCGGAAGGGGGTGAAAACACATCCACCCAGGGGAAGCGTTTTTGTATGGCTTCATTGCCATGCACGCCAATCAAACAACCCATCAGGTTGATGGTCAGACCAGGGTTATTTAATTTAAGGGGTCTTAGCGAACTTAAACGACCGATGGCTTTATTCTCAGCGCTCTGACGCACCACGCAGGTGTTGAGAATGATCAGATCAGCTTCTGCCAAAACCCTGGTTTGTTGATAGCCCAGCTTCTCAAGTGAGGTGGTCAGCCTGCGCGAGTCAGCCACATTCATCTGGCAGCCTTCGGTCCATATATGGTATTTCATAGGGGCATATTATAATGGATAACTGGCTGTACAACTTATTTCGCTTTAAAATAAATAATGATATAATTTAAAATAATATTAACGGATAATTTGTGATCGAAAGGAAACTATGGACTTTAAGATTACTGAATACAAACGTTGTGTCATCCTTCATGGAAGCGGTCGAATTGATAGCTATACTGCGCCGGAAGTTGAAGAAGCTTTAAATAAACTGGTTGAAAAAAATCAATACAATATCATCTTCAATATGGCGGATGTAAACTTTGTTTCCAGTGCAGGCTGGTGGGCGCTGATCCGTGTACAAAAGGAAGTCAAGAAACTTAACCGTGGGGAATTGGTTTTAGTGAAGCTGGACGATCGCATCCGCGGTTCCATGGATCTGGTTGGGATTGCACCGTTCTTTAACATTTTTGATGACCTGACGGATGCAGTCGGTTACTTCTAAGACTTTTTGATAGTAAACAATCAGGAGCAGACACGCTGCTCCTTTTTTATTACTTTTGACTGGATTTGATCAGTTGTTACTGTAATTCAGTAAGTTCTTAAAAATTGGTCAGGATTATTTTCTTCTGGGTAGTCCAGCTCATTTATTTGATCTCAACCCGATAAATGGCGCGCTCCCGTGTGATCGGTGTTGTTCCTGAGACAACCAGGATCACTCTATTCACCTGACCGTCAATATTAATTCTTATCTCAGCAGTGTTATTTTCGTCCAAGGGTAACTGTCGTACAGCTGTTTGATCTCCAACCTCGATCAGACTGAGATTATATGTTTGGGGAAGTCCATTCTGAATTCTCACAAAGCCCTCCCCATCCCAACCGCCTTCGTCTGTTTCAAAATCGGTGAAATACCCGACGGGGTCAATACGGATGTCATCGATTGTTAGACCAATCCCATTGACTGCTGCATCAGTGACGTAATCAAAGCGCAGGGTGACCTTTTGACCAGCAAACTGGGAAAGGTCAACACGCTCCTCAATCCAACCATTTGTGCTGCCGGTGTAACCGCAGCCATAACTGTTCCCTGAAGGATTCGAGGTTGTGCAGGTGGTCGTGTTGAGGATCTGCCAGCTCTCGCCATCTGTTGTGGCACTTAGAAAAACGTAATCATAACCATCTTCCAGGTCATACCAGGTTTTATAGGACATGCTGATCGGAGATGAGCTCGAAGTCAGGTCAAACTCGTGTGTAAGGCGTGAATTTGAATCATCGCCCATGTTTGACCAGAAAAAGTATTTGCCAGAATATTCAGATCCCATGGGAAGGATGCCTACCTGCGGCACACCTGTAAAAAGAAGGGTATGTTCTCCGGCACAGTCAAACTCAAGATAGTTGACACCAAACTGATAGACATCACGTACCCGGGATTGCGCGCAGGAACTTATGGTCTCTGAGGTATCGGCGCTTTCGGGTGAATAACTGACATAATCATAGCGACCATTTTCAACGTTCCCGTCCAGCAGGTAGTTGGTGACGGTCCAATCCGCAAAGAATTCATTGCTGGTGTATGGTTTGCCAGTGTCAGGGTTGACCAGGTTCAATTCCTGTGTGACGGCTGCCAGGCTGGTCATCCCATTTTTCGGGTGAGAGACCAGGGCTTTGGTTGCCTGTTCGCCGAAACGATCCAGAAAGTAAGTCGTAAACAAAAAAGATGCTCCATAATGGGGACCGTTGTCATCCGTATCGCCGCTCCAATCTGTAAGCTGAAGATCGGTGTTTTCACTGTAGAGGGAATCAAAGCCACCACCATCATACTCATTGAGCAATTCTGACAGCATGGAAAAGCCCTCATTCAACCAGGTATCTTCATTGCGGTCGTTATACCAGTGGATCATGTGTTGAAATTCATGAGCCATGGTTCCATAGATGTAATCTTCGTCCAGGTCAACAGTATCCGAGTTCATCAGGAACATTTCATGCGCGTTGGAATACAAGTGTGCCGCAGGATGAAGTTCATCAGCACTGGAATAATAGCCAGCGATGGAGTCTCCTAAGCCGCTGGCATAAAGGACGTAAATGTGCGGGTCCTGGTCCACACCCGGGTACCATTCAGATCCGAAGAATTCCCGGGTGGTGGGATAGATTTCATTATCGAAAGTTTCTGATAGATTATTTAGATCGTCAGTGTCATAAATTATGCCATCTTCAATCCAAAAGTACAGGTGATCGCCAAGATACCTGAGAACGGCAGTTACTTGAAAGCTTTCATTGGTATCGGTATTGGAAACCCAAAAAGTTTTCGAATCTCCGATTTGGTAAGGTTGGTTGGGGTCAGGAAATAAATCAGGGATGTCAGTTTTGCCACCAAGGCGTTCTGCCAGGTCTATGGAGTCGTTAATTGGCACAACCTCCTCGAGTAATGTTTCAAGTGACTGGTTTGCGCCATCCATGGGAATGTAAGAGGGATTATTTGGTTCTTCTATCTCCCTGCTGTCTGTCGGGATGGAGGTTGGCCAGGCTGGCGAGGTTGGAGTGGCTTCACTTGTATTGCCCCGAAATAAATTCTCCCAGGGGCTTGCGTTAAAGACAATCAAACCCGTGGTGACAGCTACCAGGCAGAGGCAAAGCAGACATATCAGGAGGAGGATAATGACAGTCAAGACGATGCCAATGCGGTTATTTTTTTGTTTCATCATTCACTTATCATCCGTTTTTAGTTTATTTGAAACAGCCATTGATTTATTATCGACATTTCCAGCCATACATCAGGCATTGTGCAATATTATAAACCCAAGCAGGATGCTGTTATTATTTGCACTTGGCACTCATTAATTTTGCACACTAATTTTGAACGACTGGCTGAAAATTGGCATATGATAAAATTTGAGGATGGATTTCTTGCAAAGGTCATGGCATTTTCTTTCACATTTCATTATTCTGCTGCTTTTGGGAATCTTATGCGTCATCCTGATGACTGGATCAACCGTTCCGCCTGGTGATGCGGTTGAGCAAGTCCGTTTTTACACGCGCAATCGGGAATTCGATTATACCTCTTGGACGCTTGCTGCCATTGGCGTAAAAGCCAGGGATGCTGCTTTTTCTCCACAAAAATTCATGTCAGATGCATCTGCTTCAAATCTTGTCAGATCTTATTTAAAACAGGTGGAGACTGTATTGGTCCTAGACGCACAGATTGAAGTGATCTATTCAGACCCTGCCATTAGGGATCCGTTTTCTGCCAGCCAGGAATTCAGAAATGAATTGATTGCAGCACATGATAAGTTGGATCAGCTTGCACCGCTGGCGGAAGCCATTTTACAGGATCAACTTTCTGCGGTCCTGGTTGAGATGGGTTTTGGCACTGGAGGTCAAATCACACCACCGCCCCTCTATCATGTCACTGAGCTGCCTCTCGCACTGATCGTCTCGCCTCGCGATCAAATCCTGCGCATGGCGGATATCTCGCTTGAATCTGGGATGAGCACAGACGAAAAAGACCAGCTCGAAACCGATATTTTTTCCTCTCTGGATTATGCAGCCCTGGTGGTGCCTGTTGGTGGAATTGGTGCCTATCCAACAATGGTGATGCAGACAACCGACTTGGTATGGCTGGCAGAGACGATTGCGCATGAATGGACCCATAATTACCTGACATTGCGTCCATTGGGCATCAATTATGATACCACCCCCGAACTGCGCACAATCAACGAAACCGCGGCTTCGCTGGCGGGCAAGGAATTGGGGGTGGCATTGATTTCGAAATATTATCCTGAATTATTGCCTTCACCAGCGACACCCACGGAATCTGATCCTGCTTCACAGCCCATTTTGGAACCGCCAGCGTTTGATTTTCAGGCTGAGATGAAAGCAACACGCGATACGGTTGATAAATTTCTTTCCCAGGGCAAGATTGAAGAGGCTGAAGAATATATGGAAATGCGACGTGAAGTCTTTTGGGATAACGGTTATCTGATCCGCAAAATCAACCAGGCATATTTTGCTTTCTATGGTGCTTACAATGACGATCCCGGTGGGGGAGCCGCTGGCAGTGACCCGATCGGTCCGGCGGTGACAGCTTTGCGTGAGAATAGTTCAAATTTAAAGAAATTCCTGCAAACAATCAGTGGGGTTACCTCGTATGAGGAACTCTTGAGTCTATCCGCTGGAGCAAAGTGAAGCGGGCAGAGCTAATCTTCCGACAGAAGACATTGGGATACAAGACTTAAAAAATTATCCAAGTCTCTTTTCGTAATCTTCAAGTGTGATCAACGCACATGACCAATTTTTTCGGTTTTTTATTCCTCATCTGCCAAATCGGGCATGGATTCAGCAATTTCATCAGGATCCTGCCCCTTTTCCAATCGATCTACAACCTCATCAAATTCGGGACCCAGCTCTTCGCCAGTCTCATGGCTCATCTCCCGCATCATTCTCCCCAAGGTGCGGGGGTCATCCTCAAGTCCTTCCAACTCGGAAGGGTCTGAGAAGTTGTCCAATCGGCTTTCCTGGGAGTGTGCAATTCGGATGCGGTTGATCAGGCGGGTGACATCCGTGCTGTGGCAAAAGACACATTTTACCGGAACTGTTCCATAATCTGAATAGGAAAAGTAGACTGAAAAACGTTTATGACATTTTTTACATCGAAAATCGTAGTTGGGCATATTCCTTTATCCACTCATCTGTTTTCTAAAATAAATTATAATCAATTCACTGCTTCAAGGGACAAGAAAATTTTAATGAAAAAACAAAACTCTACTTTTATTACCCCAGCTCACACACCCTTGTTGATTGTCATATCCGGTCCTTCCGGTATTGGGAAAGATGCTGTTGTGCAAGCCCTGAAAAAAAGCGAGGATTCCACGCATTTTGTCATTACCATGACCACGCGTGCCCCACGCAAGGATGAAGTCAACGGGGTTGATTATTTCTTTGTCAGCACGCAGGAATTTGAATGTCTGATCGCCCAGGGGGAGCTGATGGAACATGCACTTGTTTATTCTGACTATAAAGGCATCCCCAAAGCTCAGGTGCGGCAGGCATTGGCAAGCGGCAAGGATGTCATCATGCGCCTTGATGTTCAGGGTGCCTCCACGGTTCGCAGTCTCTGCCCGGATGCAGTTCTTATCTTCTTAACAGCCAACTCGCGTGAAGAATGGCTTGAACGCCTCAAATCAAGGCATAGTGAATCTGCGGAAGACTTGGCGCTGCGTATTGCAACTGCTGAGGCTGAATTTGCACGTTTGCAAGATTTTGACTATATTGTGGTCAACGGGGAATGTGCCTTGGACGAGACCGTGGATGTGATCAAAGCCATCATCACAGCGGAACATCAGCGCGTCATCCCAAGGAAAGTGACCTTATGAGTTTTGTACAGCCCACATCACAGGAACCTGCGCCACAACCTCAACAGGTGAGCGTCCGCACGCCCACTGTCAAACCTATTGTTACTTACATCCTCATGGGTGTAACGATCGTCATTTTCCTGGTTCAACTGGCTTTTCAGTATATCAGTGGGGTCGACCTGCTCTTTTATTTTGGAGGAAAGATCAATGAGTTTATTCTAAACGGACAATTTTGGCGTCTGATCACGCCTGTTTTCTTGCATTCATCCATCCTACACATTGCTTTTAACATGTATGCGCTTTTTATTTTGGGCAGACGTATTGAAAGCACCTATGGTCACTGGCGCTTTCTCTTGCTTTACTTCCTCTCTGCCTTTGGCGGCAACGTGCTCTCTTTCGTTCTTTCGGATGCCAACTCTTTGGGATCCTCAACTGCCATATTCGGTCTGCTGGCAGCTGAAGGGATTTTCATCTGGCAAAATCGCAAATTATTTGGATCTCGATCCAACGCGATGCTCACTAATATTTTAATGATCCTGGTTGTCAACCTGGCAATTGGTTTCATGCCGGGTTCGAATATTGATTATTTTGGTCATTTGGGCGGTCTGCTGGCAGGATTTCTTTTTGCCTCCATTGGCGGACCCAGGTGGGTCATTGAGGGCATCCCTCCTTTTGTAACGCTCAAGGACTCACGACCCCAAAAAGATGTTTGGGTGGCAGTCCTTGTCGTTCTGATCGGTTTTGTTGTGATGGCGGTGATTCCCTTTATATCGGGCACTTAATTCACTGCTTAATGATCTTGAAAAGATCACCGGAACTGGTGCCTTCCACCTCGGGGAAGAAGAATTGGTAGGCATGGGCAGGCAGTACTTGGAATTCACCTGCCTGGAAGGGATTAAACTTATAACTGAGCGTATACGTGCCTGCAGGCAGATAATCTGCTGTCCAGAGGATATGATCATCATAGACCTGGGGTTCATCAAAGAACAGCCATACCCAGTACCCATATTCAGTGTTATTAAGAGTGACCTCAAATCCTTCCTCAGAGCTCTGACTTGTCTGCAAATTCGGATTGAAGATCTCACTGCCGGCTGGGATGTAATCTTCAAGACGAATATGATACATATCATTTGGCACGATCAGGGTAAGCTGGACAGTGACCATCGGCGGGATTTTACCGCTTTCAAATACGACCTCATTAACCGGTAGACATCCCTCTGTGCAATCATCTCCCAGGAAATATTGACGCTCCAACACCATCCCTTTATTGATTGCCGGTGCAGAATCAGCCAGGCGATGGAGCAGCAAGTCAGTTCTATAATACAATCTCCCTGCCCCCTCTCCCCTGGTAATGGTGAGTGCATTTGGTGAGTCAGGCATAAGGTCACTTAATGGCACTGAAACACTGACAGGCACGAGAGTATCAGGACCGGAAGCATTACCCTCTGCGACGGGTAGATCATTCAAAGCGGCTTTGAAGGTAAAATCAGCCTGGAGATCACCGGTACCTGATAGAGCGCGGTTCAATGCTGCCAGTACCCAGGAATTATCATAGATGGAACCCCACAGATGCTCACCCTGGCGGATGTTGATCAAATAGCGTGTGCCATCAACAAGGAGGTCTGATGCCGGGTCAAGCTCAGCGATTGCCATTAATGCAAAAGAGGTTGAATATGCGGCTGTTCCCGGGTACTTCCAGGAGAATGTGCCACTCTCCCAGTGTGCCCCCGTTGCAGAACGGATTGCACTACCTTCCAAGTCGGAAAGCAACGTCTTGATCCTTGGGTCAGTCTGATCCAAATCAACAAGGCTAAGTGCGAGCTGGGCAGTGGCGTGTGGACTTAATTGTGATCTGAGTGAATAAAGATCGTCTAAAAGATCGGGAACTTTTGAACTGTTCGTATGGTGGGCATAGATCATGAAAACAAGTTCATCCAAGGCATTAGTATCTGTCTTGCTTTCAGGCATCTGGATTTTTCCGTTCACAAATTCCCTGGCATTTTGGAGCGGGAAGTAACTTACGTTATATCCTGCCTCTGACAAAACTTCGAGTCCATGGAGTATGTATGCTGTGAAGAACGGATCAGATGCACGCTCAAGATCATTCGATCCACTCCAACACCAGCCCCCATCATAATTTTGTTTCGCGTTGATTTGATATATATTATTTTGAATTTGGGTTTCCAGGTCGGTCAGTAGATCGGGTGTATCAATTCCCAATGTCTTTATCATTTGATAAGTCTCATGGTTGGCAAGTGCGATTGCCATGAGTGTGACATTGTCAGTATATGGGTCGGCATTGACCACCTTTAAACTGTCAAGAATTGAAGATGCCAGGGAGGGGCTTAAAGCCAATTCCAACTCACCACCTTCCGGTTGGAAGGAACCTGGTATGCTGACGACTTCCAACGTTGTTCCTGCTTCAGATAAAACTCCAGAAGTGGTATATCGCATCGGCGTGAGATAACGCAAAACGGGCAGGGATCCCCATGAAGGACGCGAGGCATCCTGTAAATCTCCTGATTTTGCAGAAAAGACGAGGTCTACAGCCTCAACGCTCTCCACCACACCCCACCATGTAACAGGGGAATTTGAGTGGGCAGGTATGTTGATGACCTGAGTCTCAAGGTTTGATTCATCCAGGCGCAAACCGAAATCCTGCAAGCTGACCTCCACGGACAGATCCTCGTCCGTATTGTTATGAACAATTGCCATTAAATTGACATGATCACCTGCAACAAGGAAGCGCGGCGTTTCTGGAAGGATCATTAGTTCCTTTTGAGTGACAACTTCAGCAACCGCTTCACCCACCAGGGTATCATCTGTTATGCCGCGCACCAGGACGTGCCAGGTTGTCAAATTATCTGGCAGGCTGATGATGATGACTGCTTTTCCATCAACATCAGTCACAATCTGCCCTTGCCAGAAGGCTGTATCCGGAAAGTCCTCGCGTAAGGCTGGTGGTTCACCTGATCCACCACCCATTCCACCAACTGGTGAGGGCGCCAAACTTTGCTGTGTGGCGAACGCAGATATTGAGCTTGATGTCAGAACCGAAATGGGTTGATTTCCAAAGAAGGCATCCTGGATGGGTAATTCAACCGGATCTTTAAGCGCAAGTATGGATTTATCAATCATTGCCAGGGAGAATTCACCCTGGATTGGATTTCCGTCACTATCTTTGATTTCCAGATATGCTTTCAGGTCATCGCCAGGTGCTGTCAATGCAGGCTCCATGGTAAGTTTGATGTCCAATATTCTGGAAGAAGGGCTGACATTTAAATTAACCATTCCCTGGCGATAATCCGGCTGACCTGCGGCGTCCTTTCCAAGGATGATCACACCAAAATAAACATTGGGGATCTCACTTTCTCCCAAATTGAGCGGATATGAAATTCCAGAACCGGTAACCTCGACCACGTCAGAGAACATGACCTTCCCGCGTTCGAGTGTGATGAGCGCTTTGGCACCATTTGGGAATGGATTTGGGATGAAGATTGTGGCGGTATCCCCGGGAGCGTAAAGGCTGGCATCAGGGGTCAGCTCCAGCTTATTATTGGGTAACTGCGGCCAGGCTGCTGCTGAAGCACCACTCACCCAGATCAAGACCCGGGTCTCAGCTTTACCTCCACGTACTGTAAGCTGGTAGGTGCCTGGCTCTGTCGGGGTAAATGCCACCCGCGATTCACCTTCCTGGCTTGTGGTGGGGCTGGCAGAGCTGATCACCTCTTCATTGATGACATAATTGGGGGTCATATAGATCCCTTCATAACCATCAATCTCCCAGGTGATCTTTGAAAAAATGGCTTCAAGTTGCTTGCTTGCGGAGGGTTGCGCATCCCAGCCAACAGTCAGGATTTCAAAGGCAACTTCATCATTTTCCCGGCTGAAATATTGGTTGGGATGGACGCCGATGTAATAAGCTTCCGGGTGCATCAGGGATTGGGCTCTGTCGCTTACCATGAACCCACTTTGATCGGTGATGCTGGCTTCAAGTGTCAACTCTGTAAACCCAGATGTTTGATCCAGGTTAATTTGCTCAGGAGTGATTGAAAATGCCATTGATCCATTCTGGTCTGTCTGACCGCTGCCCGATGCCACCAATTCTCCATAGGTTGAATAATCATAAAAAGTGTAGGCAGGCTGCATCCAGCGTGTGTCAAGATCTCCAACCGAATAACCATGCAGGTCAAAGAACAAGTCGTGCGCATATAAATTCCAAGTGACATCCAGATTGGCAGAAGGAACGCCGAAGTAATAATCTGCCTGAATGGTGGCTTGCAGTCCCTCACCGTAGAGGATTGCGTCAGGTGCAAGGCTCACTTTCAATTTAATCTCCGGCTTGCGGTAGTTTGCCACTTCAAAATAGTAAGAGTCAAGGGTTTCATCACCCTTTTTTATAGTCAGGTAATAATATCCGGGCGTTGATGTTTCAGGTAAGGTGAACTGACCCGAAAGACTGCCAAAATTACTGAGTGTGTGCACGCTGCTGTCAAGGATGAGATCTGTGCCATCCCCGCTTGAACCATGGGCTTCCACCGTGAGATCTTGAAAATCTACCAGTGAATAGATGCTGTTGGTTCTTCCCCGGATGATGGACTTAAAATTAACCTCCTGCCCGGGTCGGTAAATTGGGCGATCTGTGTAAGTGTAGACCAGGTAAGGACTGGGAGATGTGTTGACGTTCAGACCCAGATCCCATTGGAGAAAATTGGAGCCCCAGGAGGAAGAGGCAAGGGAGAAAGTATCAGGTTCATCCACATCCCCGATCACGGCAAAGTAGGTTTCGTACAAGTTTTCCTGATGTGGAATGTCAGCCTCGAAAATGCCGCTGCTGTTTGTTTTTCCGGTAGTCACCACGGTGCCATTCGTCGATATCACATGGACAGAGGCATTGATCAATGGCGACTGATCCGAAATGCTGCTTACCCATACAAAAATCTGCTCATTGCTGATCTTAAAGACAGTATTGTAATTGCTGACTGCCAGAATAAAACCGGTTGTTGAGGATTTAAGTCTTGAAACAACCTCTGGTGCCATAACTTTTAAATAATATAGACCCGGGGTCAGATTTTGATCATCATACTTAAGCGGTATGGAAACCACTTCACTTTGATTAAGCGGGAGGTCGAAATTAATCGTATCGACTTGCTGATTGTCAGGGGAATAATTTTGAATGGCGTCGGAATTTTCTAGTTTAAAGTACCAGGTAAAGTCTTCGAAGTCGATCTTGGCGATTGAAATTCTGACATAGGTGATATTGGTTGCCTGTCCGAAGAGGTTGGATTCGTCAGGAGGTGAAAACAGTAAATTTTGACCGTAGCCGGAAGATGTGGCGCTAATGGTAAAATTGGGCGTTACATTGTTTGTGGAGAAAGTAAAACTCATCGGTTCATCCGGGCTTGCACCCCAGATATCCTTCAGGTCATGGGAAAGTGTGACCTTATAATCTGTTCCTGGTTTAAAATATCCTGAGACGGTCAATCCCTGCTTTTCATAAGTGGGGTAAACATTCATTTCTGAAATTTCTGGCGATATTTGAATGGAATTTTTTAGAGACGATTTATCAACAGGCGTTGTGGTTTGAATTTCAAAATAGCCATAATTGGCATAATATAACTTAAAATCTGCATTTCGATTAATGAAGGTGGAAAAGTCGGGATAGGTCAAAAATGATTTCGCATAGCTATCCTCAAGTGGCATGCCTCCATAAGAGGCAGCATCCGTAGATATGGTTAATGTGTAGTTTGCCAATCGGTCGAGAAGATCGTGAGGTTTGAAGGATAACTGGGTCTGGGTATCATTCCAGGAAAAATCGCCACTGACTTTTACTCCAGCGGCATCCTTCAAAGAAAAGGCTTCCTCCGTAAGGGAAGTATCCATGCGAATATTGAAATCAACCACGATGGGTCCATCCAATGACAGCGGATCTTCAAGGGGAGTCGTCTCAATAACCTGGGGCTTGGCTGTGCTGAATTTCCAGGAGATCAAAGATTCCGGATCAATCGGTGCCCCCCCTGAACTGGTCAGGTTGCCATTGAGATTTACGGTATAAATTGTCCCTCCCACCAAGCCGGGTTCTGGATGGAAAATAAAGGTACTCGTATTGATCCATTCGCCCTTTCCGACAATTTCAGGTTGCAGGGAAATCGCATTCGGTGGGTCTTCCTGTCCGAGGTTGACCACAGGTTGATTAAACGCAACCACGATTTGAGTGGCAGGATCCACTTCCTCGCTATCAACGGCAGGAATGATGTTGGTCACTTTCAGCGCCTTGGAAACATGAAATTGAATCTTGATCGGTTTTAACAAGTTCTTTCCGTTGCTGGCCATGGCGGATTCCCCAACCGTGATTTCCATCTGAGTGTCAAGAGGATAGATTTGATCAGGGGTAAATGCGACTGTTTTTTCATCCTGCCATTCAAAACGACCACTGATCGCGGGTTCACCTTGAAAAGCAGCCTCAACCGAAGCCTGATCCATTGGCTGGGTAAAGGTCAGCAAGATCGTCTCTGACAAACCGATCTCGCTGCCAGGAAGCGGGGTGCTCTCAAGCAGGGAGGGTGGTACGTCTGCCAGCACTTTTGGCTCGGGCGGTTGCTCCGTCTCGGGAGCCGCTTGTGACACTTGGTCAACCTTTTTCCCTGGCAGGTTGCAGGAAGAAAGCAAAAAGATGACCAAGATTGTGGAAAGAAGGAAACATTTACGGACATTTTCTCGTTCAATATGGTGCTTGGTCATAATGACCTCCAGATCCTGGGCAGGCGCTTAAGTTTTCTCTATTAAACTAAGACGATTTATGGACTTCATCTGTTCCCAAGAAAATAACAGAAAGTCTTTATTTTATGGTTAAATCCATTATACAGTTTTGTTTGAAGAATTAACAAAGTTTCTGTGCAAAGTTCAGCATACTCTATTGGATGAAATTTGAGATTTGATCAAGAAAGGCATCTGGCTGTGTTTGAAAATCATCGAGGATAATATCAGCCTGGATGGTATCTTTGGCTTGTGTTGTCGCCACACCCACGGTCACCATACCGGCTGCTTTCCCGGCAAGCAACCCCGCGCTGGAATCTTCAATGACCACACAATCCTTTGGTTCACAATTAAGCGCTTTTGCTGCCCTCAGAAAAATATCCGGGGCTGGTTTTGAGGGCAAATTTGCACCAGGCACAATGGCACAAAAAAAGCCATTCAAATGGAATACCTCTAAAATGATCTCAATATTCAACGGAGGCGCAGACGAAGCAATTGCCTGTTTGATGTGTTTTTCTTTAAAATACGATAACCAGTCAATTACACCTGGGAATGGTCGGGCGGTATCTGCCGCAAATTTTCTGAACAGGGTCTCTTTATTCCCGGTCAGCTTTTGGAAAAGCACTTCGTCAGGTTCGTACCCCAAATAATGTGCAATGCTGATGCGATTATTGCGTCCAAAACTCTCCTTGAATTTTGCACGGGTCAGGTTCACATCGGCTTCAAGTAACGCCTGCCGCCAGGATTCATAATGCAAGTCAAAGCTGTCAATGATGGTTCCATCCATGTCCCATAAAATACAAATTTTATGATCAGTCAATAAAGCACCTCTCGTAGAATTTTCTCTAAACGCTTTCCAGTATATGACTGCGCATCCAAACAGGCAACAGGCTGTTATATTTTTATGATTATAATGAATTCGCATTATTTAATTGATAAATTTGCAAATATCAAATCAACAGGGAAAATATGAAAGAAATCGGTCATAAATCATCTTTCCGAAAGCCAAACCCATGAAATCCATCCTCCTTGCAGGCGGTGCGATCATCGCTGATGATCCGCTCTCCTCATACATCAATTATGGTTCAAAGTCATTGATCCCAATTGGTGGCAAACCAATGGTGCAATGGGTTCTGGATGCCCTCAATCAAAGCCAGGCTGTGGATGAAATATTTATGGTGGGGCTGGATGCAACATGTGAATTAGCATCCAGTAAACCTTTGATATTCCTGCCTGGTCAAGCCAGCCTGTTTGATAACATCAGATATGGGTCCAATATGGTGCGGGAATCAAGCAGGGAAGACGCAACAATCATTCTGATCACTGGGGATATCCCGGGATTGACCACGCCAATGGTTGACTGTCTGGCTGAAGAAAAGTTGGATGAAGCCTATGACCTTGTTTTTTCGGTGATACCCAGGCCAGTGATGGAAGCCACTTTCCCAAGATCGAATCGATCCTACATCAAATTCAAGGATGTGGAAGTCTGTGGCGCTGATATTCATCTCATCAATACCCGCCTGATGCAACAGGCAGACAGAATCTGGGAACAATTGGTTGAATCCAGAAAAAATGCCATGAAACAAACAGCCCTGATCGGGTTTGATACAGTGTTACTCCTGCTTTTAAAAGCAATCACCCTTGAACAAACTGCTGATAGGATCTCTCGAAAATTGAAAATCCGCGGGAAAATCCTGCAAGTGCCTTTTGCAGAGATGGGCATGAACGTCGCTAACCCTCTCCAGCTTGAACTGATGAAGGCATATCTTTCTGAAAGAGCTGCCTGATGCGCTTGCAGGAATTGATGGAAGCAGATTCCAAATACTCATCTGCACTTCTTTTCAACAAACCCAAATTAATTCACCGCTATGTTTGCATTTTTTTTGCCCATTCAGGTGACTCGTGGTACTGGCTTGCTGGGCTCCTGCTGGTTTGGTTCTTTGGTAACGATCCCTGGCGTGGCATGGCTGCTTTTATGGCATTAGGACTTACGCTTCTGGCAGTTGTTGTTCTGATCCTCAAATTTACCATTCGCCGACCAAGACCGGAGGGTGAGTGGGGGCAAATTTACCGTGTCACTGACCCACATTCCTTCCCCTCCGGGCATGCAGCCCGGGCAGCAGCACTTGCTGTGATGACGCTTGGAACGGGTCCTGCCTGGTTTGCAGCCATAATGGTCATTTGGGCACCGCTGGTGGGGTTTTCACGTATTCGACTGGGCGTGCATTACATTTCAGATGTCCTGGTCGGTACTTTGATCGGCATTCTGATGGGCGTGATCTCGAATGCTTTGTACCCTCTTGCCGTTTCGAAACTTCCATTTTTGTTTTAATATCCGGTCATCAAAATAAAAAAGGCACCCATTCAGGATGCCTCAATAAAAATTGTGGGTGGTTTATGCCATGATTAAACCTGTCTGAGCAGGTATGTGCAGGTTTCTGAGAGCACCATTGACCACAGATACATGCAGCTCTCCCAATTGATCTTGCAGTTCAGTGCCATCCTCAAGAATACTCTGCACTGGGATTGTGAGTTCATGAGCAGCGGGATCTGTATTGATGATCACAATCGCGCAATCATTCGGGTCTTTGCGTAAATAGGCAATTAATCCCGCTTCAGTCAGTAAGGGCAGGTATTCACCTGTCCTGAGTGCTGGAATGGCGTGGCGCAGTTGAATGAGTTCCCTCACTCTATTGTGAAGATCATGATCCCAGCGCGTTTCATCCCACGGGAAAGATTTACGACATTCCGGGTCTTTACCGCCGAAAAGACCAATTTCGTCCCCATAATAAATGCAGGGTGCTCCCGGGTAGGTCATTTGGAAAAGTGAAGCCAGATAAAATTTTTCTTTGTCATTACGGACCAGGCTGAGAAAGCGTGGCATATCATGGCTGTCAAGCAGGTTCATCTGCGCCAGTGAAAATTCATCAGGGTACAACTTGAGCAATTCAGCACTACGCTGCATGAAAGCATTGGCATTTATTTGCTTTATCCCGGAAAAACCCATCATCCCTTCAGCCAGGGAGTAGTCAATCGTGTTCCCACCGAAGAACTCCAGGCACATGAGTGTAAACTGGTAGTTCATGACCGCGTCAAACATGTCACCCTTTAACCAGCGTTGTGCTTCAGAAGGGATCTCACCAACAATGTATGCATCAGGATTGCCGGTTTTTACGACACTGCGGAAATCGCGCCAAAAATCATCATCGTCAATCTCAAAGGGGACATCCAGGCGCCAGCCATCAATACCCTGATCAACCCAATAGCGGGCGATATCCAGCAAGTATTTGCGCACTTGAGGGTTGTCTGTATTAAATTCGGGCAGCGCGGGGAGCGACCACCAGCAGCGGTAATTCGGTTTTCCGTCATAGGCATGCAGAGGAAAACCGTAGATGTCAAACCAGTGCAGGTAGGGCGAATTTTCGCCTGTTTCGAGTATATGATTGAACTGATAAAATCCACGGCTGGCATGATTGAAGACGCCGTCGAGAACAATATGGATATTGCGTCGGTGGGCAGCTTTTAAAAGTACTTCAAAGGCTGAATTTCCACCCAGCAGGGGGTCCACCTGGTAATAATCATGGGTGTGATAGCGGTGATTGCTGGCAGATTGAAAGATGGGGTTCAGGTAGATGGCTGTGATGCCCAGGTCTTCCAGGTAATCCAGCTTTTCATAGATGCCCAAAAGGTCGCCGCCTTTAAAGCCATTGATTGTCGGTGGGATATCCCATGGCTCAAAATTGTCCGGCTTAACCACATCTTCACTGCTGGCAAAACGGTCAGGAAAAATCTGGTAAAAAACGGCATGCTTAACCCAATCAGGGGTTCGATCAAGTTCTGACATTTAAGAAATTCCTCTCTTGCATTGAATAAACAACTTAAAATTATACAACAGGTGTGCCTGACAAGAAAAAGAATCTGAATTGTCGGAATTCGTGGTTGACATTTCAAAGGGCTTTCGATATCCTTGTCAGTGGGAGTGGTAAGGTCCCGGTGGGCTTCCCGGTCTTCAAAATCGGTGACAGGTCGCTTTGCGAGCTGTGGTGGGTTCGACCCCCATCCATTCCCGTGATCGTCTTAAATATGCAGGGGAACCTGCCAAATATCTCTTTAATCGAGACATCAACGCAATCCCATAGCATGTATAATTGCTGACCAACAACGCAGCCAAAATGTGGTTTAATAAGGGAAATTGATCAGCAGGTTCGTAGAGTTGAGAAATGGATACTAGAACAGATTTGGAAGCGGCAGATACACAGGCAAACACTGAACTGGTTACCCGTTATGTGAGCGAGATTTTTATGATTGATGCACTCACGATGGGTGGCAGGCAGCAGGGTTATTTTGCCAGGTACCAGGGGTTATTAAAAAGAGATAGTGAACAGGCACATACCTGGCTTTTTGAAAAATTGCAGCCACTGCAGTTACCCCCCATATTTCGGTGGGATGGAAAAAGACAGGAAATATTGATAGTTCATTCCATGGCAAAACCTAAGAATGGCAAGCTTTGGGTCAATATCCTCTTGTTTGGCTTGACCTTTCTGTCAGTCTTGTATGCAGGTGCTTCGTTTGTTGCTGAGGCGGATCCATTTGCCAGTTCGATCACGATTGGCGGTATCTTGAAGTTCCTCTGGCAGGGCTGGCCTTTTGCTGTCAGCTTCCTGGCAATCCTGGGAACGCATGAATTTGGTCACTACTTGATGGGGAGGCATCACAAGGTAAACGTCTCCCTGCCGTATTTCATTCCATTTCCAATGAGCCTGGTAGGCACCATGGGCGCGTTCATCAACATGAAGGAGATCCCGAGGAACCGCAAGCAGTTGTTCGATATTGCCATTGCTGGACCCCTGGCAGGATTGCTTGTGGCAATCCCTGTCCTTTTCATTGGTTTGAGTTTATCAAGCCTGGATGTCATCCCAGCCAGTATTCCCGAAGGCATGGGATATCAACTGGAAGGTAATTCGATCTTTTATCTGCTGGCAAAGTTCATTGTCTTTGGAAAATGGCTGCCCCAACCGGCTGATTTTGGAGGTCTGTCTCCCTTGGCTTACTGGTTGGGTTTCTTTTTCACTGGCAGACCGCTGCCTTTGGGCGGCATTGACGTTATCATCCACCCGGTGGCGTGGGCAGGCTGGGTGGGACTGCTGATAACCATGCTTAATTTGATCCCAGCCGGTCAATTTGATGGGGGACATGTATTCCAGGTGTTTGCTGGTCGGAAAGTTGCACAAATAATCCAGCCCCTGATCATCGTTATACTGGTCGTACTTGGCTTTGCATGGAATGGATGGTGGCTATGGGCTGCTTTGATCTTCCTCATGGGTAGACGGTATGCTGAACCTTTGGATCAGATCACCACGATTGATAAAAAGCGCAAAATGCTGGCGATATTGGTTTGCATAATTTTTGTCTTGATTTTTATTCCTGTTCCTTTGATGATCGTTACAGGATAGTGTGATGAAAAAAAGAAAATTTCACATGAAGCGGTCATTAATTGTCGCTTTAGTCTGTCTTGTGCTTGTTTCTGCATGCAGTCAATCCAATAAGACACCTCCAACGGCAACAACAGGAACAAAAACTCTTCCAACCAGGATTGTTCAAACCGCAAAGACAGCAACGGAGAAGGTGCCTGTGCCAACACCTACGCGGGCAGCCTATCTGGATGTTGGTGATGACCTATTAAAAGGGATTAATATCACCTTGATGCATCCATGGCAGGATGAGACTGCCGTACGCTTACAAGAATTGGTCAATGAGTTCAATCAAACGAACGAATGGGGTATTTCTGTGACATTGCTTGCCAGGGGTGGTGCCGATGACCTATTTGACTCCCTCGAAACGAGTATCGCGGAATCCTCCGTGCCCGAAATTGTGGTTCTAAATCCCTACCAGGCGGAGCAGTTGGATGGAAATCATTTCTGGCTGGACATCAGCCAGTTCATCACTGATGAAAAGTGGGGATTGGATGAAGAAACCCTTGCAGATATCCCATCCTATTTTCTGGATATGCAGAAAGTTGGAACCAGAATGATTGGTTTCCCGGCATTTGTGTCAGCAGATGTTCTCTTCTACAATGTGACCTGGGCAAAGGAGCTGGGTTTTAATGCTCCACCAACTACATTTGAACAATTGCGTGAGCAGTCCTGTGCTGCCTATCAGGCTTTGCTTAAAGATAATAGTGCTGATAATGATGGCACTGGTGGGCTTCTGCTTAACCTTTCATCAAACTCGGTTCTAAGTTGGTTTCATGCCGTAGGCGTCGCACAAATTGCGCTGGATGAAACCCCTGAATTTAATAATATAGCAGGTGAGATGGCGTTCGGCAATATGAAATCCTTGTATGATGAAGGTTGCGCTTGGGTAGGCAGGCAGCCGCTGCCATACAATTATTTTGCAGAGCGTTATGCTCTGTTTTATGCCGGAGACTCGGCAAATATTGGGCAGCAATTGAATGTCTTATCCTTGATTGAATCCGAGGATGAATGGCTGATGCTGCCTTATCCCTCAACGGACGGGAAGGGCTCATTGCTGTTCAGCGGTCCTTCCTATATTATCTCTGTTGACAAGCCTGAGGTTCAACTGGCTTCATGGCTATTTGTCCGCTGGATGGCATCTGATCCGGTCCAGCAAAGTTTTACTGGGGTGAGCGGTTCCTGGCCGCTCAGCAACACTGCCATGCAATCCGTGCAAAATTCTGCGCAGTGGTCTCACATCAGCCAGATGGACCCTGCCATCTACTTTGTGCCAAACCGCCAGAAATGGGGACCCGAGAGCATGCTACTGCAGGATGCTTTCTGGCGCGCTCTTATGCTTGAATCTGGCAGCCTGCCAACTGTTCTGCAGATGCTGGATGACACCCTCCTGGAAATAAATGAAATGAGCTTTGATGATTGAAAAACCCCAGGTGACGATTTATACAGATGGATCATGCTGGGGCAATCCCGGACCGGGTGGTTGGGCTGCCATTATCAACGAAAATGGCAGGGAGCGCTCTCTTTCGGGTGTATCCGACAACACTACCAACAACCGCATGGAACTGACCGCAGCCCTGCAAGCCTTGAAATCACTGAAACACTCTAGTAATATCCATCTCTATACGGATTCTGAATATCTGAAACGGGGTATCACCGAATGGATGGACGACTGGAAAGCACGTTTATGGAAACGCAAGGGAGGTCAGCTCGCCAACCTGGATCTATGGCAGGCGCTTGATGCTGAGATTGACAGGCATGACGTCGCCTGGCATTGGGTCAAGGGGCACTATGGCAATTTTTGGAATGAAAAGGTGGACCGCCTGGCACGCAGGGCAATTTTCCGACAAAATCGCTAAATTGTTTATTTGAATTTTTTCAGACGAAGACTGTTTGTAACCACAAAAATACTGCTAAAGGACATGGCAGCCGCTGCCAGCATGGGATTTAAGAGGCCCAGCGCTGCTGCCGGTATCAGGATCATATTGTAAAAGAAAGCCCAAAACAGATTTTGCTTGATCGTTTTGAGGGTTTTGCGTGAAAGGCTGATGGCACGCGGGACACTGCGCAGATCTCCGCTGATCAAAACCACCGGGGCGGAAGCGATTGCCACGTCCGTTCCTGTGCCGATGGCGATCCCGACATCTGCCTGGGTCAATGCTGGCGCATCGTTAATTCCATCACCCACCATGGCAACAACCCCCCCTTCTTCTTGGATCTTTTTGACCTGGTTGGCTTTCTCACCCGGTAAAACATTGGCCAATACCTGGTCAATCCCCACCTGGGCTGCAATTGCCTCTGCGGTGCGCTGATTATCCCCGGTGATCATCGCCACTTCAAGTCCCATCCCATGCAGCATTTTCACGGCTTCGATGGATCCCTCTTTCAAGGTATCGGTAATGCCCATCGCCCCGACCGGGTTGCCATCCACCGCCACCAGGATGACTGTTTTTGCCTGTCCTTCCAGCTCCTGGATATCCAGGGCAAATTCATCGGTCATGATGTTTTGCGATTCCAGGAATTTTTGATTGCCAATGACAATCTTGCTGCCATCCACTTCAGCGAATATGCCTTTGCCTGTGCGGGTTTTGAAAGCATTCATTTCTTTGAGCGGAATACCACGTATACTGGCTTCAGCAGTAATCGCTTCCCCGAGTGGGTGCTCGCTGCCAGACTCTACAGAGGCAGCCAGTTGCAGTAAGCGCTCTGCGCCACCGTTAAAATTCTTGACGATCAGGTCGCTTACTTTTGGCTGACCGCGTGTGATCGTTCCGGTCTTGTCCAACACCACCACGTCAATGGCACCTGCCCGCTCCAGACTTTCGCTGGATTTGATGAGAATACCCATTTCCGCGCCTTTTCCAGTGCCGACCATGACAGCAGTGGGTGTCGCCAGTCCCATGGCGCATGGGCAGGCAATTACCAGCACAGAAACAGCATTGATGATGGCTCTGGCAAGCAAAGTCATGCCTGCCGATGCAGGCAGCGGAACGAAGAAGTACCAGATTGCAAATGTGAGCAGGGCGATCCCAATCACAATGGGTACAAAGACCTCCGAGATCTTATCTGCCAGGTTTTGGATGGGAGCCTTGCTGGCTTGTGCGTTTTCCACCAGCTTGATAATTTGCGACAGGACGGTATCCTTACCGATTTTGCTGGCTTCAAACTTGAGCAGCCCTGATTTGTTGAGTGTGGCACCAAATACTGGGTCACCTGGCTTCTTTTCGACAGGCAGGGATTCGCCTGTCAGCATGGATTCGTCCACGCTGGAATGACCATCCACCACCACCCCGTCCACAGGCATCTTTTCCCCCGGTCTGACAATGACGAGATCGCCAACCTGCACCTCTTCAGCCATCACCTCCACTTCAATTCCATTGCGAATGATGGCAGCCTTCTTGGGGCGTAAATTCATCAACTTGCGGATGGCGTCCCCGGCGCCTCCCTTGGCTTTGGCTTCAAGATATTTGCCCAATCGAACCAGGGTAATGATCACGGCTGAGGTTTCAAAGAAACCATGTCCAGGGATCACCCCAATAACAACAATCACAGAGTAAAAATAGGCGGCTGAGGTGCCCAGTGCCACCAAAACATCCATATTCGCGGATCCATTGCGCAGGGCTTTGTATCCATTAATGTAATATTGCCAACCGACATAAAACTGGACAGGGGTGGCGAGCACAAGAAAAGCCCAATCCAGCCAGATTGCATGCGCCAGGCTCATCGGGAGCAGGTTAAGATCCCTTGCCATGGATGTAATAAACAGTGGCAGGGTGAAAATCAATCCCACGATCAAGAGATGCTTCTGATGCGCAATCTCCTTTTTGCGGGCAACTTCTTCTGCATCTTGCAGATCCTTGCCCTCATCAATCACCTTAAACCCGGTTTTTCGGATTTCACGCCTCAGGTCATTTTGGCTGACCAGTGTTGGGACATACCGTACCATCACTCTTTCCGAAGCGAGGTTCACCTGCGTAGAAATAACCCCTTCCAATGTGTTCAAAGACTTCTCGATGCGGGAGGTATCGGCATTATCGGTCAAGCCCTGTACCAGGATGCTGGCTTCTCCCAATGCCACATCATAACCTGCACCCTTGATTTGAGCGATCAAGGTTTGCAGGTCTGTTTTATTGGGATCAAATATGACAGATGCGCGTTCAGAGGAGAGATTGACGTTTGCAGTTTCAACGCCATCTGTCCTGGTGAGGCTTTTTTCAACGGTAGCCACGCAATTGGCACATGTCATGCCTAAAATAGGTAGAGTAATCTGGTGGTTTTCTTTCATGGTTGTTTTATTGGACAGGTGGGTAGTTGATCTCCATCAACGCGGATATGATATCTTCTTCAGTTGCCGGCGTGTCAAAGTCCACATGGACTTCCTTTGTCTCAACCGAGGCTTCAACATCTTCAATGCCTGGAATTTGATTCAAACGCGTGATGATCCTGTGTGTGCAGTGATCACAACTAATGTTGGGTATAAAGTAGCGCACGGATTGCATATTTTTTCCTTTCAAGCGAAAATTATCGGTTAAACTTATTGTAACAGTCTTTAGCCTTATTAATATAATTGTTATGATAAGAATCGTCAATATTAAAGGCCATACAGGAAATAATGCATTTATCTGACATTAAAGGGTTCCTTCTGGATATGGATGGCACCTTTTACATGGGTGATCATCTGCTGCCTGGTGCATTGGAATTATTGGATCTCTTCAATAAGCGCCGGCTCCCCTTTATTTTCCTGACAAATAACTCTTCCCGAAGTCGAAAAGAATATGTCAAAAGACTCATCCGACTGGGTATTCGTGAAAGTGATGCGCGTGTCTTCACCTCAGGCGATGCAACTGCCAGGTATATTCGGGAAAAAACCGCTTATGAACGTATTTTCCTGGTAGGCACACAGGATCTGCATGAGACTTTCCTGGAAGCAGGGTTGCACCTGGTTCAGGATCAACCGGACCTGGTTGTGCTGGGTTATGACACCAGCCTGACCTATGACAAGGTGAACCGCTTGTGCAGCTTCCTGGCTGGTGGCTTGCCATTTATTGCCACGCACCCGGACATTAACTGCCCAACCAGCACCGGTTTTGCCCCGGACATCGGAGCGATGCTGGCTTTGGTGAAAGCATCCACCGGGCGTGAACCGGATTTGATCGTGGGTAAACCCAATCGTATCATCATTGATATGGTTGCCGGGGAATTGGGTTTGCAGGCGGGTGATCTGACAATGATCGGTGACCGCCTCTATACCGATATTGCCTTGGGACAAACTGCTAGGTTGACGACAGTGCTTGTTTTAACCGGGGAAACAAAGCTTGCAGATCTGCCAGCCTCGCCATTCCAACCGGACTATGTGTTTGATGGTCTAAATGGTGTGATCAAGGCAATATCAGGGCGGTAATTAATTCTTTGGTGGGATTTACTTGCATATATTTTCATGTAGGGTAAAACCGTTATTCTTTACACTTGAGCATTAAACTAATCAGGGGTATGTATATTTTTGTTGTGAACTTTGCGATCTTTACAAACTGATGCGAGGAAAATCTGAGGCGACGATGGGATTTGTCGCGTCGCACACTGCAAAGTGAACCAGTCTTTTGT